>CAYRQX010000076.1:1585-15250 GCA_964426485.1 uncultured Sphingopyxis sp. | reverse complement strand
CGGTTCGGCCGCGCCAGAGCGCAGATATTTACGGATCGTATTCCGGGATAGTCCGGACCGCCGGGCAATCTCGCGGATCGATAATTGATCGCGAAAATGCCACCGCCGGATAACGCTCAATAAAGCCATGTCTAGCACTCCATGACCCCTCGCTCTTCAACGCCAGGGGTGAGTTCAACATGGGTCAATCCACAATGGAAATTTGGAGGCTCCCCGGGTCACTTCTCAACGGAAATCAACATCCTTTTATTGCAAGTATTGCAAATGCCTTCCATATTCCTGCGTTCGCGATCTTTTTCGTCGCCAATTTGCTATCTTACGTCTTGAGCGGCGTACAGGCTGCGCTCGCCATCCATCTCATGACATATTATTGGTGCTTGCCGCCCCAAGGCATCCAATGGGTGTTATCTGCCATGACGATCGGAGTTCTGGTTGGAAGCATGGTCGTGCAACCCTTGTCGCGCAAGTGGGACAAAAAGCCGCTGCTCGTTGCGAGCGTGATTGCGTCGGTTGCCGTCGCGACTCTGCCCATCTGCCTCGCCGAGACAGGATGGATTGCGACCGAGGACAAGGCCCGTCTGACGGCCAGTCTTTTCGGATTTCTGTTCCTTGCCGGGCTTTGTGGAGGCGCGGCATTGGTGCTTCCGGGCGCAATTCTCGCTGATCTCGCCGATGCTTATGAAGGGCGTTTTGGAGAACGGGTCGAGGGGCTTATTTATGGTGCAAGCGCATTCACCCGCAAGGCTGCGCTGGGATTTGGAGGTGTAATAGCAGGCATTGTCCTGGACATCATCCGTTTCCCGCGCGGCGTCTCAGCGATTGATGTGGACCATGCGATGGCGGTGAAGCTTGCCTTGCTGTACGGACCGGCGATGCTCGCGCTTGCCTTGGTGGCCATGATCATTATGTGGCGATATCCATTGGATCGGAAGCAACATGATCAAATCCTGGCTGCTCTGGAGCAGCGTCGGCAAATGCATCGCGATTCTGGATACCTGAAATTCTAAGTGCAGAATGGAACGGCGAATATCGCTGGTTTTTAGACTTTTACCGAAAACCATGTCTGGCTCTGTCGGCGCAATGCGTCGCCTCATCCTGCCACTTGCGCCAGCTTGAGCCTGCGATATTTCTCTGCTTTTCTTAAGATGTCCGCCGCTCCTCTCATTACTCCGATTGGCGGATATCAATTAACTGCCCCGCCTCTATGGCGGGGCATTTGTTGTAGATCGAAAGCCGCGACGATTATCATGATCATGCGGACCGCGGCGAAGGGCACAAAGCTTGAAATCGCTCCAGATTGCTGGTGACCAAGGCGTGATGATCGCTGCCGATGTGAGAGGCGAGGGGCCGCTGGTGCTTTTCGTTCATGGCTTTCCCGAGCTTCGCCAGTCGTGGAACCGCCTCGCGGATGCAGTGTCCCGGCAGGGCTTTACTGCTTGTGCGATCGATGTGCGAGGCTATGGCGATAGCGGGAAGCCTTCGTCGGTGGCCGACTATCGCCTGCCGTGCATTGTTGACGATCTCATTGCTGTCGCGGATGCCCTCTCGCCAGGCCGGCCCGTATCGCTCGTCGGCCATGATTGGGGCGCAGCGATCACCTGGAACGCGATCATGGCGCGGCGTGATCGGTTTCACAGCATAGCGGCGCTCTCGGTTCCTTGGCTCGGGAGGGAGGCGGCTCCGTATGACGAAATGTTCACGCAGCGTTTTACCCGCAAGAATCGCTTTTTCTATCAAGCCTATTTCCAGATGCCGGGGAAGGCTGAAAGCGAACTCGAACGGGATCCGGCGCGCTTCCTCAAGGCATTCTACCACAGTATATCGGGCGATGCGGCGACGGGCGACTGGCCCCTTCGAAAAGCTGCCGACGCTCTTTTGCTCGAAGGAATCAGTTTTCCCGATCGGGTTCCGCCGTGGTTGGAGCCGGGTTATTTCGAGTTTGCCGCTCGGACTTTCGCAAGAACGGGCTTTGCCGGTGCGCTAAACCGCTATCGGAATTACGGCGCCGACTTTGAATGGGCCGGTCAATTCGACCCCGTAATTCGCCGACCGACACTGTTCATTGGCGGCCTCAAAGATCCGGCCTATCAATTGGCTTCCGGGGATCCGCTCGCGGCCATGCAGGCTCATGTGCCTGACCTGGAGTTTCATATGCTTGAAGGTTGTGGGCATTGGACGCAGGCGGAAAGAGCTGATGAGGTTGAAACCTTGCTTCTGCCGTGGCTGAAGAAGGTAAACAAAGACTGAATTCAGACCGGAACATTCGCCTCGGCCTCCCGCCTTCATGAAGGCGGGAGGCCGAGTTTCGATTTACCTAGAACTGGCCGCGGATCGTCACCCCATAGGTGCGCGGCTCGCCGGGGAAGCCGACGAACAGCTTGTTCGCGGTCGCCGGGAAACCAAGCGCCGCCGGCGCCGCGACCGAGCGGAAGCTGTTCGATCCCTGCAGCGGCATGTCGGCGCCGATCTGGTAATATTGCTTGTTGAACAGATTCTGCCCCCACAGCTCGATGCCCCAGCGGCGGTCGGGGCCGAACAGGCCGACGCGCCCGTTGAACACCGCAAAGCCGTCCTGCACCTTTTCGATGTCGAGGTTCGAGCCGGTGTTGGTGTCGCTCTGCAGGCGCGTGTCGAGATAGAAGAGCGCGCTCATCCCCGACGACCCGATCGGCGGCGTCCAGCTGATCCCCGCGGTCGCGACATATTTGGCGGCATTCGACACGCCGCGGCCGGGAAGCTGGAACAGCACCGGCGACAGCGGCCGACCCTCGGTGCCGACGAGGTTGCGGCGATAGAGGGTGTCGACATAGGTCAGGCCCATGTTGACCGCGACGTGCGGGGCGGGGCGCAGGAAGGTCTCGATCTCGATCCCCTTCGCGACGACGCCGGGTTTCAGCCGGTCGGATCCGCAGGCGCCCGTCGCGGCATTATTGTCGATCGGGCCGGTGCCGAGGTCCTCCTTGCACGCCTGGATGTTCGTGACCTCGAAATTGACGCCGTTGAAGGTGTTTAGCTGGTAATTGCCATATTCCTGCCAGAAGGCAGCGACGTTGATATCGACGCCGGGGCCGTCCCATTTGACCCCCAGTTCATAGGCATCGACCTTTTCGCTCGCGAATTGCAGGTCGCTCGGCTCGGGGCGGCCGTTGCCCGGCGTGTTCGCCGGACGCGCGAGCGCGGTGACACAGGCGGCATTCTGCGCCGCCGAGCCGGCGGTCGTGCTGCACGGGCGGTCGAGCGCCGAATAGTCAAGGTTGAAACCTCCCGCCTTGTAGCCCTTCGATGCCGAGGCATAGACCAACAGCTCCGGCGTCGGCTTCCAACTCAGCACCGCGGTGCCGGTCCACTGGCCTTCGCTGAACTTCGTCCCCGGCGTGCCCTTGACGATATCGGGCGCGGTGCCGTTAATCACGCAGGCAAGGCTCGCGAGCGCCTGCAGCGACGAATTGACGATCGCCGGGCACAAAGTGTTGGTGAAATTGGCGTCGCCCGCCAGCGTCTTCTTCTCGTGCGTGTAGCGCGCGCCGACCGTCAGCGTCAGCACATCCTCGACGATATCGAAGCTGTTGTGCGTGAACAGTGCATAGTTGGTGCTGCGCTGCGCGAAGGTCGACCCGTTGTTGCCGGTGCCGTTCAGCGGCGCGGCGCCGAGCAGCGCGGCGATCCCCTGGAAGCCGGGGAAAGACGCGGCGGGCAGGTTCGAACAGGTCGCCGACGCCGGGTTGAGCAGCGTCGGCGCGAGCGTCGCGGCGGCGAGGCAGTTGGCGAAGCGCTGGTAATCGGCGCCATATTTGATGTCGTCGTCGACATCGAGCTTCTCGTTCGCGAAATAGCCGCCGACCAGCCAGTCGAGGCGGCCGTCGAACGCGTCGCCCTGCAGCCGCAGTTCCTGCGTGAACAGGCGGAAGCGGCGGTCGAGATCGGTCCGGCGCAAGATATCGAGCGCACTGAAGTCGGCATCCTGACCCTGCGCATTCTTGTAATCGCGATAGGCGGTGATCGAAGTCAGCGTCGCGCCGCCGAAGTCCCAGTTGAGCTCGGCCGACACGCCCCAGTCCTTCGTGTCCGATCGATAGGAGACGCCCGGCGTCGCCGCCTGTCGCCGCACGAAGCTTGTGTCGGCGGGTGCGACCTGATGGTTCGCGCCGAGCAACTGCAGCAGCGGCAGCAGCGTGTTCGGCGAGGCGACGGGGAAGCCGTCGGCACCGCGCGTCAGGTTGCGCACCGGATTCAGCAGGACGCCGCCGCAGCAATTCTCGTTCCGCTCGCTATAGTCGGCAATCAGGCGCAGCGTGATATTCTCGGCGGGTTCGAGCAGCAATTGTCCCTTCACCAGCCAGCGGTCGCGGTCGTTCACATCGGGTTCGCCCGGCGTCACATTCTCGATGAAGCCGTCGCGCTTTTGCCAGACGCCGTCGACGCGCAGCGCCGCCTTGTCGCCCAGCGGCGCGTTGACCATGCCGTCGACGCGCCAATAGTCGTAATTGCCGTAGGACACCGATCCCTTGCCGGCTAAGCGGCCTAGTTCGGGGCCCTTGGTGACGATGTTAATCAGGCCGGCGGTCGAGTTGCGTCCGAACAGCGTGCCCTGGGGGCCGCGCAGCACCTCGACGCGCTCGATATCGCCGAGCTCGGACAGGCCGACGCCGGTGCGGCTGCGATAGACACCGTCGATGAACAGGCCGACCGAGCTTTCGAGGCCGGGGTTCTCGCCGACGGTGCCGATGCCGCGGATGCGCGCGGTGAAATTGACCTCGCTCGTCGCCCCTGAAACGAGCAGTGACGGCGCGACCTGTCCCAGTGCGCGCACGTCAGTCGCGCCGGTCTTTTCGAGCGTGTCGCCGGTGACGGCGGAAACCGCGATCGGCACGTCGGACAGCGCCTCGCTGCGCCGCGTCGCGGTGACGATGATCGTGCCCTCGTCGGTCTCGGTGCCGTCGTCGGCTGTTTGCGCCGCTGCAGGTGTCGCTAGTGTCGCGATTGTCAATGCCAGCCCGGCGGCGCCACAGCGCAGCGAGCGTACAGAACGAGCGTTCTGGTTTCGCATCTTTCTCTCCCTCTCCACTTATTTTTGTGTTGATCAACACTATAATGGCACTATTGCGCCCAACCAATTCCTTGTTCCGACCTTGCGCAATCTGCTAATGACCCGCGGCTTTCGTGCCACACCTGACAGATGTGCCAATTGACATCGTTATATTTTTTGCACTGAGCGAACCGGTAGCTGCCAATGCCTGGGATTGCGCTGAGAGATACCTCTCTCAACCGCCTGCAGCAGAAATCATTGGATTGAGAAGGCGAGGGGGCACGTTACTGTTAACGACGAAGCGATGGCGCTTGATCAGGATGGCCTGAATCAGTCCTCCGTCGTGTCTTGGGGCCATCCGCTTACCCGTTATGCGGCGTCCGCCGATGGCTTGGCCTTTTCCACTCTCGAAGGACCAGCAAATCCTCGCTTCAACAAGTCTCTTTGTTCCGACTGGGGACGATAGAGGAAATCGGGGGGCAGTCCCATGCGCACACTGGCGCAACTGGGTGCGGCGTTGCGATCCATGCGCCGGTCCGCCAAGCGCCCTGCAAATCGAAGCATTATTCGGTCGAGACTAGTGAGATCAAAGCGCGCGCCAAGATCGAGGCGACGGCGCACCGAATCAGGAAGTAGCGATACTGACGCTCGCGCGATCGCGCGATGTAAGAGGCGCGGGACGCCCGGCGCGCCACGGCCTGACTGGATAATATCCAGAAATTCGAAGATGATAGGATGCGATTCGAAGCGTGGTTGGAGTGCCGTCATCATATCCATGAAATCTTCGATACTCGACGGAGTGTGACGTGCGCCGAATTCGCGCCCGATGGCATCGCTGTCCCGCATGAACCGGTCCTTGTCGGCATCGCTCAGCGGATGGACGAAACGGTCATAGGCCATCAGGAAGCCGTATGAGGCGGTCGCCGCGACCCAGTCGAGCAGCACCGGGTCCATCGCGCGATATTTCTCGCCCGCCGGCGTGGCGCCCTTTACGTGTCCGTGCATCCGGTTGACCTTACCGATACCCACCTCCGCCACGCTCGCCGGACCGTAGCCCGCTAGCATCGCGACGAGCCCGGTGCGGCGCGAGCGGCCGATCGGATCGACCTTGTAGGTCGAATGATCCCAGACGCCCGAACGGATGCGCGGCTCGGCGAATTCCAGCAGCACCGCCGCAATGCCACCGATGCCGAGCGCGACCGGATTCTTGTAGACGCGCCATTGGACGCTGTCAGGGGCAAGCAAGGCCGCTTCGCCGACTGGAGAGGAAAAGTCGATTATCGTGCCCAGATAATTGTCCTGCATGCCTTGCTTGCACTCCCATTTTTCCACCCAGGTGGAAGCGACACTGCCCATTCCCCAATAGACGGTGCCGAGAAAGATGTTAGAAATCGAAACCCAGCGTCAGACCATAGGTCCGCGGCGGGTTGGGGAAGCGGACGACGACGTTCGCGTTGCTCGCGACCGCCGACCAGTAATATTTGTCGAAGAGATTCTTCGCCCAGAGCGATACCGACCAGCCGCTCGCGCTCTTGAGCCCAAGGCTGGCATTGACCGGGCCATAGGCCTTCATCTTGTAGAGATCGAGATCCTCAAAGATGGTGTTCGACTTGCTCTGATAGCGTGCGCTGAGGGCACCCGTCAGGTTCAGCCCGTCGCTGACCGGCGTGTCATAAGCGAGCGTCAGGCTGCCCTGGAATTCGGGGCTGTAGATGAATTCGGCGCCATCGAAATTCTGCGGCTGACCCGCTGCATTAGTGCCGTTGTAATTGTCGATCCGCGTCTTCAGCCACAGCGCATTTGCCGACAGGGTCAGCCCGGTCGCCGGCCGCACGGTCAGCTCGCCCTCGACGCCATAGGCCTTCGACTTCGGCACATTGTCGAGCCGCGACAGCGCGGTGTAGATCGGATCGGCAAAATAGGTGCTGATCTGCTTGTCGGCATAATCATAGTAGAAGGCCGACAGATTGGCCTGCACCGCACGATCGGCGAGCGTCGCCTTCAGCCCGACCTCATAGGCGGTCAGCTTTTCCTGCGTGACCGGCGCGTTCTGCCGTGCGAGGTTCGCGGCGTTGATCGGTGTCGTCCCCGACTTGTAGCCGCGCGACACCGATGCATAGACAAGCGTGTCGGTATCGGGCGACCAGTCGAGCGCGACGCGCCATGCGACGTTGTTCTCGTCGAGCGTCGAGCGCACCTCGCCGAAAGTCCCCGTCACCGGATCGAAAGTGTTGCACTGTCCCTGCGCAATCTGCGGCGCGAGCACGCCATAGGTCTGCAGGTAGAGCGCACGGTTCACGACGTTGACGTTCGGCAGCATATTGCCGTTGAAGTCGCGCGAGCAGCCATTGTAGTGCTGCTTGTCCTCGGTGTAGCGGATGCCGCCCGACAGCTTGAACTGGTCGCCGAGCTCCCAGTCGGCATTGGCAAATATGCTCCAAGTCTTCGTCCGGATATGGCCGAAATCCTCATAGGTGCGGAAGGCCTGGCCAAGTTCGGCCAGCGTGTAGCCGTTCGAATTGAAGATCGGGCTTGCGAGCAGTGGCGCCCCCGCCGCACGGATCAGCCCGACATTGGCGTTCTGTCCCAGCATCGTGCGGTTCGAATCGATGATCCGGTCATTCGCATAATAGGCACCGACCAGCCAGGTCGCCGGCCCGCTCTCGCCCTCGACATGGAAATCCTGCGCGAAGCTCTTGATCCGGCCGACGGTGTTCTGGAGCAGGATTTCAAACGGCGCGCCGCTCCAGTCGGACAGCGCGTTGCGCTTGAAGTCGTTGTAGCTCGTCAGCGAAACCAGCTTCACGCCATCGCTGATATCCTGATCCCAGCGCAGCTTGAGGCCCCAGAAACGGTTGTCCTCGGCGAGCGGGCCGTCGAGGCCCAGGCCGGTGCCGATATCGGCCGAGCGCTGAGCCTGGGGCGCCCAGTCGGCCCGACTCGCCCTGGTCGGGAAATTGTTCGCCAGATAGGTCGCAAGCCCCGCCGCATTGAAGAAACGCGAATTGCTCGTCCCGGTGACCGGATTGGTCGCGGGCGTGAAGCCGATCCCCTGCCCGACGACGGTGTCGGATTTGTTCTGCCACCAGGTTACCGACAGATCGAAATGCGTACCGGCCGCGGGGTCGATCGCCAGCGAGCCGCGGATACCCAGCTTGTCGACCTCGCCTTGCCGTTCGCCGCGCGTATTGCTGACCTGCCAGCCCTTGTCGCTGTTCTCGCTGCGGAAGGCGATACGCGCGGCGATGCCTTCGCCCAGCGGACCCGAGATATGCCCCGCGAAATTATAGGTCTGATAATTGCCCAGATCGACGCTGACGCCACCCTCGAACGTATCGGTCGGCCTGGCGGTGATGAAGTTGATCAGGCCTGCGGTGGTGTTGCGGCCATACAGCGTGCCCTGCGGCCCCTTGAGCACCTCGACGCGCTCGAGGTCCATGATCGGCCCCGTATTCATGATCGGATAGGCGTAAGCGACCTCGTCGACATAGGTGCCGACGGTCGAAGTCGATGACAGGTTGATCGTGTTGAAGCCGATCCCGCGCAATGTGTAGGTCGGAACCCCCTGATAGCTTTGCGACACGGTGAAGCTGGGCGCCACGGCGGTGAGGTCGCGCACGTCGGTGACGCGCAGATTTTCGAGCATTTCGCCGTCGACCGCCTGAATCGCCATGCCGACGTCGTTGATCGATTCGGCGCGGCGCTGCGCGGTGACGATGATGTCGCCCGCCTCGGCCGCCGGATCGGCTTCGGCTTCCGCCGCAAATGCCGGCATCGTCCCGACCAGGCACGCAGCGGTTCCCGCAAGCAGCAAAATGCGCATTGCCTTCATCGTCCATCCTCCCTCAAACGGCTTGTCGCAGGGCTCGTCTTTGTGCGAGCGTCGCGCGAAGCCGGACAGCGACAGAGGACAGAATTGTGTGGTCGCCGACAAGCTGCCATCTGTGGCAGGATGGGCGGGGGAGAAGCATGGATGGATACAAGAGCGCAATGCTGGTCGGACCTCCCCAGTCTTGTTGAGGCAGTGCAGGCCGCTGGAGAAGAGATCGGCATGCCATATATTGCCGCGCAGGCCGATCTTGGAGATCCGGAGCCAATGGGTGATGAAAGGGGCCGGCCCTATGCAGAGACCTATTTCCGATGGGTGGATCCGAGCCACGTTTATTGGCGTGACCGCAAGCTGGCATTGCACGTCCCGTTTCTAACCGCGGCGCGTTTGTTCGCTGAACCCTTTTACTATAAGAACGGACGCCTCCAAAGCTGGCGGCCTACCGCAGTCCTCGATACAATCGACTGCAGTCAGGCAAAGGAAAGTTCTTATCTCGGCGAAGCGTTAATTGCGCCTGTCCACCTGCCGCGCGGCCTTGTAGGGGCGGTCGTTTGGTGCTCCCGGGGGCCCGTCGGGGTGGAAGAGATGTTTGCAGTTCAAGCGGGTCGCTTGTACAATCTTGCGCTCAGATTTGTTGCTACCCACAACGAAGCCCGTGGCAAAACCGATGATCATTCCATCTCCCAGCATCTGACACGGCGAGAAGTGCAATGCTTGCGTTGGGCCGCCGCCGGCAAGACCGATAGCGAGATTGGAATTATATTGTCCCTGTCGGTATCAACGGTCCGATTTCATCTCCGAAACGCGGCTGCGAAGCTGGGGGCTACGGGGCGTGCTCAATCAATCCAACTCGCTGCTGGGCTCGGATTTGTCGGGGCTCGATCAGCCTGACGAATCCGCCAGCTTTATCCATCGGACCACGCGTGTACAATCGCGCCGATGGACCTGCCTCTTCCAACCGAATTGATCTCGTTTCGCAACGAAGTGAGAGCTTTCCTTGAAGCGAACCTGACAAGCGAACTGCGCGGAGCCGCAGCAAACGCGACGAGCGTATTCATCGATCCCGATGTCTCGCTGCCGTGGCAGCGCGTCCTCAACCAGCGCGGCTGGGCGGCGCCCGATTGGCCCGCGGAGTTCGGTGGTCCCGGCTGGAACGAAATGCAGCGCTATGTTTTTGCCGCCGAGTGCGCGCGTGCGGGCGCTCCGAATCTTGCGCCGATGGGGTTGAAGATGGTGGCGCCCGTCATCATGCATTATGGCACGCCTGAGCAGCGTGCTTATTATCTGCCCCGTATCCTGTCGGGCGAGGACTATTGGTGCCAGGGATTTTCCGAGCCTGGCGCGGGGTCCGATCTTGCCGCGCTGCAACTCCGTGCAGTGCGCGACGGGGACGACTATATTCTCAACGGATCGAAGATATGGACGACCCACGCCCATTTCGCGAACCGCATGTTCGCACTCGTTCGCACCTCGACCGAGGGCAAGCCGCAGGCGGGGATCAGCTTTCTGCTGCTCGACATGGGGGGGGCTGGAATCACGGTGGAACCGATCCACACCCTGGCCGGCGATCACGAACTCAATCAGGTCTTTTTCGACGACGTACGCGTTCCGCAGGCGAACCGGTTAGGCGCGGAGAATGACGGCTGGTCGGTCGCGAAGCATCTGCTGACTTTCGAACGCGGGGGGAAATATGCGCCGGGTCTGATTGATCGGCTGGAACGGTTGCGCATGCGTAATGCAGTCGATCCGGTTCTGCGTGCGCGCGTCGACCGCGAGGCCGTGACGCTGACAGCGCTGCAGGCGCTCGAACTCAAGGCGATGCGGGGCGAAGGAGGCAGCACGACAATCTATGCTTCGGCATTGAAGATTCTCGGGACCGAAGCTGCGCAGCGCATCGATATTCTCGCCTGCGAAATCGATGGCTACATCGCATGGGTCGACGTTGACGGACAGACTCCTGCTGACCTGGCGGTTACGGTACCGCGCTATCTTAATGCGCGTGCGGCGAGCATCTACGCTGGGTCGAACGAAATCCAGCGTGATCTGGTCGCCCGTGATTTGCTGGGCTAATTATCGGGCAAATTCGGCATAGCGAGCAAGGTGGCCGGCCTTGGGTCCCAAAGCCGCTGCGATCGCAAGGACGCGCTTGAAAAAGCGTCCGAGATCCAATTCCTCGGTCAGACCCATCGCGCCATGAAACTGTACTGCGCCTTCTCCGACGATCCGCGCCGCATCGCTGACCTCAATGCAAGCCGCGCTGACGAGCGCTCCACGGTTCGTGTCCTTATCGCTTTCGAATTCCCGGATAGCCGCTTCGGTAAGTGCTCCCGCTTTCATCAAGGCAAGCTGCATGTCGGCAGCGCGATGCCGCAAGGCCTGGAATGAAGCGATCTGCCGCCCGAACTGACGGCGCTGGCCCAGATAGGTGATGCTGTCCGCCATCATCCGTCGCATAAGGCCAACAGCCTCGGCGCAACGTGCGGAAAGCACCATGTCATTGGCACGTTCCACAAGAAGCGCGGACTCTTCGTCCTGCCCGAGCAGTTCGAAATCAGCCCCTTTCGTCGTAAAACTCAGATCGGCTGTCACACTGCCATCAAGCATGATGCGATGACGTTGCTCGACCGCCTTGCTGTCTGCATCGACGGCTAGGATCACGCCATCTTCCGCGAGTAGGAACAGGTCGGCTTCGGCTGCTCCGGCGACGAGTTCTGCCGTTCCGCAAACGGTTCCGTCTCGGATGATCGGCATCGCAGCCGCCGATGCCGGACAAATGATCGCGGCTCGCCGTTGGCCTCTTGCCAGCCCCGGCAAGGCGGGATGACTCGGGGCGACCATGCCGAGCAGCCAGCTGGCCATTGCGTGCGAAATCCAGTCCGCGCCCGCGAGTGCTGGCCCTAATTCCGCTGCAACGACTGCTATGTCGGTCATTCCTCCGCCAAATCCACCCGAGGCTTCATTTACGGTAACGCCGCCAAGCCAAAGCGTGTCGGATAGATCCCGCCACCCCGGATAAGGACTTTTGGCTACCAAACGCTGAATGCTGTCGCGCAGCAGCATCTGGTCGGGCGTAAGGGGCAAATCGAGCGTCATCAGTTTACCTTGCGCTCGAAGCCGGCCCAGAACGGCTCACGCAATTCGCGCCGCAGAATTTTGCCTGAGGGATTGCGCGGAAGCGCATCGACGAAGTCAATCGACTTTGGACATTTATAGCCGGCAATCTTCCCGCGGGCGAACGAGATAATGTCCGCAGGGTTGGGCTGCGTACCCGGTGCAGGAACGATGATCGCTTTTACCGCCTCGCCCCACTTCGCATCGGGAACGCCGATCACGGCAACGTCCGCGACGTCGGGATGTCCGAAGATCGCGCTTTCCACCTCGGCGGGATAGACATTCTCTGCGCCCGTTATGATCATGTCCTTGATACGATCCTGGATATAGAGGTAGCCGTCTTCATCGATTTTCCCTGCGTCGCCGGTACGGAGCCAGCCGTCTTCGGACAGGGTCGAACGGGTCGCTTCCTCCTGACGCCAATAGCCTTTCATGTTCGAGGGGGAGCGAATTTCGACCTCGCCGGTTTCTCCCGCCTCTAGGATGTTCCCATCACCGTCGCGGATACGAATCTTGACGCCCGGCATCGGCTTGCCGGCGGCCGCGAGTAGAAGGCGCCGTGCTGGGTCATGATCTTCGGGCGGCAAGGCGACGACTCCCCCCCAGGTTTCCGTCATGCCATAGACTTGAAAGAAGCCGCAGCCGAGCCGGGCCATGCCGGCCTCGAGAAGAGGAACGGGAATGGGACTCGCTCCGTAGGAGAAATAGGTCAAGCTCGAGAAATCGGTCGTCGCTGCCTTGGGATGCGAAAGCAGCATTTGCAATGCGGCCGGTACCAGAAAGAGACGTTTCAGCCCATGGGTTTCGATCGCATCAAGCACCGCTCCCGGATCGAATTCCGAATGAATAATCATCTCTTCGGCGGACAGGAGGATCAGCAAAGCTTGGCCCACACCCGCAATGTGACCAAACGGCATAGCGAGAAGCGCGCGGTCGCCTGGCGCGCCTTTGAGCCAGTCCAAGTCGGATTCGTCTATATATTGTCGATAGCGGGTGGCGTTGGCGTGACTAAGCATAGCGCCTTTCGGCCGGCCGGTTGTCCCCGAGGTGTAGATTTGCAACAAGATATCGTCTGGAACGACTGCGAAAGCGGGGAGATCATCGTTGGCGTTTGAGAGCCACTCCTGAAAGCCCAGCCATTCGCGGTTTGCTATCGGTCCGTCTGCTTGAACAATTCCGACCGGCAACGTGGGAAGCGCGAGCGCATGCGGCGCCATGGCTTCGTCTACGAACAGAAGCTTAGCCCCGCTGTCGGCGACGATATAAGCGATTTCGTCCGTTGCGAGCCGCCAGATAATAGGAACCAGCACCATCCCTGCTTTCGCAACACCGATTGTCAATGCTACGGCGACATCGCTGTTCTTTCCAAGATAGGCCACCCGGTCGCCGGGTTCGAGACGCCGTAACAGCGCGTTGGCGATGCGGGTGGAAAGTCGGTCGAGCTCCGCGAAACTCGTCATACGGTTACCGAAACGCATCGCGACAGAATGCGGCCGCTCTCGCGCGTGGTTTGCAACAACTTCTCCGAATGTGGGCGAATTTGTCGTTGGTTGTACAGTCGATACAGTGTTCATAATATTGCTCTCCGGCAGCCTTCGTGACGGATTGGGACAAAGCACGCTAGCTGATGAGCGTGACAGGCAGGTAATTTACAAGCCCCTCCAATACCTGACGCATGTCGAAGCCGCTTTAGCTGGAT
>CAYRQX010000076.1:353-1575 GCA_964426485.1 uncultured Sphingopyxis sp. | reverse complement strand
CCTCCAAGGATAGCCCCGCTGCCTCGACCGTCATCTCTGAGCGCAAGTGTCTCTTTCAGGCAAAAGCACCGGCACTCGTTTGATTTCGTGATACCGCGCACACCGCGGCGGCGCTTCATTTCGACGGTGATTATCTTGCCGATCCAAATCTAGGCGTGTTCGGGTTAAACGACGCAACCGCAATCCCGCTAGTTGGTCTTTTGCTCCCGTGGGGACGACCTGGCTTCGCCGCTGGCGCAAGGAATTTCTGACGCACCGGAGGAAGATCGAGACTTCATTCTTTTTTGGGCGAATACAAGGGGGTCATCGTCGGGCCCTTGGAAGAGGACATCGACAGACTTTCTCTTCGTCTGCCGCCGAACCTCGCTTCAACGACATTCATCGCAGGGGAAGATTGGCTTCGTTGCGTAGTAGCCAGCCCCAACGCTGACCTCTCACGGATTCTGCGGCATCTCCGTGGCGAATGCCTCATCGAATTGTCGCTTAGAAATGAACAAAGCAAAAGCCTGCGTCAAAGCTGCTCGCTGTCCGGAGCTGCCCATACTGAGCATCCCACACTCCCGCCTGCAGATCTTTCTTAAGCCGAGCCAACCCCTCGGCGATGCGCGCCGGGTCCGATCTCGCGAACCCTGACGTGTTAGCTCGGAACGTGCCATCGAAGAACACCTCGGGTCTGTTCCATGGCGCGAACAGGAAATTGTCGGTGAGATCTGGCGGAAGATGGAAGGGGGCAATCGCGCCCGTGCGACCCAGCGCTGCACCGCCAAGTTCCACAAGTGCTTCAGCGGGTTGGAATGCTCTCAGGTCGATCTCGCGTAATTGGGGAAAATAGGTTTCGATCCAAGTGATGGGACGCCGGCGCGGACCCCGCGGGAAAACGACAACTGGCCCGCTTGGACAGACGCGCGCGATTTCGTGAAACGCTCGCGCTAGATCACTGAAGTGATGCGAGGCGAGCGTAGAGATGACACCGTCCACTTCGCCGCTATCGAGTGGCAGGTGCTCGGCAACACCTGCGCTCATCGTGACACGGCGATGAGGACGAGCCTGTTCGCGCATGATAGGGGAGGGCTCCACCGCCGATACGTCGTAACCCTTTTCCGCAATGGCATTGGAATAGTTGGCTGACCCGGCCCCAATGTCGCAAATCCGGGCGTAAGTCTGAAGGTCCAGCAAGGCCAGCAAGCGCTCTACGAGGCGCCCGTCCGCCGTCCGCGGGGCG
>CAYRQX010000076.1:0-343 GCA_964426485.1 uncultured Sphingopyxis sp. | reverse complement strand
GTCGTAGCTTCGCCCAATTCGATCATACAAGGCCATGGTCACACCCAGGGTCAATATCAACGTTGATGAATGGAGTATAACTCTAGATTTCGTCTCCAGTCAAGGCTAGGAAGCGCCTATCCTCCTGCCACTTGGTGACGATCAGATAAGTCTTTCCTGACGAAGCGCTCATTACTCAGCAGGCCGCTCGCATACTTTGTCCATGAGCTTGGCCTAATTCGGCCAAATCTCGCGCGACCAAGACCGATCAAGCTGTATCAAAATTGGGACTGAAGACCTTATGTGTCTCGCGCTCGCGGCGGACCCTGACGTTGCGGCGATCATCCTGACCGGGTCAGGTGGC
>CAYRQX010000075.1:0-16012 GCA_964426485.1 uncultured Sphingopyxis sp. | reverse complement strand
TGGGGCGCTGCCGTCCTGCGCGAGTAGGGGCCAGTCGGCGTGGGCCGTGGCGGTGGCACGCGGCTCGTCAACTTCTCGCTCCATCCGTTTCAGTTTGGCGGATTAATTCGTATTTGTTACATATGGTAATGGGACTCGTGACGGTGGGGGCTGTCAGGGACTTAATCGACTATATTTCGCTTCAGTGGGGGAAGGGATCATCATGGCAGCAGGGACGCTCACGCGCGCCGACATTGCGACACGGATCAACCAGCAGGTCGGTCTGTCGCGCAATGAATCGGCCGCAATCGTCGAATCGATTCTCGATCATATGTCCGACGCGCTCGCGGTCGGTCAGAATGTGAAAATCTCGGGCTTTGGCACCTTCGTCCTGCGCGACAAGGCGCAGCGGATCGGCCGCAATCCCAAGACGGGCATCGAAGTGCCGATCCTGCCGCGGCGCGTCATGACCTTTCGCGCCAGTCAGACGATGCGAGCCCGCGTTGCCGGCAAATAGGACGCAGCTCACCCATGTCGGGTTTTGACATGACCGACGATGGCGGCAAGGCGTCGGGCGCCATGCTCGCCATCGGCGAACTCGCGGTACGGATCGGCGTTCCGACGCATGTGCTGCGCTATTGGGAAACGCGTTTCCCGCAGCTGAAGCCGCTCCAGCGGTCGGGGCGTCGCCGCTATTACCGCGCCGAGGACGTCGCGCTGGCCGAGCGCATTCATCATCTGCTGCATGTCCAGGGATTCACCGTCGAGGGCGCGCGCAAGGCGCTGTCCGAGCCGGGAGCCGCGCCGACCGCGCGCGCGCCGTTGACCCGCGAGACGCTCGACAGCGCCGCGCCGCCGCCGACTGCGGGGGTTCCGGTCGAGGCGCTGGTCGCGCTCCGCCAGCGGCTCGCCGCCGCGCTCGGCTAAGGCAGGGCTTAAGGTTTCAGTCGTTGTCCATCGCGGGCGCGAGCGCCGGGTCGAGGTCGCGCGGGCGGATGAAGCCCGTGAAACGCGCGCTGTTCGTGTCGAGATCGTGCCAGTCGCCGATGTCGAGTTCGAGCCGCGCCAGCGCCGAGGTCGGCAGCTTTTCCTCGACTTTCGCGCGGAGTTCATCGTCCGCCGATTCGGGAACGAGCATCAGGATCAGATCCTCGAGCCCCGGATTATGCCCGGAAATCAGCAGATGCTCGGCATTCTTGCCGGTGTCGCGGATGACGTCGATCAGCGTCGCGGCGGATGCGAGGTAGATGCGCCGGTCCCAATGCGGTTCGAGTGCGCCCAAGTCGGCGGCGGGCTGGAAGATGTCGAGCGTCTCGGTGACGCGCACCGCTGGCGAGGCGATGATGCGGTCGACGGGCAGTTTCTGCCGCTTCAGCCATTGTCCGATCAGTTCGGCGCCGCGCGCGCCGCGTTTGTTGATCGGTCGGTCGAAATCGCGCTCGACCTGGACGTCCCAACCCGATTTGGCGTGGCGCAGGATGGTCAAACTCTTCAAAATCTCTCCCCGCGCGGCTGCGCTATCCCTCAAATCCGCAGGCCTTGTGCCGCAATCTTATGACGGTGAAAAGGCTGGATAGGCGCTTTTTCGCCTTTCGACATTCGCCGCGGCCACATGATTGACCGCTTCGTCGAGGGGCAGGCGGCGGATCGGCGTGCCTTCGGGAAAGGCGCTGAGCAGGCGCGAGGGAAAGCTGGGCGAGAGCATCACGAACTGGCCGAAATCGTCGGCGCGGCGGATCAGACGGCCGAACGCCTGCCCGATGCGGCCGCGAATGACCATATCGTCATAGGCGCTGCCGCCCTGCGCCGCGCGGCGTGCCGCGTGGAGGATCGTGGGGCGCGGCCAGGGCACGCCCTCCATGACGACGAGTCGCAGCGATTCGCCGGGGACGTCGACCCCGTCGCGCAGGGCATCGGTGCCGAGCAGCGAAGCGTGGGGGTCGGCGCGGAAAATGTCGACGAGCGTGCCGGTGTCGAGCGGGTCGACATGCTGTGCGTAGAGCGGCAGCCCGGCGCGTGCGAGGCGGTCGGCGATGCGCGCATGCACGACGCGCAGTCGCCGGATCGCGCTGAACAGCCCAAGCGCGCCGCCGCCCGATGCCTCGATCAGCCGGCTGTATGCGCCGGCGAGCGCAGGCAGGTCGCCGCGCGCGATGTCGGTGACGATCAGCACCTCCGACTGGCGGGCGTAGTCGAACGGGCTGGGCACGGCGAAATGCTGGACCCCGCCGTCCATGTGGCGGGCGCCGGTGCGGATGTCGGCATCGGCCCAGCCGCCGCTGCCATGGCCGCCATTGCGTAGCGTCGCCGAAGTGACGAGCACGCCTTGCGCGGGGCGGTAGACGACCTCGGCAATCGGTTTTGCCGGGTCGAGCCAGTGGCGATGCAGCCCGGTGTCGAATTCGCGCCCGTCGTAGCGGTCGACCGCGAGCCAGTCGACGAAATCGGGGTCGGCGGGGCCGCCGACGCGCCCGAGCAGCGACAGCCAGCCCCCCAATGTGTCGATCCGCGTGCCGAGGCTGTGCCGCGCCCCGTCGACGCGCGCCCGCGCCTGTCCATCGAGCCAGTCGGGCGGATCATCGACCAGCGCGTCGAGCCGCTTGCCGAGCGCCATCAGCGGGCGCAGCAAGGCTTCGACCGCGTCGCTGGCGGCGGCTGCGGCAGCGACGAGCGCGGAATCGGGGTCGGCGAGTTCGGTTTCCAGGCCGTAGCCCGCGTCGGCGGTGCGCGTGTCGACCGCGCGCGCATAGACCTGCCCGCGCACCGCGACGAGCAGCCGTTCGATCGCGCCCCACGGGTCATTTTCGGACAAGCGGCCAAGCCAGCCGTCGCCGGGCAATTCGGCGGCGGCGGCGATCGCGGCCTGGATCGCCCGGTCGCCCGCCTCGTCATAGCTGGCGACATCGGCGAGGCGCGCGGCGAGCCCGCGCCGCCGGCCGCGCGATTTGCCCTCGGGCCCCAGTACCCAGCGGCGAATTTCGACCGCTTCCTGTCCGGTCAGCGCGGCGGCGAACATCGAATCGGCGGCGTCCCACAGATGATGGCCCTCGTCGAAGCTCAGCCGTGTCGCGGGCGCGCCACCATCGTCAGCGCATGGTTGGCGATAACGATGTCGGCTTGCGTCGCGGCGCGCGCCGATCGTTCGATGAAGCATTTGCGGTAATGCGGGCAGCCGGCATAGATGCACTCGCCGCGGCGGTCGGTCAGCGCCGTGGTGCCGTTGCGGCGGAACAGGGCGGGAAGCCAGCCGGGCAGGTCGCCGCCAACCATGTCGCCATCGCGCGTATAGGCGGCCCAGCGCGCGACAAGCTGCGCGAGGATCGCGGCGCGGCCCGAAAAGCCGCCCTGCAATGCGTCTTCGAGGTTGAGCAGGCAGAGGTAATTTTCGCGCCCTTTGCGCACCACGACCTTTTCGCGGTGCGTTGCGGCGTCGGGATAGAGCTTCTCGGTCTCGCGCGACAATTGGCGTTGCAGCGCCTTGGTATAGGTCGAGATGCAGATCGCGCCCGCCGACTGGTCGATCCACTGCTTGGCGGGGGCGAGATAGCCCAAAGTCTTGCCGATGCCCGTTCCGGCCTCGGCCACCAGCATTTGCGGCGCGTCCTTGCGCTCGCGGGGGGCAAAGATCGCGGTGGTTGCGCGCGCATAATCCTGTTGCCCCGGCCGCCGCTCGGCGCCGTCGCCGGTCAGCCGGTCGAGCCGCGCCGACACATCATCCGCGTTGATCGTTATCTGTCGCGGCGCGCCCCGCGGCGGCTGTTCCTCCCATTCGGGCAGGCGCGCGAACAACCAGCGTTCATTGGCGTCGGGGGCCGACAAACGTGGCTGGATCAGCGGCGACCACGACCAGCGCTGGCGGACAAGCGCCTGAACGCCGTGCCACGCCCCCTCGCGCTCAGGCCAGGCGGGATCGTCGATGCTGGCGAGCATTGCCGCCGCGGCCTTGGGCAGGAAGGTAGCGATTTCCTCTTCGCCCTTTGGCGGCGTCAGGCCGATCGCGGCGGCGATCCCGGCCGGGGTCGGCACCGCAAAGCGCGCGGGGTGGAGGAAAGCGAAGAGTTCGAGCAGGTCGAGCCCCGACAGTTCGGGATAGCCGAGCCGGTCGCCGGTAAGCGTGGCATTGAGCAAAAGATGCGGGGTGGCCGCGACCGCCGCGATCGCCTCGCCGCGCCCGACGCGCTGCACGCGGCCGTGCGTGTCGGCGATCCAGATGCCGATGTGACTCGCATGGATCGCGGGCAGGGTGAGCGGGTCGGGAGCCATTGCTCCCTAGCTAGGGACAAAAGGCGAACGCGGCAAGGCGGCCGCGATGGACCGATCAGGAAAGTCCGCGGCGCCCGAAGATGGTCGGGCGGTTGCTGTGGAATATCTGAGCGGGTTCTATCATCGACGCTTCGCGCGCGATCTTCAGCGCGTTGTACAGCGCGCCATGCGCCAGTTCATAAGGAAAGCGCACGCCCATCCGGTCATATTCGGACCACATGACAACCGCGTAAGTCACCTGGCCGCCATAGTGGATTTCGCAGCGCGACCGCGCGGGCATGCTCGCCCCGTCGATCCGCGCGCCGCCTTCGGAGAGGTCGGTGATCCGGCCGTCGACGAAGTTGAGCACGCCATTGACGGTGACGTCGATCGCAACGGAGGTGCGTTTGTGGCTGCGGGCGGTGGGGGCGCGAAAATTGTCCATGACCGGGACATTATGCCTTCATGGTAAATTTTCCGGTAACGATGTTGCGCCGCGCCGGGACAATTTTGCCTTTCGATTTGGCCCCGCTTGCCGCTATGGGCGCGGGATGACTGACTTGCACCTTCATCCTTCGCTGCGCGAACCCGCGCAAACGTCCAAGGCCTGGCCGTTCGAGGAAGCGCGCAAGCTGGTCAAACGCTATCCCGATGGAAAGCCCGGCGGCGAGGCGGTCTTGTTCGAGACGGGTTATGGCCCGTCGGGTCTGCCGCATATCGGCACCTTTAACGAAGTGCTGCGCACGACGATGGTCCGCCGCGCCTATGAGGCGCTGACCGGCGGCGCGCCGACGCGCCTGGTCGCGTTCAGCGACGACATGGACGGGCTTCGCAAGGTTCCCGACAATGTGCCGAACGGCGACATGCTGCGCGAATATCTGGGCAAGCCGCTGACCGTCATTCCCGATCCGTTCGGCAAATATGAAAGTTTCGCGCATCATAACAATGCGATGCTGCGCGAGTTTCTCGATCGTTTCGGCTTCGAATATGAGTTCGTCAGCTCGACCGAGCAGTATAAGTCCGGCGCGTTCGACGACGCGCTGCGAAATGTCCTCCGCCACAATCAGGACATCCTCGACATCATGCTGCCGACGCTGCGCGCCGAACGCGCCGCGACCTATTCGCCGATCCTGCCCGTGAGCCCCAAGTCGGGCATCGTGCTGCAGGTGCCGGTGACCGTCGTTGACGCCGATGCCGGCCTCGTTTCGTTCGAGGATGAGGGGGAGACGATCACCCACTCGATCCTCGGCGGCGGCGCGAAGTTGCAGTGGAAGGTTGATTGGGCGATGCGCTGGGTCGCGCTTGGCGTCGATTACGAAATGTACGGCAAGGATCTGACCGACAGCGGCGTCCAGTCGGGCAAGATCGCCAAGGCGCTTGGCGGGCGCAAGCCCGAGGGGCTGATTTACGAAATGTTCCTCGACGAAAAGGGCGAGAAGATTTCGAAGTCGAAAGGCAATGGCCTCAGCCTCGAGCAATGGCTGTCCTATGGCAGCGAGGAAAGCCTGGCTTTCTATATCTATCGCGAGCCGAAGGCGGCGAAGCAGCTTCACATCGGCGTCGTGCCCAAGGCGGTCGACGAATATCTCCAGATGCGCGGAAATTATCCGGCGCAGGACGGCGACAAGAAGCTCGGCAACCCGGTGCATCATGTCCATGTCGCGCGCGGTGAAGCCATTCCGGCGGCCGAGCTGCCGGTGACCTTCGGCCTGCTGCTGAACCTCGTTGGCGTGATGGGCGCCGATGCGTCGAAGGAGCAGATCTGGCGCTACCTCGGCCAATATGTCGAGGGCGCCGACGCGGCGACCTATCCCGAGCTCGACCGGCTGATCGACAATGCGATGGCGTATAACCGCGACTATGTCGCGCCGACGCTGAATCGTCGCAAGCCGCAGGGCGGCGAGGGTGCCGCGCTGAAGGAACTCGACGACAGGCTTGCGGCACTGCCCGCCGATGCCGGCGCCGATGACATCCAGAATATCGTCTACGAGATCGGCAAGAACGAGGCCTATGGCTTTGAAAGCCTGCGCGACTGGTTCAAGGCGCTGTACGAGACGCTGCTGGGGTCGAGCGCCGGGCCGCGCATGGGCAGCTTCATCGCGCTGTTCGGCGTCGACAACACCCGGCGGCTGATCGCCGAGGCGCTTGCCTGAGGGATTACGATATGGCGGGTTACGAGCTGGCGCAGATCAACATCGGGCGCTTCCGCCTGCCGCCCGAGCATGCCGCGAACCGTGATTTCATGGACGCGCTAGACCATGTGAACGCGGTTGCCGAGGCGGCCGACGGCTTTATCTGGCGGCTCACCGGCGACGGCAATAATGCGACCGACGTGCCGGTGACCGATGACCCGCACCTCATCGCCAACATGTCGGTGTGGCGCGATATCGATGCGCTCGCGGCCTATGTCTATCGCACCCCCGACCATCTGACGGTGATGAAGCGGCGCAAGGAGTGGTTCGAGCATATGGCGGTCTATCAGGCGCTGTGGTGGGTTCCGGCGGGGCATCGCCCGACGGTTGCCGAGGGCATGGCGCGGATCGCGATGATCGAGGCGAACGGGCCGACCGCCGAGGCCTTCACTTTCAAGCGGCCGTTCGCGGCGCCCGATGGCACCCCCGCGCTGCCTGTGCAGGATGAGTGCGCGTGACCGACATGATCGACATTTTCACCACCGGCGGGACGATCGACAAAGTCTATTTCGATGCCCTCAGCGAATTCCAGATCGGCCCTGCGGCGATTCCCGACATGCTGCGCGAGAATAATGTCCATGTCCCGCACCGCGTGACGCAGCTGATGCGCAAGGACAGCCTGGAATTGGGCGATGCCGACCGCGAGGCGATCCGCGCCGCCGTCGCCGCGAGCGATGCGTCGCGCATCCTCGTCACCCACGGCACCGACACGATGGTCGTTACCGGCCGCGTGCTCGCGGGGATCGCGGGCAAGACGATCGTGATGACGGGGGCGATGCAGCCGGCGTCGGTGCGCGCGAGCGATGCCGAATTCAACGTCGGCTTTGCGCTGGCGGCGGCGCAGACGCTGCCGCCGGGTGTCTATGTCGCGATGAACGGGATGATCTTCGACCCCGAAAAGACGGTCAAGGATCGCGCCGGGTCGCGTTTCGTTCAGGAGGGCTGATCAGCCCGCGGCTGTGACCTGCCGCAGCACCGCGGCATAATTGGGCGCAATCGTCATCGAATCATGCTTGCCCGCGCGGCCAAGCGCGGCGTGAACTTGGGGCAGGCGGTAGCAGGGCACGCCCATGAACAGGTGATGTTCGGCGTGATAATTCACCCAATATGGAGCGACCGTCGCGCGGGCGAGCCAGCCGGCGTGGGTCGTGCGCGCATGGGTGAAGGGATCGTCGCTGCCCGTCGTCGTGCATGCATGTTCGGCGATGTTGCGGATGCGAAGATAGAGCTGAAAGGTCGTTGCCAGCCCGGCGAGCCAGAGCAGGTAAGGTGTCCAGCCATAGAGCGCGAGCGACAGGGCCAGCAGCAGCATCTGCACGACAATGAAACGTCCCACCGCGCGCGCGACCGCCATTGCGCCCGTGACATCGATCGTCGGTGACGTCATGCCGTCATCGGACTGCTTGTTGAACGGCGTTCCCGCCTTGGTGCTCGCGCCGCCTTTCTGTTCCTGTTCGCCGCGGAGCATCGCCTTGAGGCCGGTAATAGCGAAGCCGAATTGCGCCATGCGCTGTTTGAAGAAGGTCTGCCCGGTCATGTCGCGCAGCACCTTGCGCCACAGGCTGGCGCGCGTGGTCGGGAAGGGCTTTGACAGCGACAGGTCGGGGTCTTCGGGCTGCTGGGTGAATTTATGATGCTGGAGATGATAGGTGCGATAGGCGATCAGGTCCGATCCGACCGCCGCGCCGGTCAGCCATTGGCCGAGGAAGTTGTTGATTTTGCGGTTCGGATGCAGCGCGCCATGCGCCGCGTCATGCATCAGGATCGCGAGCCCGAGCTGGCGTCCGCCGACGAAGATGACGGCCAGCAACCACGCAGCGGGGTTCTGCGACCAGGCGGCAAGGCCGACGAGCGTAATGCTGACGATCCATGCGTGGGAGACCAGCCAGATGCCGCGCCACGACGACGCGCGGGTAAGCGCCGACCATTCGGCGCGGTCGAAAAATCGGTCGGGCGGGAACAGGCGGACAGCGGGCATCATGCGACTATAACGGGTTGCGAACCGAAACCAAACCCCTTCCGTTTTGGCACAATAACGGGCTGATCGGATGCCATTTGGTAAGGATTTGGAAACCCCTTCCGGCCACTGATTTTCCGCACGAGAACAGCGAGGACGTTTGGGAAATTGGGGGTAAGGCGTAACATCATCCGGCCGACAGGCAGCGATTTGCCAGCGGGCGAATCGCCGTTCGATTCACCGGAATTCGTCACGCACCTGATGCGCGTGGCGAAGCTGTGGCATTATGTGCTGATCGGCCGCGTTCTTGCGTTTTTGAGCTTTGCCTTCCTGCCGGGTCTGACCGGCTTTCTCGATCATCCTTCGCACTGGCTGGTCATGGCGGCCGGCCTGCCGTGCGACGTCGCGCTGACGGTGATCGGGCAGGCGATGCGCAAACCGCGTCCGATCGCGCACAGCCAGGTGCGGTTGATGGCGATGCTGTGCATGGCGCTGATCGCGCTCGGCACATTGCTCAACGCCGCCGCGATGTTCGACGCGATCGCCATCCCCGATGGCAGCCGCCATTTCGATGCCTTTGCCGCGATCCACATCGGCTCGCTGCTCGTCGGGGCCTCGGCGGTCGCGGTGGTGCGTCCCGCCTTTTTTGCGTTTGCGGGAGCAACCGCGCTCGGCGGCGCGATCGGCGTCGCTTCCTGGCCGTTCGCGGTCGCGGGCTTCGTCTTCCTTGGTCTGCTGATCGTCATGATGCGCGAGGATGTGCGGCACCAGCGGCGTGCGACGCGCGCGGCGCGGATGAGCGTCAGCGACCAGCAGCGCGCGCTCAATCTGATGCGCGATTTCGAACGCGCCGGGCGCGGCTGGTTCTGGGAAACCGACCGGCATGGCCAGCTCGTCTATATCTCGCCGACCGTCGCGGCGCGGCTCGACCGGCCGCTCGCCGAGTTGCTCGGGCATCCCTTTACCGACATCATCCGCAAGCGGATCGGCAATGACGAGAGTGAAGAACGCACGCTCGGTTTCAGCCTGTCGTCGCGCACCCCCTTCAAGGAACTGACGGTGCAGGCGGCGGTGCCGGGCGAGGAGCGCTGGTGGTCGATTTCGGGCCAGCCGATCAGCAACGAACTTGGCAATTTCCAGGGATTCCGAGGCAGCGGCACCGACCTGACCGACAAGAAGCGGTCAGAGCGCGAGATCAACCAGCTTGCGCGCTATGACACGCTGACGGGTCTGGCGAACCGCCGCCACATCACCGACCTGCTCGAACGCGCGCTCAAGAGCCCTAGCGGGCAACCGCAGCCCTGCGCGCTGCTGCTGATGGACCTCGACCGTTTCAAGGCGGTGAACGACACGCTGGGGCATCCGGTGGGCGACCAGCTGTTGCAACAGGTCGCGGGGCGGCTGACGCAGATCGTTGGCGACAAGGGGCAGGTCGGACGGCTCGGCGGCGACGAATTCCAGATCGTCGTGCCGCAGATAAGCCAGCCCGAAAAACTCGCGGGCATCGCCAATGCGATCATCCTGAGTCTGGCCAAGCCGTTCGCGATCGAGGGCGAGCAGGTTCGCATCGGATCGTCGCTAGGCATTGCGGTGTCGGACGCGCAGGGGGTCTCGGCGTCGGCGCTGGTCCGCAACGCCGATCTTGCGCTCTATGCGGCGAAGGATGCCGGGCGCGGCGTCTATCGTTTCTATGCCGACGCGATGCATAATCAGGCGAGCGAGCGGAAAGCGATCGAGGATGCGTTGCGCGATGCGCTGGCGAAGGACGAACTCCGGCTGGTCTATCAACCGATTGTCGATGTTGCGAGCGAGCGCATTACCGGGTTCGAGGCGCTGATCCGCTGGCACCATGCGACCGGGGGATTGATCAGTCCGTCGAAATTCATCCCGATCGCCGAAGAGGCGAATTTGATCGTGCCGATCGGCGAGTGGATCATCCGCACCGCTTGTGCGACCATCGCGCATCTTGGCCCCGGATACCGCGTCGCGGTCAATGTCTCGCCGCGCCAGTTCGCCAATGAAAAGCTGCCCGCAACGATCATGAGTGCGGTGTCGGCGGCCGGAATCCGTCCCGAACAGCTCGAGCTCGAGATCACCGAGGGGGTTTTCCTCGACGAAAGCGCCGAGAATCTCGCGATGTTCCAGAAATTGAAGCGCACCGGCGTGCGGCTGGCGCTCGACGATTTCGGCACCGGCTATTCGGCGCTGGGCTATCTGAAGAAGGCGCCGTTCGACAAGATCAAGATCGATCAGAGCTTTGTTCTGGGTGCCGCCGATCCCAGCAGCATGAACGCCGCGATCATTTCGTCGATCGTCGGGCTGGCGACCGCGCTCAATATGGAGACAACCGCCGAGGGCGTCGAGACGCATGATGACCTTGCGCTGATCCGCGGGCTCGGGTGCAGCCATGTGCAGGGCTATATTTATGGGCGTCCGATGGATCTTGTCGAGGTGCTGGCCCTGCTGCGCGAGGGCGGCGGGCGCGCCGAGGCGAAGGGCTATAAGAGCGCGCGCGAACCGCGGCTCACAACCTTCCGGACGATCCAGATTGCGAGCGGCGGCCATCAATATGACGCGATCGTCCGCAACATATCGCCCCGCGGCGCGCTGATCGAAGGGCTATGGAATGTTCCGCCCGGAACGATGCTGACGCTGGAATTCGGGGCCGACCAGATCTTCGATGCCGAGGCGCGCTGGTCGGCGGGAAACCGCGTCGGGGTGAAATTTGCCGAAGCGGTCGAGATCGACGCGCTGATTGGCCCGAAGGTGGTCACAGCGGCGCGGGGACGGGTCCGCCGCGCCGCGTGACCGGCTTGTCTATCGGTTGGCGATGCGGCCGCGCGCCATCACCCAGTCGACCTTTTCGAGCAGCGTGACGTCGGACAGCGGATCGCCGCTGACCGCGATCATATCGGCCGACATACCGGGCGCGATGCGTCCGATTTCACTTTCCATCGACAGCAGCTTTGCAGCGACTGTGGTCGCGCTGGCCAGTGCTTCGCGCGGGGTCAGCCCATATTTGACGAGCAGCGCGAACTCCTGTCCGTTGCGGCCATGTTCGAAGACGCCGGCGTCGGTGCCGAAGGCGATCGGCACGCCCAGCGCCTTGGCGCGCGTCACCGCCTTGCCGACGTCGCCGAGCGTCATACGGACCTTGGCCTCGACCGTGGGGGTATAGATGCCCTTGCCGAGCCGTTCTCTTATGCCCTCGAACGCCATCAGCGTCGGGACGAGATAGGTGCCCTTGGCCTTCATCACCTTCAGTGTCGCATCGTCGGCGAACGTGCCATGTTCGATGCTGTCGATACCTGCCGCGGCCGAGGAGGTGATGCCGCCCGCGCCATGAGCATGCGCCATAACCTTCAACCCCAGCGAGTGCGCGGTGTCGGCGATGCTCTGCAACTCGGGGCTGGTGAAATGGCCTTCAAGGCCGCGCGCCTGCTGCGACAAGACGCCGCCGGTCGCGGTGATCTTGATGACGTCGGCGCCGGCGCGCGATGCTTTGCGGACCTTTTCGGCGCATTCGACCGCGCCGGTGCAGGTATAGCCTTCATCGAGCACGGCATGAATATCCTCGCGAAAGCCCGTCACGTCGCCGTGCCCGCCGATGATCGACAGCGAAGGGCCGGCGGCGACGATGCGCGGTCCCTCGATAAAGCCGGCCGTCGTGCCGCGGCGGAGCGAGTAGGCGGTATATTGCGCCGATCCCGCCTCGCGCACGGTGGTGAAGCCGGCGCGCAGCGTGATGCCCGCATTCTTGGCGCCGACGACGACGCCCCATTCGGTGGGGTCGACTGCCGCCGCGCGATAATCGTCGCCGGGGTCGCCGGTCAGGTGGACGTGGAGGTCGATGAGGCCGGGAAGGAGCGTCTTGTCGCCAAGGTCGACGATTTCGGCGCCGGCGGGCGCTTCGGTGCGGCCGTCAGCGATCGCGGTGATGCGGTCGTCGGTGATGGTGATCGTCGAGGGCCCCCGCGCGGGCTGGCTGGCGTCGGTGATGACGCGTCCGGCATAGACGATGGTGGTTTTCGCATGGGCCGCCGTCCCAAGCAGCGCGAGCGTCGCGGCTGCGACCAATCCCGATTTACGCATGAAGTCTCCCCTGTTTGATGGCGCCACCGTGGCGCGGTGAGGCGGGGAGAGCAAGCGGCGAGTGATATTGCACGCAAGCGTGTTGTCGCTTTAGACGGTGTCCAGCGACGCCTGTATCGTGTCCCACACTTGCGCCAGTTCCTCGGCAGCGATGCAATAGGGCGGCATGACATAGAGCGTATTGCCGAGCGGGCGGAGAAGCACGCCGCGGTCGCGATAGAAGGCGATCAGGCGCGGGGCGAGGGTCGAGAGATAGCCGCTGTCGGGGACCACGATGTCGAGCGCGGCGATGGTGCCGAGGCGGCGGGGGTTGGCGACGCGCGGGTCGTGACTGAGCAGCGACAGATGCGCGGCCTGGGCGTCGGCGAGGGTGTCGATGCGTTGCTGGACGGGCTCGTCGCGCCAGATGGCGAGATTGGCATTCGCGGCGGCGCAGGCGATCGGGTTCGCGGTGTAGCTCGACGAATGATAGAAGGTCTTGGCGCGGTCGGCCGAAAAATGCGCTGCGAAGATCGGCTCGATGCAGAGCGTTACCGCGAGCGGCAGCGCGCCGCCGGTGAGGCCTTTCGACAGGCAGACGATGTCGGGGATCACCCCAGCCTGATCGCAGGCGAAGCGCGTGCCGGTGCGGCCCCAGCCGGTCATCACCTCGTCGGCGATGAAGAGGACGTTGTGGCGCGCGCAGATGCTGCGCATTTCGGCGAGCACCCACGCGGGGTAGATCAGCATGCCGCCCGCGCCGAGGATGAGGGGTTCGACGATGAAGGCGGCGGGTTTGGCTGCACAGGCCGCTTCAAGCGCGTCGAGGGTGGCTTGTTCGCGCCCTTCGTGCGGAAAGGCTAGGGTGTCGACGTCGAACAGCAAGGGTTGCCAGGCGCGGTTGTAGACGCCGCGTTCGCCGACCGACATCGTGCCGATCGTGTCGCCGTGATAGCTATGCTCGAGAACGAGGATGCGGCTGCGCGGTTCGCCGATGTTATACCAGTAGCCGAGCGCCATTTTGAGCGCGACCTCGACGCTGGTCGAACCCGAGTCGGAGAAGAAGACGCGCGTGAGCGGATCCGGGGTGATGCGGATCAGTTCGGCGGCGAGCGTTTCGGCGGGCTCGTGCGTCCAGCCGGCGAAGATGAGCTGGTCGAGCGTTTCGGATTGCCTGGCGATCGCGGCCATGATGCGCGGGTGCGCGTGGCCGTGGGTGGTGACCCACCAGCTCGAGATGGCGTCGATCCAGTTTTGGCCGTCGGCGGCGTAGAGCTTGGCGTCTTTTGCGCGGCTGATCAGCGGGATGGGGTCGCCCAGGCCATGTTGGGTGAAGGGGTGCCAGACGGGGGAAGAGCGGGGGGGCGGGGTCATAAATAGGGACAGTCCCTATTTAATTCGAGACGGCGTGCATAGCCGACTTCGGAGCGCCAAATTAAATAGGGACTGTCCCTATTTATGATGGGGCGCACCATCAGCCTGCGAAATCCGCGAGATCAAAATGGGCCGCGAAGGCGGTCGCGAGGCCTTCGCGTGTCAGCGGATCGATGATCGGCAACCGGCCCAGTCGGCGCACCCCGCCGAGTGTCGCGATGATCGCCTCGCTGTCCTCCACTGCATCGCCGAGGAAGGCGAGGCCGTGGATCGGGACATTGCGGGCACGCAAAGCCTCGATCGTGAGCAGGCTGTGGTTGATCGTGCCGAGCGCGGTGCGTGCGCAGACGATCACCGGGATCTGCCATTTGGCGAAAAGGTCGGCGTAGAGGGTGGTGCGCGTGACGGGGACGAGTGCGCCGCCGGCGCCTTCGACGATCAGGTCGCCGGAAGGTGGAGTCAGCGTTTCGACGTCCATGTTAACGCCGTCAATCTCGGCGGCGATATGCGGTGAGGCAGGGGTGACGAGGCGGTGGGCTTCGGGGTGGATGGGCACA
Source organism: uncultured Sphingopyxis sp. (assembly GCA_964426485.1). Taxonomy (GTDB): domain Bacteria; phylum Pseudomonadota; class Alphaproteobacteria; order Sphingomonadales; family Sphingomonadaceae; genus Sphingopyxis. The sequence continues at coordinate 1,640 of CAYRQX010000075.1, read as the reverse complement.
CCAGCAAGGCGCGCGACAACTGCGCTGTCGGTCTCCTCTTCGAGGCCCGACTGGATCGGTTTCCAGTAGGATGCGCCGGTCGCCTGCGCCAAGCCCGCAGAAAAGATGGTTTTTCCGATGCCCGTGTCGGTACCGGTGACGACGAAGCGCGTCATGCCGCCGCCATCGCTTCGGCGAGCGCCTCGGCCATATTGTCGATGTTAGCTTCGTCAACATTGAGCGTGATCGCGATGCGGAGGCGCGCGGTTCCCGGTGCCACCGTTGGCGGGCGAATGCCGCGAATGTCGAAGCCCGCGCTCTGCATGCTGCCCGCGATGCGCATCGTGCGGTCGTTGTCGCCGATGATCATGGGCAGGATCTGGGTGCCGCTGGCGGGGACGCCGAGCGGTACGAGACGCTCGGCGGCGTGGCGGACGAGGCTGTGGAGGCGCGCCTGGCGTTCGGGCTCGTTGGCGACGATCTCGATCGCTTGGCGGACGAGCCACGCCATCAAGGGCGACGGGGCGGTCGAGAAGATGAAGGGGCGGCCGCGGTTGACGAGGAAGTCGATGGCGATCGCGGGAGCGCAGAGCAGCGCGCCTTCGGCCCCCAGCGCCTTGCCGCAGGTGTGGAGCGTGATCAGATTGTCGCGGCGCGGCAGGCCGTGCGCGAGGCCGCCGCCGCCGGGGCCGAACACGCCGGTGCCGTGCGCTTCGTCGACGACGAGGACCGCGTCGTGGCGGTCGGCGACCGCAGCGAGGTCGGCGAGCGGGGCGCGGTCGCCGTCCATGCTGTAGAGGCTTTCGACCGCGATCCACGGCGTTCCGCCGCCGCCGCCGCCGCCGGCGCGCCAGCGCGCGATGATGTCCTCAAACGCCTGCGCGTCATTGTGCGCGGCGGCGATGCTGCCGGCGCGGCCGAGCTTCATGCCATCATGTACGCTCGCGTGGATGAGTTCGTCATGGACGATGAGGTCGCCGCGCTGCGGCAGCGCGGCAAACAAAGCGGCGTTCGCGGCGAAGCCGGTGGAGAAGAAGAGCGCGGCTTCGCTGCCAAAATGGCGCGCGGCATGGGCTTCGAGCGCCTCATGTTCGGGGTGGTTGCCGCGCAGCAGGCGCGAGCCGCCCGAGCCGGCGGGAAGCCCGCGTTCGATGCCTGCGGCGAGCGCAGCACGCAGTGCGTCGCTGTCGGCGAGGCCGAGATAGTCGTTCGAGGCGAAATCGCGTCCTGCGCGCGGGGAAAGGACGCGGCGGCGGCTTTCGGCCGCTAGCGCGTCGAGGTCGCGGCGGTGGGTGTCGAAGGGAGAGGTCGGCACTTTTTCTCCTCTTTCGTCATTCCCGCGAAAGCGGGAACCCAGCTGCATCATTGGCTCGCTGGGTCCCCGCTTTCGCGGGGATGACGAAGTTGGGGATGGTCAGATTAGTTCTTGGCTTTATCGACGAGCTGGTTCTTGGCGATCCACGGCATCATCGCGCGCAGCTTGGCGCCCGTCTGTTCGATCGGGTGCGCGGCGGCGGCCTTGCGGCTCGCCTTCAGTTCGGGCTGGCCAGCCTGGTTGTCGAGGACGAAGTCCTTCACGAAACGCCCCGACTGGATGTCGGCGAGAACGCGCTTCATTTCGGCCTTGGTCTCGTCGGTGATGATGCGCGGGCCGGTCTTGA
>CAYRQX010000074.1:0-16810 GCA_964426485.1 uncultured Sphingopyxis sp. | reverse complement strand
GCGTCAGGAAGTCGGGGTGCTGGCCGCTGCCGCCGCGTTCGAGGATCGAGTTCCAGATATTGTCGCTGTTCTTCGCCTTGTCGCCGAGCAGCGCTTCGAGGTGCGGGTTGCGGATCGAGAAGCTGCCCGACAGCGTCTTGTGCGTGTAGATGTTGGCCGGGATCGGCTCGATGCACGCGCTGGTGCCGCCGCAGATGATCGAAATCGACGCGGTAGGCGCGATCGCCATCTTGCAGCTGAAGCGCTCCATCACGCCCTGATCGGCGGCGTCGGGGCACGGGCCGCGTTCCTTGGCGAGCAGCATCGACGCCTGATCGACCTGCGCGCGGATATGCTTGAAGACGCGCAGGTTCGACGATTTCGCCATCGCGCCCTCGAAGGGCAGGCCGCGCGCCTGCAGGAAGCTGTGGAAGCCCATGACGCCGAGGCCGACGCTGCGTTCGCGGCTGGCGCTATATTTGGCGCGCGCCATTTCGGGCGGGGCGCGGTCGATATAATCCTGCAGGACATTGTCGAGCATGCGCATGACGTCTTCGATGAAGCCCTTGTCGCCGTTCCACTCGTCCCAGGTTTCGAGGTTGAGCGACGAGAGGCAGCAGACCGCGGTGCGATCGTTGCCGAGATGGTCGCGGCCGGTGGGCAGGGTGATTTCGGAGCAGAGGTTCGAGGTCGTGACCTTCAGCCCCAGGTCGCGGTGATGCTTGGGCATCATGCGGTTCACCTGGTCGATGAAGATGATGTAGGGCTCGCCCGTCGCGAGGCGGGTTTCGACGAGCTTCTGGAACAGCGAGCGCGCGTCGACGCTGCCGCGGACGCTCTGGTCCTTGGGGCTGCGCAGGTTGAACTCGGTGCCGTCGCGGACCGCTTCCATGAACTCGTCGGTGATCAGCACGCCGTGGTGGAGGTTGAGCGCCTTGCGGTTGAAGTCGCCCGACGGCTTGCGGATTTCGAGGAACTCCTCGATCTCCGGGTGGCTGATGTCGAGATAGCAGGCGGCCGAACCGCGGCGGAGGCTGCCTTGCGAGATCGCGAGGGTGAGCGAGTCCATCACGCGGACGAAGGGGATGATGCCGCTGGTCTTGCCGTTGAGCCCGACGGGTTCGCCGATGCCGCGCACGCTGCCCCAATAGGTGCCGATGCCGCCGCCGCGGCTGGCGAGCCAGACATTCTCGTTCCACGTCTCGACAATGCCTTCGAGGCTGTCGGGGACCGAGTTCAGATAGCAGCTGATCGGCAGGCCGCGGCCGGTGCCGCCGTTCGACAGCACGGGGGTGGCGGGCATGAACCACAGTTTCGAAATATAGTCGTACAGGCGCTGCGCATGCTCCTGATCGTCGGCATAGGCCGACGCGACGCGGGCGAAGAGATCCTGATAGGATTCGCCGGGAAGCAGGTAACGATCCTCGAGCGTTTCCTTGCCGAAGTCGGTGAGCAGCGCGTCGCGGCTCCGGTCGGTCACAATCTCGAATCGGCGCGCGTGGACCTTCGCCTCGCTGCTGTCGTTGAGCTTGGCCGATTCGCTTGCCACGGGCGTCTCATTCTTCGTCAGTTCCATCGTCGCCACGTCGCTTGTCTCCACCCGTTCTGTCTCGCGAAAATCCATCTTACTCGCCCCCGATCTCAACGCGCACAAGGTGCGCTTTGTTCCTGTCTTGTTCGACTCAGGGCGAAGCCCCGATCCTAGCATCTAAACCTGTCCCCGTGGGCATTTTTTTGGGCGCAAGGAGGGTTTTCCCGTGTCCATATGCAATGGACGACGGAAATCCGCCACTTACAGCCGCATACTATTTATTGGGGTGCCCCCGTGGTTGACCCACCACCTATAGTGCCACGTCGGCGCTGTGATGCAAGACGGTAAATGACAGATCGACGACTCAACTCGTCGATAATTTGATTCGTCTCGTCGCGGCTGATGCACGAGTGCGCGGCTTCGCGCCAGCCTTTCCGCGGATTGGCGCGCGGATTGGCGCGGCGGCCTCCGCGAACAGGAATTTCCAGGTGGCGAGGATGTGGCGGGCGTGCCGCTATCGGGCCGGCGCATGCTGCGATGCGGGAGGATCGCGCCCCGCGCGCCCGGACGGGAAGAGGGCAAAGAAAAAGGGCCCCGGAAACATCCGGAGCCCTTTTTTTATTCTGGCTTACGCTTCGCCGCCGCCGTTGCCGGAGCCGCCGCCGCCCAGAAATCTCCAAAACCAACCCATGTCAGATCTCCTGTTCGCACTGCCCACGAGGAACAGTTAACGGCGCGTATACCTTAATTAGTAAGGTAAATCGAGTCTTAACCATAAGCATTGCTGCCAATCTGGCAGTTATGCGGTGCGGTGCTGTGGAGATGCGGTGAGGGTCGTGGTGAGTTCAGAAAACAGTTGAGGTTTTCCAAGATGATAGCCCTGGCCGACATCGCAGCCAAGGCTGGCGAGAAGCGCCATGGTTTCGCCGTCTTCGATGCCTTCGGCGACCGCGACGGCGCCAAGACGATGCGCGAGATCGATCGTCGATTTGACGACTTCGAGGTTCCGCTGCGAATCGCGCATCGTCATCACGAATCGCTTGTCGATCTTGATTTCGTCAGCCTCTATCTCGGTCAGATATTCGAGGTTCGATTGGCCGGTGCCATAATCGTCGATCGACAGGCGGATGCCGGTGCGGCGAAGCTGGGCCAGCGTCTGGCGTGCCTGACGGCTGTTTTCGATCTGCGCGGTTTCGGTGATCTCGATCGTCAGGACTTCGGGTGGCAGGTGATGCGCGGTGAGCATGACGCGGATCGTACCGACGAGGTCGCTGTGATCGAGCAGGGTCGCCGACAGATTGACCGACATGTTGATCGGAAGCCCGCGTTCGCGCAGCTGCGCCGCCGAGCGGATCGCCTGATCCATCACGAACAGCGTCAGGCGATAGATGTCCTGGCTCTTTTCGGCCTGGACGATGAATTCGTCGGGCGGGATCGGGCCGCGCACCGGGTGGGTCCAGCGCGCGAGCGCCTCCACGCCGACCAGTTTGCGCGTCGCGATTTCATATTGCGGCTGAAAGGCGACCCAGATGTCGCCGCCGGTCAGCGCATCCTCAAGCTGCGAGTGGAAGCTGAGCTGCCAGCCGGCGTCTTCTTTCTGGCGCGACGTATATTTGGTCCAAAGCGATCGCGTGCGGATCGCGCGCTCGGCTGCGACGAGCGCCGCGGCGAGGCGCTGGGCGTTCGATCCTTCGAACTCGTCATTGACCCCGAAGGCGATCGCGACGTCGACGCGGAGCTCGCCGATCGTCAGTGGCGCGTTGAACAGGGCGGCCAGGCCCGCGAGCTGTCCTTCGATCTGGCTGTGCTGATAATAAGGGACGAGCCAGGCGAAGGTGCCGTCGAGATCGTGATGCAGCGTCGTGCCCTGCGACGCGAGTTGCAGGCGGCGGGTCACCTGTTCGACGAGCTTGCCGATGCCGTCGCCGGGAATGAACGCGGCGAGATCCTCGAAATTGACGACCTTGGCGGCGACGACGGTCGCGCTGCCGAACGCCGCTTGCGTCCGCAACGCTTCGAAATTGGGCAGTCCCGAGATCGGGTTCTCGCGCTGCGCCGAATGGCGGCGCCGCGTGCGCGACACATTGGTGCTGAGCGCGACGACCAGAAAGCAGGCCGCGCCGATCTGGACAGAAATAAGCGAGAGGCCCAGCAAGACCTTTGCGATGATCAGCAGCAGGGTCGTGGCGAGCGCGATGTGCAAATACCAGCGCGAGCCAAAGGCGAGCGCGGCGAGCAATATGATCGAGGCGACCGCAAGCGGCGGCATCCAGCCGACATCGATCGGGTTTCCCCGCTTGAGCGCCTCAGCGGCGATCAGATGGATATAGGCGCCAAACACCTTGTCATGTCCGGGCAGATAATGCTGGTCGGGCGACGTGGCTGATGCGGGCGCAAAGATCACGTCCTTGCCGCGCAGCAATTCCGGGTCGAGCTTGCCCGACATCAGGTCGATCGCGCTATATTGTGTGATCGTTTTGGTGTCGTAGGACAGGTCGAGCGCGAAGATCGCGGGCCGGTCGGGCTGACGATCGGCCAGCAGCGCGGAGAAACTCGGGAGCAGACGGCCGTTCGCCGATACGGCGAGGGGCACCCTCCAAACCTGCCAGAAGTCATATTCCCAGCAGATGCAGGCTTGCTGCGCATCGCTGCCAAAAGCGGGATCGGGCCAATTATCGACGACCGTCGTCGTGCCCTCGGTGTCGTTGCCCGGCACGGCCAGTACGACCCGTTTGCCCATATTCTTTACAGCATCGGCAAGCTTGGGAAAATCGGGGTCCTTGAGGCGGCGATTATAGGAAAAGTCGATGAAGAGTCGGTTTGCCGGAGTCGCGTCGACGGCGCTGATCAGCTGGGCGTGATGCGAAACGTTGAAATCGCGGTCTTCGACCGCATTCATGGTTTTGTCGTCCAGAGCGAGGACGACGGTGTCGCCCGATACGGGCCGCCAGGCATTCCAGCCCACAGCGCTTTCGGCGATACGGTCGATCGGTTCGGCGACCGCCAATAGGCCCACCACCACGCTGAGCAGCAGCGAGAGCGCGATGGATCGCCAGCTGATGATCAGACTTTTGACCGGGATGGGCACGCACGTCTCCAGCAATTGCCGGTCGCGTCTAGTCCCAGATGGTTATCATCACGTTAATTATGAATGGAATCCTGCGCCCCGTAATCGGACGCAAGGCGCAGGATTCCGGGTGTTTCAGGCGATGGCGGGGAGCGGCTCCAGCGCCGCGTCGCCCGCGAGCGCCGAGGCGGCGAGGCCGGTCGCCGCGGGGACGATCTGCTGAAGGTAGAAGCGCGTCGAGACGATCTTCGCTTCGAGGAAGTCGCGGTCGCCTTGGCCCTCGCCGAGCGCGGCGCGCGCCGCCTTGTGCTGGATCGCCATCAGCCAGCCGCACGTCGCGGTGGCGAGCATGGTCAGATAGGGATAGCTGCCCGCGAGCCGGTCGGCGGTGTTCGCGCCGACCATCCAGTCGGTGACCGCGCGGCACGCGTCGACTAGTTGCTGCAGCTCGGGGAAATCGGCGGCGCCGTGCGCGATATCGTCGATCAGTCCGCGAACGAGATCGCCGCCCGCCATGCCGAGCTTGCGGCCGACAAGATCGGCCGCCTGGATGCCGTTGGTGCCTTCGTAGATCGGCGCGATACGCGCGTCGCGATAATGCTGCGCGGCGCCGGTTTCCTCGATGAAGCCCATGCCGCCATGCACCTGAATGCCGAGGCTGGCGACCTCGCAGCCGATGTCGGTGGCGTGCGCCTTGACCAGCGGGATCAGGATTTCGGCGCGCATCGCGGCGGCTTCGTCGCCCAATTTGCCGAAATCGATCTGCGCTGCGGCATAATAGGTCAGCGCGCGCGCAGCCTCGGTCTGCGCGCGCATGCGCCAAAGCATGCGGCGGACGTCGGGATGCTGGTCGATCGTGACGGGGGTGCGGTCGGGCGAGCCCGCGAGCGCCGACTGGACGCGCTCGGCGGCGAAACGCTGCGCCTGCTGGGTCGCGCGCTCGCCGATCTGGATGCCCTGGCAACCGATCATCAGCCGCGCATTGTTCATCATCACGAACATCGCGCGCATCCCGCCCATTTCGTCGCCGACGATCTCGCCGAGGCAGTCTTCGTCTTCGCCATAGACCATCACCGCGGTCGGCGAGCCGTGGATGCCGAGCTTATGCTCGATCGACGCGCAATGGACGCCGTTCGAATGCGCGGGCTTGCCCTCTGCATCGAGGCGATATTTGGGCACGAGGAACAGCGAAATTCCGCGCGTCCCCTCGGGCGCGCCGGGGGTGCGCGCGAGGACGAGGTGGACGATATTGTCGGTCAGGTCATGCTCGCCGAAGGTGATGAAGATCTTTTGCCCCTTGATCTTGTAGAGGCCGGCGTGGTCGCCCTCGGTGACCTTTTCGGCGGTCGAACGGAGCGCGCCGACGTCGCTGCCCGCGGCGGGCTCGGTCAGGTTCATCGTGCCGTTCCACTCGCCCGTGATCAGCTTGGGGAGCCAGGTCGCGCGCTGTTCCTCGGTGCCATAGGCCATCAGCGCGTGGATCGCGCCGGGAGTGAGGATGCTGCACAGCGAAAAGCCCATGTTCGCGCTGCCGAGCGCCTCGATCACCACGGTCGCAAGCGTGAAGGGCAGATCCTGCCCGCCATATTCGCCGGGGCCGTCGATGCTGCCCCAGCCCGCCTCGACGAACTGTTTGTACGCCTGCTTGAAGCCCGGGGGCATGGTGACCTTGCCGTCCTGCCATTTGGGGTTCTGCGTGTCGCCGACGCGGTTGAGCGGCGCGTAGACGTCGGCGGCGAATTCGCCGATGCCGGCGACGATCGCTTCGACCATGTCGGGCGTCGCGGCGGCGAATTTGTCGTGCGCGGCCATCGCGTCGATGCGCGCGATATGATTGAGAACGAAAAGCTGTTCGGTCGTCGGAGGCGTATAGGTCATGGATTGGGCACTTTGCTGGTGAATCTCGTTGCGCGGGCGCTATAGCGCGGCATGGCCGAAGCCTCAAAGTCCACAATTGCACTTTCGTACGATAGCACAGCTATCGCCGAGGCCGCGGCGTTGATCGCAGCGGGCGAGCCGGTCGCGGTGCCGACCGAGACGGTCTATGGCCTCGCCGCCGATGCACGCAATCCGCAGGCTGTCGCGCGTATCTATGCCGCGAAGGGGCGGCCCGATTTCAATCCGCTGATCGTCCATGTGCCGGACCTTGCTGCGGCCGAGACGCTGGGCGTGTTCGGCGCGGTCGAGCGGGCGCTCGCGGCGCGCTTCTGGCCGGGGCCGCTGACTTTGGTGGTGCCGCGTGCCGATGACTGTCCGGTCGCGAGCATCGCGACGGCAGGGCTCGATACGATTGCGCTGCGCGTACCGGCGCATCGCGCGATGCAGGCATTGCTCGCCGCGACGGGCGCGCCGCTCGCGGCGCCGAGCGCCAATGCGAGCGGGCGGGTGAGCCCGACAAAGGCAAGCCATGTGCTCGCGAGCCTCGACGGACGGATTGCGCTGGTGATCGACGACGGGCCGACGACGGCGGGCGTGGAATCGACGATTGCGCGGGTGAAGGACGGTGCGGTCGAGATATTGCGGCCGGGGCCGGTGACGGCGGACATGCTGGCTGCGGCGAGCGGCAAGGCAGTGACCGGGGTGAAGGGATCGGAGATTGTCGCGCCGGGGATGCTCGCGAGCCATTATGCGCCGGGAAAGCCGGTGCGGCTGGGGGCTGTCGATTTTGCGGACGACGAATTTGCGATCGGATTTGGCGCGGTCGCGGGCGACTATGGGCTGAGCGCGGCGGCTGATCTGACCGAGGCGGCGGCGCGGCTGTTCGATGCGCTGCACGCCGGTGCTGCGAGCGCGAAGGCGAAGATCGCGGTGGCGGTGATTCCGGTGGAGGGGTTGGGTGCGGCGATCAACGATCGGCTTTCGCGCGCGGCGGTGTGATTTTTTGACTCACACAAAGGCACAAAGGCACAAACAAGTCTCAAAATCCGTTCGCCCTGAGCTTGTCGAAGGGCCGTTCTTTCTTTCGGCGTCAAAAGAAGAACAGTGCTTCGACAAGCTCAGCACCAACGGAGGGGGGCATCTCTTTGTGCCTTCGTGCCTTTGTGTGATATATTTTCTCAAGCCGCCGCCGGTTCGATCGGGTCGAGCTGCGGCGTCTTTCGCGCGACGATCAGGCAGCCGATCACGATCAGCGCCGCGCCGGCGATCGTCGGCCAGGTCACGGCTTCGTCGAAGAACATCCAGCCGAACAGCATCGCCCATAGAAAGCCGGTATATTCGGTCGTCGCCAATATCTGCGCCTCGGCGCGGGCGTAGGCCCAGCTCAGCAGCAGAAGCGAGGTGACAGCGAGGAAGGCCGCGCCGACGATCGGCAATGCCTGATCGCCGCCCGGCACCGCGAAGAACCACGGGGCGCCCGCCGCGAGGATCAGCGCGACAAAGCCGTTCTGGAAAAAGGCGATCTCCATCGGTTCGGCCATCTTCGCCTGCCGCCGCGCGAGGATGAGGTTATAGGCATAGAGGAGCGCCGATCCGACGACGGCGCCGACCGCCCACAAGGCGTCGGGCGCATAGTCGCCGCTGCCGAGCTTGCCCGCGACGATCACGAGCACGCCGGCGATGCCGAGCAGCGAGGCGATGATCGACCGCGGGCCGATCTTTTCGCCAAGGAAGATCGCCGCCATATAGAGGGTCGCGAGCGGCGCGATGAAGGCGATCGCGATGGCTTCGGCCATCGGCAACCGCGCGAGCGCCCAGAAAAAGCTGACTGCCATCCCCGCGACGAAGAGCGAGCGGACGGCGTGGATGCGCAGCGTCTTGACGTGGGGCATCGCCGGGCCGCTGGCGAAATAGATGGCGCCGCTGAGGATCGTTCCCGCGCCGGTGCGCCACAGCACGGCGTTATAGGCGCCGATCTCGATCGACAGCCCCTTCATCAGCACGTCCATCGCCGAAAAGGTCGCGATCCCCGCGCACGCGATCAGGAAGGGGATGACGGGCGAGGGCGAATCGGGGCGCATGGGGCGGCTTTACCTTTCCTTCTCCCCTTGGGGGAGAAGGATATGAAGCCTTGTCGCGAAGCGGCTAGGCGGAGTTGGATGAGGGTGTCTTGTGGTCGTGAGGTGGCTGACCCTCACCCAGCTACGACTAGCGAACAAGTTCGCAAGTCTTCGTAACCCTCTCCCCCAATGGGAGAGGAAATTTCTACCGGAACGTCGCTTGCCCCGCGCCATCGATGTTGAGCTTTTGCCCCGAGCAATAGCTGTTTGCATCGCTGACGAACCACACAACCGCGGCGGCGACGTCGGCGGGGACGGCGACGCGGCCGAAAGGCATTTTGGCGTCGAGGTGATGGATGTCGGCCTCGCCGGTGATCGCGCGTGACAGCTTTTCGCCCATGTCGCTGACGGTGAGCGCGGGGGCGACGATGTTGACGCGGACGCCGTTGCGCAATTCCTCCTTGGCCAGCGTGAGCGCGAGGGCTTCGCCCGCGGCTTTCGCCATCGTGTAGGGGGCGCCGTTGGGCGAGTTTACATAGGTCGCGATGCTGGAGATGACGATGATGTCGCTACGGGCGTGATTGCGCAGTTGCGGCAGCGCGAGGCGCGACAGGCGGTGCGGGCCGGCGGCGTGGACGGCGAAGAGTTTGTCAACCTCCTCGGGGCTGGTGTCGGCCACGGACAGCCCGCGGCTGGCGATGCCGGCGTTGTTGACGAGGATCGACATGGGGCCGAAGTCGGCCTCGATCGCAGCGACCATCGCGGCGCAGGCCGCTTCGTCGGTGACCGACGCCTGATAGGCTTTCGCCTTGCGGCCCAGCGCCTCGATCGCGGCGACGGTTTCGGCGGCGGCTTCTTCGCCGCGCGTATAGTTGACCGCGACGTCGGCGCCTGCCTGCGCCAGCCCGATCGCGATGCCGCGCCCGATCCCGCGCGAGGCGCCGGTGACGAGCGCGACGCGCCCCGCAAGCTGCATCTCGGCCATGTCTCTCTCCCTAATTCATCAGTTCATTATAGATGTCGTCGTCGCTGCGGCTGGCGGCGTTGCGCCATTTGGGGGCGGCCTTGCGGTTGAGGACGGTGCCGTTCGCATCGAGGATTGCGACGGTCGGGGTGCCCTTGATCCGGAAGCGGAAGCGTTTCGCCACTTCGGGATTGCGGCCCCAGCCCTTTACATGCGGCATGCCGATGTCGGCGTAGACGATCTCGTAGCGGTCGCGGACGGGCGCGAAGCGGTCGGTGGCGATGAGGTTGGCGAGCCAGGCGCTGTCATGGCAGCCGCCGGTGCCCATGATGAGGAGAACGGTTTTGCCCGATTGCCTTGCCGCGGCGAGCGCGGCGTCGATCGCGGGCATCGGGTCGGCGATGAAGGCGGTGCTTTTATACGCATTCTCGACGCCCGGGAGCGTTCGCGTTTCCGCGGCGGCAGCGGGCGCGAGCGTCAGCAGCACGGCGAGAGCGAAGGCGATCGGGCGTATCATGTGCCGACGATAGGTTTTGCATGACGTTTCCGTCAACGTAAGATAGCCTTGGCGCCATGAGCTGGGAAAAAGAAGTGGGCGAACTCGCCGCGCGCCGCGCGATGGCCGAGAAGATGGGCGGCGAGGAAAAGGTCGCGCGGCAGCATGGCCGCGGCAAGATGGACGCGCGGGCGCGGCTCGCGGGCATCGTCGATGCAGGCAGCTTTCGCGAGATCGGCAAGATCGCGGGGCGTGGCAAATATGGACCCGATGGCGAGCTTGAAGACCTCGCCGCGAGCAATTTCATTTTCGGGCGCGCGAATATCGACGGGCGGCCGGTCGTCGCCAGCGCCGACGATTTTACCGTGCGCGGCGGCGCGGCCGATGCGGCGCTGCACCGCAAGTTCGTCCAGTGCGAGGCGATGGCGCATGAATATCGCCTGCCGCTGATCCGCATGATCGACGGCACCGGCGGCGGCGGGTCGGTCAAGACGCTGGAAGATATGGGCTATACCTATATCCCGCATGTGCCCGGCTGGCATAAGATTATCGCGAATCTCGACACCGTACCGGTCGTGGCGCTGGCGTTGGGGCCGACCGCGGGGCTTGGGGCGGCGCGGGTGGTTGCGAGCCATTATAGCGTGATGGTGCGCGGGCTGTCGCAGCTGTTCGCGGCGGGACCGGCGGTTGCGGCGGCGATCGGCGACACATTGGACCGCGAGGAGCTGGGTGGGACCGACGTCCATACGCGCAACGGGGTCGTCGACGACGAGGTTGCGAGCGAGGCCGAGGCGTTTGCGGCGGCACGGCGGTTTTTGTCGTACCTGCCGTCGTCGATCCATGATCGGGCCTTGCGGGCAGAATGCAGCGATCCGGCCGACCGGCGCGAGGAGAGCCTGTTGTCGGCGGTGCCGCGCGAGGCGAAGCAGGTTTATTCGATGCGGCGCATTGCCGACGCGGTGTTCGACCGGGGCAGCTTTTTCGAGATGGGCGCGCGCTGGGGGCGGGCGGTGATTACGGCGTTCGCGCGATTGGACGGCTGGCCGGTCGCGGTGCTCGCGAGCGATCCCAGCTATCTTGGCGGGTCGTGGGACGCGAAAACGAGCGAGAAGGCGGAGCGGTTCGTGAAACTGGCCGACCAGTTCCGGCTGCCGATCGTCCACCTCGTCGACAATCCGGGCTTCATGATCGGCGGCGAGGCCGAGCGGACGGGGACGATCCGTTACGGGGTGCAGGCGATGAACGCGATCTACCGCGCGACGGTGCCGCTCGCGTCGGTGGTGGTGCGCCGCGCTTACGGGATCGCGGGCAGCGCGATGTCGAACGCCGAGCGGTTCCAATATCGCTTCGCCTGGCCGTCGGGCGACTGGGGCAGCCTGCCGATCGAGGGCGGGGTCGAGGTCGCGTACAAGAGCGAGCTGGAGGCGGCCGACGATCCGGCGGCGCATCTGGAGGCGATCCGGGAACGGCTTAACCGCGTCCGGTCGCCGTTCCGGACGGCGGAGAAATTCGGGGTCGAGGATATTATTGACCCGCGCGACACGCGGCCCTTGCTGTGCGAATTTGCCGAACTGGCCTGGCGGGTGCTTGACCGCGGGGCCAATAAATAGGGACAGTCCCCATTTAATCGGGAGCAGCTTATGGGTTGGAGCTATGGCGCGAATTAAATGGGGACTGTCCCTATTTATTGGCGGAGCGCGGCGATGAGTGCGAGGCGCCATTACGGCATGGACTGGCTGCGGATTGGCGCGTTTGCGCTGCTCATCCTCTATCATATCGGCATGTATTTCGTGCCGTGGGGCTGGCATGTGAAGATCGCCGAGCCGCTCGACTGGGTGGCGATCCCGATGCTCGCGAGCAACGGCTGGCGGCTGGCGCTGCTGTTCCTCGTCTCGGGCTATGCGAGCGCGGCGCTATTTGCAAAGCTGGGCGGAAGCGGCGCCTTTGCGCGCTCGCGGAGTGCTCGGTTGCTGATCCCGCTCGCCTTCGGGATCATTTTCATCATCCCGCCGCAGCCGTGGATCGAACTGGTCGGCCAGCACGGTTATACTCATGGCTTCCTGCATTTCTGGACCCGCGACTATTTCCGTTTCGGCGCGCTCGACGGGATCATCCTGCCCACTTGGCAGCATCTGTGGTTCGTCGTCTATCTGTGGGTCTATACGATGCTAGCGGCATTGCTGCTCGCACTGATCCCCGATCCGGCGCGTGTGAAAATCACCGGCATCGCGGCGGGGGCGCTGCGCGGGTGGCGAATGCTGGTTGCGCCGCTGGCGTTGTGGGTGCTGATCTATGTCCTGTTCCCGACGCATGACGAGACGCATGCGCTGTTCGATGACGGGCCGTCGCATCTTCATTATCTGGTGCCCTTCTTCGTTGGCTGGCTGCTTCGCGTGCGGCCGGTGCTATTCGAGTCGGTCGCACGATATTGGAAGGGTGCGCTGCTGCTCGCGCTGCTCGCCTTCGTACCGGTTGCGTGGATCGAGTGGACATGGCCGGGCAACATGGTCGCGCCCGATTGGGTGTTTCCGCTCTATCATCTGGCACGGTTGGTCAGCGGCTGGGCGACGATCGTCGCGCTGCTCGGGATCGCCGACCGATATTGGAACCGCGATCACCCCCGCCGCGCGCTGCTCGCCGAGGCGGTGTTCCCCTTTTACATCATCCATCAGACGATCATCGTCGTCGTCGGCTGGTATCTGTTGCAGGCGGGCGCCCCGGCGCTGCCGTCGTTCTTGATCCTCGTCGCCGCGACGACGCTAGGATGCTGGCTTTTTTACTGGATCGGGCGCAACATCGGCTGGCTGCGGTCACTGATCGGACTGCAGCGCCAATAGGGGAGAGCGGGCATGGGGGCATTGAAGGGCATATTGGCGATCGTCGGCGTGGCGGCGATCCTGGTCGGCGGGCTGTGGGTGCTGCAAGGGCTCGATATCGTGCGCTGGCCGGCGAGCAGCTTCATGCTCGGCGACACGACATGGACCCGCAACGGGGTGATCCTGATGGTGGTCGGGGTCGTGCTCGTCTGGTTCGCGCGGAAGAAATAATCGCACTCGACTACAAATGTAGTTGATCTGTATTGCCGATATGATACACCTGTCTCTGGCCGGGGCTGGATTGGAGACAGGAATGATTCGTTCTTCGCGCATTTTGCCCGCACTTTTGCTCGCCGCCGGGATGGCCGTCGTGCCGATATTGGCGCCGCCACCCGCCTATGCGGCGGACGAGACGAGCGCCGACGCCGTTGCCGAAAAATATGCGGCGTTGCTCGAGCGCGACTATGTCTATCCCGACACGGGCAAGCGTTATGCCGCCGCGATCCGCGCGGCTATTGCGGCGGGGCGCTACAAGGCGCTTTCCGGCCCGGCGCTGGGTGAGGCGATCGATGCCGATGTGAACGCCGTCGCGCCCGATGGGCATTTGCGGCTGCGCGCGCCCGAAGCGGCGGGGGCGCCGACAGCTACGGCACCGGGCGGCGCGGTGCCGGTGCGCCGGCCGCCGAAGGTGCCCGTCGAGCAGGCGGGGTGGATCGCGCCGGGCATCGCCTTCATACGCTTCAACGTCTTCCCGATGGATGCGGCGGTCACCGCCCAGGCCGCAAAATTCATGGCCGACCATGCCGATGCCAAGGCGATCATTTTCGACATCCGCACGCATAATGGCGGCGGGCTCGACCAGATGGATGTGATCTTCCCGTGGTTGTTTGCCAAGCCGACGCGGCTGGTGACGATGGCGACGCGCGCCTCGGTCGATGCGCGCGGCGGATCGCCGATCGACGGGCTGGCATCGATGCGGCTGGTAAAGGGCGATGCGGGCATGGTGACGCGCGAGCATTGGGCGACGCCGAACGCCGACGCGTGGTTGCGCGACGCCAAAATCTATGTGCTGACTTCGGGCGCGAGCGCGTCGGCGGCCGAGCATTTTTCGCTCGCGATGAAGCATACGGGGCGCGGCACCTTGGTCGGCGCGCCGACCGCGGGCGCCAATCATTTTGGGAGCGGCGAAGATCTGGGCGGCGGCTATGGCGCCTTCATTCCGGTCGGGCGCACCTATGACCCCAAGACCGGCAAGGATTGGGAAGGCGACGGGGTGCAACCCGATATCGCGGTGGCGCCCGCCGATGCGCTGGTGCGTGTGCTCACCGACCTCGGCGTGGCGCCAGGCGAGGCAAAGACGCTGTCCGACGCGCATATGCCGAGCTGGCCGATGGAGCGGCGGCGGCCAAAGCCGAAAGGCTGACCGCCGCGTGCGTCCTATTTTCCGAGCGCGAAGCTCGTCGAAGACAGGAATTTCCAGCCGGTGCCGCTGCGCACCAGCGTTTCGACGATCCCCTCCTTGCCCCAGTCGGGTTTGTCGGTGCCACGCTGGGTGACGATGGTCAGCGCATAAGTGACGACTGCGGTATCGCCGCTCAGCGAGATCGACTGCGGGGCGAGCTCATATTGGATGACCTTGCCCTGGGTGGTCTGGAACTTGGTCCAGCGTACCGCCGAATCCTTGCCGCGCGGCGCCGCAAATTCCGCCGACCACACCACCATTTGCGGGTCGGCGTAGTTGGCGGGCCATTTGCCGTTCTGCGCGACATCGTCGACCCAGCTTTGCTGGACGATTTTCCATGCCTCGGTCTGCTCGGCCGACCAGGTCGGCATCTGGGCACTGGCGACCGGCGCTGCTGCCATAACGAAAAGGGCCGCCGAAGCGGCGAACAACATTCTGTTCATGCTATCTCCCCTGTTGTCGCCGGCTCCCGTTGAGGGAGCCCGACTCGCTCGGAAAAGTGCGGCCCGGCGAGAGGAGAGCATGATTCGGGCAAGCTCGCAAACGGCGTTGCGGGTCCGCTGTAATCGCTTGGGATTATCCGGCCCGCAGGTCAGGCGGCGCGCGCAAGACGGGCCAAGGCATCGCCATCGACGCGCATGACGGTCCATTCGTCCATCAGTTTTGCGCCGAGGCTCTGATAGAAACCGATCGACGGGGTGTTCCAGTCGAGCACCCACCATTCGAGCCGCGCGCAATCGCGTTCGACGCATAATTTCGCGAGATGCGCGAGCAGCGCCTTGCCGAGCCCCAAGCCGCGCGCTTCGGGACGCACGAACAGGTCTTCGAGATAGATGCCGGGCCGCCCCTCGAAGGTCGAGAAATTGTGGAAGAAGAGCGCGAAGCCCTGTGGGTTCCCGTCGATCTCGCCGATCACGACCTCGGCATAAGGGCGCGGGCCGAAGAGATTTTCGCCAAGTTTTGCCTCGTCGAAGCGGACTTCCTGCGCGAGCTTTTCATAGTCGGCGAGGTCGCGGATGAACTGCGCGATCAGCGGCAGGTCGGCGGGCGCGGCGGGGCGGATGGTAAGGGTCATGGCTTGCGATCTGTGGGGTCGAGCGCGTGCTGTCAACTTTCGACCAGAAGCGGACAAACCGCCTTCTAAATCCCGTTCGTGTCGAGCGTAGTCGAGACACCCCGAAGGCGCGCGCTACCGATGGGTGTCTCGACTTCGCTCGACACGAACGGAAATAGAGGGGACCGTCTGCAATCCACCCCAAAGCGGACGTTCGCGCCCGCAAAGGATATCCTGGTCCTTACGCGGCCTTGCCGTGCGCCACGTCCATGCTCACCGAATGGCCCGCATCGATTTCGGCCGCCTTGGCTTCGACCAGCTTGACGATGTGGCCGATCATATCGGCGTCCTCGACATGGTGGTCGGTGACGCCCGACAGAAACACCATATGCTTGCCGTTGCCGCCGCCGGTGATGCCGATGTCGGTTTCGCGCGCTTCGCCGGGGCCATTGACGACGCAGCCGAGCACCGAGAGCGACATCGGCGTCTTGATGTGGCCGAGCGCCTCTTCCAGCGCTTGCACGGTGCGGATGACGTCGAAGCCCTGGCGTGCGCAGCTGGGGCAGGAGACGACGCGGACGCCGCGGGTTCTGAGGCCGAGCGATTTCAGGATTTCGTAACCGACGCGCACTTCCTCTTCGGGTTCGGCCGACAGGCTGACGCGGATCGTGTCACCGATCCCGGCCCAGAGGAGATTGCCGATGCCGAGCGCCGATTTGACCGTGCCGCCGATCAGCCCGCCGGCCTCGGTGATGCCGAGGTGCAGCGGGCAATCGACCGCGTCGGCGAGCTGCGCATAGGCGGCGACCGCGAGGAAGACGTCGCTCGCCTTCACCGCGACCTTGTAATCGTGGAAATCATGGTCCTGGAGCAGCTTGATATGGTCGAGCGCGCTTTCGACGAGCGCCTCGGGGCAGGGTTCGCCATATTTTTCGAGCAAATCCTTTTCGAGGCTGCCCGCGTTGACGCCGATGCGGATCGCGCAGCCATTCGCCTTGGCGGCGCGCACGACCTCGCCGACGCGTTCCGACGAGCCGATATTGCCGGGGTTGATGCGCAGGCAGGCGGCGCCGGCGTCGGCGGCTTCCAATGCGCGCTTATAGTGGAAATGGATGTCGGCGATGATCGGAATGCGCGCCGCGCGGACGATCTTGCCGAGCGCCGCGGTCGAATCGGTGTCGGGGCACGAGACGCGGATCAGGTCGGCGCCGGCGTCCTCGCAGCGGCGGATCTGGTCGATCGTCTGCGCCGGATCGCTCGTCAGCGTGTTGGTCATTGTCTGCACGCTGATCGGCGCGCCGCCGCCGACGGGGACGTTTCCGACCATGATCTGGCGGCTCGTCCGCCGTGCAATGTCGCGCCAGGGGCGCAGGCCGGGATTATGATCGCTCATTGCTAATGGCTCGCAGAGGGGGATATGCGCGCTCTTTAGCTGGCTGCGCGCGGCTTGGCAAAGCCCGGCGCGTGGGGGACGGATTGTTGCTGGAAAGACACAGTTTGATA
>CAYRQX010000073.1:0-17287 GCA_964426485.1 uncultured Sphingopyxis sp. | reverse complement strand
GAACGAGCGCGAGACCGACCTTCCGGCGTTCGCCCAGACCACGGTCGCGCGGCTGGCATCGGACCTCGAAATCCTGCGCCAGCAGGGCTTCAAGCTGGCGGTCATCGATACGCCGCCGGCAATCACCATGGCGATCCAGAGCGTGATTTCGGTCGCCGAGCTGATCGTCGTGCCGACCCGGCCGAGCCCGCATGACCTGCGCGCCGTCGGCGCCACCGTCGACCTGTGCGAACGCGCCGGCAAGCCGCTGGTGTTCGTCGTCAACGGTGCGACGCCCAAGGCAAAGATTACCAGCGAAGCCGCCGTTGCGCTGTCGCAGCACGGCACCGTCGCCCCGATCACGCTGCACCATCGCACCGATTATGCCGCGTCGATGATCGACGGCCGCACGGTGATGGAAGTCGATCCCAATGGACGCTCGGCCGACGAGATCCGCCAGCTGTGGACTTATATGAACGACCGCCTCGAAAAGAATTTCCGCCGGACCGTATTCGCCGCGCCTTTGCCCACGCAGGGCAATTATGGCGCGGTTCGCCCGATGGGTGGTGGCTTTGGCCGCCGCATCGCTGGCCAGTGACGGAAGGTATCGGAACCATGGGCGAACCAAAACCCCTCGCATCGCTGAGTGCTGGCCTGCTTGCCCGCAAGGGCGGAGCGCGTCCCGCGATGCGCCGCCAGCCGCTCGGCAGCGGCCCGGCACCGATGAACCCCGGCGGTTACGACGACCTCGGCTGGAACGACATGGGTTATGATGTCGATCCCGACCAGTCGGCCGAACCCACGCGGATGCTGGACCTGAAGCCGTTGCTCACCGGATCGGTGCCCGCGCATAATGTCGAGGCCGAACATGCGGTCGAGGACAGCGCCGGTCATGAGCTGACGCCGGAATTTTCGGCCGAATATACCGGCGAGCTTGCCGCATCGCCCGAAGATTATGGCGTCGAGCACCTCGAGGCCGAAGCCCACGAGGTTCCGGAAATCGTCCGCCAGCAGGAGTCGCTGATCGAGCGCGTCGCGGCAGTCGCGCGCAAGGTCGAAGCGCGTCCGGCGCCGGCACCGAAAAAGGACAAGGCGCCGCGCCCGCTCCGTGCCCGCGAAAAGGCGGCCTTCACGCTGCGCCTCGATGCCGAACGCCATCTGCGCCTGCGCCTTGCAAGCGCGGTGACGAATCGGTCGTCGCAGGTGATCCTGATCGAGTTGCTCGACGAATATCTGGCTTCGCTGCCCGAAATCGACGCGATGGCAAGCCGCCTGCCGGCCACGCGTCCGGTGCGCGGCCAGCGCTGAAGAAAAAGAGGGGGACCGTCATGAACCGCAAGATGCTGATGAACCTGGCCGTTTCGGGTTTTATCCTGAGCGTTGCCACCGGATGCAGCGGCATGGGCAAGATGGCCGACGCGCCGTCGCGCGCTGCCGGCAAGCCTGCGATCGCCGCCAAATCGGCGAGCGAAGCGCGCGTTGCGCTTGAAGCCGGGAAAGCGAGCAAGGCGGTCGGCCTTGCCGAAGCCGCAGTTGCGGGCAGCCCGCGCGATGCGAATTATCGCGCGCTGCTGGGCCAGGCCTATCTGGGCGACGGGCGCTTCGCATCGGCGACCGCAGCGCTGACCGAAGCGATCGAACTTGGCGCGACCGACGGCAATACGGTGCTTTCGCTGGCGCTTGCGCAAATCTCGCAGGGCAAGAATGCCGATGCCGTCGCACTCCTCACCCAGCATCGCGAGGCGGTGCCGCCGTCGGACCTCGGGCTCGCGCTCGCGCTCGCCGGGGACAATGAAGGCGCAATCTATGTGCTGAGCGAAGCCGCCCGCGCCGAAGGCGCCGGGGCGCGGACGCGCCAGAATCTGGCGCTGGCGTTCGCGCTGTCGGGCCGCTGGGCACAGGCGCGCATTCTCGCTTCGCAGGATCTGTCGATCGCCAAGCTCGAAGGGCGGATGGCCGAATGGTCGAAGCTGGCCGAACAGCCCGATGCGCGGATGCGTGTCGCGAGCCTGATCGGGACGAAGGTGCGGCAGGACGCCGGCATGCCGGTCCAGCTCGCGCTCAGCAATTTCGCCGGCACGCAAATGGCCGCGGCCGAACCGGCGATCCAGCTGGCGAGCGCCGATCCGGCGCCGGTCGCGGACTATGCACCGCCGCCGCCGGTGCTGGCCCCCGTCCTTGCCGATGCCGGCAGCGCGATCCGCAGCGTCGAACTGCCGATGCCCGAGCGCACCGCCGACGGCGTCGTGCCGGTGACCGAATTGCCGCAGCCGAAACCGGCGGGCGAAGTGATCCTTGCCGACGCCGCACCTTATCGCGCGGCGCCGCGCATTGCCGGCGAAGGGCGTATCCGTCCGGCGCAGAAGCAGGCGATCGAGCTGGCGACCGTGCTGATCCCGAAGGCGATGGGTTTCGATGCGAAGAAGCCGACCGGCTGGGCGGTGCAGCTTGGCGCGTATGACAGCCTGGGCATTGCCAGGGAAAAATGGGGCAGCCTGAAAAAGCGCAACGGCGTCCTCGCGAATTTCCCCGCGTCGAGCCACGCCGCGACCGTGAACGGCCGCAATTTCTATCGCCTGACGGTCAACGGCCTCGCGACGCGCGCCGATGCGGCGAGCCTGTGCAACCAGCTGAAGGCGCAAGGCCAGACCTGCTTCATCCGCGCGATGGGCGGCGGCGAGGCGATCCAGTGGGCGTCGAAGGCCGGCCCGATGCGGCTCGCTTCGCGCTAAAAGACTTTACCCGGATAAGGGGGAGGGGCGTGGCCGCAAGGCCGCGCCTCTTTTGTTTGGGGGTGGCGGGTTTCGACCAGAAGCGGACCTATCCTTCATCGTCACCCCGGACTTGATCCGGGGTCCATGACTGCAGCGCTGCCGTGGATCCCGGATCAAGTCCGGGATGACGAATGATGGGTACGTCTGCTTCCCCACCCCAAAGCAGACCTAGCGGATGCGCAATCCACCCTTCCACATCATCGTCGCGCGGCCCTGTACCGGCATGCCGTCGAAGGGCGTGTTGCCGGCCCAGGCGGCCATTTTCTTGGCGTCGACCTGCCATGGTGTGCCTTCGTCGACGAGGATGAGGTCGGCTTCCTTGCCCACCGCGAGTGTCCCGGCGTCGACGCCGAGGAGGCAGGCTGGGGTGCCTGCGAGCAGTTCGAACAGGCGGCCGGGCGAGATAAGCCCGTCGCGGACGAGGCCGAGGCCGAGCGCGAGCAGGGTTTCGGCGCCCGCCATGCCGGGCTGCGCCTCGGCAAAGGGCAGGCGCTTGTCCTCGGGGCCGCGCGGGTCGTGGCCGGAGGCGAGGATGTCGATCGTGCCGTCGGAGATCGCGGCGAGGCACGCGTGGCGGTCATCCTCCGAGCGGAGCGGCGGCGACAGGCGCGCGAAAGTCCGGAAATCGCCGATCGCGGTGTCCGAGAGCAAAAGATGCGCGGGCGTGATGCCGCAGAGGACGGGGAGCCCCTTTGCCTTGGCGGCGCGGATCAGGTCGAGCCCGCGCGCCGTGGTCACCTGGCGGAAATGGACGGGCGCACCGGTTTCCTCGACGAGCGCGAGGTCGCGCGCGATCGCCATCGCCTCGGCGATGGCGGGGGCGGAGGCGAGGCCGAGGCGCGTCGCCATCTCGCCATCGGTCGCGACCGCGCCCGCGGTAAGGCCTTCGTCCTCGGCATGGATGATCGTGACGAGACCGAGCGACGCGGCGTAGGCGAGGACGCGGCGCATCACGCCGCTGTCGGCGATGCGCGCGCGGCCGGTGGCGATCGCGCGCGCGCCGGCCTGTTTCATCAGGCCGATTTCGGCGAGTTCGGTGCCCGCGAGGCCCTTGGTCGCGGCGGCGAGCGGGTGAACCCAAAGGTCGGGCTTGCCGCCCTTCGCGGCGCGCTCGACGAGCCCGGCGCCGTCGAGCGGGCCGTTGTCGGGCATCAACGCGGCGCGCGTAATGCCGCCGAAATGGAAAGCGGGCTTGTCGGTCGCGAAGACGCCCAGGTCGATGATACCGGGGGCGAGCCACTGACCCTTGGCGTCGACGGTTTCCGTGCCTTCGGGGGTCTCGGTCGGGTCGATCGCGGCGATGCGGCCATCGACCACCAGCAGGCTGCCGGGGCGCGGCGTATCGCTGACGATCAGCTGCGCGTTCCTGATATGGAGGGGTTTCAGTTCCATCCGGCGACTCCCCGCTTGCGGCGCGTCAATATGTCGAGGCAAGCCATGCGGACCGCGACCCCCATTTCTACCTGCTCGGTGATCGTCGAGCGGACGGGGTCGTCGGCAACGCTGCTGTCGATTTCGACCCCGCGGTTCATCGGGCCGGGGTGCATGACGATGGCATCGGGCTTGGCCTTTTCGAGCCGCTTGGGGGTGAGGCCGTAGAGCGCGTGATATTCGCGCGCAGAGGGCAGATAGGCGCCGTCCATACGCTCGTTCTGAAGGCGGAGCATCATCACGACGTCGGCGTCCTTGATGCCCTCGTCCATGTCGGTGAAGGTGGTGACGTGCATGCGGTCGATCGCGGGCGGGGTGAGCGTTGGCGGCGCGACGATACGCACCTCGTTGCCGAGCAGGGTGAGCGCGAGGATGTTCGAGCGCGCGACGCGGCTGTGGAGGACGTCGCCGCAGATGGCGATGGTGAGGCCTTCGACCTTTCCCTTGCGGCGGCGGATGGTGAGCGCGTCGAGCAGCGCCTGCGTCGGATGCTCGTGGCGGCCGTCGCCTGCGTTGAGCACGGGGCAATCGACCTTGTCGGCGATCAGCTGCACCGCGCCCGAGCTGCCGTGACGGATCACCATCGCATCGGCGCGCATCGCGTTCAGCGTCATCGCGGTGTCGATCAGCGTCTCGCCCTTTTTCACGCTCGACTGCGCGGCGTGCATGTTGACGACGTCGGCGCCGAGGCGTTTTCCGGCGATCTCGAACGACAGAAGCGTGCGTGTCGAATTTTCGAAAAAGGCGTTGATAATGGTGAGGCCGGCGAGGCGGTCGTCATGCTTGGCGGCGCCCGAGCGGTTCAGGTCGACCCACTCTTCGGCGGCGTCGAGAACGTAGCTGATCTCCCACGGGGTCAGCTGGGCGATGCCGATCAGGTGGCGATGGCGAAAGGCATCGCCGCCGGGCGGATAGTCGCTGGCGGGTCGGAGTGTGGAGCTTGTCATTAAAGCCGAGCGTCTACGCAGACGGGGGTAAATAAGCAAGCGCCGCTGCGAGCGCCGGATCAAGCCAATCGACTGCCCAAAGCCCAAGCAAGACAATTTCGGCGGCGCAGAGCAGGACCATCTTTGTTGCGAAGGGCTGTTTGCGCGTTTTGTGCCGGACAAGCCGCGATGCGGCATAGGTGCCGAGCGCGCCGCCGAGCCACGCCCAGCCGAGCAAGGCGCCTTCCGAAATGCGCCGCGTGCCCGCTTCGGCGCGGCGCTTGTCGGCGACCATCAGGCCGAACGCGACCAGGTTCGCGGCGATCAGCCAAGCGATAATATACTGGCTCAACCGCGCGTCATCGCGTCGATCGCGCCTTGCAGGATGAAGGCGGCGGCGGCGCTGTCGACGCGTGTCGCGCGTTTGGCGCGGCTGACGTCGGCGGCGATCATCGCGCGTTCGACCGCGGCAGTCGACCAGCGTTCGTCCCAAAGCAGTAGCGGAAGGCCGAGCGGCGCGAGATTGCGGGCGAAGGCACGGGTGCTTTGCGTGCGCGGGCTGTCGGTGCCGTCCATGTTGAGCGGCAGGCCGACGACGACGCCGACGATATTGTGCTGCGCGATCAGCGCTTTCAATGTTTCGAGATCGACCGAGAATTTCTTGCGGATGATCGTCTTGTCGGGGGTCGCGAAGCTCCAGTTCACATCGCAGAAGGCGACGCCGATCGTCTTGGTGCCGACGTCGAGACCCGCAAGGCGGCCGCCGTTCGGGAAATTTGCGGCGAATTCGGGGGCGGCGGTGGTGATCATCGCGACCTTCCTTACCCTTCCATATCATCCCGCGTCGAGGGAGCCAATAAATAGGGACTGTCCCTATTTATTGGCGGTCGAGGTCCGGGGCGGCAAAGGTGAGATCGGGGGCGTTCGGCGTCGGCGTCGGCACCGCCGCCGCGGGCACCGGCGACGGCTTGCCCTCATATGTCGCGAGGCGGCGGAGGGCGTCGGCGCGGACGTTCGCCCAGAAGAGGGTGATGTCGTAGACGTGGTAATTATTGCCGGGGAGCACATAGCCCGCGACGACGTAATTTTTCGCGATGTCGGCGTCGCCGATCATCAGCAAGCCGCGCGTGTCGTCGCATTTGGCGCCGATCTTGCCCGCGATCAGCGCGCCCGACTTGAAACCCTCGGTGGGTTTGAGCGTGCCGATATTCGCCTCGGGCGGGGCTTTGGTGTCGGGGATGCCGGTGAGCGGGTTGGTGCAGAGCATCCGCGTCCCCGCACGCGGGCGGCCGTCGAAGCCGATCGTGCCGTCATAGGCGTCGGTGACCATGATCGGGTCGGCGGGGTCGGCAAAGCTCGCCCAGCCGAGGATGCAGCCCTTTTGCTCGGGGGTCTGGCAGGCGGGCAGGCCGAGACCGGCGATGTCGGTGTCGAGGCTGACGGGCCAGCCGATGACATAAGCCGCAACGATGCGCTTTGCGAGCGGGGTTCCCGCGATTCGGGTCTTGAGCAGGGTCGTCAGGTGAAGCGCGCCCTGGCTGTGGCCCGCAAGAATGATAGGCTTGCCCTTCGGCTGGGCGGCGAGGAAGGCGTCGAAGGCCTCCTCAACGTCGCGATAGGCCGAATCGATCGCCTTGCCCGCGGTCACGCGGTCTTCGGCGAGGAAAGCGCCGAGCGTTGCCTGACGGTAGCGCGGCGCCCAGATTTCGCCGGCGTCGGCAAAGGCGCTCGCCATGCCCTGCACGAACAGATTGGCGCGGTGGTCCGAATCGCGATCCTCGAGCGGGGCGTTCCAGCTCGAGCGGCTGTAATAGCTGGTCGGGTGGACGAAGAAGACCGCGGCGTTGCCCTTGGGCGCGGCGGCTTCGGTTACGGCCTGTGCGGCGTTGGCGGGCGGGATGAGCTGATCGCGGGCCTGGGCGTCGGCGCTTTCGGTGCCGGGGGTCTCGCTGCCGTCGGCGGCGGGGCGCCAGGTCGAGGGATTCTGGTCCATGCCCGGGCGCGCAAACCACATTTCGGGGTCGTCATAAGCGTTCGGCGCGACGGCTGCCTGCGGCTTGAATTCGGTGCTGGGGACAAAGGCAGTGCGCGCGATCCAGCCCGGAAAGAGCTGATATACAACCCCGGCGGCGACGATCAGGAGGATGATGGCGGCGATGACGTAGAGAAACTTGCGGGCCAAATGGGGGCTCCATGGGGGAGGGGCAGGAGGGTGTTTCGGGCGTCTTTACCCATTCGCATCGAGCCCTTCAACGCGGCTACGCCGTGCTCAGGATAAACTTCCGCCAAGGCGGAAGTCGAGATGCCCTCGGCCTTGGTTCGTCCGGGTGGGTCTATTGACTTCGCTCGAGACGAACGGCAACCGGGTTGGTTCCCGATAATCGCGCGCAGCTTTGGCTTGCCCGCAGCCGCGAAACAAGACCAGATTGGGCCATGACCGAAACCGCAGCATCCGCCGCCCCCGATTCGAACCGCGTTTCGGCGCGCCTCGACGATAATGACCTGCCGTGGCCGCTGCGGTCGTGGATTATGGCGGCGATCTGCGCCGTGGCGGGGCTGGCGATGCATTGGCTGATGGGCCATCAGTCGGACCCGGCCTATTGGCGGAGCGCGGCGGCGGCATTTGTCGTGGTGGCGACGATTACCTTCGTGCTCGGCGTCGAATTGCGGCGCTGGCATTGGGCGCTCGGCTTCGCGCTGGCGTGGGGCGCGGTGATGGGCCTGATCGCGTGGCAGACCGCGGGATATAATATCCGCGGAAACCTGATCGAATGGCCCTTCTGGTCGGGGTTGCTCTCGGTGCTCGTGGCGACGCCCTTGTTCCAGACGCGGCGCGACGTCGCGCCCGACTGGCGGTTCTGGAAGCTGTGGACGATGCCTTACGAGCGATTGCACAGCCATGCGTGGACCGATGCGGTGATCGGCGCGGCGAGCCTGGCGTTCGTCGGGATCACCTTCCTGCTCGTTGTGCTGATCGGGCAGATGTTCAAGCTGATCGGGATCAACCTGATTTTCGACCTGCTGAACGACGAATGGTTCGGCTGGATGCTCGCGGGCGCGGCGTTCGGCGGCGCGGTGGGCCTGCTGCGCGAACGCGGCAGGCTGGTTTCGACCTTGCAGCGGCTGGTGATGATCGTGCTGGCGGTGCTTGCGCCGGTGCTGGCGGTCGCGCTGGTGCTGTTCCTGCTCTCCCTAGCGGGGACGGGGCTTCAGAAGCTGTGGGACTCGGGCTTTTCGACCGCGGCGGTGATGATGGGCGTGGCGGCGTTCGCGGTGCTGCTCGCCAATGCGGTGATCGGCAATGGCAGCGACGACCGCGCAACGAACCGGGCGCTGCGCTGGGCGGCCCCGGTGCTGGTTGTCGCGGTGCTGCCGCTGGCGGGGATCGCTTTCTATTCCATGCATTTGCGCGTCAACCAATATGGCTGGACCCCCGAGCGTATCTGGGGCGTGGTCGCCGCGATGATCGCACTGGCTTATGGCATCGCGGGTGTGTGGGCGGTGGTGAAGGGGCGGCGCGATTTCGACGACGGGTTGCGCCCGCTGCAGCAAAAGCTCGCGATCGGGCTGGCGTTGCTCTCACTGTTCCTCGCGTTGCCGATCCTCGATTTCGGGGCGATTTCGACGCGCGACCAGCTGGCGCGGCTGAAATCGGGGGCGACCCCGGTCGAGAAGTTCGACTGGGCGGCGATGGCGTTCGATTTTGGCCCGAGCGGGCGGGCGGCGCTCGCCGATATGCGCAAGTCGTCCGACAAGACGAAGGCAGGCCTTGCGGCCTGGGCGTTGACGGCGAAGGACCGCTGGACGCTCAATCGCAACGGTGAGGAGATGACGGCGCGCGACGCCGCCTTTGGCGCGCGCAGGATCGAAGAGAAGGTCCGGGTTTTCCCCGCGACGCGGCCGCTGCCCGGCGAACTCTATGCCTTGCTCGACGAGCGGAGCTTTTGCCGCACGGCGCCCTGCATCGCGCAATGGATCGGCGACAACCGCGTCGCGGTCGTTTCGCATACCGGCATGTTGTCGCACTTTGTCTTTGATCCCGGTAAGGGGAAATGGAGCGACTATTATGAAGAAAGCGATCCAGCCGAACAGAAGCGCCGTGAATTGACTGCCGACGATGTCGAAAAAGGCGCGGTCGACGTGCGAACGGTGACGCGTCGCCAGATTTTCGTGAACGGCAAGCCGGTAGGCGGCGATTTTGAATGACTGCGATCCGCCCCATCGCTTCGCGACACGAAGGATCAGGATGGTTGAAGCAATCCGGCGGGGATGCTAGCGGCGCGGCTTCGTTAAAGTTAGGGCGATCATGGCAATCGATCAGGCAACAGTAAGGAAAATCGCGTCGCTGGCGCGCATCGCGATCAGCGATGCCGAAGCCGCCGCGATGGAAGGCGAATTGAACGGCATCTTGGGCTGGGTCGAGCAACTCGGCGAGGTCGATGTGACCGGGGTCGAGCCGATGACGGCGGTGATCCCGAACACGCTGCGGCTGCGCGACGATGTTGTCGACGCCGACCCGCTCACCGGCGGCGGGCGCCGCGACGATGTGCTCGCCAATGCACCGGCGGCGATGCACGGCTTCTTTGGTGTTCCCAAGGTGATCGAATAATGACCGAATTGACCAACCTGACCGTCGCGCAGATCCGCGATGGCCACCGCGCGGGCGATTTCAGCGCCGTCGAGGTCGCCGAGGCGTTCAACGCCAATGTAGCGGGCGCCAAGGCGCTCAATGCGTTTATCGTCGAGACGCCCGAGCATGCGATTGCGGCGGCGAAGGCGGCCGATGCGGATCGGACCGCAGGAACCTTGAAGCCGCTTTCGGGCGTGCCTATCGGGATGAAGGATCTGTTCTGCACCGACGGCGTCCAGACGACTGCGGCGAGCCATATGCTCGAAGGATTTGTGCCGCGTTACGAGTCCACGGTATCGCAGAAATTGTGGGACGCGGGTTGCGGTATGCTCGGCAAGCTGAACCTCGACCAGTTTGCGATGGGGTCGTCGAACGAGACGAGCTATTTCGGCAATGTGATTTCGCCGTGGCGGCGCAAGGATGGCGGCAATGCCGCGCTGGCGCCGGGCGGGTCTTCGGGCGGCTCGTCGACCGCGATCGCGGCGCGGCTGTGTCCCGCAGCGACGGGGACCGACACCGGCGGATCGATCCGCCAGCCCGCGGCCTTCACCGGCATTTCGGGGATCAAGCCGACCTATGGCCGCTGCTCGCGCTGGGGCATTGTGGCGTTCGCCAGCTCGCTCGATCAGGCGGGGCCGATGGCGCGCGACGTGCGTGACTGCGCGATCATGCTCGAGAATATGGCGGGCTTCGATCCGAAGGATGCGACGAGCCTGAACCTGCCCGTGCCCGATTGGGAAGCGGCTTTGTCGAGCGATCTTAAGGGCAAGACGGTCGGTATTCCCAAGGAATATCGGCTTGAGGGCATCGATCCCGACATCGACGCGATGTGGGATGCGGGCATTGCGATGCTGAAGGATGCGGGCGCGGACGTGGTCGAGATCAGCCTGCCGCACACCAAATATGCGCTGCCCGCCTATTATATCATCGCGCCCGCCGAGGCGTCGTCGAACCTCGCGCGCTATGACGGCGTGCGCTATGGATTACGCGATCTGCCCGACGGGGCGGGGCTGCAGGATATGTATGCCGCGACGCGCGCCGATGGTTTCGGGCCGGAGGTCAAGCGCCGCATCATGATCGGCACCTATGTGCTGTCGGCGGGCTTTTACGATGCCTATTATACGCAGGCGCAGAAGGTGCGGACGCTGATTTCGCGCGACTTCACCGCGGCTTTCGAGACTTGCGACGTGATCCTCGCGCCGACCGCGCCGTCGGCCGCGTTCGGGCTGGGCGAAAAGACCGCCGATCCGCTGTCGATGTATCTCAACGACGTGTTCGCGGTGCCCGCGAGCCTCGCGGGGCTGCCCGCAATGTCGGTCCCGGCGGCGCTGAACCGCGAAGGCCTGCCGCTGGGGCTGCAGATCATCGGCAAGGCGTTCGACGAGCAGGGCGTGCTGAACGCGGGGCTGGCGATTGAAGAGCGGGCGGGCTTCAACGCGCGCGCCGACAAGTGGTGGTAGCTCAACCGCGTGCCCCTGCGAAGGCAGGGGCCCATCTCCGGATGGTGCCAGGTTGAAGCGGCAGGTGATGGGTTCCTGCCTTCGCAGGAACACAAGGAAAGTAAGACATGTCTGACTATCGGATCAAGGGTGAAACCGGCGAGTGGGAGGTCGTGATCGGCCTCGAGGTCCACGCCCAGATCACGACCAACGCCAAGCTGTTTTCGGGCGCCGCGACGGCGTTCGGCGCGGAGCCGAACACGCAGGTCTCGCTGGTCGATGCCGCGATGCCGGGGATGCTGCCGGTGCCGAACCGCGAGTGCATCCGCCAGGCGGTCCGCACGGGCATGGCGATCGAGGCGCAGATCAATCGCTGGTCGCGGTTCGACCGCAAGAATTATTTCTACGCCGACCTGCCGCAGGGCTACCAGATTTCGCAGCTTTATCATCCGCTTGTCGGCGAAGGTTCGCTGACGATCGCGGCCGATGAAAAGGCGGGTATCCCCGCCGACAAGGTCATCGGGATCGAGCGTATCCATGTCGAGCAGGATGCGGGCAAGCTGATGCACGACCAGCATCCGACGATGTCATACGTCGACCTCAACCGTTCGGGCGTCGCGCTGATGGAGATCGTCTCGCGCCCCGACATGCGCTCGCCCGCCGAGGCCGGCGCCTATGTCCGGAAGCTGCGCGCGATCCTGCGCTATGTCGGGTCGTGCGACGGCAATATGGAAGAGGGCTCGATGCGCGCCGACGTCAACGTGTCGGTCCGCAAGCCCGGCGACGAATTCGGGACGCGCACCGAGACGAAGAATGTCAATTCGGTGCGCTTCGTGATGGCGGTGATCGAGGGCGAGGCGAAGCGGCAGGTCGCGCTGATCGAAAGCGGCGGCACCGTGGTGCAGGAAACGCGGCTTTACGATCCCGACCGTAACGAAACGCGCTCGATGCGGTCGAAGGAAGACGCGCATGATTATCGCTATTTCCCCGATCCCGACCTGCTGCCGCTTGAGCTTGACGATGCGTTCCTGGCTGAGTGCCGCGAGAGCTTGCCCGAATTGCCCGACGCCAAGCGCGCGCGCTATCTGGCAGCGGGGATTTCGCCGTATAATGCCGATGTGCTGACCGCCGAGGTCGAGGCGGCGCGCTGGTTCGACACGTTGCTGGAGGTTGGGCTCGACACGGGCGCCAAGCCGGCCACGGCGGCGAACTGGGTGACGAGCGAGCTGTTCGGCGCGCTCAACCGCATGGGCCGCGACATTTCGGATTCGCCGGTGTCGCCCGATCACGCCGCCGAACTGCTCGGACTCGTCGCCGACGGCACGATTTCGGGGACGATCGCCAAGACGGTGTTCGAGAAAATGCTGGAAAGCGGCGATGCCGCGGGCGTGATTGTCGAGCGCGAGGGCCTCAAGCAGACGAGCGACACCGGCGCGATCGAGGCCGAGATAGCCAAGATCCTGACCGCCAACGCCGACAAGGTCGAGCAATATAAGGGCGGCAAGGAAGCCCTGTTCGGTTTCTTCGTCGGCCAGACGATGAAGGCGATGCAGGGCAAGGCGAACCCGCAGGTGGTCAACGAGCTGCTCAAGAAGGCGTTGGGCTGAGGCTGGGGCTGGCCGGGGTCGCCCCCGGCCGACTTGCACCCGATCAGAAGCGCCGTTGCCCCGCGCCCCAGTTGCCGACATCGCACTGGCCGGAAAAGTCGGTCTGCGCCTTGAGCTGGATGCGGCCCGATCGGCGGTCGATGTCGACCTTGGGCTTGTTGAGGCCGTTGAGGCGATAGCTCGCGGTGATGCGGTCGGGCGTTACGACGAGATTTTCGAGATCCCACCAGCCTTCATGGCCGCCGGAGTGGATCGGCGGAACGAGTTTGGGGCCAAGATGGATGCGGCCCTGGTCGCCGTAAAGCTCGATCTGGACGTCGCTGTTGAAGCCTTGCGTCGTGCTGACGACGTCGTTGCCCCATTCCCATTTATGCTTCGAGCTGTTCCAGTCGTAGCGCGGGGCGGTGGTGACGCTGGGGCGGTTGCCCGCGCCGTAGCAGACGAGGACGAGCGAGGCGGGGTCGCGATACCCGGGGTCGGCGGGCGGAGCGTGATGGTCGGCGGGCGGCGCATAGCCGCCGCGCGGCGTGTCGCCCTGGCAATTTTCGGCCGGCACGCCGATGATCGCCGAATAGCGCCCGTCCATCGTGGTCACCGAGATGCAGCGTCCGGTGCGCTGGTTCCACCAGAAGGTATAGCGCTGGTCGCGGACGGTGTTCGACTGGCGCGATTCATAGCCGCGCGCGAGCAGCTGGGTCTCGCCGCCAGCACCGCGCGCCCCGACAAGGTCGGCGACATCGGGCGCAGACTGCGCGAGCGCGGGGGCCGAAATGGCGGCGGAGGTGAAAAGCGGTAACAGCAAAACTCGACGCATGACGATGACTCCCGTTGCTTGCAGCGCCGCCACTTTATCGCGCCGCGGGGCAGCCGCCAAGCATGACCTGATCGGCGGTCCGGAATGAATCAACGCAAACTGGGGGCGGTTGGATGTTTCCAGACGCTGCGGCCTTCCTTGATGGTTTCCAGAACCTTGATGTCCTTGATTCCATCTATTGGAGTCGTCAGCGGATTTTTGTCGAGAATGACGAAATCGGCGAGGAGGCCTGCTTTGATGCGCCCCTTGCGATCTTCCTCGAAAATTTGCCGGGCCGGGCCGGTGGTGAGCACCTGTAGGGCTTCATAGGCGTTCAGCCGCTCTTCGGCGCCGCTGACGACGCCTGTGGGCGAGACGCGCGCCATCGAGGTCCACAGCATGAAGCGCGTGTCGAGCGGGGTGACGCTATAGTCGCTGTGGTTCGACGGCGTGAGCCCCGCGGCGCGCGCCGAACGGAAGGGGCTGATGAAATCGACGACTTCGGCGGGGAAGTTGGTGCGGTGGACGTCGGCCCAATACCAGGCGTGGTTCGAGAAATAGGCGGGGCCGACGCCGATGCGGGCGTAGGCGGGAAGCTGGTCGCGGCGCTGGAACTGCGAATGGATGACGATCGGGCGGCGGTCGTCGGCGGCCTTGATGCCGAGCGCGTCGAAGCCGCGGATCGCCATGTCGATCGCGGCGTCGCCATTGGCGTGAACGAACAATTGCCAGCCGCGGTCGTGGACCGTGCGGGCTTGGGCGATGAATTCGTCTTCGGACAGGACGGGTTCGCCGTGCCAGGGGTGGCGCCCCTCGGGGCTGCCGCGCTTATAGTCGCGGGTGAAAAAGCCGGTGCGGCCCTGCACCGATCCATCGAGGACGAATTTGATCCCCTGCAGTTTGACGTGGCCTTGGTAGCTGCCGAATTTTATATAGGGATTGGTGAGAAGGGCGTCGAGGCCGGTCGAGAAGGGGAGCAAAGCGAGGTCGATTTTGAGCCGTTCGCGCGCTTGCGGCGAGGTAAGGAAAGCGACATCTGGGGGCAGGGTGGCGCCGTCCTGCGCATGCGTATAGCCCTCGACGAAATAAGCGTTCTGCGCGGCTTCGAGCGCCGCGAGCTTTTGTTCGGCCGTCGGCTGCGGCATTTTGGCGAGCATCAGGAACATCGCCTTTTCGAGCAATACGCCGTTGAGTTTGCCGGCATCGTCGCGGAGGATCATGCCGCCGGGCGGGACCGAGGTGCTTTCGTCGATGCCCGCAACTTTCAGAGCCGCGCTGTTCGCGACCGCGCCGTGGAGCGAGACGTGGAGGACGACGAGCGGGCGGTCGGGGGCGACTGCGTCGAGCTCGGCGCGGGTGATGTAGCGTTTTTCGGCGAGCGTTTCCTGATCGAACTGCCAGACGGTCGTCCAGCTGCCGGGCTTTGGCATGATACGCGCGATATGGTCGCGAATGACGGCCTGCACGCCGGGAATATCGGTGATCGGAGGGTGCGATTTGTCGCGGAGGTCGATGCCGCCCGCGCTCATCGTGGCGACGGTGAAATGCGAGTGGGCGTCGATAAAGCCGGGGAGCAGGGTGGCGCCCTTGAGGTCGTGGACGGCGGCGCCTTTGCCCGCGGCTTTGCGCGCCTGTTTTTCGGGACCGGCGAAGGCGATGCGGTCGCCGGTGGCGACGACGGCCTCGACAGTCTGCTCGGTATCGCCATCCATCGTGATGATGGGGCCGCCGCGATAGATTATCGTGTCCCGCGCGATGGCGGGCGCGGTGGTGGCCAGAAGCAGCGCGACGACGGCGGTGATTTTCATATGTCTCTCCCCTGCTACACATGGTGGCGGGCGGGAAGGGGACGGGTCAAGTGGTTAGCAAGCTAAACTCCGTCATTCCCGCTCTCGCGGGAATGACGGAAAGGGAGGTGCCCGCTAAACCTGCTGCGGCGGAACTTCGTCGGGGCCGCGGCCGGGCTCATCGATGTCGCCGCCGCCGGGGCGGCCGGGGACTTCGCTGGGCTGGCCGGCAGGGTCTTCTTGCGGGGTCGGTTGCACCGGCTGTTCGGGCGGCGCCATCGGTTCGATGGTATCGGGCTTCGGCGTGGGAAACGGATCGGGGCTGCTTGTCATTGTCACTCTCCTTGAGTTGACCCAACGAACGGGCGCGGTGCATGTTCCGCACGCGGGCATGTTCCGCACGCGGAAGGGCGGGGCTTTGTGCCCTTGCCCTTGGCGACGCGTCTGCTATAGCCCCGCGCGGCCCGCACGGGCGTGCGCGGCAGCGCGCGATTTCGTGCACCCGGCCGAAAACACCTGCGGGCGTGGCGGAATTGGTAGACGCGCTGGTTTTAGGTACCAGTATCGCAAGATGTGGGGGTTCGAGTCCCTTCGCCCGCACCATTCTGCAATGCAGGCCGGGATCATGGGGAACTCCGCCGCTCTGGCGGGGTTCGATACGAGATTTTGAGCAAGGATAAGACCAAGGCAATGAAGACCGTCGAAACGCTGAACGAAGGCCTGAAGCGCGAATATCGCGTGACCATCACCGCCAAGGATATCGACGCGCGCGTCGACGACGAGGTGAAGAGCATCGCCCCGACCGTCCGCATGCCCGGCTTCCGTCCCGGCAAGGTGCCGCCGAACCTGATCCGCAAGATGCATGGCCCGGCGCTCAGCGCCGACGCGCTCAACAAGGCGATCGACGCCGGCGTGCGCGACCTGATGGCGAAGGAAAAGCTTCGTCCGGCGCTGCAGCCCGCCGTGTCGCTCGACGAAGGTTATGAAACCGGCAAGGACGCCGAGCTGACCGTCAGCCTCGAGGTGCTGCCCAATATCGAAACGCCGTCGATCGAAGGTCTGAAGCTCGAACGCCTTACCGTTCCTGCCGACGACAAGGCCGTGATGGCCAAGATCGAAGAATTCGCCGCGCAGATGAAGCGGTTCGAAGAAGCGCCGAAGACCAAGAAGGCCGCCCAGGGCGACCAGGTCATCATCGACTTCGCCGGTAGCGTCGACGGCGTCGCCTTCGACGGCGGCACGGGTGAGGACATGGCGGTCGAAATCGGTTCGGGTCAGCTGATCCCGGGCTTCGAAGACCAGCTGGTCGGCGTCAAGGCCGGCGACGAAAAGACCCTCAAGGTGACCTTCCCGGATGAGTATCCGGTTGCCGACCTCAAGGGCCAGCCCGCCGAATTCGCCGTGACGGTGAAGGAAGTGAAGGTTCCGGCCGCGTCGAAGATCGACGACGAGTTCGCCAAGACGCTTGGCCTTGAAAGCCTCGACAAGCTAAAAGAGCTGATGAAGGACCAGGTTGAGCAGGAACTGAACGGCCTGACGCGCACCTATATGAAGCGCAAGCTGCTCGACCAGCTCGCCGCCGCGCACGATTTCGACGTGCCGCCGACGATGGTCGAGGCCGAGTTCAACCAGATCTGGCAGCAGCTTGAGCATGAAGTCAGCCACGAGGAAGATCCCGAAGCGGCGAAGGCCGAACTCGAGAACGACCGCGACGATTACCGCGCGATCGCGGTGCGCCGCGTCCGCCTCGGCCTGCTCCTCTCGGAAATCGGCCAGGCGCATGGCGTGCAAGTCTCGCAGCAGGAAATGTCGCGCCTGATCGCGCAGGCGGCGCAGCAGTATCGCCCCGAAGATCGTACGCGCTTCATCGAATACGTGCAGCAGGACGCGCGTGCCGCGGCGCAGCCTCGCGCCCCGCTGT
>CAYRQX010000072.1:0-17538 GCA_964426485.1 uncultured Sphingopyxis sp. | reverse complement strand
TGAAGGTCGCGACGTCGATCTTGTCCCACGGGAGGTCATAGGCGAACACCGCGCTCGTCGCGTCGGCAAAGCTCAGCCCTTCGCGGTCGTCGGCGATCCAGTCGCCGTTCGGGACGCGGACGCCCGAAGTGGTGCCGTTCCAGGTGAAGAGCACGTCGTTCGACCAGTCGACCTCGGTGAGGTCGGGTATCTGGCCGTAATCGGCGCGAATGACGGTCGGATCGAGCTTGAGCTGCTTCGCAGCATCGGTGACCCAGCCCTCGCCGAAGCTCTCCCATGCGAGCGTCGTGACGGGCCGCTGCCCAAGCATCGTCCACATCGCCATTTCAAAAGCGCCGGTGTCGGACCCCGGCACGATGCCGATGCGGTGGGTGTCGGGAAGCTGAAGCATCTCGCGCATCAGGTCGATGCAATAGGCGAGGCGCGTCTTGCCGATCTTCGCACGATGCGAGCGGCCGAGCGATTCGGTAGCGATTTTGGAGGCATCCCATCCGGGCGGCTTTGCGCAGGGGCCGGAAGAGAAATAGGGGCGCGCAGGGCGCAATTGTGGCGTCGGCACTTCAGTCATTATAGTCTCTCCTTGCAGAGAGCTCGCGCGGCGTTGGGACCGCGTGGCCCGGCGCCGCGTGTAAGGTGGCTCGCGTAACTGTCAAACAAATTGCACGGACCGCGCGAAATTTTCGACGAGTGGAGGAAAGAGTATACAGCTTGTTAACCATTTCGTCGGTAATTTGACGCCATGCCGATCCCGACCTTCTTGAAGCCCCGGATCCTGATCGCTGCTACGGCGGCGCTGGCACTGTCCGCCTGTTTCGGCGCTCCCGACGTGATGAAAAATGGCGGCAGCAAACAATCGACGGCGAGCAAGCCGAGCCGCCCGCAAGCCGTCGGCACCCCCTCTTTCACCAGCGCCGAAGCGCAGCAATGCGCGTTCGACCTCAAACAGGCGGGCGTGCGCTTCACTCCCCTCGCCAATCAGGATCACGGCGGCGGCTGCTCCTCGATCGATTCGGTGAAGCTGCTCGACATCGGCACGCCCGTCTCGGGGCTCGGCGCCATGACCTGTCCGCTGGCGAAGAATTTTGCAGCCTGGGTGCAATATGCGGTGAAACCGGCGGCGCGCAAATATCTGGGGCAGGAGGTCGTCAAGATCGAGACCTTTGGAACCTACAGCTGCCGCAATATCTATGGTGGCCGGTCGGGCCGGATGTCGCAGCACGCCTTTTCGAATGCGATCGACGTATCGGGCTTCCTGCTCGCCGATGGTCGCCGCGTCATGCTCGACGGCGGATGGACCGGCGACAAATCGGCGCAGGATTTCCTTCGCGCGCTGCACAAATCGGGCTGCCGCCGTTTCGGAACCGTGCTCGGCCCCGATTATAATGCGGCGCATTATAATCATTTCCACTTCGACATGAGCGGCAACGGATACTGCCGCTGAGCACCCCCCGTCTTGGCAAAGTCACGCGAAGCGTCTAGCCGCTCGCTCATGGCAGAAGATAAACAACCCCATCGCTCGCGTTTCCACAAAGCCAAGGAGGACGCGCAATTCGCCAAGCAGGCGGTATCGACCCCGCAGACGCAAAGCCCGGCCTATCGGCTGGCGTTCCAGGACACCGAATTCCTGCTGCGCGAAGATCTGCGTCCGGTGCGCTTTCAGCTCGAGTTGCTCAAACCCGAACTGATGCTCGACGAAGCGAAGATCGAGTCGATGCTCGTCATCTATGGCTCCGCGCGCATTCCCTCGCCCGATACCGCGCAGGCCGTGCTCGACGCGGCACGCACGCCCGAGGAACAGCGGATCGCCGAGCGCCTCGCGGCCAAGGCCAAATATTATGAGGAGGCGCGCAAACTGGCGCGAATCGCGAGCCAGGTGCCGCCCGACAAAAATGGTTGCCGCAATTTCGTCGTCTGTTCGGGCGGTGGGCCGTCGATCATGGAGGCCGCGAATCGCGGCGCCGACGATGAGGGCAAGGAATCGGTCGGGCTCAACATCGTGCTGCCGCACGAGCAAGCCCCGAACCGCTATGTGACTCCCGATCTCAGCTTCCAGTTTCACTATTTCGCGCTGCGCAAGATGCATTTCCTGCTCCGCGCACGCGCCGTCTGTGTTTTTCCGGGCGGGTTCGGGACGTTCGACGAGACGTTCGAACTGCTGACCTTGATCCAGACGGGCAAGATCCAGCCGATCCCGATCGTGCTGTTCAGCGAGGAATTCTGGACGCGTGTCGTCAATTTCGACGCGCTGGTCGAGGAAGGCGTGATCAGCCAGCGCGACCTGTCGCTGTTCCACTTCGTCGAAACCGCCGAAGACGCGTGGCAGATCATCCAGGATTTCTACGGCAACGTGCAGGATCCGAACTGACGATGAATTCCTCCCCATGGCGTCGCCACAGGGAGGATCGAAATTATTTCGACTGTTCTTCGAGATAGAGGATCAGCGCCTTGCGATCGGCATCGTCGGGGATGCCAGCAAAGGCCATACGTGTTCCCGGCACCGCCATCATCGGCTGTTTGAGATAGGCGTTGAGCGCGGCTTCGTCCCAGACGCCGCCCTTGGCTTTCATCGCGCCCGAATAGGAAAAATCAGGCTTCGACGCGACCGCGGCGCCGACAACTCCGTGCAAATTGGGGCCGATGCCATTCGCCCCGCCCTTGTCGATCGTGTGGCAGGCGACGCAGCGGCGGAAGACCTGCTCGCCCATCGCGGCGGTCGGCGTGACCGCGGGTGTCGGCGCTTCGACGCCGGGCTCTCCCGTCGTCGGCACTTCCGCTGGTGTTTCGCTCTTGCCGCAACCGGCGAGCGCGAGAGCGCCCGCCAGCAGGACAGGCGCGAGCCGCATTATTTCTTGGCTTCAGCCGGTGCGGGCGCCGCTGCGGCATCAGCAGCCGGAGCGGCAGCAGCGCCTTCGGCTGCCGGTGCGGCTGCTCCCTCGGCCGGCGCGGCGCCTTCCGCTGCGGCGGGGGCTGCTTCGGCCGCGGGTAGCGGCAGGTTCGATCCCTGGTTGTTCATATAGACGATCAGGTTCGCGCGGTCCTCGGCGTTGCCGAGCCCGGCGAACGACATTTTCGTGCCGGGGGCATATTTACGCGGGCTGGTCAGCCAGGCGTCCATGCTCTCGAAATTCCAATTGCCCGGAACGCCTTTCAGCGCTGCCGAATAGGCAAAGCCCGGAACATGACCGTGCGCCTTGCCGAGCGCGCCGAACAGATTCGGGCCGATGCCATTGGCGCCGCCCGAGTTGATCGTGTGGCATGCGGCGCATTTGGCGAACACCGCTTCGCCCTTTGCCGGATCGGCGGCGGCGAGCAGGTTGGCGAGAGGGACGGCCGATTCGCCGCCACCGGCGCCGGCTTCGGCGTCCTCAATCGGATAACCGGGCTTTTCAGGATTGTGGCTGGCGAACAACATGCTCGACCCGATGGTCAGGCCCAGCGCGCAAATGCCAGCAAACAGCACCCAGCCGGCAATAGTATTGTTGCGATTGTCCATGCTCTAGCAGCCCCGTTTACGGACGCCCGCTTGCCGGGCGCATATTTGATTTGGACGCTCCCTTACTGGCGCGGCGACGGCGGCGCAAGGGGATGAAATCGCGCAAGGGACCAGCCGCGCGCCGGTTGCACGCGCACGGCGGGGCGGCTATGCGCCGCCGCTCCAGCGCGGGAAGGCAATCATGGGCAGTTATTCGGCATCGGCACAGCATCTGGTCGACGAAATGCGCGCAGCGGCGCTCGCCGAGCCTGCCCGCGGGCTGGCGTTTCAGGGTGCGCCGGGCGCGAACAGCGACCTTGCCGCACGCGAATATGATCCGAACTCGCTGCCGCTGCCCTGTTACGCGTTTCAGGACGCGATCGATGCGGTGCGCGACGGCCGCGTCGACCGCGCGATCATCCCGATCGAAAACAGCCTGCACGGCCGTGTCGCCGACATCCACTTCCTGCTTCCCGAATCCGGTCTGTCGATCGTCGGCGAGCATTTCCTGCCGATCCGCTATGGCCTGATGAGCCGCGATCTCGGCCCCGTGACGCGCGCGATGAGCCATGAGCAGGCGCTGGGCCAGTGCCGTCACTGGCTGCGTGCCAACAATATCGCCCCGGTCGCGCACAGCGACACTGCGGGCGCCGCGGCCTGGGTCGCCGATAGCGATGAGGTCGGGCTTGCCGCCCTCGCGCCGCCGCATGCTGCCGAACTCTACGGGCTGACGCTCCACGGCACGGGGATGGAGGATGCCGACCATAATATGACGCGCTTCGTCGTGCTTGCGCGCGAACCGCTGCCCGATTTTTCGGCGATCGAAGGGCCGGTGATGACGACCTTCATGTTCGAGGTGAAGAACATCCCCGCCGCGCTCTACAAGGCGCTCGGCGGTTTTGCGACCAATGGCGTCAACATGACGAAGCTCGAAAGCTATCAGACCGGCGGCAGCTTTGCGGCGACGCAATTTTATGCCGATATCGTCGGTGCGCCGGGCGACGAGCGGATCGACCGCGCGCTGGAGGAGCTGGATTTCCAGACCAAATCGCTGCGGCTGCTCGGCACCTATGCACAGGCGCGGGTGCGGCCCTAAGCCGACTTAGCCGCCGCGGCGGCGCAGCATCCGTGCGGTCGCCGACGTCTGGACGATGAACAAAGTCACGAGGACGCTCGAGACGACAAGCGCGAACAGGTCGAAGGGCGAGAAATTGGTCCCGTGAATATCGCGGCCGCCGACGATCGGCATCAGCGCGGTCATCGCCATCAGCATCAGGCGCAGCTCGGTCGGCCCGCCCGCCATGTAGGACAGGCGGAATTCGCCGAGGATCTTCGCCGCGATGAAGGTGTGGATCGACAGCAGGAAATAGCCGATCACCGCCATCAGCGCGACGTCGAGCCGCATATAGGGGCTCATCCCGATCGCGCTGATCATCAGCAATGTCGCGAGCGCGTCGACGCTATGGTCGACGAAATACCCATAATTTGGCCGTTCGATGCCGCGCCACCGCGCGAGGCTGCCGTCGAGCGAGTCGCCGAACCAGTTGACGATATAGCCCGCGAGTGAAAGACCGAGCCACTCGCTGTCGAACCAGCTGAGGAGATAACCCAAGGCCACCAGCACCGCGCCGGCGAAGCCGAGCGTGGTGAGTTGGTCGGGCGTCACCCAGCCGGGAAGGCGCGCGCATAGCCAGTTGAGAAGACGGCGCTCGCTGCGCGCGAGGATATTCTGCTGGATGCGGACCGGCGCCTTGGCGACGGGTTCGAATTTGCTCATGAGGACCCTTTGTTGCCGGCTGTCACAAAAGTGCCGGCCAGATGTCATCGCGGCGTCATAGAGGCAAAGTTGCGTTTGCGAAAGGGCAGGGCGGTCGGTGCGGCGCGTGCGTGCGACGATCAGTCGTGCCAGGGGCCGATTTCACCGACTTCGCCGACCGCGCGGTACCGCACGGCATCGTCGACCCACGCGACCTCCCACATCGGCGCCGGGCGCGCCCATTCGCCGATCACGAAGAGGGGCAGCTTGTTCGCGGCGACGAAGGCGAGATCGTCGGCGGTCGGGCCGGGAACGATGGTTTCGGATCGCTGGTGCAGGCGGATCACGGCAAGCGTGGTCGCGGGCGGCGGAGGCAGCGATTGGCGCGCCGGGAAACCGATGCTCGCGGCAATCGTCGGGAAACCCTTGTCGTCGCGTGTTATCAACAGCACCTTGTCGGCCGTGGCATAGGGGCCGCCGACCGGACGGCCGACGACCTTGCGTCCCGCGATTGCTGCGAATTCGCGCAGATCATTGTCTGCGATCGGCGAAGGGCGCGCAGCTGTGGCGGCTGGCGCGGGCGCTGCGGGCGCGGGGACAGGATCGGCGGCGAGCGCCGCGACCAACAGCAGCGCGGCGATCAATGCGCCTCGCCCCAGCTTTTTCCGATACCGACCTCGACCTCGAGCGGGACCGAGAGAGTGAGTGCGGGTTCGGCGGCGCCCGCCATTACCGCACGGATCACCGCGCCCGCGGCATCGGCTTTCCCCTCGGGCGCCTCGAACACAAGTTCGTCATGGACCTGCAGCAGCATGCGGACGTCGGAGAGGCCCGCGTCGGCGAGTGCTTTCGGCATCCGCGCCATCGCACGTTTGATCAGGTCGGCGCTGGTGCCCTGGATCGGCGCGTTGATCGCGGCGCGCTCGCTTCCCGCGCGCTCGTTCTGGTTCGCCGCCTTGATGCGCGGGAACCAGGTCTTCCGGCCGAACAAGGTCTCGGTATAGCCGCGCGCGCGCGCGGTTTCGAGCGTGTCGCTGATATAGTCCGAGATGCCGGGGAAGCGCTCGAAATAGCGGCTGATGAGCGCCTGCGCCTCGTCGGGGGTGATTTCGAGCCGTCCGGCGAGACCCCAGCGCGAAATGCCGTAAAGGATCGAGAAATTGACCGTCTTCGCCTTGCCGCGCGTGTCGCGGTTGCTTTCGCCGAACAGCTCGATCGCGGTCGCGCTGTGGATGTCCTGCCCCTGCGCAAAGGCTTCCTTGAGTTCGGGAACGTCGGCCATATGCGCCGCGAGCCGTAACTCGATCTGGCTATAGTCGGCGGCGATCAGCACATGGCCGGGCGCCGCGATGAAGGCGTCGCGGATCTGGCGCCCGGTCTCGGTGCGGATCGGGATATTTTGCAGGTTGGGATCGGTCGACGACAGGCGCCCGGTCTGCGCGCCGACGAGGCTGTAGCTGGTGTGCACGCGGCCGGTGGTCGCGTTGATCTGTTGTTGCAGCGCGTCGGTATAGGTCGATTTCAGCTTCGAAAGCTGGCGCCATTCCAATATCTTGCGCGCGATCGGCACGCCGTCGCGTTCAAGCCGTTCGAGTTCGCTGAGGTCGGTCGACCAGTCGCCCGACTTGCCTTTGCGGCCGCCCTTCAGGCCGAGCTTGTCGAACAGGATTTCGCCAAGCTGCTTGGGGCTGCCGATCGCGAAGGGCTGGCCGGCAAGGGCGTGGATTTCGCCCTCGATGCGCAGCATCTCGGTCGCGAATTCGCCCGACAGCTTCGCCAGATAGTCGCGGTCGACCATGATGCCGGCGCGCTCCATCCCCTCGACGATCGAGGCGAGCGGGCGGTCGACCATTTCATAGACGCGCGTCCCGCCTTCGATCGGCAGGCGCAGCTTGAGTAGCTTCCACAGGCGCAGCGCGACGTCGGCGTCCTCGGCGGCATATTCGGTCGCACGGTCGAGTTGCACTTCGGCAAAGCTGATCTGCGATTTGCCGGTCCCGCACATTTCCTTGAAGGTCAAACAGATGTGATCGAGGTGGAGCTTTGCCAGCTCATCAAGCCCGTGCTGATGCTTGCCCGCGTCGAGCGCGAAGCTCATCACCAGCGTGTCGTCATAGGGCGCGACGGTAACGCCATGCTGCGCCAGCACGCCGATGTCATATTTGAGGTTATGCCCGACCTTCAGCACCGCATCGTCGGCGAACAATGCGTGCAGGCGCCCGATCGCGACGTCCATCGCGATCTGATCGGGCTTTTCGGCGAACATGTCGGTGCCGCCATGGCCGAGCGGGATATAGCAGGCGCGGCCCGGGGCGGTCGCCATGCTGACCCCGACGAGGCGCCCGGTCACGCTGTCGAGGCTCGCGGTTTCGGTATCGATCCCGACGACATGCGCAGCGCGCGCTTCAGCGATCCAGCGGTCGAGCGCCTCGACCGTCGTGACACATTCATAGGCCGAGCGGTCGATAGCCGGCATCGCGGGAAGCGCCGGTGTCGTAGGCCCGGCGGGCGCGGCAACCGGCGCGGCGCTGGCGCGCGGGAAGGTCGGCGGACCGCCCGGCGTCGCGCCAAGGTCGAGCTTGGCCGACAGCGAGCGGAAGCCATGTTCGTCAAGGAATGTCTTGAGCGGAAGCGGCGGGATCGCGCCGAGCTTCAGGTCGTCGAGCGCGTCGGGGAGGGGACAGTCGCGTTTCAGGTCGACAAGCACGCGCGACAATTCCGCCATCGCGCGATGCTCGATCAGATTGTCGCGCAGCTTGCTGGCTTTCATCGTCGCGGCGCCGTCGAGCGCGGCGGTGAGGTTGCCATATTCCTGGATCAGCTTGGTCGCGGTTTTCGGCCCG
The DNA here is from genome assembly GCA_964426485.1 of uncultured Sphingopyxis sp. Classification (GTDB taxonomy): domain Bacteria; phylum Pseudomonadota; class Alphaproteobacteria; order Sphingomonadales; family Sphingomonadaceae; genus Sphingopyxis. The sequence goes on along the minus strand of CAYRQX010000072.1, from coordinate 9,467 downwards.
ACCCCGCGCACGCCCGGAACATTGTCGACGCTGTCGCCCATCAGCGCGAGCACGTCGCCGACGAGGTCGGGCGTCACGCCGAACTTCTCGTTCACCGCGTCCAGCCCGAGGCGGACATTCTTCATCGTGTCGAGCATATCGACCTGCGGCCCTTCGTCGGGCTCGCGGATCAACTGCATCAGATCCTTGTCGCTGCTGACGATGGTGACGTCCCAGCCTTCGCGGACCGCAGCCTCGGCATAGCTGGCGATCAGGTCGTCGGCCTCGAAACCTTCCATCTCGATGCACGGCAGCGAGAAGGCGCGTGTCGCGTCGCGGATCAGCGGGAATTGCGGGCGCAAATCCTCGGGTGGTTCGGGGCGGTTCGCCTTATATTGATCGTAAATCTCGTTGCGAAACGACTGGCTCGAATGATCGAGGATCACCGCAAGATGCGTCGGCCCGTCGGCGTCGTGCAAATCCTTGGCGAGTTTCCACAGCATCGTCGTGTAGCCATAGACCGCCCCGACGGGAACCCCCTTGGGGTTCGTCAGCGGCGGCAGGCGGTGATAGGCGCGGAAGATGTAGCTGGAGCCATCGACCAGATAGAGGTGATTCTTCTCGGACATGGCGGGGATGTAGCAGCCGAGGTGCGGGCGGCCTAGGGCGCTGTTCCCGCTTTCTTCCTCTTCGCGTTATGCCGCCGTTCGACGCCCTGCCACCCAAGCCACGCGCTCAGCGGCAACCCTACCGCGCCGAGCATCAGCAGTGTGGGCGATGCCTGTTCGACCGCCGCCGCCCCGATCGCGGCAAACAGCATGGCGATCCCCATATTCGCGAGCGCGATGACGATCGCGAATCGTCGGAACGCCATCGCCGCGATGCCGCCGGCCATCGCGGTCACTTCGCAAAGGAACGGCACGGGGCGCGAAAGGATCAGGGCAACCGGACCGATGCGTTCGGCAAGTTCATGCGCGCGCGCCAGATCGTCGGCGCTAAGGAAGCGCTTGGCGAGCGGTCGCGCCGCCCAGCGTCCGATCGCATAACCCGCAAGGCTTCCCCCCATCAGCCCCAGCCAGATGACAAGCGTGCCGATTGCGAAACCGAATGCCGCGCCCGCAAGCGTGTTGGTCACTCCATTGGGCACCGGCAGGAAGACATCAAGCGTCAATGCGGCGACAATGAGCGCCGCCGCGGCCAGAGGCCGCTCATCGGCCGCTGCCAGAATGCGGTCGCTCGCCGCGACAAATTCGTCGTGAAAGATCAGCGGGACGCCGACGATCGACGCCAGCAAAAAAACTATCGCAAACCAGCGAAAGATCGGGGCGGGGCGCATGGCCATGCCCCAGCTTAGCGCGTCAGTCGCGGTAGTCGATGGCCAGTTTCGCCGCCGCCGCAACCGCCGCCGCGCGTGCCTCGTCGGTGGTGCCCCCTGCAATTTTGGCCAGCGCGACGCCCATGCGACGGTACGGACGTGTGACCGGCTTGCCGAAGATACGGGCGTCGAGCGACGTTGCGGTGTCGGGCGACGCAAGGGCGTCGGCAAGCCCGGTGATCGCGAAATCCTGCGCATCGCGGTCGGCGAGCAGCACGGCGCTTGCGCTCGCGTCGGGCACCGCGATCGCGGGGATCGGCAGGCCGAGGATCGCGCGCGCGTGCAGGTCGAATTCGGACAGCGATTGCGAAATCAGCGTGACCATCCCGGTATCGTGCGGGCGGGGTGAGAGTTCGGAGAAGATGACCTCGTCGCCCTTCACGAAATACTCGACCCCGAAAATGCCGTGACCGCCGAGGGCGTCGACGACCTTCGTCGCCATCGCCTGCGCCGCCGCCAGCGCCGCGTCCGACATCGCCGCGGGCTGCCAGCTTTCGCGATAGTCGCCGCGTTCCTGGCGATGGCCGATCGGCGGACAGAAGCTGACCCCATCCTTGTGACGGACAGTGAGCAGGGTGATTTCGTAATCGAAGTCGATGAACGCCTCGGCGATCACGCGCAGCCGGTCGCCGCGCATGCCGGCGGCGGCATAGTCCCACGCCGCGTCGATGCCGTCCGCGTCCCTGACCGTGCTCTGTCCCTTGCCCGATGAGGACATGACGGGCTTTACGACGAGCGGAAAGCCGATGCGCTCCGCCGCCGCGACCAGTTCCTCGCGGCTCGTCGCATATTCGAAGGTCGAGGTTTTGAGGCCCAATTCGCTCGCGGCGAGGTCGCGGATCGCGTCGCGGTTCATTGTCAGCTGCGCCGCGCGCGCCGAAGGAACGACGTGGAAACCCTTGGCTTCGACCTCGGCGAGGATTTCGGTGCGGATTGCCTCGACCTCGGGCACGACATGGTCGGGCCGATGTTTTTCGATGGTCGCCCGCAGCGCATCGCCGTCGAGCATCGAGAAGACTTCGAAGCCGTCGGCAACCTGCATCGCCGGTGCGCCTTCATAGCTGTCGCAGGCGATCACGCGGCATCCCAGCCGTTTCGCCGAAATCACGAATTCGCGGCCGAGTTCGCCCGAGCCGAGGAGGAGGATGGTGGCGGTGGGGGTCATGAGCTCGCTCCGTCGCTGGCGTCTTGAACGGCGCTCTAAACGCACAAGCCGGGATTCGCCAGCGCCGACATCACAAGTCGAGTGTGCGGATTTGCGGGATCATCTTCCACCACAGCAGCGCGCCGAGCAGCGACAGCGCAGCTGCCGTCGCAAAGGCATAGCCATAGCCGCCCAGATAATCGACGATCAGCCCGGTGACGATCGGGCCGACGATACCCGAAATATTGCCGAACGCGTTCTGCACGCCCATCCAGCTGCCCGCCGCCCGCGGTCCCGCAAAAATCTGGCCGACGGCGAAGATATTTGTTGCGATCAGCCCGGCGCCGAAGCCCGCCAGCGCCAGCCACACCGCCAGCATCGCATAACCGTCGGCGACCGCTATGCCGGCGGTCGCTGTACCGATGGCGAACTGTCCCGCGATCATCAGCCAGCGGCGCACCTCGCCTTCATTCGCGCCCTTGGCGACCATTCGGTCGGACATCCAGCCGCCGGCCAGCGCGACGACGCCCTGCGTCATAAAGCTCAGCGTCGTCAGCGCCGTCATCTCGGCGATCGAATAGCCGCGCGTGTTGACGAGGTAGAGCGGCAGCCAGGCGAGCAGGAAATAAAAGCCATAGTTCGACAGGAAATGGACGATGCTCATCTTCCACAGCGCCGGCACGCGGAGCAGGCGGCGGATCGAAACCCGTTCGCTCGCCGGGACGGCGCCCGCGCGCATCGACGCCGCAGCATATTGCCAGGGTATGAGCCATAGCAAAGTCACGGCACCGAAAATCCAGAAGACCGGCCGCCAGCCCCATGCGCCAAGGATCGCGCCGCCCGCGAGCACGCCCACCGCCGGGCCGAAAGCGATTGCGGCGGCCACCGCCGCATTGGCGATCCCGCGCCGTTCGGCGGGAACTTCGGCGGCGAAAATCTTGGTACTGCCGGGAAAGGCGATACTCTCGCCGAGCCCAAGGAACAGCCGCAAAATGATCAGCGACACCAGCCCGCCGGCGAAACCGGTGAGCGCGGTGCTGATCGCCCAGATCGCGACGCCGAGCGCAAAGACACGGTAAACGCAGAAGCGGTCGCACAGCCAGCCGACGAACAGGCAGGCGGGGGCATAGACCCAGAAAAAGGCCGACACCGCGAGGCCGAAACCCGTCGCCGACAGCCCCAGCTCTTCCTTCATCAGCGGCGCGGCGACACCGATCGCACCGCGATCAACATAGTTGAGCAGCACCGACAGCGCGATCAGGACGACGATCCACGTCACCCGTTTTCCGTCAGCACGACTTTCGATCGATTGCGTCGCCATATCCAAGCGCCCCCTGCCCGGTGACAGAGCTACCAGATGGGGGACGCGGTGCTAATGAAATTTATGCGTCGCGGTTCATCCGGGCCAGCTGTCGGTATCATGGTCGGGGTGCTGGTGGTTGCTTGCCCTTATTGCGCCGACATAGGCGGCCATCGTTTCCTCGGTCGTGCCTTCGGCCTTGATCGGCAGGTCCTCGAACAGCGAAAGCTGTCCTTCGACGCCGAACTGGACCTGCGGCGGAAATTGCGAAGGATCGTCGAACGAACCGGTCGTCAGGTTGACATGCTTGCTCTCGAAATAGTCGTAGAGCAGCGGCGTCCCGCACGCTCGGCAAAAGCCGCGCGCCGCTTTGTCCGAACTGTTGAAGGTTGCGGGAGCCCCGCGCGTCCAGCTGATCGCATCGCGCGGCACACCGATCAGCGCGATAAAGAAATTGCCCGCCGCCTTCTGGCACATGCGGCAATGGCAGATATGCGAGGTGTCGAGCACCGCGGTCACATGATAGCGCACCGCGCCGCACTGGCAGCCACCAGAGGCTTCCGTCTCAACGCGTTCGGGGCTGCCCATGATGCGTCACTCCCACTCAATTGTTTCCGGTTCTCTAAGAGATTGAAATAGTTAGCGAAAAAAATATTTTCACCGAAATGACCGACAGCGGGATCGTCAAAAACCTACGCTTTTGAAATCATTGGATTATTCGAGCTAATTTTTTTATCGACCTTTCGAAGACAATCGGCAGCGCAAAATAGGAAAAACAGTCGAAATCGACTCGCCAGCACACTGTATCCGTTCCCGAAATGACCGTCACGAGCCTTTTCAAAAGACCGTCAACAGCGGCGCCGAAGCGCGGAAATCCAACAAAAACTAGCGAGAACCACGAACCGCAACGAAGGCATGCCGATTGCGACCAGCGATACGGGATTGGTGATCAGCGCGAACCAGCGCGGCCAGCTGTCGTTACTGGTCTCGACAATATCGCAATGATGGGTGAGACATGTTCGATCTCTCAGCCATTACGCGGCGCGTTTGCGGATACGTTCCTTCAGCCCTTCGAGCGGCTGTACACGGCGAGCAGCCATATCATCGCGTGCCATCGCCAACAGTTTGAGGAGCGCAAGTAATTCCTGAGTTGCCGCATGGCCGGCAACATCATGAATGACCGGCCTAGCTTCGCCATTCTGTGTGATCACGATTCTTCGCCCAGATCACGGATCACTTCCGCGCTATGGACCTTCAGGTAGCTGATTGGCTTGATCCGCGTTTCAAGACCCATATCCATCTCCAAATCAAATGTAGCCATAAGTGCAATTGCCAAGGTTTTAAAATGGTTGCTGCCGGGCTTTCGGGATTGGCTCACTGCTGGGATTGGGGCACCGGCTTGTTTGCGAAACGTCTACTCCCATCCCGAAAGACCGTCATTACCCATTTTGGAATACCGTCAGGCAGCTTCTTCACGTGTCTGCTTCCGCCTGATGTCGGCCATTGCGACCGTTGGACAGCGATGCCCTTAAGCAGACATCCCGCTTACCCCGCGTTGTAGTTGCCGATACGGATGCTTGGTGGGTAAATGATCGGAGATCGGGTGCAGATGCGTAGCCCGATGAGGCGGCGGTGCACGAATCCATGCGATTACAGTTCGACCAAGATATCGGGCGATTGCAAGTTTATTTGCCCCGGTTTGTTGCCATGATCGGGGTCAAAGCGTGGGACAAACGCGCCGCCGCACTTGTGCAGCAGGCGCGCGGAACGGCGTTCCAGTCGTACGTGATCCAACGTTATCATTGGCTGGAGCTCGAAATTGCCCATCTTAGGAGATGGCGAAGGAAGGCCGGCGGGCTCTCTGCTAGAATGGAAAGTGCGACTAGTACTTCTGCCCTTCAATTCGCCGCGGCTTGCGTTGAAGTCGATCAGCATTTGACGCACCGCGGGCGTGCTGAATTTCGCGGCCGTCTTCGCGACGCGTTGAAATCAGACTGCGGATTTGCACCGATTTATCTCGAGGTGCTTCACGCCATCGGACTTTCGAGCCATGGATTTGATATAGATCTACCTGATCTCGAAAAGAGCGCTCGCTTTGACGTTGCTGGCGAGCGAAATGGCTGTGTCTTTGCAGTGGAGTGCAAGCACGTCAGCGCAGACGCTGGACGACGGATCCACCAAAAAGATTTCTACCGAATAATTGATGATCTGTACGATACCTTGGTGCCGGCCGGCAGCACCACGGCAATCCCCACGGCGATTTTGGTTACGCTCGACGATCGCCTATCCGCTGCGGATTCTACTCGGCGTGACCTGGTCAGGGCAATTAGACAGATATCGGTCGAACCACTTGGATCTACGGTTAGGGGAACATCCTTTGAAGTGTCGAAAGTCAGCTATGCTGAACATTTTGGATTGGAGCCAATTACCGATCAAAAGTTGTTCCAAGAGCGCGCTCAAAAATCCTTCGGTGCAGATTGCCATGCTGTAACCACTGCAGATCGGTATGCCGGCCTGACGATTGTGATGCGGAGCTTGGTTGGTGACGATCACACGAAGCCGCAACTTGACGCGCTGAAGGCTGCCGCTCGCCAACTTCCATCTGACAGGCCAGCATTCGTGGCCCTTCAGTTCGACGACCTCGATTTTTCGGAGCTATTCTACCCGCATGTCGCTGAGCGGCTGAACGTCGTTGCGAACTACTTTTTTGCGACGCGTGAATCGTCTCACATTGGCGCCGTGTTATTCAGCGCCTATCGACCTGCGATGAGCCTCGATCCGGTCAATCAGTGGAACCCCATGGTCATAAGTTGGAACCCGGCCTTTAACGAAGAGCGGAAGGCCGGATTGCCGTTTCAGGGAACGATCGATCCGGATGTGGCGCGATCAATCTCAGATGCAACACGTCCCCGAATTGCCAGCACCGCTGAGTTCAACATGTTGCCTTCTAGCGCTTCTTCTCGCCGCAGGGCGGCGAGGCGTCGGAAATAGCACTGCGCGGTCACACCGACGTCCGCTCGCCAGATTTATGACATCACCCGGAGCGATCCGCGCCATAACCGCCTCGTTCATAACGCGATTAGTTCTGCGTTGACAATTCCGACAAGGGCGCCCATTCTTGTTCGATAATCGAACAAGAGGTCTGTCATGACTACGGACATCGAAGAGTTGCGAAAGCAGTTCAGGGAAAAGTCGACTAGGCTTGTGCAGGAATTGCAGGCCTGGTTCGAAGAGGAGACGGCACCCATTGACGGCTCTCCGCCGCCGGCGCCTGCTGGCGCAGGCGGTTCGATTGTCGGAATGCGGCCAGCGATAGATTCCAAGCGAGTAGTCGATGCCGCCCGAGTAACGCGCGCCGTCTTGGAAATGGAGCTACCTCCGGAGATCATCAAACGCGGGGGCTACGAAAACTGCGAGGAGATGATCAACGACCTGATCCCGAAACTGGAACGGGTTTATACCGGTGAATTGAAAGTCAAAAAGCGCCGGCAGGCCAAAGTCGCCGAGCCCGCATGAGGAATACCCAATGAGTGACGAAATCGACAATGGGGGAGGCATTGGAGATCGCCTTCGCTCTGCGCGGGAATTCTTGGAATTAACCCAAGAGGAAGCGGCATTGGCCGTTGGAATATCGCGTTCGGCGTTGTCGCTCATTGAGCACGGTCGCAGAAAAGTTGACTCGGAGGAATTGACCAGGTTTGCGAGAATTTACGGCCAATCGGTGGATGCGTTGGCCGGGGTTTCTGCACTCCCCCCGTTGCCTGAGAGTGTAAAGGCGCTTGCCCGCGCGGCGACCGAACTGTCCGCAAACGATCGCGACGAACTCTTACGATTTGCCGAATTTCTACAGGCGCGTTCTCCGAAGGTCGACGGAAATGGCTAGGTCTGCCGCGGCCGCCGTACGCCTTGAAGCTGTCGCTGCTGCAAACAGGCTGCATGCCGATCTCGACCTGCGTCGCCGCGTCATTGAAGGAGCCGGTTTCGTCGACGTCTTCGAGGCAATCGGGGATTTGGGCATTCCGTTGGTTTTCAAACCCCTCGATTCCGCACTCGGTCTATGCCTGCCTGCTCCACTACGTGGAATAATGGTCACAACGAGGCGAGGTTTACATATCCAGCGGTTTACGGCCGCTCATGAATTAGGCCACGACACCTTGGGCCACGAGGGGAGCGTCGATCAAGAGATACTCGAACGCGGTCCCAATGAGCCTTTCGAAGGTAGAGATTTGCGCGAGGTAGCCGCGGACGCCTTTGCAGCAGAATTCGTGCTTCCACGCTGGTTGTACCGTCATCATATTCAGGCGCAGGGCTGGACATTGGCCCATGATTTCCGCCTTCCCGAAACTGTCTATCAGTTGTCTTTGCGAATGGCCGCAAGTTACGAAGCGACGTGCTGGGGGCTGCTGAGCCACCAGATCCTTCCTTATGAACAAGTCCGAGCGCTGAGTCGTGCAAAGCTTGGCGACTTGAAGGCAGGCCTCGGTGAAGGCCACAAACCTCAAGATTCTTGGTCCGATGTCTGGAGAGTGACCGAGAGAGACAGCGGGGCCACGTTGCTCGGCAATCCCGACGACTTGCTGCGCATCGAACTAGAGGAATCTCCGAGCAGTGGCCGACGTTGGGGTGTCGAGTCTCTCGATGCTGAAGATTGGGAATTGCTCGCCGACCATTCGCAGTTTCAGACCTCGCCAGTAATGTACGGCGCGCCCTCGAAGCGTGTCATTGTTGCCCGCTCGAGGCGCGGCGGACTCGGCCGCGTGGAGTTAAATGAAGGTCGACCATGGGCGCGAGACGCGCTTGACGAGCATTCTTTCGAGATTGCTATCTCGCTCCAGGGGCCGGAACAGCCGGGTCTTTCGCGAAGCGATCGGCAGCGTTTGGGATTGAACCCGTGATCCAAGCGCACCTAGATTTACGACCTGCGCTCTTGGCTGTTCGATGCCAAGGCAACCGGCCGACTTGCCTCGCCTTTGCAACTTCTGCTGCCAATGAAAATTTCGCGCGCGTCGATGAGCATCTTTCCGTTGAGTATCTATATTTTCACGCCGTTTCTCGGACTCCAGGAGCAAGCCCACATGCGGGTACGACAATGGAGGCCGCTGCAGAGGCGCTTTTGGACGAAGGCCAACCAGTGGAGGATCACTGGCCTTACCTTGACGCGATCCCTATAGACTGGACACCGCCTGAATTGACCGCAGAACCCTTTCGAGGTGCGTTACGGGTTGGCAGGATATCGTTCGACGAGATCATAGCCGAACTCGACGCCCAGCGGCCTGTCGTACTCGGCATGTTGATTACTGATGCCTTCTATGTGCCAGATCCAGAAGGTCGTGTTGTTGGTTCCGCAGGTGATATTGTGAGGGGAGGGCATGCTCTGCTTGCGATCGGACATGGCACAGACCGGGAATCGCGCTTCCTCTTAGTGCGGAACAGCTGGGGCGTCGATTGGGGGCTAAATGGCCATGCGTGGCTGGGACAGGACTACGTTGAACACCATCTGCATCAAACTGCCGAAATTGTAACGAGGTAGAAATGGAACTCATTAAGGGCCGAACGATTCCTGAAGTGTGGCTGAAGGCCGCGCAGTATGTCGACGGTTGTCCTCACCACGAGGTGTCCGTCGTCAGAACATTTGGCGCAGATCGCGGCGTAAATTAGTGGAGAGCGGG
>CAYRQX010000071.1:0-17831 GCA_964426485.1 uncultured Sphingopyxis sp. | reverse complement strand
CGCATGGCGGATCACGACAGGATCTCCGGGTGCTACATAGGTGCGTCCCGCGAGGCGGTCGACTGGCGGCGTCTGGATCACGCTGAGTTCGCGCCAGGCCGACATCGCCATTTGCAAGGTGCGCGGGATCGGCGTCGCGGTGAGGGTGAGGACGTGGACATCGGCCTTGAGTTGCTTCAGCCGTTCCTTGTGGACGACGCCGAAGCGCTGTTCCTCGTCGACGATGACGAGGCCGAGATTCTTGAACTCGACCGATTTGGCGATCACCGCATGGGTGCCGACGACGATGTCGATATGGCCGCTTTCGAGCCCGTCGCGCGTCTTTTGCGCTTCGCCCGCCGGAACGAGGCGCGACAGGCGGCCGATGTTGATCGGAAAGCCTTTGAAACGCTCGGTAAAATTGGTGAAATGCTGGCGCGCGAGCAAGGTGGTCGGCACGACGACAGCAACCTGCACCCCCGCCATCGCGGCGACGAAGGCGGCGCGCAACGCGACCTCGGTCTTGCCGAAGCCGACGTCGCCGCAGACGAGGCGGTCCATCGGGCGCCCCGAGGCCATGTCGGCGAGCACGTCGCCGATCGCCCGGTCCTGATCGTCGGTTTCCTGATAGGGGAAGCGGTCGGCGAAGGCGGGGTAGGCGGCGTCGGCGACCAGCAATTCGCCCGACCGCAGCGCGCGCTGCGCCGCGGTTGCGAGCAGCTCGCCCGCGATCTCGCGGATACGTTCCTTCATCCGCGCCTTGCGGCGCTGCCATGCTTCGCCGCCGAGCCGGTCGAGCGCGACGCCGTCGCTCTCGCCGCCGTAGCGCGACAGGACGTCGAGATTTTCGACGGGGACGTAGAGCTTGTCGCCGCCGGCGTAAGTGAGCGCAACGCAGTCGTGCGGGCTGCTCCCGACGGGAATCTGGGTCAGCCCCTCATAGCGCCCGATACCATGGTCAAGGTGGACGACAAGGTCGCCGACGCTGAGCGTCGCAAGCTCGGCGAGGAAGGCGTCGGCGCTCTTGCGGCGCTTCTGGCGCCGGACGAGGCGCTCGCCGAGGATATCCTGTTCGGTGAGCAGACTGAGCGCGTCCGAGGCGAAGCCGTGGTCGAGGGGGAGGACGACCATCGCGGTCGCGCCGCCGCTTTCGGTCGAGGCGGTGCCAAGCGCCTCCTGCCAGCTGTCGGCGAGCGCAAGCGAGGTGACGCCATGGTCACGCAGCAATCCGGAGAGACGCTCCCGCGCCCCGCCCGAATAGCTGGCGATGATCGTGCGGCGGCCCTTGCGGCGCTCGTCCGACAGATGGTCGGCAACCTTGTCATAGACGTTGAGGTCGGCGGTGCGTTCGGGGGTGAAATCGCGCGCTGCGAAGGTTTCGAGATCGACGACCGTCGCGGAGGGCGGAACGTCGAAGGGGGTCACGATATGGATCGGCCGGTCTTTCGCCGCCCCGGCCCATTCGGTCTCGCTCAGATAGAGCGTCTCGGGCGCGAGCGGACGATAGCTTCCCGGCGACTCGCGTTCGGCAGCGACGCGGTTCGCGTGATAGTCGGTGATCGCGGCGAAGCGCGTCTCGGCGGTCGCCTCGGTGCGGTGGCCGCGCAGCACCGGGGTCGCGGGATCGATATGGTCGAAGAGGGTCGCAAGCCGTTCCTCGAACAGCGGCAGCCAATGATCCATGCCGGCCTGCCGCCGCCCCTCGCTCACCGCCTGATAGAGCGGGTCGCCCGTCGACTGGCCGCCGAACAGGTCGCGATAGGCCGAGCGGAACCGCTTGATCGTCGCCTCGTCGAGCAGCGTTTCGGACGCGGGGAGCAGTTGCAGTGCCTTGGCTGGGCCAAGGCTGCGCTGGTCGGCGGGGTCGAAACGCCGGATGCTTTCGATCTCGTCGCCGAAGAAATCGACGCGCAACCCGGTATCCTCGCCGGCAGGGAAGAGGTCGAGAATGCCGCCACGCACCGCGAACTCGCCCTGATCGGCGACGGTGTCGACGCGACTGAAGCCGTTCGAGACGAGCAGTTCGGCAAGCGCATCGCGGTCGATCCGCTGTCCTGCCGCAAGCGTCGTCGCGAGCTGGCGAATGCGGAAGGGGGTCAGCGTGCGCTGCGTGATCGCGGCGACGGTCGTCAGGATCAACTCGCCGCGTTTCGGCGCCACCTGCAATGCCGACAGCGTCGCCAGCCGGTCGGCGCTGACCCGCATCGATGGGCCCGCGCGATCATAAGGAAGGCAGTCCCACGCCGGAAAGCGGTGCACGATCAGGTCGGGCGCAAAGAAGGGCGCCGCGTCGGCGATCGCCTGCATCGCCGTGTCGTCGGTCGCGACATAGACGAGACGCTTGTCGCTCGCGCGCGCCAGGTCGGCGAGTAGCAGCGGCAGGAAACCGTCGGCGGCGCGTGCGAGCGTCAGCGGCGTCGATGCCGACGCGATGGCGGCGAAAATATCGGCAGCGGATCGGGTCATGGCAGCGGGATATAGTCGAGGCGGCGCATCGCGGCGATCATCTCCGGTCGGTCGAGATGCGCGGGCGGCTCGCCGGTGCCGAGCGCCCATGCCATAATGTCGACGTCGTCTTCCTCGACGACGGCTTCGTACCAGCTCAGTTCGGCTTCGCTCCATCCGGCCGAATAGCGGTCGAAGAATCCGCCGATCATATAGTCGGCCTCGCGCGTGCCGCGATGCCAGGCGCGGAATTTCAGGCGTTTGAGGCGGTCAGTCATGGCGGGCCTTGTCTTCTTCTCTCGAACTTCTTCGGCAACCATCCCGAAATCCGTTCGCATCGAGCGAAGTCGAGATGCCCGTCGGTCCGGTGCAAAAGCAGAGTGTCTCGACTTCGCTCGACACGAACGGAATGTGGGGGCTAGACACGCCCTAGCCATGCGACCCGAGATACTCAATCCGCTCTTTGCCGCGCTTACCGATCTGAAAGGTGTCGGGCCGCAGCTTGCCAAGCCGTTGACGCGGTTGGGGCTGGAGCGCGTCGTCGATGTGCTGTTCCATCTGCCGACAGGGCTGATCTCGCGTTTTCCGGTCGAGCGGCTCGATCAGGCGTTACCCGGGCAGACGATCATCGTCGATCTGACCGCGCAGGATTATCGCGCGGGCCGCTCGCCCCGCGCGCCCTTCGGCGTCGAGGCGTTCGACGACGCGGGCGATCATGTCCGGCTCGTCTATTTCGGGCGAACCTCGGGGCTCGCGCGCAAGCTGCTTCCCCTTGGTGAAAAGCGCCGAGTGTCGGGGCGGCTCGACCTCTATGGCGACATGCGCCAGATCGTACACCCCGATCAGGTCGTCGAACCGGGCGACAAAGGGGGAATCGCGGAACATGAGCCCGTCTATCCGCTGACCGAGGGCCTCACCAACGCGCGGCTGTCGCAGCTGGGACAGGTCGCGCTCGAACGGCGACCCGAGCTTGCCGAATGGATCGACGTGCCGCTGCTCGCGAGCCGGGGCTGGCCCGCGTGGAGCGAGGCGATGGCGCGCGCGCATGCCAGTCCGCGCGACGAGGCAGCGCGCGACCGGCTCGCCTATGACGAGATTTTTGCCAGCCAGGTGGCGCTGATGCTGATCCGGCAGGGCCTCAGGACGCGCAAAGGCCGGGCGATCGTCGGGGACGGGCGGCTGACCGATGCGCTCAAACTGCCGTTCGGGCTGACCGGCGCGCAGGAGCGGGTCGGGCGCGAGATTGCGGGTGACATGGCGCAGGACACGCCGATGCTGCGCATGCTGCAGGGTGACGTAGGATCGGGAAAGACGCTCGTCGCCTTGCGCGCGATGCTGGCGGCGGTCGAGGCGGGGACCCAAGCTGCCATGCTCGCCCCGACGGAGATTTTGGCGCGCCAGCATTTTGCCACGCTGCAACGGATGCTTGCCGGTCTGCCCGTCAACCTCGCCATCCTGACCGGACGCGACAAGGGCAAGGTCCGCGAATCGACCTTGATGGGCCTCGCCGACGGCAGCATCGATATCCTCGTCGGCACCCATGCAATTTTCCAGCAGGCGGTGACCTACAAGGATCTCGCCTTTGTGGTCGTCGACGAACAGCATCGGTTCGGCGTCGCGCAGCGGCTGATGCTGACGCAAAAGGCGGCGCGCCCGCCGCATCTGCTCGTGATGACCGCCACCCCGATCCCGCGCACGCTGCAACTCGCCAATCATGGCGAGATGGACGTGTCGCAAATCGACGAGATGCCGCCGGGACGCACGCCGATCGATACGCGTGTCGTATCGGTCGACCGGCTCGAAGAGGTCGTAGGCGGCCTCGACCGGCATCTTGCCAGCGGTGCGCAGGCCTATTGGGTGTGCCCGCTCGTCGCCGAAAGCGAGATCAGCGAGCTCGCCGCAGCCGAAGAACGCGCGGCCATGCTGCGTGCGCGGCTGGGCGAAAGCCGCGTCGGCCTGGTCCACGGGCGGATGAAGGGCCCCGAAAAGGATGACGTCATGGCGCGCTTTCAGGCGGGCGAACTTGGGGTTCTCGTTGCGACGACGGTGATCGAGGTGGGGGTCGACGTACCCGCCGCCAGCCTGATGATCGTCGAGCACGCCGACCGCTTCGGGCTCGCGCAGCTTCATCAGCTGCGCGGCCGCGTCGGGCGCGGCACCGCGAAGTCGGTGTGCTTGCTGCTGCGCTCGCAAAATCTGTCGGAGACCGCGCGCGAGCGGCTCGCCCTTATGCGCGACACCAACGATGGGTTCGTGATCGCCGAGAAGGATCTGGAGCTGCGCGGCGGCGGGGAATTGCTGGGGCTGAAGCAATCGGGCGATGCCGATTACCGGCTTGCAACGCCCGAGCAGCTCGTCCGGCTGCTGCCCGTCGCGCATGACGATGCGCGGCTGTTCGTCGAGCGCGATGGCGGGATGGAAGGCGCACGCGCGGAAGCGGTGCGGCTCTGTCTCTATCTGTTCGAACGCGATGCGGCGGTGCCGCTGCTGCGGAGCGGTTAGTTTACGTCGCCGCGTGCGCCCATCGCACGGATCATCGGCAGATAATCTTCGACCGAGATCGACTTGTCGAACTGCAAACCCGTCTTGCCGGCGAGCGACCAGACGACTTTCGCCGACGTGCGGCCAATGATGGGCATGCGGAGCACGACGAGGTCGCCGATCTCCAGCCCGCGTTCGAATCGCATCAGCATGCCGTCGGCGCTGATGTTGACGCAGGTGCACATTTCCTGCCTTCCGTCGGGCATGACGAAGGGCAGGCGGCAATAGACGTCGCTACGCGGAGCGATCCGCTGGTCGAGGCCGACATAATGGGCCTTGCTCGTGTCAATCTTGCGCATATCCGTGGACCTTGTTGATTTGGCCATAACGATCCATCCGATTGCTGAAGAAGTCGTAAATGCGTCTGTGCGCGTTACCGCGTCACAAGACCATGTTTTTTTGATCCGAGGCTGAGCGGCACGGGGTCGGCGCCCGGCAGGATCAGGTGCTGCGGGTCGCGAATGACGCTGCCGTCGACCTTCACCGCGCCCTCTTCGAGCTTGCGGCGGGCCTCCTTGTTCGAGCCTGCGAAGCCGAGTTCGCGCAGCGCATCGACGACGCTGATCCCTTCGGCGGGCGCGACGGCTTGCGGAAGGTCGCCGCCAATCTGTCCCTTTTCAAAGGTTTGCGTCGCGGTCTCGGCGGCGGCCCTTGCAGCCTCCGCGCCGCGGCACATCGCGGTCGCCTCGTTCGCGAGGATTTTCTTCGCCTCATTGATCTCGGCGCCTTCAAGCGCTTCGAGCCGCGCGATCTCGTCCAGCGGCAGATCGGTGAACAGCTTAAGAAACTTGCCGACGTCGCGGTCGTCGCAGTTGCGCCAATATTGCCAATAGTCAAAATGGGACAGTTGTTCGGGATTAAGCCACACCGCGCCGGCAGCGGTTTTGCCCATTTTGGCGCCGGCGGCGGTGGTCAGCAGCGGAGTCGTGAGGCCATAGAGATCGGCGCCATCCATGCGGCGGCCAAGCTCCATGCCGTTGACGATATTGCCCCACTGGTCCGATCCACCCATCTGCAAACGGACATTCATGTCCTTCGACAGGTGGCGAAAGTCATAGCCCTGGAGGATCATATAGTTGAATTCGAGGAAGGTCATCGGCTGTTCGCGTTCGAGCCGCAGCTTGACCGAATCAAAGGTCATCATGCGGTTGATCGTGAAGTGCGTGCCGACTTCCTGAAGCAGTTCGATGTAACCGAGCTGGCCGAGCCAATCCTGATTGTCGACCATCACCGCATCGGTGGGGCCGTCGCCAAAGGTCAGAAACTGCTGAAAGATGCTGAAGATCGACGCGATGTTCGCGGCGATCGTCTCGTCCGACAGCATTTTGCGGCTTTCGTCGCGCCCGGTCGGGTCGCCGATCCGCGTCGTCCCGCCGCCCATCAGCACGACGGGCTTATGCCCCGTCTGTTGCAGGCGGCGCAGCATCATGATCTGGACGAGGCTGCCGACGTGCAGCGACGGTGCGGTCGCGTCGAAGCCGATATATCCCGGGACAACCTGTTTCGCGGCCAGCGCATCGAGCCCTTCCGCGTCGGTCGTCTGATGGATATAGCCTCGCTCGTCGAGCAGGCGCAGCAGGTCGGATTTGTAACTGGTCATAGCGGCCGGGCGCTTAGCATGGGGTTTGCAACAAGAAAACAACCCAAACCCGTTCGCCCTGAGCTTGTCGAAGGGCCGTTCTTCCCTTTACACGGTCCGGATGACGTTTTGGGCGTATATGATGCACTGCCGGGGAGGGGCTTTTTACACCGGTCATACGGACAATCTTCCGCATCGTGTTGCCCAGCATGAGTCCGGTACGTTTCCGGGCTTCACGGCCGACAAATTGCCTGTCACGCTGGTGTGGAGTCAGGAGTTCTCGACGCGGGTTGAGGCGCTGGACGCCGAACGTCGCATCAAGGGATGGAGCCGCGCCAAGAAGATGGCTTTAATCCGCGGCGATTGGGACAGGATTGCCAGTTTGGCCAAAGGACAAAACGGTCCTTCGACAAGCTCAGGACGAACGGAGAAGGGTTGAATGTCGGTGCATTCGAGCGAGCAACGGCAATTAATCTGCCACCCGAGCACGCCGGGCAAGGCCGTGCGTGCGGTCGCGGTCGAAGTCGGCCTGTCGTTCGAGGACGGCTTCGCGCTGCGCTTTATCGTGGGCGGCGCGATCGCCGCGCTGGTGTTGCCCGACGGACAGGGCGAACTCGTCATCGCCGACAGCGCGACCGATGGCCTGTGGGAAAGCACCTGCTTCGAAGCGTTCCTGACCGAGGAAGGCGAACCCGACTATACCGAGTTCAACTATTCGCCCGACGGCCGCTGGGCCTGTTACCAGTTCGACGACTATCGCTCGCTGCTCCGCTCCGACGATCTCGCGCCGTGGGAAATGGCGGCGGAAAAGGGCGATCAAAGCTATGCGCTGCGCGTCGAACCCGGCATCTTTCCCGATAACGGCGCAAAACTCGCGCTCTCGGCGGTGATCGAGGAACTCGACGGCACCAAAAGCTATTGGGCGCTCGCGCATCCGCCGGGCAAGCCCGACTTCCATCATCCCGATTGCTTTGCGCTCACGCTTGGGGCACCCGACGCGGCATGACTGTTCACTTCGGCATCGACCGCCTGCTCGCCGACCCGGCGCTTCGCAAACCGCTCGAAGGCAAGCGCGTCGCGCTGCTCGCGCACCCCGCATCGGTCACCGCCGACCTGACGCACAGCGTCGACGCGCTCGTTGCTGCGGGGCTCGATATGACAGCGGTGTTCGGACCGCAGCATGGCGTGCGCGGCGATCTTCAGGACAATATGATGGAGTCGCCCGACTTCACCGATCCGGTCTATGGCATGCCGGTTTTCAGCCTGTATGGCGAGGTGCGGCGCCCGTCGGGACAGTCGATGCACACGTTCGACGTGATACTGGTCGACCTGCAGGACCTCGGCTGCCGCATCTACACCTACGTCACGACGCTCCTGTATATACTCGAGGCTGCGGCGCAGCATGGCAAGGCGGTGTGGGTGCTCGACCGGCCCAATCCTGCGGGGCGTCCGGTCGAAGGCACGCGGCTTCTGCCCGGCTGGGAAAGCTTTGTCGGCGCGGGGCCGATGGTGATGCGTCACGGGCTGACGATGGGCGAGATGGGACACTGGTTCATCCGGCATTTCAACCTCGACGTGGACTATCGCGTCATCGAGATGGAGGGCTGGGACCCCAAGGGCCCAGGCTTCGGCTGGCCGGAGGGCCGCGTGTGGATCAACCCCAGCCCCAACGCTGCGAACGTCAACATGGCGCGCGCCTATGCCGGCACGGTGATGGTCGAGGGCGCGACACTGAGCGAGGGGAGGGGCACGACGCGCCCGCTCGAACTGTTTGGCGCTCCCGATATCGATGCCAAGGCAGTGATCGCCGAGATGCGGCGCTTGGCGCCGCAATGGCTCGGCGGGTGCAAGCTGCGCGACATCTGGTTCCAGCCGACCTTTCACAAGCATGTCGGGCAGCTGAGCAACGGCGTCCATATCCATGCCGACGGGCCGTGGTACGACGACGAAGCGTTCCAGCCGTGGCGCGTGCAGGCGCTCGGCTTCAAGGCGATCCGCAGCCTTTATCCGGACTATCCGATCTGGCGCGGCAAGGATTTCAAATATGAATATACCGACGATGTGCTCGCGATCGACGTGATCAACGGGGGTCCGGGCCTGCGCGAGTGGGTCGACGATGCGGGAGCGGCCGCGGGCGATCTCGATGCGCTGGCGCTGCCCGATGAGGCGGGTTGGCGCGAAGAAATCGCCGACCAGCTGATTTATTAAGGAGCAAAAGATGCCGACGATTTGGCGACGAGACTTGGCGGCTGCAATCAGCATTGCCCTGGCATCGCCGATCGCAAGCTGCGCGGCTGAGCCGTCAACTGCATCCTTTGTCGAGCGTGAGATCATTACGCTGCCGTTTCCCGGCGGGAACGATATCGAACGTCTGAAGCAATCCCATCGTGATGTCGTCAACCTGCTGCGGAAACGGGCAGCAGACGAAGCGCGCGACCCGGAATATCAGCCTCAGGTCGGCGTTTATTCTATTTTTCCTGTCGACTCATCGCGCCCGCGGATCATCATTGGCGCAGTGACACCCCGCACGGGCGTATTCTACGCCATGCCTTTAGGCCATTATGCATCGCTCGACGATTACAAAAAAGGCCGGATCGAGCGGAAGGACAAGATCGACCTGTGCCGGATGGAAATGCGATGGGACCGCCTTTCGGGCGGGCCGATCGCGCCCGGGCTTAACTGGGCGGGCATGTATATGTCGGGCCTTGGTTGCAAGCCGCCGCCGGCGGATCAATTGGCCATGCTGGATGAGTGGAAAGGCCGCAAAGCCAAGCCCGACTATATCGTTGAAGACAAGGTTTCGGCAGGCGAGGTCAGCGTTACGCTGATCCGGGAAGTTCGGCCGAAAGCTTCGGCATATCGGCCTTTCGATCCCGTCGCTGCTTCGTCGAAGATGATGAAAGCCGGGGATGGTGTGACGTGGGCGATACCGTTGATCGACGATAACTGGGCGGCATCGGTCGTGGCGACGCGGCGCGGACGATTATTTGCCTATTTTTCTGACGATTTTTATGCGGGGGACTTCCAAGATCTGATGTGCGTTGCTGATGGACTTTCATGGGCCGATATCGTGGCAGAGCCGGGCCTGCTCGGGACGCGGACCACCCGGCGGTTCTGCCAAGACCTGATGAGGCAATATAGTGATCGCCGCAGCGAAGAGATGCGGCGTCTCAATGAAAAATTGCCGCCGCCTACCATCCAATCGATACCCATGACGCCCCGAAACTGACGGAGAGAAAGCAATGATGCAGCGACGGCAATTTCTGGGCACCGCAGCCATTGGCGGCTTGGCAGCGACCTTGCCCACCCCGGTGCTCGCGGCCGACACTGTGGCGCTCCCCAATCTCGCCGCCAAGGCAGTGCCGATTGGCAAGGCCGAGCGTGTGGCGCGGATCGCCAAGGCGAAGGCGTTGATGCGCGCGAACGATATTGGCGCGCTGCTGATCGAGCCGGGATCGAGCCTCATCTATTTCACCGGGGTCGAATGGTGGCGCAGCGAGCGGCTGACTGCTGCGGTGCTGACGCGTGAGGGCGAAGTGGCGATCGTCACACCATTTTTCGAAGAACCGTCGGTGCGCGAGAGCCTCGGCGTCGAGGCCGAGGTGCTGACGTGGAACGAGGACGAGAACCCGCTCGCCGCCGTGGCAGCCTGGCTCGGCAAGCGCGGACTGGCCAAGGGCAAGATCGGCGTCGAGGAAACGGTGCGTTATTTCGCGGTTGACGGGCTGGAAAAGGCGATGCCCGATGCCGAGGTCGTCAACGGCGCACCGGTCGTGCGCGGGTGCCGCATGCACAAGTCGCCCGCAGAAATCGCGCTGATGCAAGTTGCCGCCGACATCACGCTCGCCGCCTATCGCTACACCGCGCCGCGGGTCGAGGCAGGAATGACGCCGGCCGACATCGGGGCGATCATGGCCGCGGCGACACGGGCACTCGGCGGCAAGAGCGAATTCGAACTGATCCTGCTCGGCGAGGCGAGCGCCTATCCGCACGGATCGGGCAAGCCGCAGGCGGTGAAGAGCGGCGAGGTCGTGCTGATGGACTGCGGCGCGACCGTTCATGGCTATCAATCCGACATCTCGCGGACCTTTGTTTACGGCAAGGCGACCGCGCGCCAGCGGCAGGTCTGGGACCAGATGCGCAAGGGGCAGGACGTCGCTTTCGCCGCGGCAAAGCTCGGGACGCCCGCAGGCCAGGTCGATGATGCAGTGCGAGCATATTACGAGAGCCGCGGCTGGGGCCCCGGCTACAAGCTGCCCGGCACGTCGCACCGCACCGGCCACGGCATCGGTCTCGACGGCCATGAGCCGGTTAATCTGGTGCGCGGTGAGACGACGAAGCTCGCGCCCGGCATGTGTTTTTCGAACGAACCCGGCATCTATATCCCCGGTGAGTTCGGCATAAGGCTGGAGGATTGTTTCTACATGACCGACAGCGGGCCGAAATGGTTCAGCGAGCCGTCGCCGTCGATCGACAATCCGTTCGGCTAACCGGGTCGCTTCGGCCGCTGGACGAGACTGACCAGCACGAACGAGATGATCATCAGCAGATACCAGCTGCCGAGCTTTTCCAGCCCGACCATATGCCAGCCGTCGTCCTGGCTCGGATAAGTCCAGGCGCGCGCAAAGGTGCCGATATTCTCGGCGAACCAGATGAACAGCGCGACGAGGCCCCAGCCGACGAGAAGGGGCATGCGGCGGTGCACATGCAGCGGGCGGAACCACACCTGACAGCGCCAGAAGAGTATCGCGGTCGCCGCGAACAGGAACCAGCGGATGTCATAGGTCCAGTGGTGCGCGAAGAAATTGATATAGATCGCTGCGGCGAGCGCGTAGCTCGCCCACGCGGGCGGATAGCCTGTGTAGCGAAAGTCGAAGATGCGCCAGACGCGCGCGATATAGCTGCCGACCGCAGCATACATGAAACCCGAGAAGAGAGGGACGGCGCCGATATGGAGGAGGCTCGCCTCGGGATATTGCCACGACCCCGCGGCGGTCTTGAACAATTCCATCACCGTGCCCACGATGTGGAAAATCAGGATGACGAGCGCCTCTTTCGGCGTCTCGAGCCGGAAAGCGAGCATGGCAAGCTGGATCAGCACCGCGCCGGTCGTGATCGCGTCATAGCGGTGTAGCGGGGCGCCCGCGGGCCAGAAGAGATGCGTGCCGAGCAAGAGCGCGAGCATCAGCGCGCCGAACAGGCACGCCCACCCCTGTTTGAAGCCGAAGACGAGGAATTCGAGAAACCAGCCACGCGGCCCCGGCGTGACCGCCATCGCTTCCAGCCGCGCGCGGACGGCATGGAAGCGGCTGTGGCCCTGCGGCCTGTCAGACATGCACGGCGACCCAGGCGATCAGCAAGGCGGCGGGCATCAGCAGCAGTTGGGCGAGGATCGTGCCCGCGAGGCGGCTGAGCGAAATGAGCATGATTGCGCGGCGGAACTCACTTTCGTCGACTTTGCCCTCGACCGCGTCATCGGTCATAACCGACAGCTGCGGGTCGATAAAGGCAAACAGGAGGATCGTCGCAAAGCCATTGATCAGCGCCGACAGCTGCGATGCGGTGACGCGAAACTCGGGAGCCAGATAACCAGCGTAAAGCGAGGCGACCACGCCGACCGCGAGCAAGGATTGCGCGAGGCAGTTGGCAATCAGCACGCCCCAGCTGATCCCCTTCGGCATGGTCCAGCTCTTGAAGTGCGCGAGGCTCGGGATGCGGAGCGACCGGCGGACGGTGCGCAGCCCGCTCGGGCTCATCGCTTTCAGCGCCAGCTTGGTCGTCGATCGGTTGGTCTGATACCAACCGATCGCCGCCGCGAACATGCGCTGCCCGGTTGGCACGAGCAGGATGCCGATCAGCGTCGCAACGCTTGCCGCAGCCAAAACGAACTGCATGTCGATGAACAGCGACGCGCCGCTGCCGTCGTGGATGCGCGTCTCGATCCGCTTGGCGAGGAACGGGCCCAAAAAGCTGTTCGACGTGCGCGAGAAGAGCACGAGAATGTTGAACAGCGCGAACGACATCGCGATGCGCCGCGTCCGCACCCCAGCGATGCGCGCGGCATAGGCTAGCGCGCCGATCAGGTTGATGAAGCCGGTGAGGAGCAGGATGGTGATGAGCGGGAGGTCGATCATGGCAGGCCTTTAACGCAAGATTGCCACTATAGGAATCGTCATCCCGGCGAAGGACGGGATCTCACCGGTACGTCAGGATGTGAGGTCGAGATCCCGGCCTTCGCCGGGATGACGGGTTGGGGATCAATGCTTTCGCGTCAGCTCGCGCATCGCATCGTCCAGCCCGGAAAGGCTGAGCGGATACATGCGATCGTTCATCAACTGTTTGATCAGCTTCACCGACTGGGTGTAGCCCCAATGCGCCTCGGGCACCGGGTTGAGCCACACCGCGGCGGGATAGACTTTGGTAATCCGGCCGAGCCACACGGCGCCCGATTCCTCGTTGAAATGCTCGACGCTGCCGCCCGGATGGGTGATTTCATAGGCGCTCATCGACGCGTCGCCGACGAAGATCACTTTATAATCATGGCCATATTTGTGGAGGATGTCCCACATCTGATGGCGTTCGGACCAGCGGCGCCTGTTGTCCTTCCACACGCCTTCATAGGGGCAGTTGTGGAAATAGAAGAATTCGAGATTCTTGAATTCGGTCGTCGCGGCGCTGAACAATTCTTCGCACAGCTTGATGAACGGGTCCATCGACCCGCCGACGTCGAGAAACAGCAGCAGCTTGACCGCATTGCGCCGTTCGGGGCGCATCTTGATATCGAGCCAGCCCTGCCGCGCCGTTCCGTCGATCGTGCCCGGAATATCGAGCTCGTCGGCTGCGCCCTCGCGCGCAAATTTGCGCAAGCGGCGGAGCGCGATCTTGATGTTGCGGGTGCCGAGCTCCTTGGTGTTGTCGAGATTCTGGAATTCGCGCTTTTCCCAGACTTTCAGCGCGCGCTTGTGCTTGCTCTCGCCGCCGATCCGCACGCCTTCGGGGTTGTAGCCCGAATTGCCGAAGGGCGAGGTGCCGCCGGTGCCGATCCACTTGCTGCCGCCCTCGTGGCGTTTTTGCTGTTCCTCGAGCCGCTCTTTCAGCGTCTCCATGATCTTGTCCCAGTCGCCGAGCGATTCGATCGCGGCCATTTCCTCGGGCGTCAGGAATTTCTCTGCGACCGCTTTCAGCCAGTCGGCGGGGACGTCGACCGGGTTCTGGCCATAGTCGGAGATAATGCCCTTGAAGACCTTGTTGAACACTTGGTCGAAGCGGTCGAGCAGGCCTTCATCCTTCACGTAAATCGCGCGGGACAGGTAATAGAATTGCTCGGGGCTGCGGTCGATCACCTCGCGGTCGAGCGCCTCCAGCAGCATCAGATGCTCTTTCAGGCTGGCGGGAATGCCCGCGGCGCGAAGCTCGTCGAGGAAGCCGAAAAACATGGGGCAGGGTTATCGCGTCGCGGCGCGCGGTGCAAACACTTTACGTAAACGGAAAGCAATGGCTGCGGGCGCACGGCCCTAAGGTGATGCGCCCGAGCGCATCCGCCGTTCATGATGCAGCACCGCAATCACGGCAATGATCGCGGCCAGATAGGTTCCGAACTGAAAGACCGGCGACAGCGCGGCGGTCTGCCCCGTCGCCTGCGCGCTGAACGAAGTGAAGTCCCACGCGCCGTGCATCAGCATCGGCAGCCAGATCCCGCCGCTGACCCGCCGCAAAACATAGAATGCCGCGCCCATCAGCGAAGCGAAGACGAACTGCAGCAGGCTCGCGTAAAGCGGAATGCCGAACAGGGCGTTGGGGATGTGCATGGCGCCAAACAGGATTGACGACCAGAAACAGACCCAGTGCTCATTCATGGTTGATCCGCGGGCGCCGGTGACGAGCAAGCCGCGGGCCATCAACTCCTCGTTGAAACCAACCATCACCCCCGCTGCGACGAGCATCAAAAGGTGCGGCGGGGAAAAGGCGGACCAAGTGGTGGCGCCGCCGTTCACCACGACCATTCCGACCATGCCAATCAGCACGAGTACGAGCGCCCAGCGTGGGCCGCCGGGCCGCTCCTCTTTCAGCGCAGGCTTCCACCATCCGAGCCAGCTCACCGTGGCGGCAAGAACGGCCGCTCCAAGCGCAAGCGGCAGAACAAGACTGGTCAGCGCGACGTCGGCGGAAACCAAGTTCGTGTAGCGCGCACCAGCTAATCCCCACGTCGCGAAAATGATCGCGTTATAGGTGAGATAGACGCAGATCGCGGCACCGAGTGTTGGTTTGATCCGCATATCCGCATCGCCCCGTCTGCGTTTGTGGTGAGTTGTCAACGCGGCAAAATCGTTATGCCTGATCGCGCGGCGCGCCTATTTCGCCCAGACCAGATGCGCCACCTTTCCGCTGGACCGCTCCTGCGCCGCCGCTTGGCAGAAGGACGAATGTTCATTTGCGGCGACGGCGATTTGTCCGCCGAACGCCATGCCGAGTGCCAGGGTCGCCTTGCGTTCCAGATCGACACGCTGACCGGCATTCAGGGTGCGCGGCTTCCCGGTCGTGTCGTCATAGATCAGATTAAATTCGTTCGCGAAGGCGCGTGGATCAATCTCGAACCCGGAACAGGTCGCGGCCACCGCCTTCTGGTGACCGAGCGATTGCAGCATCGCGATATGACCTTCGTCGAACGCCCCATCGAGCATGGTGCGGATGGCGTCGGTTACCGCCAGATCCATATTGACGGCGTGCGAGGGCGGTGCCGTCGGGGTCTGTGCCAAAGCGCAGGGCGTAACCACCAGAGCGGCGACGAGCGACAGGGTACGCAACATCATGGTCAATATCCCCTGCGGTATGGATCATAGGAGAATTGGCGGTCGGTCCACTGATAGGAAAATTGCCCGCGAACGAAGCAACGCCGCTCGCCGCGATAACAGCTGACATCGGGGGCCGGCGAAAAATAGTCGCCGCCATAGCTGTTGCCATAGCCATAGCGATATTCGTCGCGCTGTTCCTCGGCCTTGCGCTTTTTCTTGGCGGAGATTGCGGCGGCGATGCCGATCAAGCCGATGCCGAGCGCCACGCCCGCTGCGGCGTCACCGTCATGATCGCGGTCGTGATGATGATCGCGATGCCAGTCGTCATGCCGTTTGGCATAAACCGGGGCGGGAACAAGGAGCGCGGCGACCACAGCAGCCGCAATCAATCTGGAACGCAGCATGACACCGAACCCCTGCTGTTGCGCTCTGAATAGAACATAAAACAAGCGGAAATAAAAGCGCCTGATCGTTCGCATGGGGCCAGTTGTTAAGCATATGCCATGCCGGGGTTTTTGTTCCGGTGAAGCACCATGATACCCCTACACCCCCCGTTAACCATTATCGGGCATGACCCGTCGATGATCTTTTGGTGGGTATGTGCATGAAATATGATCCGATCAATCCGGCGGCGCAGATCCTCGACCAGTCGGTCGCGAGCGACTGCGGCGAACTGGCTGTCGGGTGCAGCGATGCCGCGGGGCGGATCAAGCTGGCGACCGACCAGATGGACCGCCAGATCGGCGAACTCGGACGGCTGGAGGAATATGTCGTCAGCCTTGAGGCCGACCAGCGCCAGATCGCCGATTCGACCGACGAGGCGAAACTGCTTTCGGCGCGGGCGTGCGAACAACTCGACAGCGGCGCCGAGCGCGTCAACGCCGCGGTCACCGAATTTCGCTCGGTCATCGACCTCGTCGCGCGGCTCGGCACCCATGTCACCAATTTCGCCGCGGTGATGGAGCAGGTGCAGCAGGTCAGCCAGTCGATCGAGTCGATCGCCAAGACGACGAACATGCTGGCGCTGAACGCCGCGATCGAAGCCGAGCGCGCCGGCGACGCCGGGCGCACTTTCGCCGTCGTCGCCGCCGAGGTGAAGAAGCTCGCGCAAAACACGCGCGGCGCCACCGACGAAATCCGCCGCAGCATCGGCAGCCTCGCCGCCGAGGCGAGCGGGCTCGTGACCGAAATCCAGTCGGGGGTCGAACAGTCGAGCCGCGCCGAAGCGCAGTTCGAGACGATCACCGACGCGCTGCATGACGCGACGCATCTCGTCGCGCTGCTCGACGACCAGAGCGACCGCATCGCGCAAAGCTCGGCCATGGTGCATGCGAATGGCGCGAAAGTGCGCGAGGCGCTCGACCGCGTCGTCACTTCGGTGCGCGACAATAGCTCGACCCTGGTCGGCACGCGCGATTCGATCCTGTCGATGGAGCATGTGTCGAACCGGATGTTCAACGCGGTGATCTCGGCGGGCGTCAGCCCGCAGGATTCGGCGATCGTCGCCTTGGCCGCAAAGGTGCGCGACGAATTTGTCGGGCTGGCCGAACGCGCGATCGAGCGCGGCGAACTGTCGATGGAGCAACTATTCGACACCAATTATGTGCGGGTGCCGAACTCGAACCCGGAACGCTTCCGCACGACGCTGTGCGACTGGGCCGATGCCCATTGGCGCCCGCTGTTCGATCGCGTCGTCGCCAGCCATCCTGAGATCAAGATGTCGTCGGCGGGCGACATGAACGGCTTTCTGCCGACGCACATCACCGAATGCTCGCGCGCGCCGACCGGCGACATTGAGCATGACACGGCGCACTGCCGCAACGGCCGCATTCTCTACGACGAGACCGACGCCGCCGCCAAGCGCAGCACCGCGCCCTTCTTCATGACCGTCTATCGCCAGGAAGGCGACGGCATCACCTATCTGACGGTGCGCAACGTCTATATGCCGGCGGTGATCAACGGTCGCCGCTGGGGCGATGTCGAGGTGGCGTACCAGCTATAGAAATACCTAAAACCCGTTCGTGCTGAGCTTGTCGAAGCACCGTTCTTCTTGCGGCGCCAAAGGAAAGAACGGTCCTTCGACAAGCTCAGGGCGAACGGTTTAGGAATTAAGTTTAAGTGCTCAGCTGCCTTGGCGCCGTGCCATAAAGGCCAGCTTTTCGAACAGCATCACGTCTTGCTCATTCTTGAGCAGCGCGCCGTGGAGCGGCGGGATCGCCTTGCCGACGTCGCGGTTCTGGAGGACTTCGAGCGGCATATCCTCGTTAAGCAGCAGCTTCAGCCAGTCGATCAGTTCGCTGGTCGACGGCTTTTTCTTGAGGCCCGGCACATCGCGGACTTCATAGAAAATATCCATCGCGCGGCTGACCAGCGTCTTCTGGATGCCCGGGAAGTGGACATCGACGATCGAGGCCATCGTGTCGCGGTCGGGAAATTTGATATAGTGAAAGAAACAGCGGCGCAGGAATGCGTCCGGCAGCTCCTTTTCGTTGTTT
>CAYRQX010000070.1:5263-17872 GCA_964426485.1 uncultured Sphingopyxis sp. | reverse complement strand
CCTCGGGATTAACCGTCCGCGAATAGACATAATCGGGGGTCTCTTCCCAAGGGTCCTCGAGCACCTTGCCTTCCGACGAGGTGTGGAGGAGGTTCGCGTCGGTCGAGAAGGGACTTTCGCCGCGCTTGTCCTTGGGCACCGGGATCTGGTTCTTCTCGGCAAAGTCGATCAGCGCGGTCCGGCTGGTCAGGTCCCACTCACGCCAGGGCGCGATGACCTTGATGTCGGGATTGAGCGCATAGGCCGACAGTTCGAAGCGCACCTGATCATTTCCCTTGCCCGTCGCGCCATGCGCGACCGCATCGGCGCCCACTTCCCTTGCGATCTCGATAAGGCGCTTCGAAATCAGCGGGCGGGCGATCGACGTGCCGAGCAGATAGTCGCCCTCATAGCGGGCATTGGCGCGCATCATCGGGAAGACGAAATCGCGGACGAATTCCTCGCGGACATCGTCGATAAAGATATGCTCGGGCTTCACGCCCATCAACTCGGCCTTGGCGCGCGCGGGTTCAATCTCTTCGCCCTGCCCGAGGTCGGCGGTGAAGGTCACAACTTCGCAGCCATAGGTGACCTGCAGCCACTTCAGGATGACGCTGGTATCGAGGCCGCCCGAATAGGCGAGGACGACGCGCTTGAAGGACTCGGACATGATGGCACCTTTGGCGAGGGAAAGACGCGGGCGCGGCTAGCAGCCCGCCGCTCTGGGCGCAACCGGCTTGGCTATGCGGCACGCCCGGTTTATCATGGGCTTCGGGAGAAGCGTCATGGCCAAAACCGAGATAAAGACCCAGGCGACCGGAATATCGGTCACCGATTACATCGCCTCGCTTCCAGACGAAAAGCGACGCGAAGAAGCGGTTGTCGTCGATACGATGCACCGCCGCGTGACCGGCCTCGATCCCAAGATGTGGGGGCCGTCGATCATCGGTTATGGCAGTTATGATTATCTCTACGACAGCGGTCGATCGGGAACGATGTGCCGCGCCGGATTTTCCCCTCGCAAGGCCGCGATGACACTCTATCTGATGGGTCATTATCTCGACCGCCAGCCCGAGGCCGACGCCCTGCTTGCGCAGCTTGGCAAGTATAAGAACGGCAAATCGTGCCTTTACATCAACAAGCTCGCCGATGTGGATCTGGAGGTGCTCGAAAAGCTCGTCGCGCTGAGCTGGGATGTCATGAACAAACGCTACCCGACGTAACGCCGCTGCGCCTCGCCCATATAATCGCGCGTCAGCGGAAGCGCGTGGCGGCTGCGGGCGAACTGGATCTGATAATTGCCCATCCCGCCGCTTTCGAACGCCGCGGTCGCGCCCGCGAGGTAGAAGGTCCACATACGAAAAAAGCGGTCGCCCATCATCGCCACGATCTCGGCCTCATGTGCGAGCGTGCGTGCATACCATTGACGCAGCGTCAGCGCGTAATGCAGCCGCAGCGTTTCGATATCGGTCGCGATCAGCCGGCTCTTCTCGCTCGCCGCCAATGTTTCGCTGAGCGCCGGGATATAGCCGCCCGGGAAGATATATTTGCGCGTGAAGGCGTCGGTCGATCCCGGCTTGCCGAACCGGCCGATCGTATGAAGCAGCATCACCCCGTCGGCGGTCATGAGGTTCGCGGCGGCGCGAAAGAAAGTCTCGAAATTGGCCGCGCCGACATGTTCGAACATGCCGACCGACACGATCCGGTCGAACCGCCCCGCCTCGCGCGCAGCCAGGTCGCGATAGTCGATCAGCTCGAACTGCACGCGATCGGCAACCCCGGCGGCTTTCGCGCGCTCGCGGGCAAGCGCGAGTTGCTCTTCGGACAGGGTGATACCCAGCACCTCGACCTGCTCGAGCTTGGCGAGCGTGATCGCCATGCCGCCCCAGCCGCAGCCGATGTCGAGCACCCGCTGCCCCGGCTTCAGCGCGAGTTTCGCCGCGATATGCGCCTTCTTCGCGACCTGCGCTTCCTCCAGCGTCATATCGCTCCGCGGCCAGTAAGCGCAGCTATACTGCATGTCCTCGTCGAGGAAGAGGCGATAGAGGTCGTTGCCGATGTCGTAGTGATGCTTGACGTTGGCGCGCGACTGGCGCTGGCGGTTGACCGAGCCGATCCGCGTCTTCACCCTGTCAGCCTGCCGGCCGAGCCAGGTCTTGTCTTTCAGCGTCGCCCCGCGATCCCATGGCGTGTTCATGCGGATCAGGCCGATCAGGTCCATGATGTCGCCCTGGATCAGTTCCATCTCGCCGTCCATGAACGCCTCGGCGGCGCCCAGACGCGGGTCCAGGATGATGCGGCGCATCCCCCGGCGATGGGCGAACCGGATGATGACGTCGGGGAAACCCGGTGTCGGTTGCCCATATTCTTCGCGCGCACCGTCGGGCGCGACGACAATCAGCCGCCCCTGATGAATGACGCGGGAGAGAAACGGACGAAGGATAGACATATATTATGGACCGAATATTTGCATCGCGAAGAAAGTCGAGTCAAATCCCCGCATACCATTCATAATCAATGCGATCTTCCCAATAGCCACCCTTGCCTGCCCCGATCGCGTGGAGACTGGCGACTGCCTCGATCGCGTTGACATATTTGGCGTGCTTATAACCGAGCTGGCGCTCGATCCGCAGGCGCAGCGGCGCGCCATTGGCGATCGGCAGCACGGCATCGTTGAGCGCCCACGCCATGATCGTCTGCGGATGCAGCGCGTCGACCATGTCGCAGCTTTCATAATAGAGCGCATCGCCGAGCCGGTCGGCGCAGCGGAAGACGATATAGCGCGCGCTGTCCTTTACCCCCGCGGCGGCGAGGATGCGCCCGAGCTGCGGCCCGGTCCACTGTCCGATCGCGCTCCAGCCTTCGACGCAATCGTGGCGCGTAATCTGGGTACGCTGCGGCATCGCGCGTATGTCCGCCATCGACAAAGATAGCGGGCGCGCGACGAGCCCCGTCACCTTGACCCGCCAGTCGGCAAAATTGCTGGCAGCATGGGCGGCATAGGCGGCGCCCGCGGGCAGGCGCGTGCCATTGGGACGAAAATAGGGCGACAGGTCGGCGCGGCTGAACTCGCGGGCAAGCGCGCTCCTGTCCATCAGCGCGCGCTGGCTGGCGCGGTTCATCTCCTCGCCCATCGACAAGATCTTGCGCACCGCCGGCGTGTCGTTGATCGCGTCGCACCCGGCGAGCAGCGGCAGTGCGCCCGCCGCGGCGACCAGCCCGCCGGCGCGCGCGATCAACTGACGCCGCGGAAGCATGATCTCGCTCATGCCCCCTCCTCCCGCTCGGGCGGCAGGCGGAACCAGCCGGTGATCATCGAGCGCAGCTCGTTGACCGGCCCGGCGAGCAGCACCATCGCGATATGGACGAGAAAGAAAGCGACAAGCGCCCAGGCGGCGATGAAATGGATCGACCGCGCCGACTGGCGCCCGCCAAAGACATCGAGCAACCATGGCCACGCTGCATTCATCCCGGGCGACATGGTGAGCCCTGTCGCAATCATCAGCGGCAGCGCGACGAAGATTACCCCGATGTAGCTCAGTTTCTGCAGAATACCGTAACGCGCCGCTGCTTGCCCACGCGGGAAGCGCAGCCGCGCATGCTCCCTTATGTCGTGCCAGATATGGCGCGGCGACCATTCGGCGCGGCGGACGTGCAAATCCTTGCGCAAATGCCCGCTGACCAGCGTCCAGAGCATGTAGAGCGTCAGCCCGATCGACAGCACCCACGCGAACAGCAGGTGCCAGCGCCGCCCGTCGGCAAGGCTGTAGCTGGTCGGGATCGTCGCCCAGCCCGGAAAGGCCCAGGTCTTTTGGACCCCTTCCGCGTCCGTCCAGCGGCCAAGCACCCCCGTCGTGTCGATCCGCCAGTCGCCGACGCGCAAATAGCCGCTGTCCGCCGTCGACCCGATCACCAGCCAGGCGCGATCGAAATTGGCGCCATATTCGCCCCAATAAAGCCGCGGATGCGCGTTGAAGATCATCAACCCGCTCATCAGCAGGATGAGCAGAGTGACGGCATTGACCCAATGCCAGACGCGGGTGGGCAGCCGGTGGCGATAGACGCGTGCCGGCGGCGGTGCGCTTTGCGAAGGAGCGACGGGAGTTTCAGCCTTGGCCATGATCCCGGTTCGCTCCTTCATGCCATTTGGTTACGCGGCGACCTCGGCCGCATATTCCTCGCGATAATGATTGCGCAAGCTTACCTTGTCGATCTTTTCGCTGCCGAGCTTGGGCAGCGCCTCGTTCGACATCCAGATCTTGCACGGCACCTTATAGGGCGCAAGACGCTGGCTGAGGAAGGAGCAGAGATCCTCGGCCGTCACGCTGCTGCCGGCTTTCGTCCACACGACCGCGCCGACGCATTCGCCGAGCCGCTCGTCGGGTAGCCCAAACACCGCGCATTCGTTCACCTCGGCATGTTCGTAGATCGCCGCTTCGACTTCCTGGCAGCTGATATTCTCGCCGCCGCGGATGATGATGTCCTTCTTGCGGTCGACGATGAACAGATAACCGTCTTCGTCGAGATAGCCGAGGTCGCCCGAACGGAAATAGCCATTGTCGAAGAAGGCCGCCCTGGTCGCCGCCTCATTGTTCCAATAGCCTTCGAAATTGCACACCGAACGGATGCAGACCTCGCCCACCCCGCCCTGCGGAACCGGCTCGCCATTGTCGTCGAGGATCGCGAGGTCGACGAGCGGCTTCGATGCGGGGCCGGTCGACATCGGCTTGGCAACATAATTCTCATTGATGATGCCGCAGCCAACCGCGTTGGTTTCGGTGAGGCCGTAGCCGAGCAGCGGCTTGGCCTCGCCCATCTCTGACGCAAGCCGCCGCACATGCTCGGGCGGGCGCGGCGCACCGCCGCCGGCGTAGCTCTTGCACGTCGACAGATCGTAATTCTTGCGGTTCGGGCTGACGAGGATTTCATAGCTCATCAGCGGCACCCCGACGAAATAATTGCATTTCTCGTCCTGGATCAGCCGCATCGCCTCGTCGGCGTTCCATTTGGGCATCAGCACCAGCTTGCGGCCCAGCGCCAGGCTCTGCAGGAACACTGGGATTTCGGCGGTGACGTGGAACAAAGGCGTGCAGATCAACGTCGCGGGCTGGATGTCCGACATCTGCCCGTCTTCGGTCAGCAGATGGACGATGCTCGCGGTCTGCGTCACATAGTTGAAGATCGCCTGCACCACCGCTTCGTGGCGCGAATAGGCGCCCTTCGACTGGCCGGTCGAACCCGAGGTAAAGAGGATCGTCGCCAGATCCTGCCCGGTCAGCACCGGCAAAACCGTCTCGGCGCTGCCGCCGGTGGTGATCGGCGCGATCGCCTGATCGATCGGCTGGGTCAGGTCGAGCGTGATCACCTTGGCGCCATGATCGACCTCTTCGAGCCGCGCGGCGCGCTGGACGTCGGCGATGACGAGCTTCGCCTCGCTGTCGAGGATGCCCGCGGCGAGTTCGCCGCCCTGCCACCAGCCGTTGAGCAAGGTCGCGCAGCCGCCCGCCATCAATATGCCAATATAGGACACGCACCAGGCATTGGCATTGCGCATCGCAAGCCCGACGCGGTCGCCGCGCTGGACGCCATGCCCCTCGACCAGTCCCGCCGCGACCTGCCGCGCCGCCATATACACCTGCTTGAACGACAGCCGCTCATCGCCTTCGACGAGGAAGGTGGCGTCGCCATGCTGCATGGCGAAAAACGCAACATAATCGGCAAGATTGGTGGGTGCGTTGGCGATGAAGGGAAGCTGGCGGCCGAAGCGTTCGACGGACCCGACCTGGATCGGTCCGCCCGGACCGGTGATCAGATTATAGGCGGCTTCCAGGCGCAAATCGAGCGCTGATGGCATGTTTCATCTCTCCTCTTGGTCTCGCTCGCCTTACCCCTTATGGGGAGGCCTCTCCTGGGGAAGGACCGCGCGACTATATGTTTCTTTTTGCAACCTTAGCCGAAGCAACGCAATATGTGAACTTTCACGATCTGATGGGTGAAAACTCCGAGATCGCGTTCAGCGTCTTCGGCCTGCCCATCCGCTGGTATGCACTCGCCTACCTCGCCGGGATCTTCGTCGGCTACTGGTATTTGCTGAGGCTGATCGCGCAGCCCGGCGCCCCGATGGCGCGGCGCCACGCCGACGACATTATATTCTACGCGATGCTCGGGATCATCCTCGGCGGGCGCCTCGGCTATGTGCTCTTCTACAACCTTGGCAATTATATCCAGAAGCCGCTCGATATCTTCAAATTGTGGGACGGCGGCATGTCGCTGCACGGCGGGGTGATCGGCGTGCTGATCGCGATCTGGTATGTGACGCGTAAGGAAAAGCTTAGCTTCCTGCGCTTTTGCGACTATGTCGCGTGCGTCGTCCCCTTCGGGCTCTTCTTCGGCCGCCTCGCCAATTTCGTGAACGGCGAGCTGTGGGGCCGGGCAACGACGGTGCCGTGGGCGATCATCTTTCCGGGCAGTGGCACGATGGACCCGCGTCACCCGAGCCAGCTTTACGAAGCGGGCCTCGAAGGGATTGTGATGATGGCGATCCTCGCCTTTTTCTTCTGGCGCACCGATGCGCGCTACAAGCCCGGTTTCCTGTTCGGCATGGCGGCGATCATTTATGGCCTCAGCCGTTTCGCGGTCGAGTTCGTGCGCGAACCCGACGTCCAGCTCGGCACCTTGTCGTGGGGGCTCACCATGGGGCAGACGCTGACCATCCCAATGCTGCTCGCCGGCCTGTGGCTCGTCGCGACCGCGAAGGGACGCCGCGAGCGGGTCGAGCCGGTGGCCGGACCCGACAGCGTTGCGTGACGGGCCGCCGACTCCCGAAGCGCTGATAGGCGAAATCGCGGCAGCGCGGCCGATGACGTTGGCCGACTATATGGCGGCCGCGAACGGCCATTATTATGCGACGCGCGATCCGCTCGGCGCCGCAGGCGATTTCACGACCGCACCCGAGATCAGCCAGATGTTCGGCGAGATGGTCGGTATCTGGGCCGCCGACCTCTGGCAGCGCGCAGGCAGCCCGGCGTTTCGCTACGTGGAGTTCGGCCCCGGCCGCGGCACGCTCGCCGCCGATGCGCTGCGCACCATGGCGCGCTTCGGCTGCACGCCGACCGGCATCGATCTGGTCGAAACGAGCCCGGCGCTGCGCGCGGCGCAGTTCGCCCGCCTGCCTGCCGCCGCGCATCATGACGAGGTCGACGCCCTGCCCGACGACGTCCCGCTGATCATCGTCGCGAACGAATTTTTCGACGCGCTGCCGATCCATCAATATGTCCGCACTATCGATGGCTGGCGCGAGCGCATGGTCGAGCGCCACGACGGCACATTGGCGGCGGTCGCGGGCGACATTCCGGCCGACGACGCCATACCGGCTCCGCTGAAAAGCCAGCCCGAAGGCATGATCGTCGAAACTTCCCCCGTCGCGGCCGCGATCATGCAGCGCTGCGCCTTTCGCCTGGCGCGGCAAGGCGGCGCCATGCTCGCGATCGACTATGGCTATAGCGGCCCGGCGGCGGGCGATACGTTGCAGGCCGTCAAGGCGCACCGCTTCACCGATCCCTTCGCCGATCCGGGCGAGGCCGACCTGACCGCGCATGTCGACTTCACCGCGCTGGCCGACGCTGCGCGTCATGCCGGTTTGACCATCGGCGCGCTTGCAACGCAGGGCGACTGGCTGCGACGGCTAGGCATCGATGCCCGGCTGGCGTCGCTTGCAGCGGCCGCGCCAACGCGCGCCGACGAACTCAAGGGTCAGCGCGACCGCCTCGTCGAGCCGCGCGAGATGGGCGAATTGTTCAAGGTGATGACCGTCACCGCGCCGCACTGGCCCGCGCCCGCAGGATTTGCAGGAGACGCCGCATGACCGCCATTCAGCTGGCAAAACCGTCCGATGCCGAGGCGATCGCCGCCTTCGCCAACGGGTCGTTCACGCACACTTTCGGGCATATCTATGACCCCACCGACCTTTCGACCTTCCTCGCGGACTGGAACCCGCCCGACATCGTTCGCGCGCAGATCGAGAGCGATGATCATGACATTGCGCTCGTCCGTGACGACGCCGGGGCGATTCTCGGCTATATCAAGATGGGCCCGGTCGATTTCGACCTGCCCGAAGACCAACCAGCCGACGATGCTGTCGAACTGCACCAACTCTATGTTGCCGAAGCGGCGAAGGGCACCGGCGTCGCGGCGGCGCTGATGGAATGGGGGATCGCCTGGGCGCGGACACGCGCGTCGATCCTTTACCTCAGCGTCTTTACCGAGAATGACCGCGCGCAGGCCTTCTACCGCCGCTATGGCTTCACCGACGTCGGCCGCAATGCGTTTCGCGTCGGCAATCATATCGACGAGGACCGCTTTTTCAGGCTCGACCTGTGACGGCGCCCTTCGTCACGGCGGCGCCGCTCGACGGCGTGGCGCACGGCTTTTTCGGGCGTCGCGGCGGGGTATCGACGGGCGAACTCGCTTCGCTCAACTGCGGCCTCGGTTCGGGCGACGATCCGGCGCTGATCGCCGAGAACCGGCAG
This sequence comes from uncultured Sphingopyxis sp., assembly GCA_964426485.1. Classification (GTDB taxonomy): domain Bacteria; phylum Pseudomonadota; class Alphaproteobacteria; order Sphingomonadales; family Sphingomonadaceae; genus Sphingopyxis. The sequence goes on along the minus strand of CAYRQX010000070.1, from coordinate 9,365 downwards.
CGTGTCACCGACGCGGTGCTTCCCGGCGCGACGCTGACCGGGGTCTATCAGGTGCATGGCAATCGCTGCTTGATCGTCGATGCCGACACCGACCTCGCCGCGCGGCCCGAAGCCGACGCACTCGCGACGCGCACGCCCGGCATATTGCTCGGCATATTGACCGCCGACTGCGTGCCGGTCCTCTTCGCCGACCGCGAGGCCGGGGTGGTCGGCGCGGCGCACGCCGGATGGAAGGGCGCGATTGCCGGGGTCACCGATGCGACGCTGAATGCGATGGAAAGCCTGGGCGCCCGCCGCGCCAACATCGCCGCCGCCATCGGCCCGTGCATCGCCCGTAGCTCCTATGAAGTCGACGACGGTTTCGTGCGGCGCTTCGTCGCGGACGATCCTGCGAACGAGCGCTTTTTCGCCGCTGGCAAGCCCGGCCACGCGATGTTCGACATCGCCGCCTATGTCGCGGCGCGGCTCGCTGTGGCGGGCGTGACGCGAATTGCCATTGGCGGACAGGACACCTATGCCCAGCCCCAAGATTATTTCAGCTATCGCCGCGCGTGCCACAAAGGGGAAAACGCCTATGGTCGCCAATTGTCGGTGATCGGACTGGCGGGAGGATAGAAGTCGATGACGCGCACGCGCTGGTTTGGGCTGATCGGCGGGCTCATCGTCTTTTGCACCATGCTCCTGCTGCCGGAACCGGCGGGAATGGAGGTGACCGCCTGGCGCGTCGCGGCGCTCACCGTCCTGATGGCGATATGGTGGATGACCGAGGCGCTGCCGCTTACCGTCACCGCGCTCCTCCCCTTCCTCACCGTGCCAGCGTTCGGAGTGATGGACGCGAATGCGATCGCCAAGGAATATTATTCGCCGATCCTCTTCCTGATCCTCGGCGGCGCCTTCCTCGCGCTCGCGATCGAGCGCGTCGGACTGCACCGACGGCTCGCGCTCGCGCTCCTGAAACGCGCCGCGCCGACCGCGACCGGCCTGCTCTTCGCCTTCATGGCGGCGACCGCCTTGCTCAGCATGTTTATCTCGAACACCTCGACGGCGCTCATCATGGTCCCCATCGCCCTCGCCGTCGTGCGCGCTGGCGGCATTCGCGAGGACGAGACCGAAGGTTTTGCCGGGGCGGTGATGATGGGCATCGCCTTTGCCGCTTCGATCGGCGGACTGGGGACGCTGGTTGGCAGCCCGACCAACGCGATCGCCGCAGGGCTGATCGAAAAGGCGCTGGACCTGCGCATCTCGTTCCTCGACTGGATGATCTACGGCATTCCGGTCGTGTTGCTCGCCACCCCTGCGGCCATGTTCATCGTCGCGCGAGTCCAGCGCTTGTCCGCGCACCCCTTTGACGGCCAGGGCGCCGCTGCGGCGCTTGGCAATCAGGCGATATGGTCGACTGCCGAGCGCCGTGTCGTTCCTGTCTTTCTGCTCGTACTGATCGCCTGGATCGCGCAGCCCTGGCTCGAACCCTTCCTGCCCGATGGCGCCTTGACCGACGGCACGATTGCGGTCGCGGGCAGCCTGCTCCTCTTTATCCTGCCCGACGGCACCGGCCGCCCGCTCCTCGTCTGGAAGGAAGCCGACCGCGCGCCGTGGGGCGTCATCATGATGTTCGGCGGCGGCCTGGCGCTCGCCGCCGCAATCACCGCGAGCGGGCTTGCCGCCTGGCTGGGCGCCGTGCTCGCGCCGCTCGGCAGCATCCCGACGATCGCACTCGCCGCGATCATCGTCGCGCTAACCATCCTGATCACCGAATTTGCCAGCAATGTCGCGACCGCCAGCGGCATCATGCCCGTACTCGCCGCGCTGATCGCCGCGACGGGCGCCGATCCGGTCCTGCTCGCGCTGCCCGTCGCGATGGCGGCGAGCTGGGGTTTCATGCTACCCTCGGGCACCGGCCCCAATGCGCTCGCCTGGGCGACCGGGCATATCGCCTTGCCGCGCATATTGAAGGCGGGATTTGCGCTCGACATCATCGGCGTGCCGCTGCTCATCGGTACCGTCTGGGCGATGGCGGCGATCGCTTAGGGTTCTGACCCGAAGTTCGCGCAATATAGTTTCAAACGAAACTTATCGCGTTATAAAGACCGCAACATCATCAGGAGCAGCTTCATGGCCATGCGCGGCAAACCCAAGACCAACAGCAAGAAGATCGGCGACCGGGAGCTTAACCCCGCGACGCTGATGATGGGGCTGGGCTATGATCCCGTGCTGTCCGAAGGCTCGCTCAAGCCGCCGATCTTCCTGACCTCGACCTTCGCCTTTGAAAGCGCCGCCGCGGGCAAGCGTTTCTTCGAGCATATCACCGGCAAGCGCGAAGGCCCCGCCGACGGCCTCGTCTATTCGCGTTTCAACGGCCCCAACCAGGAAATCCTCGAGGACCGCCTCGCCGTCTGGGACGGCGCCGACGACAGCCTCGTCTTTTCGAGCGGCATGTCGGCAATCGCCACCCTGCTCCTCGCGCTGGTGAGCCAGAATGACGTGATCGTCCACTCGGGTCCGCTCTATGCGGCGACCGAGTCGCTGATCGCGCGCATCCTGTCGCGCTTCGGGGTCAGCTTCGTCGATTTCCCGGCGGGCGCGACGCGCGAAGACATCGACGCGATCCTCGCCCGCGCCAAGGCGCTCGCCGATGAAAAGGGCGGCAAGGTCGCGCTCGTCTATCTCGAAAGCCCAGCGAACCCGACCAACGCGCTCGTCGATGTCGAAGCGGTGCGCGGCGCGCGCGATGCCGCCTTCACGGGCGAGCAGCAGCCGCCGATCGCGATCGACAACACCTTCCTCGGCCCGCTGTGGCAGCAGCCGCTGAAACAGGGCGCCGAACTCGTCATCTACAGCCTCACCAAATATGCCGGCGGCCATTCGGACCTCGTCGCGGGCGGCGTGTCGGGCGACCAGCGGCTGCTCGACATGATCCGCCCGATGCGCAACACGATCGGCACGATCTGCGACCCCAACACCGCATGGATGCTGCTCCGCAGCCTCGAAACGCTCGAACTCAGAATGACCCGCGCGGGCGAAAATGCGCTGAAGGTCTGCACCTTCCTCCGCGATCATCCGAAGGTCGATGGGCTCGGCTATCTCGGCTTCATTCAGGATGCGCGGCAGAAGGATATTTTCGACCGCCATTGCACGGGTGCGGGGTCGACCTTCTCGCTCTTCATCAAGGGCGGCGAGGAAGAAAGCTTCCGCTTCCTCGACGCGCTGAAGATCGCCAAGCTTGCGGTCAGCCTTGGCGGCACCGAAACGCTCGCGAGCCATCCCGCCGCGATGACGCATCTGTCGGTTCCCGACGACCGCAAAAAGGCGCTTGGCATCACCGATAATCTGGTGCGCGTGTCGATCGGCATCGAGGACCCCTACGATCTGATCGCCGACTTCGCGCAGGCGCTCGACGCGGTCTAACGACCGCGCCGCGCGCGCCAGTCGACCACCTGCCAGCCCATTTGCGGAGCGAGACGCTTGAGCCCCCGTGACGGGGTGGTCGCAACCGCCTCGTCGGCGAAATGCAGCATCGGATGGTCGGACACATGGTCCGAATAAGCGCGGATATGCGCGGCGTCGCGGGTAATCGCATTGGCCGCCATCCAGCCGTCGATTCGCGCGAACTTCGCCTCGCCATAGCAATTGTCGCCCGACAGCCGCGCGTGGATATGGTCGGCGCCGTCGGGTTCGTCGAGCTGTGTCGCGAGCACATCGTCGATCCCCAGCCGCCGCGCGATCGCATCGACATAAAGGTGGAAGGACGCGGTTGCGAGCAGCAGCCGGTACCCCGCCTCGCGGTCGGCGGCGATCTGCTCGAGCGCGGCGGAGTGCAGCCCGCGCGCGACGACCTTGTCGGCATAGCTTTCGGCGAGCGGTGCGATTTCGGTGCGGCGAAAGCGCTTGCCGACGAGCAGTCTGAGGTTGATCGCCTTCAGCCGCGACCGGTCGATCAGGCGCAGCGAATAGGCCGCGCCCGCGAGCCCGACGAGCGGCAGCAGCAACAGCCGCCATTGCTGGCGCCGCTGCGCAACGTGCATGAGGAAGCCGCTGTAAGTCCCTGAACGCGTTATCGTGCGGTCCATGTCGTACATCGCGACGCGGTGCGCATAGTCGGGGA
>CAYRQX010000070.1:0-5163 GCA_964426485.1 uncultured Sphingopyxis sp. | reverse complement strand
CGCGTTATCGTGCGGTCCATGTCGTACATCGCGACGCGGTGCGCATAGTCGGGGATCGGCGGGGCGAGCGGGTTTTCCATCCCTCACCCATAGTGTGGCCCGGCATGGCGGCCAAGACCCGGCAAGCTAAACCATGGATTCACTTGCCGTCATTGGGTAAATAGGACAAAGGTTCCGCACGATGATTGCCAGGGCGGATTTCGAACATAGCGAGGGTGCCGACGGTGCCGAAGTTCGCTTCACTGGCCGTCTGACGCTCGCACGCCTCGGCGACCTGCCGGCGCGGCTGGAGGCGCTTGGCCCGATCGCCACGCTCGATCTGTCGGCGCTCGACCGGATCGACACCGTCGGCGCCTGGATCGTGACGCGCACAGTCAATGAACATGGCGCGAAAGTGGTCGGCGCGAGCGAGGAAGCGCAGCGCCTGCTCGAAGCGCTCGCCAGCGACAAAAGCGAATATCGCGTCCACCGCGACCGCCGTCCCGCGTGGACGCGCATGCTCGAACAGGTTGGGAATGCCAGCGTCGCGATCTGGCACGAACTGCTTGGCATCGTCGGTTTCTTTGGCGCGATGATCGTCGCGCTCGTCGTCCAGATTCGCGCGCGCCGCCGTCTGCGCTGGAACGCCGTCGTCACGCGGTTTCAGGCGGTCGGCGTCGACGCGCTGCCGATCATCGGGCTGATGAGTTTCCTGATCGGCATCGTCATTGCGCAACAGGGCGCAGTGCAGCTCGAACAATTCGGGCTTGAGGTGTTCACGATCAATCTTGTCGGCCGCGCCTCGATCCGTGAACTCGGCTTGCTGATGACCGCCATCATGGTTGCGGGGCGCTCGGGTTCGGCCTTTGCCGCGCAGATCGGCACGATGAAGCTGACCGAAGAGATCGACGCGATGCGCACGATCGGCGTGTCGCCCATGGAAGCGATCGTGCTGCCGCGCGTCGCCGCGTCGACGATCACCATGCCGCTGCTCGGTTTCTATGCCAGCCTGTGCGCGATCGCGGGCGGCGGCGCCTTTGTCTGGGTCGGGCTCGACATCCCGCCGCTCACCTATATCCAGCGGCTGCGCGAAATCATTCCGATGACCGATTTCTACATCATGCTGATCAAGGCGCCGGTGTTCGGCATATTGATCGGCGTCACCGGCTGTTACGAAGGCATGCAGGTACGCCAGAATGCCGAGGAAGTCGGCCAGCGCACGACATCGGCCGTGGTCGCCGCGATCTTCCTGGTCATCGTCCTCGACGCGATGTTCGCCGTCTTCTTCTCTTCGCTGGGATGGAATTGATGAGCGAAGAGATCGACCAGGAGATTGAGGAAGAGCTTGCCGCCGCCGACGCCGTTCGGCCCGAAAAGTTCGAAACGGCAATCTGTATCCGCGGACTGAAGAACCAGTTCGGCGATGCGGTGGTTCATGAGGATCTGGACCTCGACGTCCGTTCGGGCGAGATATTGGGCGTAGTCGGCGGATCGGGCACCGGCAAGTCGGTGCTGATGCGCTCGATCATCGGGCTCCAGACGCCGGCCGCGGGCGAGATCGAAGTCTATGGCAAGACGCTCGACACGATCGCCAACGAAGAGGAATCGCGCGACCTGCGTCGGCGCTGGGGCGTGATGTTCCAGGGCGGCGCGCTGTTTTCGACGCTGAGCGTCGCCGAGAATATCCAGGTTCCCTTGCGCGAATATTATCCGCGGCTCGATCAACGCCTGCTCGACGAGATCGCGGCGTACAAGGTCGCGATGGTCGGCCTGCCCCCCGACGCTGGCCCGAAATATCCCGCCGAACTGTCGGGCGGAATGGTCAAGCGCGCCGGGCTTGCTCGTGCGCTCGCGCTCGACCCTGCGTTGCTGTTTCTCGACGAACCGACTGCAGGGCTCGACCCGATCGGCGCGGCAAAATTCGACGAGCTTATCCGCGAACTGGCCGATACGATGGGCCTCACCGTCTTTCTGATCACCCACGACCTCGACTCGCTTTACGCGACCTGCGACCGGGTCGCGGTGCTGGCCGAAAAGAAGGTGATCGCGGTCGGCACCATCCCGGAACTGCTTGCCACCGAGCATCCGTGGATACAGGATTATTTCAATGGGCCGCGTGGCCGTGCTGCGGCGAGCGGGAACCAAACCGCGAAGCCGCAATAGGAACAGCTAATGGAAACACGCTCAAACAACGTCCTCGTCGGCGCTTTCGTCCTCTTCTTTACCGCGGCGCTGGCCTTTTTCGTGGTCTGGCTCGCGAACGACAGTGGCGGTGACAAGCGCGAATATGACATATTTTTCAAACAGTCGGTCGACGGTTTGAACAAGGGCGCCCCGGTCCAGTTTTCCGGTGTGCCCGCCGGCCAGGTGCGTGAAATCGCGCTGTGGCCCGACGATCCGCAATTCGTCCGCGTCCGCATCGAGGTCAATGAGGGCGTCCCCGTGCTGCAAGGCACGACCGCCGCGCTCGAAGGCGTCGGCTTCACCGGCGTCTCGCAGATCTCGCTCGACGGCGCGGTCAAGGACGCGCCGCCGATTAGCGACAAGGGGCCCGCGGGCAAACCCGTCATCCCGACGCGCGTCGGCGGCCTCGGCGAACTCCTCAACACCGCGCCGCAATTGCTTCAGCGTCTGTCGACGCTGAGCGAACGCCTCGCCGAACTTGCCGACGATGAAAATCAGGCAAGCATCCGCGGCATCCTTAGAAATGTCGAGGCGTCGACCGCGATTCTCGCGCGCAACGGCCCCGCGATCGAACGCGCGCTCGCCGACACGCGCATTGCGATCCAGCAGACGGGCGTGGCCGCCGAGCAGATCGGCAGCCTCGCGGCATCGGCGCAGGGGACGATCGACCGCAACGTCGACCCCGCGATGGTGAACCTGCGCGAAACGCTGAAATCGGCCAACGCATCGATGGCGACGCTGGAAGGCGCGATTTCCGACGCGCGGCCCGGTCTCAAGACCTTCAGCGAGACGACGATTCCCGAAGCCAATGCGCTGATCCGCGACCTTCGCCGCACCTCTGCTTCGCTGTCCAGCCTGACCGACAAGCTTGACCAACAGGGTGCCGGCGCGGTTCTCGGCGGCAGCAAGCTGCCCGATTATAAAGAATGAGGACTAGAGCCCCCATGCCCATTTCCTTCCGCCGCCTCCGCGCTCCGCTGCTCGTTGCTATCGCCGCCGTCTCGCTGTCGGGCTGCATCGGCCTTGGCGGCAAGACCCCGCCCTTCCTGCTGACGCTCGATGCCGATGCAGCGCCGCCAGCGGGCGGCGCGCGCACCGCGGCGGATGCCGCGACGCTGACGATCCTGATCCCGACCGCCCCGCAAAAGCTGCGCACGACGCGCATCCCGGTGCAACAGGACGGATCAAGCGTCACCTATGTGAAGGACGCGCAATGGATCGAGGCGCCCTCGCGCCTGTTCCAGCGGCTCGTCTCCGAAACCGTGTCCGCGCGCACGACACGCGTCGTGCTCGACGAGGGCCAATATCTGACCGCGCCGGGCGAGCAGCTGGCCGGACAGCTGATGGAATTTGGCGTCGATGCCGCGACCAACGAGGTGGTCGTCGTCTATCAGGCGATGCTCGTGTCGGCGGGCGGCAAGACGGTGACGCAGCGCCGTTTCGAGGCGCGCGAGGCGATCGGCGGCAAGGTCGAGGCGAAACCCGTCGGCGAGGCGCTGACCCGCGCGGCAAACAAGGTGGCCATCGAGGTTACGGGGTGGCTGGAAGGCTAAAAGGCCGTCCGCGTCGGATTGCGCTTTCATCGCGTCCGCTCTAGGGGCACCGGCACCACATCACTCGTCCACGCGCAGCCTCTTTCGGGTTTCCGGCTGCGCCCTTTCCTTTCGAGCCCGCTGACTCGAAAGGAATCTCCATGGCGTGGGTCATCCTCGCGATTGCCGTTGTCACCGAAATCATCTGGGCGCTCAGCCTGAAATGGGCTGCGACGATCGGTTCGTGGCAAGCCGCCCTCGTCCCGATCTCGCTCAGCTTCCTGAACATGGCGCTGCTCGCCTTCGCGATGCGCGGCATCTCGGCCGGCACCGCCTATGCGATCTGGACCGGCCTCGGCGCGGTGGGGGTCATCATCGGCGGCATTTTCTGGTTCGGCGAGAAAGTCAACGCGGTGCAGATCGGCTTCATGGTCCTGATCGTCATCGGCGTCGCCGGGACCAAGCTGTTTTCAGCGAACTAGGTCGCGATGGCCGCTGGCGGCCCTTAATTGCCGATATCCTCCCCGTCGCGAAGCTAGGGCCCGGATATTTCCGTCATGGAATGACCAATGTCGGGGAATGACGAATGTCCGGAACGCCCGCTTCCCCATCCAACAGCCGACAACAAAAGCCCGCCGGAGCCTTGGCGCCGACGGGCCTGGATCATTCGAAGGTGATGCCGCTTATTCAGCGCGCGCCGGAATTCCGGTCATCAGCGTGTGGAGCTCTCCCGCTTCCCACATTTCCATCATGATGTCCGATCCGCCAACAAATTCACCCTTCACATAAAGTTGGGGGATCGTCGGCCAGTCCGAAAATTCCTTGATGCCCTGGCGGACTTCCATGTCCTGAAGCACATCCACCGATTCATATTCGACACCGAGCCGGTCGAGCATAGCGATCGCGCGCGAAGAAAAGCCGCACTGCGGGAACAGGGGCGTGCCCTTCATGAACAGAAGCACGGGGTTGTCTGCGACCAGCTTGGCGATGCGGTCATGGGTGGTCGGGTCGGTCATTGTCAGTCTCCGGTGGCGCCAGGCGCCGCAAATTTCGTGTCAGCCCCCTATGAGGGGATGGCGGTCGTCAATTGCAAGGCATGAAGTTCGCCGCCCATGCGTCCGCCGAGCGCGGCGTAAACCGCCTTGTGCTGGGCGACGCGGGTCATGCCGCGGAAGGATTCGCTGACGACATGCGCCGCATAATGATCGTTGTCGCCGGCAAGGTCAGTGACCCTGACCTCGGCATCCGGGAACGCCGCGACGATCATCGCCCGCAAATCATCCTCGCGCATGCCCATATGGTCAGCCCTGCTTGTCCATGAACTGGCGCCGCGCCTCGACCGCCTTGTCGTTCAGCGCCGCACGGATTTCGGCGTCGCTGATCTCGACCTGCGCCGCGGTCAGGTCGCCCGCGAGCTTGCGGATGACGTCCTCGTCAGCGAAGATCTCGATGACGTTGCCGAGGGATT
>CAYRQX010000069.1:0-18118 GCA_964426485.1 uncultured Sphingopyxis sp. | reverse complement strand
CGACGCCAGGATGTTGATGATCTCGACACCGGCCGAGAAGGCCATGGCGAAGTAGATGTAACCGCGCGGGATGTGGAAGCCGAGCCCGTCCGCCACCAGCGCAACGCCGATCAGAAGCAGGAAGGCCAGCGCCAGCATCTTGGTCGTCGGATGGCGCGAAATGAAGCGGCTGATCGCGCCCGGCAGCATCTCGGTCGTCAGCCGGTCGAGCCGGGTGCAGGTGGCGCGATCAAGGCGCGTGGCGATGCGCTTTTCGATCGCCCGCTCGGCCGCGACCAGCGCATCGGCGCACAGCCGCTCGATGGTGGTGATCGCCGGCAGGATGGTCATGGTGTCGCGGCAGCGGGCGATGAAGCGCCGCGCAAGATCGTCGTTGGAGCGCGCCTGTTCGGCTTGGCCGAGCAGCCAGTCGCGAAACGCGCGTGCCGGTGCCCCCTGACCAGGGAACATCCTGTAGCTGTAGGTCCGGCGCAGTACCTCCATATGCTGCTGGCGGGTCTGGCGGCGGACGGCATAGCGCACGAGCGTGTCGCTGGTGATGCCAAGCTGGGCGCCGAGGAAGGCGGATACCGCCAACGGGATCACCTCGCCCGGTGCCAGCATCCGCCCGGGATAGCGCAACGCGCACAGTTGCAGCGCGAAGCCAATCCGGTTTTCCGGCCGGCGTCGCCGGTCGATATGGACCAGGTCGTCGTCCGCCAGGATGTAATGCCGCAGCAGCGACGCCTCGTCGCTCGGCAGGTCGAGCAGCGCCGACCGCTGCCGGGCGCTCAGGATATGGCGGCGCGGCATGGTCAGGTGTCCCGGTTGAACAGAAGTCTGTTTTGGACAACACTGACCCCGCGCAGATCAAGGGTTTTCGGAGCCGGTTTCGGGGAAGGTTCAATTGGGACAACGCGCCGCCATCTACGCCCGCGTCTCGACCGCCGACCAGTCGTGCGAGCGGCAGTTGCGCGACCTTGCCGGTTTCGCCGAACGCGGCGGTTATGAGGTGGTCGAGGTGTTTCGCGAAACTGCCTCGGGCATGAAGGCCAACCGCTCGGCGCGCACTGAGGTGATGAAGCTGGCGCAGGCGCGGCACATCGATGCGATCCTCGTCACCGAACTCAGCCGCTGGGGGCGCTCGACGCAGGACCTGCTCGATACGCTCAACCGGCTGTCGGGTTGGCGGGTGTCGGTCGTCGCCATGAGCGGCATGACGTTCGAGGTCGACACCCCGCACGGGCGGATGATGGCGACGATGCTTGCCGGCATCGCGCAGTTCGAGCGCGACATGCTGAGCGAACGGGTTCGCTCCGGCCTCGCCGCAGCTCGCGCGCGCGGCCGCAAGCTCGGGCGGCAGACCGGCGACCGCCCCAAGTCCGACCGGCTCGCCCCCAGGGTGCTGGCGCTCGTCGCCGAGGGGCGCAGCTATCGCTGGATCGCGCGCGACCTCGGCCTCAGCAAGAACACCGTCACCGCGATCGTTGGGCGGTCGAAGGCGGACAGGTCTCCCGAGATCGAGGTAATAGCATGACCAGCCCGGCAGACGATAATCGCTCCATACCCGAGCTATTCAATGCTGCATTTGAAGGTGACAATGATGCAGCATGGGACGCTGTGGCTGCACTACATTGGCGCGGATCGAAGGATGTGCTGGACCGGGCACTTGCCCTGGCCTGCTCACGTGATCCTAAAGAACGCGGACGGGCTGCCGACATTCTCGGGCAGATCGGCATTCCAGATCGTACATTTCCTGATCAGTGCTTTGCGGCCGTCCTCCGCCTGCTCGCGGATGATGACCAGCAGGTGGTGTTTGATGCCATCTTTACACTTCATCATATAGATCGGTCACGTGCTGCCCCGTACATCATCCCCTTTGCGCACCACAGCTGGGACAACATCCGGTATGCAGTCGCGTTTGCATTAGGAGCTGTTGATAGCGTCGAAGCGCAGACCACTCTGCTATCGTTGATGACAGATCGCGATCCCGAGGTGCGAAATTGGGCAACTTTCGGGATTGGTCAGCAAAGCGACGCTGACTCAGATGCCATCCGACACGCGCTAAAGAATCAACTCTGCGACGCTGATCCTGACGTTCGCTATGAGGCAATCATTGGTCTTGGTCGTCGCCGCGATCGACGTGCGTTGGGTTTCCTCAAAACCATGCTCCACGATGATCCAGATGACGTTTTTGCACGCGAAGCGGCAGCAAAGCTCTTGGGCATAAACGAAAGCGGGGATCGAGCAACTGACGAGCTGCTTGGTTCACTTCAGCGGCTTCAGCGATGGGGCGGCGACAGGAAGACCGATAGTTCATAACCGCTGCTGCAATCAGGCATGCATCGCGTGAAACGGCTTCGCACTTTCTCCAACCATGCTCTTTCGGCTTAGAGTGTCATTTCGCCCTCAGCCGGAGCCGACCCCTTGATGCCGATTTCGTGCAGCCGCTTGAGCGCGATTATCGCCGTCTCGCGCGGCGTATCGAGCAGGCCGATCGCGCCAAGATCGCGGCCATCGCGCTGCACGACCATGCTGGTCTGCCCGCCCTCGCGCAATTTCTCGACGGCCTGTGCCATCGCCGGGGACAGCGGTGGGATGCCGTCGGCGCCGAACATACCCGGCTTTCCGATCAGCACTTCATCCTCCCCGACCACGGCTGAGACGCCGCGCCCCGTGAGGCTTTTCAGGCTCTCCGCCTTCGGAACCGGAAAGTCCCCGACATGATCGCGGCCGTCGCGCGCGATCGCCTGCGCCAGCGGATGATCGCTCAGGCTTTCGACCGCCACCGCGATCGCCATCAGCTCCTGCTTGTCCACGCCCGGCGCGGTGATGATTTGCTGGATGCGCGGCTCGCCCTTGGTGAGCGTGCCGGTCTTGTCGAATGCGATCGCATCGAGCGAGCCGAGCAGTTCGAGCGGGGCGCCGCCCTTGACGAGGACACCGCCACGCGCCGCGCGAGCGACGCCGGAGAGGACCGCGCTGGGGGTGGCGATGGCCAGCGCGCAGGGGCTTGCCGCCACCAGCACCGCCATCGAACGATAGAAGCTGTCGCGGAACGGCTCATCGACCACAACCCAGGCAAACAGCAGCACCACCGCCAGAACGAGGACGAGCGGCACGAAAACCCGCTCGAAACGATCGGTGAACCGCTGCGTGGGCGACTTCTGCGTCTCTGCTTCGCTCACCATCTTGACCACCTTGGCGAGCGTGCTTTCGCTCGACAGGCGCGTCACCTCGATTTCGATAAGGCCGCTGCCGTTGATCGTCCCTGCGAACACCCGGCTCGCGGCATCGACCCGCTCCGGATTGGCGCGCGCCGCCGCATCGTCCATCACGGGCTGCTTGTCGACCGGAATGCTCTCGCCCGTCACGGGGGCCTGGTTGATGGCGCTGGTGCCCTTGAGCACGAAGCCATCGGCCGCAACGCGGGCATCAGGTTTGACAATGACGGTATCGCCGACCTTCAGTTCATCGACGGAGATTTCTTCTGTCGTGCCGTCCGCTCGCCGGACCGTCGCGGTGCGCGGCGCAAGCTCAGCCAGCGCCTCGATCGCCCGCTTGGCGCGGCCCATCGCATAATGTTCGAGCGCATGGCCGAGGCTGAACAGGAACAACAGCAGCGCGCCTTCGGCAAATTCGCCAAGCGCGGCCGCGCCGGCGGCCGCCACCAGCATCAGCGTGTCGATCTCGAATTTCTTGAGACGAAGATTGTCGATCGCCTCGCGGAGCGTGAAGAAACCGCCGAAGCCATAAGCCCCGATATAGAGGGCCGTCGGCAACCACGCTGGCGCTCCGGCAACCAACTTTTCAATGGCGAAGCCGATCGCCAGCAGCGCGCCGCAGGTCAGCGCGAAGATCAGTTCGGTATTAGGGCCAAGGAAAGCGCCATGATCGTGATCGTGACCATCGCCTTCCTTGTGCGCGGCCTTTTCGCCATGCCCGCCGGGGCCGTGATCGTGACCGGCATGGGCATCCCTTGGCGTAGCTTCGGGAACAGGCGACACCAGCGACCGCCTGGTCTGCTTGACGCCCAACCGCGACAGCGCGCCAAGAATGTCCTTTTCGGACACCTGTTCCCGATCGAACTCCACGCGCACCATGCCAGCGGCATTGGCGTCGGCTTCCAACACGCCTGGCAAGGCGCGTAACTGCTCGCTCACCGTGCGGGCCTTGCGTTGATGGCCGATCCCCTTCACCGGCCACAGGGCATGGCCGTAGCGTTCGGCAAGGGCGGCCCCTGCGCCGCGCGCGATGTCGCGGATACGCGAAAGCGAGAGGATGCCCGGATCGTAGTGGATGCACAGCAGCGCGGGCTTGTCCCCTTCCGCCGGAACGATATGCGCTTTCTCGATACCCGGTCGCGCCGCGAGATTGGATGTCAGACGCGCAACGCAGGCGTCATTGGCGTCCGGAATGTCGGGAAGGACAAGCGGGATGTCGAGCTGGATCTGTTCGGTCATGAATTTTCCTCTGTTGCATCGATCTCGTTCAGCGCCCGCGCCGGGGATAGGGCGCGAGGCGGTGCGAGATCACGGAGGCGGTCGCCCGTCCCGTTCCTGGCCGGGGCCGTCGCGGCGGCAGACCTGCGATCCGGCGTCGGGCCGTATGACCACGATCGACCCGTTCGAGATCGCAAGATTCATGGTGTCGCCAAAATAGGTGACGCCGGCGGCGGGAGCGGTCAGGCGCTCGGCTCTGCCATCGGGCAAGGTCGCGAAATCGATCGTCAGGCCGTTGCCGACAAAATCGACCCGCACTTTCGTTCCGTTCCCGCATGTGAAGATATGCGTTCCGGCGAGAGGAAGCGAGCGGTCGTCCTTCTCCGCATTGCCATCGGGTGAACATCCCGTGTTGGCGACCAGCATGAACATACCGGCCGCCAGCGCGACAGCGCGCCGCCGCTGGGGCCACTTTGAACGGGGCACGTCACTAAAAGGCAGCGGCGCGCGATCTTTCGCCGTGAACGCCAAGGCAGGGCGTTCACGGCGCGGACCCTTCTCGCACAAGCACGCAAGGGGGCGATGGGCTTGTGGGGGGCCAATCCTCATGTCAGTCGAACAGCTCCTCAAAGAAGCTCTTGCGGCGGCGGCGCTTGTGGTCGCCGTAGCCGTAATCGCCTCTGTGGCTGTCGTGGCCGCGATCGTATCCGCCGCGCGACGGAGGGGGCGGAGGGGGCGCTGTTTCGGCTGCGCCTCGCTCAATGATCTTGTCGAGTTCGCCGCGATCGAGCCACACGCCCCGGCATTGCGGGCAATAGTCGATCTCGATGCCTTGCCGCTCGCTCATGACGAGATCGACCTTGCAGACAGGACAGGGAAGCCCCTGCTTTGACGCGCGTTCTACCATGCGTAATTCCTTCTTCCTGAGAGAATGGACGATGCGGAATGAAACAGCGCCGCACCGGGCTGCAATTTTCGGGAGTGAGCGAATGCCGGTCCGGTCATGGCGCGGCCTCCGCGCGCTGGTCGGCTTCGGCCCGCGCGTCCTTGAGGATTTCGATGCCGCCCTTGATGGCGATCAGCGCCGTCATCACGCCGACGATGAGGTCCGGCCAATTGCTGCCGAGCCACAGCACCAGGCCGCCCGCGACAAGGATGCCGCCGTTCGATATGAAATCGTTGAAGCTGAAGGTTGTCGCGGCGCGCAGCGCCACATCGGGCTTCTCCAGGCGCTGAAGCAGCTTGAGGCAGATAAAGTTGATGACGGCCGCCGCCGCCGACATCAGCATCATCGTCGAGCCGATCGGCTCGCTGCCGTAGATGTAGCGCCGTCCCGCATCGACGAGGATTCCGCCCGCGAACAGCAGCAACATGATGCCCGACACGGTGGCGGCGCGGTTTTTCCATACCGCGGCGCGGCCAAGCGCGATCAGGCTCAGAAGATAGACGAACGCATCCGACAGATTGTCGACGCCGTTGGCGATCAACGCGCTGGAATCGCCTGCCAGCCCCGTCGCGAAGAAGGCCAGCGAAACGCCGAGATTGAGTAGCAGGACGATCCACAAGGTCCGATGCTTGGCGCCGCCATCGACGCGGCATTCATCTGCCATGGTCCGCTCTCCTCGCCTTGCGTGCGTTCTGGGCGCGTCTGCGCTGGCGATTGACCCCGGCGGCCGCGCCGCGCGATTCCTTCTTGAGATAGTTCAGGAAGGCCAAGTCCTGCGCGCGCACAGCACGGCGGAATGTCCGGCGGAACAGCCTGCCGACAACCTTGCCCATGAGGCTTTCAAAGGCGATGCTGTGCCGGATTTCCGTGCCTGTCCCCACCGCTTCCAACTCATAGGCTTCGCTGAATACGGTCGCGCCGCCCACACCCACGTTCCAGGCGATGCGATGGGACTTGTCGAACCCGGTGATCGTCGCGTCGGCGCGGATGCGATATTCGCCCTTGAACATCGCATAGGTCAGCTTGACGGTCTTGCCCGGTTCCGCGCCGCCCTCGAAGCGATAGCTGGGGTGCCAGAACGCAAAGGCGCCGAGATCGGCAAGATGCGTCCAGACCCGGATGGGGGCCATGTTGAAAGTGAAAGTATCTTCTTCCTTCATCGCCAACGCGAGCCTTCCTCGACCGATGGACCGCCATCGGCCGAAATTGCGGGATCGCGCGCAGCCTGTTGAACCGCGCGCGATCCCCTTCATCACGCGGGTTCGCCTGCCGGTCCCGCATCCTCTCCCACGACGCGCGGTTGCGCCTCGTTTTCATTCTGCTCGCTGCCAAGGCGTCGGCCGTAACGGGCATAGAGCGTCGGCAGCACGAACAGGGTGAGCAAAGTCGCCGAGATCAGGCCGCCGATCACCACCGTCGCGAGCGGCTTTTGCACTTCGGCGCCGGAGCCGGTCGCGATCGCCATCGGCACGAAGCCGAGACTGGCGACGAGCGCGGTCATGACGACCGGGCGCAAGCGCATCATCGCGCCTTCATACGCCGCCTTTGCCCGTTCCATGCCGCTTTCCATCAGCGACTGGATCGATGTCACCATGACAAGGCCGTTGAGGACCGCGATACCGGAGAGGGCGATGAACCCTACCGCCGCCGAGATCGAGAAGGGCATCCCCCGCAGGAACAAGGCGAGGACACCCCCGACGAGCGCCAGCGGAACCCCGGTGAACACGATCGCGGCATCACGCACACTTCCCAATGCCCCATAGAGCAGCAAGATGATGAGCGCGAAGCAGGCCGGGACGACGAGCATCAGCCGCTGGCTCGCGGACTGAAGGTTCTCGAACTGCCCACCCCAATCGAGATACTGCCCGCTGGGGAGCCGCACCTGACTGGCGATCGCGGCTTCGGCATCGGCAACAACCCCGGCAACGTCACGCCCACGCACATTGGCCTGGACGACGACGCGCCGCTTGCCGTTCTCGCGGCTGATCTGGTTAGGACCATCGGTGACGCCAATGTCGGCCACGCTTTGCAACGGGACGAACCCGCCATTCGGCAGAGGCACCGGCACTTGTCCGAGCGTCTGGAGATTCGCGCGCGATACATCCGACAGGCGGATCGTCACGGCAAAGCGCCGATCGCCCTCGAAGATCATCCCGGCATCGCGCCCGCCGATCGCGGCGGACACGGTATCCTGAACGGTCTGCGCGGTGATGCCGAGCCGCGACATGATGTCGCGCTTCGGCCGTATATCGAGCATCGGCAGACCTTCGGTCTGCTCCACCCGAACGTCCACCGCGCCTTCGGTCTGGCGCAGGATCGCGGCGATTTGGTTGGCGGTCGCGTTCATGGTGTCGAAATCGTCTCCGAACACCTTGACCGCCACGTCGCCGCGCACACCGGCGATCAGCTCGTTGAACCGCATCTGGATCGGTTGGCTGATCTCGAATGCACCGCCCGGCACGCCTTCCAGCACCTTTTCGACCTTGGCTATCAGCTCCGCCCGCGACAGGCGGCTGTCCGGCCACTCGTCTTTGGGTTTCATGATGATGAAGGTATCCGAGATATTGGGGGGCATGGGATCGGACGCGAGTTCGGCCGTGCCCGTCTTGGAAAAGACGAACCGCACCTCTGGCAGCTTCGCTATCTCCCGTTCAATCCGCGATTGCATCGCCTGGCTCTGATCGACCGAGGTGCCGGGAACGCGCAGAACCTGCGCGGTCAGGTCGCCCTCGTCGAGCTGGGGCAAAAACTCCTGGCCCAAAAAGGAGAAGGTCAGGAGCGCGGCGAGGAAGGCGCCGACACCAACGCCCATGGTGAGCGTCGGACGTTTCATCGCCTTGTCGAGGCCCGGCTCATATTTGCGTTTGAGCCACGACATGATCCGGCCTTCCTTCTCCTCCACCGGCTTCGACAGCCAGATAGCGAGCATCGCGGGCACGAAGGTCAGCGATAGCACGAAGGCGCAGACGAGCGCGATGATGACGGTCAGCGCCATCGGCGTGAAGGTCTTGCCTTCGACACCGCTCAGCGTCAGCAGCGGCACATAGACGAGAATGATGATCGCCTGCCCGAATACCGATGGACGGATCATTTCGCGCGCCGCGCGGGCGACCGAGTTCAGCCTTTCTTCAACCGTTAGATTACGGCCAAGATGATGCTGGCGTTCGGCAATGCGCCGCAGCGCGTTTTCGACGATGATGACCGCGCCATCGACGATCAGCCCGAAATCGAGCGCGCCGAGACTCATCAGGTTGGCCGACACGCCGCCGCGCAGCATCCCGAAGCTGGTCATCAGCATGGTGATGGGGATCACCAGCGCGGCGATCAGCGCCGCGCGGAAATTGCCGAGCAGCAGGAACAGCACGACGATGACGAGCAGCGCGCCTTCGGTGAGATTCTTCGCCACCGTCTTGATCGTCGAGTTGACCAGCGCGGTGCGGTCGAGGACGGGCTGGATCACCACGTCCGTCGGCATCGAGGCGTTCACTTCATCGAGCCGTTCGGCGACCGCCGAGGCGACCGTGCGGCTGTTCTCGCCAATCCGCATGATCGCGGTGCCGACGACCACCTCCTTGCCGTTCTCGGACGCCGAGCCGTAACGGATCGCCTGCCCAAGCCGGACCTGCGCGACGGAATCGAGCCGGATCGGCGTGCCCTCGCGCGTGGCGATGACGGTGCTGGCCAGCTCACCGATATTGCGGATACGCGCGTCCGAGCGCACCGCCAGTCCTTCGCCGCCGCGATCGACGACGCCTGCGCCGACGCCGACATTGTTCGCTTCGAGCGCCTGTGCGAGATCGGTGAGGTTCATGCCGAGCGCAGCAAGGCGCTGCATATCGGGGATCACCTGGAACTGCTTTACATAGCCGCCGATCGAATCGACGCCCGCCAGACCTTCCGTGCTTCTGAGCAGCGGCGCGACGATCCAGTCCTGCACCGTGCGGAGATAGGTGGCTTTGTCCGCTTCGGTGACGAGCCGGTCGCCTTCCGGCGTGATATAGCTGCCGTCGGGCTGGATTCCGGGTTCGCCGGGTCTATGCTCGTCGCCCTTGCGATGTTCGAGGTGGACGGTCCACATATAGACCTCGCCCAGCCCCGTCGCGATCGGCCCCATCGTCGGGGTGGCCCCTTCGGGCAGGCTTTCTTCCGCAACGCGCAGCCGTTCGGCGACCTGCTGCCGGGCAAAGTAGATGTCGGTGGATTCCGTGAAAACCGCCGTGACCTGCGCGAAGCCGTTGCGGCTGAGCGAACGTGTGTATTCAAGGCCCGGAACGCCCGCGAGCGCGTTTTCGATCGGAAAGGCAATCTGCTTTTCGACCAGTTCGGGCGAAAGCGCCGGTGCGGTGATGTTCACCTGCACCTGGTTGTTGGTGATGTCGGGAACGGCATCGATCGGCAGGCGCGACAGCGCCCAGCCTCCGATGACCATGGCGATCAGCGTCATGAGCAGCACGAACCAGCGCCGCTCGACGGACAGGGTGACGATTTTGTCGATCATGGTTTAGTGCCCATGCTCCGCTTCGCCTTTTCCAAGCTCAGCCTTGAGAGTGAAGCTGTTCGGCCCGGCAAGCTGTTCGTTGCCAGTGAGGCCCGACGTGACGACCACATTGTCGCCGCTGGGATTGCCGAGAGTGACGGGCACGGCCTTGAAGCCGTGATCGGTTCGGACGAACACCGTCGGCCGCCCTTCCACCGTCTGGATCGCGCTTTGCGGGACCAGCACCGACCCCGCGCCACCGCCGGGCAACTGGATCGAAGCCGTTACCGGCTCGCCCACGCGCCATTGGCCCGAACGGTTGTCGATCACCGCGATCACCGTGGCGAGGCGCGTCGTCTCGTCGAGGATCGGAGACACGAAATCGACCCGCGCCACCGAGCGCCTGTCGCCAGCGACAATCTCGATCTCCGAACCGGGGCGCACCTTGCCTGCGTCCGAGGGCGAAAGCGCGAGCGTGACCGCGACACGCGAGAGGTTCGCCACGCGGAACAGTTCGGCATCGGCCGCGACGGTCTGCCCCAGCGTCACGCTGCGACCGACCACTTGCCCTGCCAGCGGGGAGGTGATCGCGATCCGGTTGAGCGCGCCGCCGCCGCCGCCTGCCGCCGCAACCTGCTGTTGGGCAAGCCGGAGCGCAATGCGCGCTTCAGTCGCCGCCGTTCTTGCGGCGATCAGATCCTGTTCCGGCGAAACCCGCTGATCGAACAGCCTTTGCTCGCGGCGCAGATTGGATTCTGCGAGCGCCAGGCGTGCGCGCGCCGCTTCGATTTCGGCGTTGAGCGTCGCAGCCTCGCGGCTTTCGATGATCGCGAGCGTCTGTCCGCGCCCGACCGATTGACCGAGATTGCGGGTGAGCGAGACGACACGCCCGCCGATCGCGGCGGACACCACCTGCATCCCTTGCGGATCGCCTTCGATCGTTGCGGGCAGCGTCAGCGCGCCGCCACCGCTACGGATAGCCCGCACCAGCTCGATCCCGGCGGTCTTGATCTGCTGGGGCGTCAGGTCGATTTCGCCTTCTTCGTCGGCGTGCCCGGCTTCCTCCCCGGCTTCCGCCTTCTTTTCTTCCGGCGCTGGATCGCCTCCGGAGCATCCCGCCATCAGCAAGGCGGCGAGAGTGAGCGGCAAGACCGCTTTGATGGAGCGTTTCATGGTCAATTCCCCTGAAGATCGGGCGCGCGAACGGTCAGCCGTTCAAGCTGCGCCTGTGCGCTATGATAGTTGAGCAGCGCGTCGATCGCGGCGAGCCGCGTTTCGGCGAGCGTCCGTTCGGCATCGAGCAGTTCGAGTTGCCCGAATTTGCCCTCGCGATAGCCGATGCGGGCGATACGCGCGGCTTCCTCCGCCGCCTGCAACGCAGGGCCACTTGCCGTCGCGGCAGTCGTCGCCGCGTTCGCGGCTTCGGCCTGTGCGCGGGCAATGGCCTGATCGACCTCGATCGCGGTGACGCGCTGCTGTGCTTCCGCGCGCAGCCGTTCCGAGGATGCCTGAGCAACCGCTGCCCTGCCATTGTTGAACAGGGGCAGAGGAATGGAAATGCTGAACAGCGCCGCCGTATCGCCGGTGTCACGCATATAGCGCGCGCCCGCGCCTACGGTCAGATCGGGAACCCGCTGCGCCCGCGCGAGACGCACACCGGCATCGGCTATCGCCAGATCGGCTTCGGCCGCCGCCATGGCCAGCGTGCCCGCGCTCTCGATTGCCTGCATCGGACCATAGGCCGCGCGCACATTGGCGAACCATCCCGTATCGAGATTGCCCGCGACGGGCTGGCCGATGATCCGCGACAGTGAATAGCGGGCCACTTCTACAAGGCGCTGTGTCCGCTCGACTTCGGCGTCCGCGTTTATCCGGGCGACATTGGCGCGCTCTGCCTCGATCGGCGAAGCGCGTCCCGCCTGCACGCGGACCTGCGCCGCACGCAGCCCTTCCGCCGCGATGCGGGCCTGGTCCCGCGCTGTCGTTACTCTTTGCTGTGCTGCCGCCGCTTCGGCATAAGCCTGGATCACTGACAGCCGCAGATCGGCTTGCGTGATCGCCGCCTGGATAGCCACGCGTTGCGAGCGGGCGTCGGCGACCCCGATCCGGGCGGAGCGTTTGCCGCCCAGCTCGATCGGCAAGGCGAGCGATGTCGTCGTTTCAAGGCTTTCGACTCCCCGATAGGGGCCACTCCCGGCGACATTCTCGGCCTCGACCGTGACGCTGGGGTTCGGCCGCAATCCCGCAACGGTGCGGGCAGCGGCAGCGGCCTGGATGTCGGCTTCGGCCGCATCCAGTGTTGGTGATGTCGCACCGGCCAGTTCCAGCGCGCGATCGAGTGATAAGGTCTGGCCTGCCTCGATAGGCGGCGAGGTTTGCGCCTGTGCCATGGTGGCGCAGGACGCCGCAGCCAGCAGGGCCGCGAGCAAACGGTGCATGATGAACAATCCTGAACAAAGACGTGTAAAATCCGCTGCCCTCGACAGATCGGGGCACGGGAATCGTTACAGCTTGCTCAGACTATGGGAGGGCGCAGCCCCGGACCGGACACGCGCCGCAGCAGGGCCGTTACATCCAAAAGAGAATAAGCGCGCGATGGCAGCTCGAAAACCGCCTCTGCATCAGCACTTCCGGCTATGAAGGTCGACGCGCTGTGGCACCCGTGATGATGCGCGGTGCCCTTGTCGGGTTCACCGGAGGCGGGCTTGCTGTCTTTCTCCGGTTCGACATGCACCGCCCCGGAGCATTCGAGCGTCGTGAGGCCGGGAATCTCTTGCGCGTGCACGGTCGTCGTCGCAATTAGCGAGACGGCCAGCAGCCAGACAATGAGGAACCCCTTGCGGAACATGGTGCGGCAATAATCTAGATCAGCCGCCGTGTCACGGGTAAAAACGGCAATCTGCTCGGTAACTTTGCGAATATCATGTATTATTCCCTTTTGTATCAATATATGATGACATTTGGCAAGATGGCACTCCGGCATTGAATGCAGACGCCATTTATTGTTACGTAATACCCTATCATATTGACTTGTATTCTACTTCGATACTTGTGTCTGCATGTTTGCCTGCCGCCAGGCGGGGACAGCTTCTGAAAGCACCCGGAAGGCCGAACGCAGGAAGATGACCGCGATAATGGCACCCACGGCGATGTCCGGCCAGGCGGAACCTGTCATACCGACCAGACCGGCGGCGATCAGCACGCCGATATTGGACGCGACATCATTGCGCGAGCATTCAAAAGTGCTCGACATATTCACATTCGCGGTGCGGAAACGCCACAGCAGCGCGAGGCAGACAAGGTTGGCAACGAGCGCCATTCCGCCGAAGGTCAGCATCAGGCTCGACGATGGCGGCACGCCGTTCACGATCTTGTCCGCGATCTCGATGATGATCGCGATACCGAAAACAAGGATGATACCGCCCTTGGCGATCGCAACCCCGGCTTCCCAGCGCGCGCCGCGATGCAGCGCATAGAGACTGAGGGCATAGACGAAGGCATCACCCAGCATGTCGACGGAATCGGCCATCAGCGCCGATGATCGGGCGACGAGGCCACCCCCAAACTCCGCGAAGAACATCGCGAGGTTGATGACCATGACGATGACGAGAACCCGGCGCTGGTCCTTCTTGCGCGCCAGTTCGGTAAGCGTTTCGCCCTTCTTCGAGCAGCAGTCGTCAGCCATGATCCGTGTCCGAGTCGGTTGGATATGGCATGGACCTATGCACCCTGAAGCCGCTATAGGGTCAAGCATGAAAATCGGTGATCTCGCAAAACGCACGGACACGCGCGTCGAAACCATCCGTTTCTACGAGAAGGAAGGGCTTATTCCCGCGCCCGCCCGAAACACCGGCAACTATCGCATCTACGAACAGGCGCACCTTAATCGGCTGTCCTTCATTCGCCGGTCGCGCGATCTCGGCTTCACGCTCGATCAGGTCCGCAAGCTGTTGAAGCTCGCCGACGACCGCGCCGCGCCTTGCGCCGAGGTCGACGCCATCACCGCCGCGAACATTGCGGAAATCGATACCAAGCTCGCGGATCTTGGCGCGCTCCGGGCCGAACTCGTTCGGACGCTGGAGCGTTGCCGGGGGGAAACCATCGGCGATTGCCGGATCATTGAAGCCCTTGCGCCGACAAACAGATCCTTATCGAGCGGGGCGCGACCATCCGATGAATGACCGATGGCTTGGAAATCTCGAAATCGGCCAGTTTGCCGCGACATGGCGCGGGGCCGTGGGAGAATCCGAAGCCCATAGCCATTTTGCCGGCCAGGCCGTGATCGCCGCGACGCCGGTTGTCGTCGAAACCGAAACCGGGGCGGTCACGGCGCAATGCGTCCTCATTGAACCCGGCGCGCGCCACAGGCTGCTGCCACATCCCGATGCCGAACTGCATTTCGTGGAGCCGACCTTGCACTGGCAGGGCACGCAGCTTGCCGAAATCATCACCGGCTTTCCGTATAAGATCGTCAATGCAGGCAATGCAGCGCCGTCCTTCTGGACCGCGTGGCTTAAAGGCGAGATCACTCCAACGAACGATTCCAGGCTGGAGGGCGCCATGAAGCTGCTCGACAGCACGCTTGCCGAAGGCCCGGTTCGCCTCGCCCCGCTCGCGGCCCGCGCCGGACTTTCGCCGGACCGTTTCCGCCATCTGTTTGCAGCGCAGATCGGTATCCCGCTTCGCCGCTATGTGCTGTGGCGACGCATGGCGCTCGCCGCGAGCGGATTGGCGAAAGGCCGAACGATCACGGCGGCCGCCCATGAAGCGGGCTTTGCCGATGCCGCCCACTTCGCGCGCACCATCAAGCGCATGTTCGGAATCAATGCCCGCCAGCTCCGGCCAGCCTGACTTTCGCCATAGCCGCCACGTTCAAGCATCGGGCACGGCACGGCGCTACGCCGTAGTTATGACCGACCTCATCTCCGACGCGCCCGACTATGTGCCGCCCTTGGGCCGCCCTGCCCTGACCCGCCACTATGACCGCATGATCGCGCTCATGACGCGCGAAGGGCGCTGGCGCTCCGAGCTTCTGCGCCGCATCCCGCCCCGGCCCGGCCTGCAAATCGTCGATGTCGGATGCGGGACGGGAACGCTCGCGGTCGAGATCAAACAGCGTCGTCCCGATTGCACCGTCATGGCCGTCGATCCCGACGCGCCGGCCCTCGCACTGGCGCGCGAAAAGGCGGCCAGGGCAGGCGTCGCTATCCAATGGGATCAGGCGATGGGCGACCGCATCGGCGCTCTGGTCGAGGACGGCGGCTGCGATGTCATACTTTCGAGCCTGGTCTTTCACCAATGCGCGCTGGGGGTGAAGCAGGCGATCGCCGATGCCATGTGTCGCGCGCTCGCGACGGGTGGCCTGTTGCTTGTCGCCGATTACGGGTTGCAGCGCACCTTTTGGATGCGGACGCTTTTCCGTCAGGTGCAGATGCTTGACGGTTTCGACAAGGCCGAACCCAATGCCACAGGCTGTATGCCGGGCATCTTCGCGGCCGCGGGCTTTGAAGGGATCGATGAATCGCAAGTCATCCGCACGCCTACCGGATCGATCTCGATCTATCAGGCGCACAAACCGTCCCGCTTTCCTGCCCCCTGATGGAAAATCAAATAAGCCCTTGACCCTATAGCTACTACAGGCCGTAATCGTTCCAGCAACCCTCGCCGAAGGAAGGCGAGCGATATGGACAAACGATACTTGCGACAAACGCCTTTGCTGGACTTTGCCTCGCCAATCATCCGCGATCTCCTGGCGGCGCGGGGTTGGTGTGCATTGACCCCGTTCGAAAGAATCGGACAGGCTTACGCTTTTGTCCGTGACGAAACCGCCTTCGGCTACAACAGGTCCGATGACATTCCCGCATCGAAGGTTCTCAAGGACGGTTATGGTCAGTGCAACACCAAGGGAACCTTGTTGATGGCGCTTTTGCGGGCGCTGAAGATTCCGTGTCGCCTGCACGGATTTACCATCCACAAGGGATTGCAGCGCGGCGTTGTCCCTGAGCTGGTCTATCCCCTTGCCCCGAACAGCATCCTTCATAGCTGGGTCGAAATCGCGCATGATGGCCGCTGGATCAATCTCGAAGGCTTCATTCTGGATCGGCCCTTTCTTCAGGCGCTACAGGCGAAATTTGCCGGTGAGACGAACAGCCTGTGCGGCTACGGAGCCGGAACCGATTGCCTGTCGTCGCCGCCGATCGACTGGCTTGGGCAGGACACCTATATCCAGCGCACGGGGATCAACGCCGACTTGGGGCTGTTCGACAGTCCCGATGACTTCTACGCGCGCCACAGGCAGCGTTTGGGGACGGCTCGCGAATGGATGTATCAAAACTTCGTGCGGCACTGGATGAACCGGCGTGTTGAAAAGGTTCGGCAGGCAAGATTCCGAAAATCCCTCGCGGTCCAGCAACGCACGATCATCCGGAATGATGCAGAAACCGTTTAGGGTATGCAGCGCACGCCGCCCATATGGCGCTTTGCGGTGAAACCATAGACCGCTCCGATCCTTGTTGAATACCTGAATATAGGCTAGGGGGGTATCTTATGCCTCACCTCTCCAGAAACGACTCCGACCTCCTCGCCCGCGTAAAGCGCATCGCTGGGCAAGTCGCGGCCGTGGAACGCGGCCTGACTGAGAAAGCGCCCTGCGCCGATATTCTTCACCTCGTCGCAGCAGTGCGCGGCGCGGTGAACGGGCTGATGGACGAAATCATCGTTGATCATCTCGACCAGCATGTCGCAAAGCCTGGTCTCGGCGACGCCGAACGGGCGACGGGGGCGGCAGAACTGGCGACCGTGATCCGGCGCTATTCCAAATGACACGCGGCCCGGACCTTGCGCGATCGGTCGAAGCTCTCGCGCACGATCACAATTTCCTTGGCGCGGCACATGACGACAATGCCCGGCGCACGCGCATCGTCGTCGTCCTGACTTTCGCCATGATGATTGGCGAAATCGCCGCCGGCTATCTCACAGGCTCGATGGCGCTGCTTGCCGACGGCTTCCACATGGCGACCCATGCCGGTGCGCTCGGTGTCGCCGCCTTCGCCTACAGCTATGCCCGGCGCCATGCGGGCGATCGACGTTTCACCTTCGGAACCGGCAAGGTTGGTGAGCTGGCCGGTTTCGCCAGCGCCTTTGTTCTTGCCATCATCGCGCTTGGCATCGGCGTCGAATCCGTGAGGCGGCTCCTTGCCCCGACTGACATCGCGTATGCCGAAGCAATATGGATCGCGGTCCTTGGCCTGATCGTCAATCTCATCAGCGCCTGGCTGCTCGGCGGCGACCATCATCTCGATCACCATGACCATCACGGCCACGGTCATGCCCATCATGAGCATGACAACAATCTGCGCTCGGCCTATTTCCATGTGCTGGCCGACGCGCTCACCTCCATGCTCGCCATCGTCGCGCTCCTCGCCGGCCTTTATTTGGGTTGGCGCTGGATGGACGCGGCGATGGGCATCGTCGGCGCGGCCGTCATTGCCCGCTGGTCATGGGGCCTGCTGCGCGACAGTTCGGCCGTGCTCGTCGACGCCGCCGCCGATCCCAGTCTTGAAGAAGAAATCCGGAAGGCGGTCGAGGACGGCGATGCCAGGATTACGGATCTTCATATCTGGCGGGTCGGGCCAGGCAAGTTCGCCGCCATCGTCGCGCTCGTCGCGGAACGCCCCTTGCCACCCGACGATTACGCCAGACGTGTGCGCGTGCATGATGAGCTGGTTCATGTCACTATAGAGCCGCACCCGGCCTGAGAGGAGATAGGCCCATGCGCGAGCAACGCAGTCGCTATTCGACGGTTTCGATCCTGCTGCACTGGACCATCTTCGTGCTGATCTTCGCCAACGCGACCTTCGGTGGCTGGATGGAGGAAGCCGCCCCGAACGAAAAGCTGGACTATTACCAGCTTCACAAATCGGTTGGAATCACCGTCCTGTTGCTGAGCCTTGTCCGGCTTGGCTGGCGCATCGCCCATCCCTGGCCCCCCTTTCCAGATAATATGACGACATGGGAACGCATCATTGCGCGCGGCACGCATATCCTGTTCTATGTTTTGATGATGGGTGCACCTCTCCTTGGGTGGGCGGCAGCTTCGGCAGGCGGCTCCCCTGAAACACCACTTTTCGGTGCGCTCCCCGGCCCCAATTTACCAGTGCCGCAAGGGGAAGAACTGTCCGAGACGCTGGGTGGCCTTCACAAGGCAATGGTGAAGGCGATCTATGTCGTTCTAGGGTTGCATGTCCTTGGGGCGCTTAAACACCATTACCTCGA
>CAYRQX010000068.1:10619-18245 GCA_964426485.1 uncultured Sphingopyxis sp. | reverse complement strand
CCACCGTGATCCGCACCCGCTCACCCGAATTGCCGGGGAAGCCGGTGAACATCGCCTCGACGAGGTTCGGCACGATCGCCTGGAGATTATTGTCGCGCGACTGTGCCTCGGCATGGCCTTCGAACAGGCGCGAGCCGTCGGCAGCGCGGTTGATCTGGAGGTTCAGGCCGCTGGTGTAGACGGTGTAACTGCTGACGTCGTTATAGCCGCCCCAGCCGGGACCGAAGCCGCCCCACAGGAAGGGGTCGCGATAGCCATAGACATAGCGGCGTCCGCCGCGGCCGCTGACGATCACCGGGCGATAGTAGCCGCGGCCGTAAAAGCCGCCATAGCCGCCGTACCAGGGGTTGCCGAAGCCGGGGCTCGACACGACGCGCTCGCGGCCCTTGTCGACGCCATAGTCCATGCGGACGATCAGGTCGGCGCGCTCGCCATTCGCTGCGGGGCGATAGCCATAGCGCGTCAGTTCCCCCGCGACGAGATTGGCATATTGGCCAAATTCGATGCCGCCCTGCAGCGCCGGGTCACTTGCCTCGACGACAAAGCTCTGGCCCTGCGGCGCAGGGAGCTGCGTCTGGAAGCGCGCGACATCGGCCTTGAACGGGGTCGCGCAGCCAGCGAGCGCCAGCGCCGCGCCGGTCATTGCGGCCAGGCTCAGCCGCCGGAAGTTGATCTTGCTCATCGTCTTGGCTCCGTGATTCGGCTCGCGCATAAGCGGCACTTTCATACCATAGACTATATCAGCGCGACTTAACCTTGGTTGAACCCGGTTCGTCGCACCTTTGTTCCATCCATAAATATGGGGCGCCGTCCTCGATAAGCAAGCCGTTCCGGTATATTAGCGGCAAAGCCCCAGCGCGGCATAAGCCGCGTCGAGCGTCGGCCGCGCCAGCGCCGATGCGCGTGCCGCACCCGCCTCGAGCGCGGCGTCGATCGCCGCCGGGTCGGCCTTGAGCTGAGCAAGCCGCGTCGCGATCGGGCGCAGCGTCTCGACGAGCAGCTCGCCGAGTGCGGGCTTGAACGCGCCAAACCCCTGACCGGCAAAGCGCGCGAGCACCTGATCGACGCTTTCGTCGGCCATCGCGGCATAGATGGCGACGAGATTCTTCGCCTCGGCGCGCCCTTCGAGCCCCGCCGCCTCCGACGGCAGTGGTTCGGCGTCGGTCTTTGCCTTGCGGATCTTTGCCGCAATGGTGTCGGGATCGTCGACCAGATTGATGCGGCTCGCATCGCTCGGGTCCGACTTCGACATTTTCGCGGTCCCGTCGCGCAGGCTCATGATCCGCGCCGCAGCGGCGGGGATCGTCGGTTCGGGCAGGGTGAAGGTTTCGGTGCCGGTGTCGAGATTGAACTTGGTCGCGATGTCGCGCGCCAGCTCGAGATGCTGTTTCTGGTCGTCGCCGACGGGCACATGCGTCGTCTGATAGAGCAGCACGTCGGCCGCCTGCAGCACCGGATAGGCGTAGAGGCCGACGCTCGCGCCCTCGCGGTTCTTGCCCGATTTTTCCTTGAACTGCGTCATGCGATTGAGCCAGCCGATGCGCGCGGTGCAGAACAGGAGCCACGCCAGCTCGGCGTGCGCGGGGACGCGCGCCTGGTTGAACAAGATCGCCTTGTCGGGGTCGATCCCCGCCGCCATCAGCGCCGCTGCCATCTCGCGCGTGTTCGCGGTCAGCTCGGCGGGGTCGTTATAGACGGTGATCGCGTGGAGGTCGGCGAGAAAGTAGAGCTTCTCGCCCGGCATCTCGTCCTGCATCCGCACCCAGTTGCGGATCGCGCCCAGATAATTGCCAAGGTGCAAGTTTCCGGTGGGCTGAATGCCCGATAGCGTCCGCATGATCGATATCCTGTTAGAGTTTGCGCCGGCGCAGCTGGCCGATGGTGTCGCGATTGACCACGCCGAACAGAAAGGCGCAACCAAAGAATATGACGGCGCCCAACGCGACGATCACGCCCAGCGCGACGATCCGGTCGAGCACCCCGCCGACAAAGGCGTCGCCCGCCAGCGGGATCGCGAAATGGAGCGCCGCCGCCATCGCCGCCGCCGCGAGGATGATACGCGCGATTCGCCACGCGACCTGCCCGGTCAGGCGGAACAGGCCGCTGCGGTGCAATATCGCATAGAGCATCAGGGCATTGCACCACGCCGCGATCGACCCCGCGAGCGCCAACCCGACAATGCCGAGCGGCGGGATCAGCGCGAAGTTGAGGCCGATATTGACCAGCAGCGAAATCGCCGCAGTCCAGACCGGCGTGCGCGTGTCCTTGCGCGCAAAGAAATTGGGCACCAGCACCTTGACCAGCACATAGGCGGGCAGGCCGACGACAAGGCCGCCGACGACCGCGCCGGTCGCCAGCCCGTCGGCCACGCTATATTGGCCGCCGACATAGAAGGCGCTGGTGATCGCGGGGCCGGCGATGAACAGCGCCACCGCCGCCGGGACGGTGAGCAGCATCGCGAGTTCGACGGCATTGCTCTGGAGGCGAAAGGCGCCATCCTTGTCGCCCTCAGCGACGAAGCGCGACAGTGCGGGCAGGATGGCGGTGCCAAGCGCGATCCCGATGATGCCGAGCGGCAGCTGGTTGAGGCGGTCGGCCATCGCGAGATAGGTGATGCTCTTGTCGGGCAGCATCGCGATGAAGAACAGGTCGACGAAGCGGCTGATCTGATAGACCCCGGCGCCGAACACCGCGGGCAGGATCAGTACCCCCATTTCGCGCACGTCGGGGGTCAGGCGCGGGCGGTGCAGGGTGGGGCGGAACCCCGACCGCCGCACCCAGAAAAAAAGCCAGGCGAGCTGAAACAGCCCAGCGAGCGAAACCGAAATCGCAAGGTAGAGGCCGGTCGCCGCCTTCGCCGCGTCGCTGCCGTCGCCCGTAAACAACCCCAGCAGCAGCGCGCCGATCAGGCAGATATTGAGCAGGATCGGCGCGGCGGCGGCGGCGGCGAAGCGCGACAGGCTGTTCAATATGGCCGCGAACAGGGTCGCGACGCTCATGAAGGCGAGGTAGGGAAAGGCGATCCGCGCCATCGCGACTGCGAGGTCGAATTTCGCGCCGTCGGCCTGCAGAGCGTCGCTTGCGAACAGGCCCATCACCCACGGCATGACGATCAGCAGCAGGCCCGAAAAGGCGATCAGGATCGGGATCAGCACCGCGAGCACGGCATCGGCGAAGGCGCGCGCCTCGCCATGATCGCCGTCCTTCGTCATCCGCTGGTTGAACAGCGGAACGAAGGCGGCGGCGAAGGCTCCTTCGGCAAACAGGCGGCGGAAGATATTGGGAAGCTGGAAAGCCAACTGCCACGCGTCGGCCACGCCGCCCGCGCCGAGAATGCGGCTGAGCAGCATGTCGCGGGCGAATCCGAAGATGCGGCTGACCATCGTCAGCCCGCCGATCGTCCCGACACTTTTGAGCAGGCCGCTCATTCGGCGGTATTGCGCAAAAGAAAGGCCCCATGTCCCCGCGAAGGCGGGGACCCATCTCCGCTCAGCGCCAATTTGAACCGGCAGATGATGGACCCCCGCTTTTGCGGGGGCACACACCTTGGCAAAGGCGCTTCAGAAAAAATGGAAGCCTAAGCCTGGCCAACCGGCGTCACGTCGCCCGCCTGCTCGGCTTCGACCTGCTGGACCTGCTGCATGAACAGGCCGTGGAAATCGATCGGCTCGAGCAGCAGCGGCGGGAAACCGCCGTCGCGGACGGCATCGGCGACGACGCGGCGCGCGAAGGGGAACAGGATGCGCGGCGCTTCGGCGAGGAAGAAGGGCTGGAGTTGGTCGTCGGGGACATTGCGCACCCCGAACAGGCCGGCATATTTCAGCTCGATCACAAAGCTGGTGCCCTGATCGGTCTTCGACGTGACGTCGATCTTCAGCGACACTTCGTACAGATTTTCGCCGACGCTGTCGGCGGCGATGTTGAACTGCACATCGACCTGCGGGGCGTCCTGCCACTGGTAAACGGCCGGCGCGTTCGGATTTTCGAACGACAGATCCTTCACATATTGCGAAATCAGGCCGATCGCCGGGCTCGTGTCTTCGCCATTGGGCTGCAGGGCGGGATTGTTGATGTCGGCGCTGGTCTCGTCAGCCATGATGAAGGAACTTTCACTGAAAAGATGGAAACAATATCCGCATCCGCAGACCGTGTCGGGACCGCGGCGGACGGTTGCCGCGGCGCTTAGCAGCGCCCGGCAGCGAGCACAATGGGCGCCCGGCGCCCTGCTATGGTTACGGGCGAATCGTTGACCCGCCGCGCGCCAGCCGCCATGGTCATTTGAAACTGGGGCGCACATCGCCTATGTATCGACCCTTATGTTTCTATTGCCCGCATTGGACTTTTGCCCGTGACCGCTTTTTCGATCGTCCTGCTCGCCATGATTGCCGCTTTCCTTGGCATGCGGCTCTATTCGGTGCTTGGGAAGCGCACGGGGCACGAGCAGGAGCCCGTGCTGCCGCGCGAGCGCTCAGCTGCGTCGTCGCCGGTTCGCCTCGACGAGAGCGATGGAGCGCAAACCACCGCGGCCGCGCCCGCCGACACCTCGGGCCTCGTCTATGAGCCCGCGGCCGAGGCTGGCCTGCGCCAGCTGCTGGCTTCGGACCGCAATTTCGACGCCGGCCGCTTCATGGAAGGCGCCGAAGCCGCGTATCGCATGATCCTCGAGGCCTATTGGAAGGGTGACCGCGATACGCTGCGCGATCTGTGCGACGACGACAGCTACCAGGCCTTTGTCGACGCGATCGACGCGCGCGAGAGCCGCGGCGAAACGCTCGACAACCGCCTGATGGTCATCGAAACGGCCAAGATCACCGCCGTCGAGCTGAACCGCAGCGAGGCGCGTGTGACCGTCCGTTACCGGGCCGATATCAGCGCGGTGACGCGCGATGCCGACGGCAAGCTGATCGCCGGGTCGATGAGCGATGCGACGCAGACCGACGATCTGTGGACCTTCCGCCGCCAGATCGGCAGCAACGACCCCAATTGGGTGCTCGACGAAGCCGAATCGGCCTGACCCCATGATCAAAATGGTGGCGGCGCCGCGGGCGCGATCGTTTGGATTCGCGCTGTTCGCCGCTCTGCCGCTGCTTTCGGGTTGCGCATCGGTGGTCCCCGCGGCGGATAATGGCCGTCCCGCGACCGCGACGCCCGCCCCGCCACCGCGCGCTGGCACGCCGCGCCCCTATACCCCGCGCCCGTCCGAAGGTGCCGGTGCCGCTGCCCAGCCGATTCCCGCAACCGCGCGCGCGCCGCTCCCCGCGCCCGCCGCCCCGGCCGATGCGACGACCGCCGCCGCCAGCGGTGTCATCGCGGGCCCTGAATTTTCGGCGCTTGGCGTGACGGCGCAGCAGGCAACGGCCGCGCTCGCCGCCTTCCGCATCAGCTGCCCGTCGGTTCAGCGCCGCACCGACAGCAGCGGCCTGACGCAGGGCGCCGACTGGACCGAAAGCTGCAATGCGGCGAAAAGCTGGAAAGACAGCGACGCGTCGGCCTTCTTCGCCCGCTATTTCGGCACCGTGCAGGTCGGCGCGGGCACAGCCTTTGTCACCGGCTATTATGAGCCCGAAATCGCCGCCTCGCGCACGAAGCGTCCGGGCTATGACGTGCCCATCTATCGCCGCCCCGCTGACCTGATCGAGGTCGACCTCGGCCAATTCTCCGACGACCTCAAGGGCAAGAAGGTCCGCGGCCGCGTCGATGGCACCAATGTCATCCCCTATTACGACCGCACGGCGATCGAGAGCGGGGCGCTCGACGGGCGCGGGCTCGAAATCGCTTATGCCGCCGACGCCGCCGAATTTTTCTTCCTGCAAATCCAGGGCTCGGGCCGCCTCCGCCTGCCCGACGGCGGCATCATGCGGATCGGTTACGACACGCAGAACGGCCGCGGCTATGTCGGCATCGGCAAGCTGCTGCTCGATCGCGGGGAATTGCAGCGCGGCCAGGCATCGATGCAGGGCATTCTCGATTATCTGCGCGCCGATCCGGTGCGCGGCGCCGCGGTGATGAACGAGAATCCCAGCTGGGTCTTCTTCCGCGAACTGACCGGCCCCGGCCCGCTCGGCGCACTCGGCGTCCCCGTCACCGGCCGCGCGAGCGTCGCTGCCGACCCCAAATATGTGCCGCTTGGCGCGCCCGTCTTCCTCTCGCTCGATCGCGCCGAGCCCAATGGCCTGTGGATCGCGCAGGACACCGGCGGCGCGATCAAGGGCGCGAACCGCTTTGACAGCTTCTGGGGCGCGGGCGCCGAGGCGCGCGCGATCGCGGGCGGCATGGCGGGACGCGGTTCGGCGCTGCTGCTGCTCCCGCGCGCCAGCATCGCGCGGCTGATCCCGGCGTCTTGATGTGCCGCGGCGCCTCGCTCCCGAGGAAAGCGCGCTGTGGAAAAAGGTCGCGGCGACGGTAAAGCCGCTGCCCAAGGCGAAAGCGCCGCTCGCGCCTGTGGCGCCGCCGACTGTCAGCCCCCCGAAACCGACCCCGCGCAGCACCGCCGCCCCCGCTGCCGCACCACGTTCGCCCGCAAAGCTCCCGCCGCCGCGCCGCACGCACAGCCAGGCAACGCTCGATGGCCATTGGGACCGGCGGTTGCGCAAGGGGCTCGTCCGCCCCGATCTCAGCATCGACCTGCACGGGCATACGCTGGCCTCGGCGCGGGCCTTGCTTGACGAGGCGATCGGCCGCGCCCTGCTGCGCGGTGCGCGCCTGCTGCTGGTGGTCGCGGGGCGGCTGCGTCCGGGCGCCGACCGGCTGCCGCAGATGCACGGCGACCCGCGACCGCGCGGGGCGATTCGCGCTTCGCTGCCCGACTGGCTGGCTTACTCGCCCCACGCTGACCAGATCGTCGCGCTCCGTCCCGCGCATATCAGCCACGGCGGGGCAGGGGCGGTCTATGTGGTCCTGCGGCGCGCCCGCGAAGATTAGAGAAAAGCGCGCATCAAGATACCGCGATAAATGGCGGTCAGCCTGCGCAGATCCTCGACCGCGACCGCCTCGTCGAGCTTGTGCATCGTCGCATTGGTCAGCCCGAATTCGACTACCGGACACAGCGCGTGCAGGAATCGCGCGTCCGATGTGCCGCCGGTCGTCGACATCTCGGGCATGATATCGGTTTCGGCATGGATCGCCTCGGCGACGAGCCCCGACAGCTCGCCCGGCGGGGTCAGAAAGGCCTCGCCTGAAATCTTGCCCAGCACCTTGGCCTTCGGTTCGACATCCTGCGCGATGCGCTCGATCATCGCGACGAGGTCGGCGCCCTTATGCCGATCGTTGAAGCGGATCGACAGCCGCGCGCGCGCCGAGGCGGGGATGACGTTGGTTGCGCCATTGCCGACCTCGATATCGGTGAATTCGATGTTCGACGGCTGGAACCAGTCGTTGCCGGCGTCGAGCACCACCGCATCGATCGCCGCCAATATCTTGACCAGCTTGGGGATCGGATTGTCGGCAAGATGCGGGTAGGCGACATGCCCTTGCGTCCCCGGCACGTCGATCCAGATATTGACCGACCCGCGCCGCCCGATCTTGACCATGTCGCCGAGCCGGTTCACCGACGTCGGCTCGCCGACGACGATCATGTCCGGCTTCACCCCGCGCCGCACCAGTTCGGGGAAGATCTCGGCGGCATTG
>CAYRQX010000068.1:0-10609 GCA_964426485.1 uncultured Sphingopyxis sp. | reverse complement strand
TCCATCAAAGCGCGGGTGCCAAAGATCGCGGGCCCTTCCTCGTCGCCGGTGATGATCAGGCTGATCGTTCCCGCGTCGGCCGGCGTCGCCGCCGCCGCAGCGACGAAGGCCGCGATTGAGCCCTTCATGTCGACCGCGCCGCGGCCATAGAGTAGCTCACCACGAATTTCGGGCGCAAAGGCATCGCCCGTCCAGCCGACGCCCGGCGGCACGACGTCGAGATGCCCGGCAAAGCCGAAATGGACGGGACCGCTGCCCTGACGCACTGCGAGCAGATTTTCGACCGGCCCGTCGGGTTCGATCCCGTCGATGAAGCGCTCGACGGTAAAGCCCAATGGCGTCAGCGCCGCCTCCAGCGCGTCGAACACGGCGCCCATGGCGGGGGTGACGCTCGGCGCGGCGATCAGCGCCTTGGCGAGTTCGAGGGGGTCGATATGCCTGGTCATGACCATCCTTTATCCGTTCGTGTCGAGCGAAGTCGAGACGCCATTCGTCATGGCGCAACTGCGATGGGCATCTCGACTTCGCTCGATGCGAACGGCACACAGGACGGTAGGAGACTGCCATGCCCAAACTCGACCTCGATACGATCCCGCAAACCAACACGACCGGCTATCCCGCCCCCTATGACGCGCCGGTGCAGGGCCGCTGGTATCGACGCCTCGGGCCGCCGACGGGCCTCAGCGATTTTGCCGCGAGCCATGTCGTGCTCAAACCCGGCGCCTGGTCGTCGCAGCGCCACTGGCACGATGGTGAGGACGAAATGCTCGTGATGATTTCGGGCGAGGCGGTGCTGATCGAGGACGATGGCCGCTGGCCGATGCGGCCGGGCGATATCGCGGTGTGGCCAAAGGGCAGCACCAACGGGCATCATCTGATCAACGAATCGGATGCCGACTGCGTCTTCGTCGCGCTGGGCGGCGGCAAGAAATATGACACCGGCGGCGGTTATTCGGACATCGACATGATCTTCACGCCCGACGGCTATTTCCACAAGGACGGCACGCCCTATCCGACGAAGCGGATTCCGTGATCGGTTAAGGGAGGGGTCGGCATTGGGGTGGGAAGCGGACGTACCCATCATTCGTCATCCCGGACTTGATCCGGGATCCACGGCAGCGCTGCAGTCATGGACCCCGGATCAAGTCCGGGGTGACGATGAAGGATAGCTCCGCTTCCGGCCGTTTCCGGCCGTTCCCTAACCCTCGACCGGCCCCTCGAACTTCTCGATGATCCAGTCTTCGGCCTGCGCGCCGCCAATCCATTCCTGCATGCACGGATGGCTGATCACCGCCTGCGCATAGGCGGCGGCAAAGCGCGGCAGCGGGATCGAGTAGGTGACGAAGCGCGTCACCACGGGCGCGAACATGATGTCGGCGGCCGACCAGCTGCCGAACAGATAATCGCCTTCGCCGCCGAAGCGCGCCCGCGCCTCGGCCCAGATCTGGAAGATGCGGACGATATCGGCCTGCACTTCGGGCAGCAGCTCGGCGGGCGGATAGATGCGCCGGATGTTCATGCTGTGGTTGCGGCGCAGGGCGGCAAAGCTTGAGTGCATTTCGGCCGCCATCGAGCGCGCCATCGCGCGCGCGGGCATGCTCTCGGGCCAGAAACCCTTCTTGCCGTCGGTCTTTTCGTTGAGATAGTCGATGATCGCGAGGCTGTCCCACACGACGATATCGTCGCCGTCCCACAGGATCGGCACCTTGCCGCCCGACGGCGCAAACTCGTCGCCCTCGCGACGGTTCGACCAATCCTCGTCATAGAGGGGAACGGTGACTTCCTCGAACGGCAGTCCGCTATGCTTGACCGCGAGCCAGCCGCGCAGGCTCCAGCTGGAGTATGCCTTGTTGCCGAGGAAGAGTTTCATGGGGTCTCCTTTGATCCCTCTCCCCTTGCAGGAGAGAGTTGCGCCGACTTGGCAGCTTGCTGCCTAGTCGTAGCTGGGAGAGGGGGTGTCAACGGTAGCGTGCATACGCTCCCCTCTCCAGGTTCCGGTAGCGGACACGTCCGCAACCTTCACCATCCTCTCCCGCAAGGGGAGAGGAGACAGTAACTCAAATCTCCACCGCCTCCAGCACCGCCGTGCGCAGTTCGGCGATGCCCAGGCCCTTTTCGCTGCTCGTCACGATCACTTGCGGATGCGCGGCGGGATGCTTGCGGGCTTCGGCTTCGGTCGCGGCATGCACCGCCTCGAGCTCGCTCGCCTTGATCTTGTCGGCCTTGGTCAGCACGATGCGATAGCTGACCGCCGCGGTGTCGAGCATTCCGATGAATTCGCGGTCGACGTCCTTGATCCCGTGGCGGCTGTCGATCAGCACCAAGGTGCGTTTGAGCACCGCGCGGCCGCGCAGATAATCGTTGATCAGGAAACGCCATTTCCGGACGACATCCTTTGGCGCCTTGGCAAAGCCATAGCCGGGCATGTCGACCAGCCGAAAGATCAGCGGCTCGCCAACGTCGAAATAGTTGAGTTCCTGCGTTCGCCCCGGCGTCACCGAGGTGCGCGCGAGATTGCCCCGGTTCGTCAGCGCGTTGAGCAACGACGATTTGCCGACATTCGACCGCCCGGCAAAGGCGATCTCGGGCATGCTGGCCGCCGGCAGATGTTCGAGCGCCGGCGCCGATTTCAGGAAATGAATCGGTCCTGAAAACAGCTTGCGCGCCCGTTCCGCCCGTTCGGGGTCCGCGCCGGGTTCGATATCCATCAGGTCGCTCACGTTGTCGCCTGCGCCTTCAGTGCCGGGAATTTGCGGTACATCCACTGTTGCTGCGCGATCGACAGGATA
The DNA here is from genome assembly GCA_964426485.1 of uncultured Sphingopyxis sp. Classification (GTDB taxonomy): domain Bacteria; phylum Pseudomonadota; class Alphaproteobacteria; order Sphingomonadales; family Sphingomonadaceae; genus Sphingopyxis. Next base: position 7,820 of record CAYRQX010000068.1, on the reverse strand, counting down.
TTGTTGGTGATCCAGTAGAGCAGCAGGCCCGCCGCGAACGGCGCCATGATGAACATGAACAGCCACGGCATGATCTTGAACACCTGCGCCTGCACGGGGTCGGTCGCCTGCGGGTTCAGGCGGAATTGCGCCCACATCGTGATGCCCAGGATCACCGCGAGGATACCGATCGACAGGATCGACGGCGGGGTGAAGGGCAACAGGCCGAACAGGTTGAGGATATGCAGCGGATCGGGCGCCGACAGATCCTTGATCCACAGGATGAACGGCTGGTGCCGCATTTCGATCGTCAGCATCAGCACTTTGTAGAGGGCGTAGAAGATCGGGATCTGGATCAGGATCGGCAGGCAGCCCGCGAGCGGATTGATCTTCTCGTCCTTATAGAGCTTCATCAGCTCCTGCTGCATCTTGGGCTTGTCGTCCTTATAGCGTTCCTGCAGCACCTTCATCTTCGGCTGGACCAGGCGCATCTGCGCCATCGATCCGAACTGGCGCTGCGCGATCGGGAACATGACCAAGCGGATGATCAGGGTCAGCAGCATGATTGCGACACCGAAGTTGTGGACCTGCTTGAACAGCCAGTCGAGCAGCTTGAAAATCGGCACTTCGAAAAATTCGAACCAGCCCCAGTCGATCGCGTTCGACAGGCGCGTGATGCCCTGATCGTCCTGATAGCGCGACAATGTGCTGACTTCCTTGGCGCCGGCGAAGACGCGGCTGGTGGTCGTCACCTGCTTGCCCGGCGCGACTTCGAAAAGGTCGCGGGCAAAGGCGGCGCGGAAGGCGCCGCCCGGCAGCGAATTGAACGCCGCCGAGACTTTTTCGCCCTTCGCGGGGATGACCGCGGCGAGCCAATATTTGTCGGTGAAGCCGAGCCATCCGGCCGATGTGTAGGACAGCGTGTCGCCGGTCGCCTCTTCCAGCTCGTCATAATTGGTGAAGTTCGACTTGCCGTCGAGATAGCCGGTCGGCCCGACGTGGATCGTCCAGCTGTCCTGCTCGTGCGGGTCGGTCGGTGTGCCGGTGCGGTCGATATAGGTGCCGCTGCGCACCGCGACCGGCGCCGTGCCGGTGTTGGCAATCGTCTGCTTTGCGGTGATCAGATAATCATCGTCGATGCTATATTCGATGCGGAAATTCTGACCCGCGCCATTCGCCCAGCTCAGCGTCACCGGCGTCGACGGGGTCAATTTGGTGCCGCTCGCGGTCCAGACGGTGGTCGGACCCGGAACGACGACGCCCTGCGCCGACCAGCCGATGCTCGCGAAATAGGCGGCCTTCGTCCCGGCGGGCGCGAACAGGCGCACCGGCGGCGAATCCTTCTTGATCGTCTGGCGATATTTGCTGAGCGTGATGTCGTCGATGCGCGCGCCGACAAGGTTGATCGACCCCTTGATTGCGGGGGTTTCGATCGGGATGCGGTTGCCATCGCCCAGCACCGCCTCGATCGGGCGGATCGCCTGCGGCGCGGTGGACGCGGGCACGCCGGGCGCGGGCAGCGCCGCGGGCTGGCCGGGCGCTGCGGCGGGCGCGGTGCCGGTCGGCCCCGCAACCGTCGTCGTCACATCGGGCTTGTCGGGGGTGGGGAAGAATGTCTCGGAGACGAAATTCCAGCCGATCAGGATGGCCACCGACAATAAAATTGCCGCGATCATGTTACGCTTGTCGTCCACGCTCTTCGGTCTCTCTTCGTCTCTAAAGAATGTCGGGAATGTTCACGGGACTGGGTCGTACCCGTGTCCCCCCCAAGGATGGCAGCGCAATAGCCGCTTTGTCGCCAGCCAGCCACCCTTGATCGCACCATGGCGCTGGAGCGCGGTGATGGCGTAGGCGCTGCACGAGGGCGCGTAACGGCAGGTCGGCGGCAAGATGCGCGACGGGCCGATCTGCCAGCCGCGCGCGATCAGGATCAGCAATTTCGCGATCATGCGGAAAGCCCGGAAAACGGCGCGGCTTCACGGGCGATCGGCGTTTTAGCCGGGGATTCCCAACCTTCATCACCCCGGACCCTTCGACTTTGCTCAGGACAGGCTTGATCCGGGGTCCATGCGGCGCCGTTGGTGATGGACCCCGGATCAAGTCCGGGGTGACGATCGAGGGAGGCGACCCTCATTGCGCCAATTTCTTCGCCGCGCGCTTCAGCGCCGAATCGAGATGTTCGCCAAGTTCGGCAAAGACGATGTCGTTGCCGCCCGGGCGGCCGATCAGCACATGGTCGGCGCCGGCGATTCCCGATTCGGGCAGCGCGGCGCGGCATAGTTCGCGCAGCCGGCGCTTCATCCGGTTGCGGGTGACCGAATTGCCGACCTTTTTGCTGACGGTATAGCCGACGCCCAGCACATCGTCGCCGTCGCCGCGCTGGCGGACGAGCAGGACAAAGCCGGGCATGGGAAAGCGAAGGCCGCGGTTCGCGGCCAGAAATTCGCTGCGTTTTGAAAGCGTTCGCACCAGTTTCACTGGCGCAGAAACGTCAACGATCAGGCCGACAGCTTCTTGCGGCCCTGGGCGCGGCGGTTGGCGAGAATCTTGCGGCCGCCAACCGTCGCCTTGCGGGCGCGGAAACCGTGGCGACGGGCGCGCACGAGGTTGCTCGGTTGAAAGGTACGCTTCATCGCGGTTATCCCTAAATCTCGTCAAAGGCTTTAACAGAAAAGGGCCGCCAAACGTGGGCGGCCACTGATGGGGGCGCGGATAAGCGAGAGTCGGCGCAAAGTCAATCGCCATTGGCGCGGTTTTCCGGTGCCTTGCCGTGGAATGCGGCCTTTTTGATCGCGTCCAGCGCCGCGCGTTCGCGTTTCCGTGCTGCGCTTGTGCGCCGCATCACGCGGTCGGTCCACGCCGCATAGCGCGGATGCCGCCATTTGAACCGGACATAGATGCGCTTCGCCCACGCGCTGTTCTGCAAGCACAGCATCAAGCCCAGCGGAAAGAGGATGATGAAGCCGGGGCCGGGCAAAATGCCGACAATCGGCGCGATCGCCATCATCACCACGCCGAGGATGAACAGCGCGAGGCGGACCTGCGCGTTCGATCGCAATCGCTGATAAAGGCTCCGCTTCACCATGGGGGCGATGTGGGGGAAGCGGCGGCGTGTTACAAGGCTAAAGCAGCGCTCGAAGCGGCACCACGTCAGTTGAGCGTGACGAAGCGTGCCATATCGTCGCGCGTCAGATAGCGGACCTCGTCGAACGGGGTGCTGTTGGTCAGCGCGTAAAAGGCGCGCGCCCTGGCGTCGTTCAGCCCCATTTCGCGGTAGTAGCCGAGATATTCGGCATGCACAGGGTCGTTGGCCGGATAGTCGTTCGCCTCGCGGCCATATTCGTCGGCCCAGCTATGGACGCCGAATTCGGCATCGGGCGCCGCGCGGCGAGTGGTGCCGGCGAGCCACAGCTCGACCGCGCCCGAGCGGATCGAGCCGCCCGCCGGAACCACGGTTTCCATCCCCGCCCGGCGGATCGCGCGCGCGAGGATCAGATTGGCTTCCTCGTCGAGGCTGCCGGGGCAGTCGATCATCTCGAGGCGCTTGAGCCCCGGAAAGGCGGCGAGCATCGCCGCGAACTGGCGCGGGGTCGCCGAGGTGACGTCGCCCGCCATGCGGACGGTGTTGGCGTCGATCACCGAAAAGGGGCCATATGTCGCCCTGGCGCGGCCCAGCGTCGCGAGCGTAGGGGCGGGGGCATAGCGGCGGGTCGCCGCGAAATCGGCATCCTCGGCGAGCGCCTCGTCGTCGAGCAGCGCGGCGTCTTCGTCGATATCGTCTGCGCCATCCTCGTTGCCCGCGTCGTTATAAGTCCATGTCACCGTCGTCGTGGTGACCGTCACGACCTGCTGCGCCTGCGCCGGCGCGAACGCCAGCACCGCCGCGAAAGCCGCGACGATGAGCGTCCGAACGAAGGCAGCTGGCGAAACCATGCGTTCGCCTTCGCGCGGGCGCGCCTATCAAATGGCGAACAGGCAGCGTCAGCGCGCTGTTAACCCCGTTCCGGGACAGGCGCCTCAGTCGCGGTCGGGCGCGCCGAGCGGGAAATAGGCGCGGTACGGCCGCGCTTCCTCGACACAGCGCGATACCGTCGGATACGCGAGCAGCCGCGCGCGATAAGCGCGCAAATTTCCGTATGTCTCCGCAATCCGATAGACCCAGTCGGCATAGAAAAGCGCCGGCGCCGCAGCGCAATCGGCCAGCGTGAACCCATAGGGCGTCGCCCAGCCGCCGCCCGCCAGCTCCTTGTCGAGCCAGGCATAGATGAGATCGAGCCGCGCATGCGTCTGTTCGATGATGATCGGCAGATGGTTTTCGGGCCCGCGGAGCGCGTCGTTCACCACCTCCTGCATCCGGTTCATCACATGATGGTCGAAAATGCGGTCGAACAGCCGGACCTTGAGTGCCGCATCGAAATCCTGCGGGATCAGGCGCGGTTCGGGGACGAGATGGTCGAGATATTCGATGATGATCGACGTTTCGAACCAGGGCACGCCGTCGTGGACGAGCAACGGGAACTGCCCGACCGGCCAATAGGCCTTGAGCTCGGGCATATGGTCCGGAAACGCCGGATCGACCGAGCGATAGTCGAACTCGATCCGTTTTTCATAAAGCGCGATCAGCACCTTCCATGTGTAGGACGAAAAGGGGTGGCCATAAAAAATCAGCATCCCCTCATCCCTTCACCGCGGCCTCGATAGCCGCGACGTCGATCTTGTGCATCGTCATCATCGCCTCGAACGCGCGCTTGCGGACGGCGGCGTCGGGGTTCGCCATCGCATCGGTCAGGACGCGCGGGGTGATCTGCCAGTTGAGGCCCCATTTATCCTTGCACCAGCCGCACGCGCTTTCGGCGCCGCCGTTGCCGACGATGGCATTCCAGTAACGGTCGGTTTCCTCCTGCGTGTCGGTATGGACCTGAAAGGAAAAGGCCTCGCTCTGCGGAAAGGCCGGGCCGCCGTTGAGGCCGATGCACGAGACGCCAAGCACGCTGAACTCGACCGTCAGTGCGTCGCCTTCCTTGCCGCCGGGAAAATCGCTCGGTGCATGATAGACGGCGCCGACCTTGCTGTCCGGAAAGGTCGCGGCATAGAATTTCGCGGCCGCTTCGGCGTCCTTGTCGTACCATAGGCACAGGCTGACGGGGTTGGTGTTCGCGCTCATTTCGTCTCTCCCTTGATCGGCGCCCCGATCGACCATTGATGGCCGAACGGATCTTTCAACTGGCCGTAGCGGTCGCCCCAGAACATATTGTCGAGCGGCATGACGACGCGCGCGCCCGCGGCAACCGCGCGCTCGAACCACGCGTCCGCATCGTCGACCTGCAGGTGCAGCGTCACCCCGTCAGGCTTGCCCGACGGTTCGCTGACATATTCGGGAAATTCATCGTGCATCATCAGCGACGCGCCATTGATCGTCAGATGCGCGTGAATCAGTCGCACGCCGTCGTCGGCGGGCATGCGCATATTCTCGGTCGCGCCGAACGCCTTGATGTAGAAATCGATCGCCTCGCTCGCGCGCTTGTCGGCGATCGCGATATGCGGCGTCAGTCCCGTCGTCGGACCCTGATTGTCCATCGTCTCTCTCCTCGGATTATTGGCGCGGGCCGACGAAGCCGACCGATGCGCCCTGCGGGTCGATCGCGTTCATCGCATATTCGCCGCCGGGGATTTCCATCGGTTCGCTGGTGATGGTGCCGCCGTTCGCTTTCACCGCGGCGTGCGCGCGGTCGATGTCGTCGACGCCGATATAATAGGACCAGATCGGCGCCGGATAACCTTCCATCAAAGGCATCACCGCGCCGATCATGTCGCCGCCGCGCTGGATGAAGCGATAGGCGCCAAGCTCGCCCATCGGCATTTCGCCGTCCTGTCCCCAGCCGAAATGCCTTTTGTAAAAGGCGATCGCGGCATCGGGGTCGCTCGTCGCCAGCTCGTTCCAGCGCACGCGCTGCGGCTCGGTCATCGAGAAGACGTCGCTGTCGCCGCCACCCTCGGGCGGGATCGGGTCCATGATATAGAAGGGTGCACCCTGCGGGTCGGTGACCATCGCGATGCGCCCGACGGGCAGGTCCATCGCGGGCATCTGCACCGCGCCGCCATCGGCGGTGATCGCCGCGACCGCCGCATCGACGTCGTCAACGTGCAGATAGCCAAGCCAGACCGGCCGCGCGCCGCCCGCAAGCATATCGGCGGTGAGTGCGAGCACCCCGCCGGCATTGCCGCCGTCGCTGCGTCCGATCATGCGATAATCCATGTCGCCGGCGGCGGGGTCAGGTTCGGCGGCAATGCTCCACCCCACAACCGCGCCGTAAAAGGCGGCGGCGCCCTTGGGATCGGGGGTCATCAATTCGTACCAGATGAAATTGGATGCTTCGCTCATCGTCTCTCTCCTTGATTGAGCCTGTCGGTGCATGCGACGGCATCGCTCACCGCGCATATCCCTTCGTCGCTTCGATCGGCGGCGCGCGAAATCCCATCGCCGCCCAAGCGGTCAGCAGCCGCCACATGAACTTGCCCGATGGCGTCCGGTAATTGGGGATGTCGTCAGGCAATTCGACTCCGGCGGGCCGGTCGCCGACGATCGTCCGCATTTCGGCGGCTGGCCGCTCTTCTGCGGCGATCCGCGCCGAATAGACGCTCAGCCAATGGCCCTTGGTGAATTCGAGCGCGATCGGCGAATTGCAGCAGCGCGCAACGAATCGCCGCGTCGGCGAATCGGGCTTCAGCCGATGTTCGCCGAGCTGGTCCGATCCCGACAGCCAGGTCAGGCGATCCTTGCGGACGAGCAGATAGGGCGTGCCGCCGTCGGCGCCGACCACCGCCGACGCGCCGGGAAGCGCTTCGAATGCGTGTCCCGCTTGTTGGCAGCTATGGCAATAACAGGTTGCCGCGACAATCGGCTTGCCGACGAGTTCGAGGCTCACCGTGCCGCACTGACATGAGGCGGTCCGGTGTTCGGGTTTTTATCGGCCATCGGTTCTCTTCCCTCTGATCCTCCCTGTCGCGAAGCGATGGGGGAGGGGGACTATCCGAAGGATGGTGGAGGGGCGGCGACGTCGCGCCAGCGCCCCTCCGTCAGCGGCTGCGCCGCTGCAACCTCCCCATGCCTGCGGCCCAGGGAGGATCTGGAGCGTTACGCCTCGACGATCGGGATGAAGCCGCCGTAGATCATGCGCTTGCCGTCGAACGGGTTGTTTTCGGGATCATGCTGCATGCGTTCGTCCTTCATCATCTTTTCCCAGCCCGCGGTGCGCGTTTCCTTATCGGGCCATTCGACCCAGCTGTAGACGACGGTCTCGCCGTCCTGCTTGTGCGCGGCGCGCGCATAGTCGGTGACCTTGCCATCGGGCACATCGTCGCCCCACGCCTCGACCACGCGCGTCGCGCCATAGTCGCGGAACACCTGCGAAGCCTTTTGCGCCATCGCGCGATAGGCCTCCTTGTTGGCGTCGGGCACGGGAACGACATAGCCGTCGGCATAGCCGGTCTTGCCCTCGCTGCGGTCGTCGACGATCGATTCGAAACCGCCGATGATCATCCGCTTGGCGTCGAACGGCATCTCGCCGCCCATCGCCGCCATGCGCGGATCGCTCAACATCTTTTCATTCGCGGCGTCGCGCGCCGTCTTGTCGGGATATTCGAACCAGCTGAACACGACGGTCTCGTCGGCCTTCGCCTGCACCGCGCCCTTGAAATCGTTGACCTTGCCGTCGGGCACGTCATCGCCCCACGCCTCGACCATCCGCGTCACGCCAAACTCCCTGAACAGCGGCGCCGCATCGGCGGCGTGCCTGCGATAGGCGTCCTTGTTGGCGGGCGGCACCGCGACCACAAATCCT
>CAYRQX010000067.1:0-18247 GCA_964426485.1 uncultured Sphingopyxis sp. | reverse complement strand
CGCCTGCATGGCATGCAGGAGGTCAGCGGTTCGATCCCGCTAGGCTCCACCATTTCTTCGCTATATCATGGATATAGCCAGCCTGTCTGTCGATTGGCCAACGAATATCCCGTGATTTGATCGAATATCTGGCGACATCGATCAGCCTTCTATTTGAAAAGCCGGCTGTTGGCTCCCTTGACCTATCGGGCGCGAGCCGAGGCGCGCACCTCGGCGGTCGGGCACCACCGCAGCGTCTCGACACCGGTATTGGGGTCGCCAACTGCGATCTTGTCCGCTGCCTGCACGCGCAGGGTTTCCCCCGTCACGGCATCCACGACCCAATCCGCCCCGCGCCGTCGCGCGCCTGCGACGGGCTCCATGCGGTTCGCCGCGAAGGGTGACAGGTCGATCCAGCCCGCGCGCCGACCGTCGTAATAGAAGATCATATCGCTCGTCGTGCCGCAGGCCGCTCTGACCGGCACATAGTGGCCGGGGCGGATGTTGAACGGCGCAACAGGGGCCGGAATCGAGGCCGACGAGCCAGCACTGCTGGCAGCGGCTGTTCCGTCTGCCAGTTGCGGTCGCTCGGCCCGGATCGCCGCCTGCATCTGCGGTGAAAGCTGCGCGAAGGTGCATTTCTGGTAAGAGTCTTCGTCGTAAGAAATGATCATGTTCCCACTCATGCTGAGCCTTTCAAACCGTCCGGCCCCCGCTGGCTTCACGGCAAGACTGGGAAAATCGCCGCCGTCCTGACCGGCCGACCAGGCCATCGTGAACCCGCGACTGGCAGCGGCAAAATCGGCATCGGGCGTCCTGCGGGGCGGTCCGACGCGCGCAATCCGCTCGACGCTTGAGCTTGGACCGTCATTGCCCGCCCATTCCTCGTTGGTTTGGACGTCGCCGATATTCGTCCCGTCATAGAAGAGTATTTCAGTGGCGCGGGCACAGCCGTGGCGCGCCTGAGCATATATCCCCTGATCGATCGGCAATGTTGTCGCCGCTGGTGAGGTCCGCGTCGCAGCCTTGGGCTGCGCGGATGCGCCAGCGTCGGTGGCCGTGTTCCCCTGCGCGGCGCTGGACGCAGCGGTGGATTCCGAACCGCAGGCCGTTAAGGCTAAGCCTGCGATTCCAAGGGCAGCGACGCGCACCACACTGCATATCGTTGACATAATCAATACTCCCTCATGAATCGCTGGCTCCGTGCGTCCGTCATTGAAGGCCCCGATCTGCTGCTTGGCGCCGATCAATTCAGACCGAGTTCGCGGCGAACATATTGCAACACGGAATTTGGAATTTGCGCCGTTGGGCAATGAGTCCAGCGGGCACCATATTGTTCGGTCAGGCTGGTCCGGCTGTTGACCGTGAAGACGCGGTCATTGAGGATAACTTCGGCGGCTTCTACTTCGCGGAAACGGATGCGGTAGCGGTTGCCGCCCAGGGCTTCGATGTGCGATCCATCCCAATAGGCAAAGAATTTTTGCGAGATCGCGTCGGCGCAACTGCCGTTTCCGGCTCCACCGTTGGCGTAAAACCCCTTTTCGACAGGAAGGGCAGCGGTCGCGCTGTTCGCCTGTGACGCGGCGGAAGCCTGCGCACATCCCTCCCTGTCAACGCGCTGGCCGCTGTCGTTGCGCCGCTCGACGGCGTCGATGTCGTTGCCCGTCCAACCCCATGTGACCTTGGTGACGGGACCGCAGCGGCCAGTAAAACTGCCTGGCAGGTCGAGCACGTCGCGGTTACCGCGTCGGGCAATCATGGCGGGAGCAACCCAGCCCATAAAGCCGTCGAAGACCCTGTAGCCGCTGGTCGTGGAGACGATGAAATCCACGGGTGGCCCCTGATCGCCATAGGCAGGACCGCTGCTGGTGCAGCCGTGCCCCGGCGTGGTGACGACAAAATCAGGGTTGCCGTCTGCATTGAAATCGGCAGCTACGAAGCCGCCCGTGTTGCCCGCGAAATGCTGTTCCACAAGATCGATGGCTTCGTCGCGCCCTGTCAGCGGCGTAAAACGCATGGCGGCGAAACGCTCTCCCTGATTGCGGCACTGGCCGCGCGCAAAGGTTTCCCATGCAGTCAGGGCAGCGGGTGGCAAGGCGGTCGGTGCTGCTGCTGGTTTAGCAGCAGCAGCGGTTGCCGCATTCGTGGCAATATTGCCCTTCGTGGTGTTGGACGCGGCGGTGGATTCCGATCCGCAGGCCGTCAAGGATGCGGCGGCGAGGATCAGGGCGATGGGACGGCCAATGCCGTTGCTGCTTTTGTTATGCCGCAAGGGTCTGACCTTTCTCTTTTTGCAGCGTCGATTGGGCGACGTTTTCGACTGCAAGGCGGACCTGTCGGTATAGCGTCAGCCAGCGAAACACCTCCCACGCCACCACGCCGCCGCCGATCAGAAACGCGACGGGCATGATCCCTCCGGTGACGCTGCCGGAAACCGAGAGAGCAATAAACGCGAGGATCAGAAGAACCGAGCCAGCGCCGACGGCGTAGAGCTTGATGCGGTTGCTCAGAATCCAGTTCACCCGCGCGGGAAACATCTGATGATTGCCTGTGGTGTGATTGACCAAGGCCATCGGATGGCCCCGTCCGGTGCTTTTGGGTCCGGCGCAGACAACGGACACGCGGTGGCCCTCACGAATGCCGAATTGCACGTCAGGAAACTCGACATCGAACTCCTCGCCATCATCCTTGCGCGCAAAGAGGCGCTGATGGTGGGTCGAGGATGACGACACGGAAGTCCGGGTCGTCGGCGCGGATATAAATCCGCTCCCCTGATGCAGATACCCGCCGCCGCCGTGCGTCGTGGTTTGCGATGACAGGTGGGTGGACGTGCGCCCCTGCTGGCCGACCACCGTTCCCGTCATCGTGAAGATATCGAGTTCCGCAAAGCTGCGGATTTTGCCTACTGTCGCCATATGAACTCCGTTCTCTCTCTCTCTCTCTCTCTCGTCACCCAGGCATTTTTTATCCCTGCGGACAGAAGACGCCTTCCCGCTGATTGAAGAAGCACCCCGTGCCTTGGTTGAGCCGGAAATCCATCGAGCCGATGTTGGGATGGCGCATCTCAAAGGAGAGAATGCGGCCCTCGGAATCGCGCACGGCGGTATAGGCCCATTCAAGGTCGCCCCGATTGCCGAGATATTTCACATGGTCGTCAGAGACGAACTGGAGCCGCCACTCCGGCTTTTCGGTATGGACATAGGTCGACTGCCTGCCGCCACATGCGCTGAGCGCGAACATCGGGCCGAGGAGTGCGAGCGCGAAGATCGCCGCATATTTTGCTGTCCCGGTCATTTGTCTTCTCCTGACTGGTTCGGTCGCGATGAGCCTAGAAAGACCAGCACATCAAAGTCTTGATGGCGTTCTCAAGAATTTATAAACCCGCAATCGAGGGGGAAGACATGGCTGGCAGCAGTTCGTCGCGGCGGCGCAGACGCCGTTGGAAATTCGCGGACGCCGAGTTTGACGAGGCGAGTTGGGCGCTGCGCGTCGATGGGCAGGTGGTTCCGCTCGAAGGCAAGCCGCTCGAAGTGCTTCACGAGCTGTTGCTTCGTGCGGGCGAGGTCGTCACCAAGGACGAAATCCTCGATGCGGTCTGGCCCGGCCTCAATGTGGTCGAAGGTTCGCTGCCGACCGCGATTTCAAAGCTGCGCAAGGCGCTCGGTGGACGGCAGGACAACATCATCGAGACCGTACCGCGGGTCGGCTATCGCCTGACCTGCACGGTGAAGATCGATAGTGTCGAATCCCCCCTCGCACCTCGCTTCACCTTCGCGATCGGCGATGCGGTGCCGGGGCGCAGGCAATGGCGGCTGGCCGAGCCGCTCGGCGAGACGGGCGCGCACGATGTCTGGCTCGCCAGTCACGAGAAGACAGGCGAGCGGCGGGTGTTCAAATTTGCCGACGCACCCGACCGGCTACGCGCACTCAAGCGCGAGGCAGCCTTGTCGCGCGTCGTCTTCGCCGGCCTTGGGGCGGCCGCTCCTCTGCCGGCGCTGCTGGAATGGAATTTCGACGCCTCGCCCTATTTCATCGAATATGCCTATGGCGGGCATGACCTGATCGCCTGGGCGAAGGAAGCGGGCGGACTGGCCGCGATTCCGCTGCAGAGGCGGCTGGCGGTCGCGGTGGATATTTGCCGCGCCGTCGCGGAGGTGCACGGTCTCGGCGTGCTGCACAAGGACCTGAAGCCCGCGAATATCCTTATTTCCGAGGGCGGGAACGGCCAATCGGTCTGGCTGGCCGACTTCGGCAGCGGACGGCTGCTTGACGATGCGGTGCTCGACAGCTTTCATATTACCGACCCCGGCTCGCTCGACGCCGACGCTGGCAAGGATGAACCACGCTCGGGCACGCTGGCCTATCGCGCGCCCGAATTGACCGGCGAGGCGATGCCTACTGTCAAAAGCGACATCTACGCGCTCGGCCTCATTCTCTATCAGATCGCCGCGGGCGACTTCACGGCAACGCTGGGCCCCGGCTGGGAGGATCGCATTCCCGATCCGCTGTTGCGCGACGACATTCGCCATGCCGCCGAGGTCGCGCCCGGGCGCAGACTCGAAAGCGCAGCCGATCTGGCGCACCGTCTGAACCATCTCGATGAACGCCGGCAGGCTGCCGCGCGCGACGCTGAACGCGCTGCATTTGTTGCGGAACAGCAGCAGCTGGCAGAGCGCCGGCGTATGCGCCGTCCGTGGGTGCGCGCCGCTGCCGCCAGCCTTGTGCTCGGCCTGATCGCCAGCTCGGCCTTTGCCGTTTATGCATGGACGCAGCGAAATCGGGCGGTCGCCGCGCAGCAATTGGCCGACGCGGGCTACAGCTTCATCGCCGAAGACGTGCTGGCCAGCCCCGACCCCGCGCGCTCGGCCGCCGACGAAACGGTGATCGACGCGATCAAGCGTGCGAGCGGGAACATCGATCAGCGCTTTGCCGGTTCACCGGCGGTCGCCGCGCGTTTGCACCTGGCCGTCGCGCGCGCGTTTCACGCGCGGTCGGATTTTGACACCGCACGCGCCGAATATGTTCGCGCCGGGCAGCTATTTGCGCGGGCAAACGAGGCGGACAGCGACGATGCCGTGATCGGGCGGCTGGGACGCATTCATATGGACGCGACCTCGGGTCAGCCCGAACGCCTCGAAGAAGCCGGGCGGCTGCTCGAGGCGGAGCGGCGACGCCTTGGGCCGCGCAGCAGGGAGGGAAGGGTCGGCTTTGCCCTGGCGCAGGCTGAAGGCGCTTATGGTTATATGGCCGATATCGAACTCGCCGAGCGCGCCTTTCGCCGTGCCGTCACCATCGGTGAAGCGAATGGGTCGGATGTGCCGTCCACCCAACTCCTCAAGGCGAAGTCGTCGCTGGTTCTCGTCCTGATGCGACTTGGCCGAGCCAAGGATGCCGAACCTGCCGCGCGTGCCATTGTGGCGCAATCCAGGCGCGTGCGCGGGGACGACCATCCCGACACATTGGTCACCCGTCAGCACTGGATAAACAGCCTTTCCATGGCAGGCAGGGACGAAGAAGCACTGCGTGCGAGTGATTCATTGCTTGCAGCGATGCGCGCGCGTTTCGGCGCGAATCATCGGTTCACCCTGGCCCTTCATTCCGCCCGGTTTGAAAGTTTTGCCGCGCTCGGCCGCTATGATGACGCAGCTGGCGAAGCCGAACGTGTCTGGCAAGGCGCGGCGGCGCAGGCTGGCCCCCAATCGCATCAGGCGCTCGTCGGGCAGAATGACTATGCCGTTGCGCTGTGTCAGACCGCCCGTCGTGCTCGCGGGGTTGCGGTCGCACAAGACGCACTGTCATCGGTGCAACGTGCCTTTGGTGCGGATTATCCGCTGGCGCACGTCATCCGTTTTTATACCGCGGAATGTCTCATCGCCAACCGTCGCTATGCCGAAGCGGGCGCGCTGCTGGATGGCCTCGACAGGCAGAAAGCCGCTGATCTCACCGGGCGACCGGAGTTTGGTGCGGGGGTTGATCTCGCCTTGGCCGAAATCGCGCTGGCGAGGGGCGATCGTCCGACGGCGATGCGGGCGTTCACAGCCGCCGATAAGACGCTGCGTGCCACAAAAGATGCGGCCACTCGCAACCGCTTGGCTGTGCTGCGCCGCGCGCTGGCAATCTGATGGCGGCCTGAAACCAACAGGGTCGCTTTTGCCGAGAAGCACGAGCCGTTCGCTCGGCTGCCAATGGCGGCTTTTGTGATATTCCGCCCCAAAGAAGGCCGGCAGCTATTGGCCCGTTTCGGGCGCTTTCACAGGCTTTTCGTGGGCTTAACGAGCCATGAAAAGACGGGGTGTTGGTCGCGCCGGTCGACAAGATGAGTTCGCTCCGCGCACCGACCGAAAAGACGCGTCCGTCCTTCTCGATGTCGACACCAATTGCGCGGCGCTGATCGATCAGGATGCGGCGGACATGCGCGCCGGTCATGATCGTCAGATTGGGTCGGTCCGAAAAAGGATGTGCATAGGCGCGGTACAGCGACCGGCGCCGGCCGCCCTGAACGAGCATGTCGGTGATGGCGCCGCCTCCCGGCACTTCCAACATCGCGCCGTTCGGGCTCGCAAATGTCGGGATGCCTTGTTCACGCGCAGCGCCGAGGAGAGCGGGCGCGAGGGGGCTCGGGTCGTGCGCGGAGGGCCGTCGGTACCGCGGAAACGCGCATCGGGCGCGCCCTGCCAGTTTTCGATGCGGCGATAGATGTCGAGCACGCTGACGCTTTTGCTGAAAAGACTCGAAGCGGTGGGGATGGTGAGCCGGACCCGAAATCCGTCGAACGAACGTCAGGTCGTCGTTGCGCTCACCGATACCGGGCGAGCCCTCCAATCGAGGGCTGGCTGTCTCGGAGATGCCCTGCTGGAGGCCTCGGGCCAGTCGCCTGCCGCGCTTGGCGTTCTCAACAAGGACATCAGGGCCTTGCGCGATGCCGTCTATGCCAATGTCGGTGGCTGGGACCTCACGATGGGCGAGAAGGCCTGATCAGCGCGTCACTGCCATCATGAGAACGCGGCGCTGCGCCCACCACGGGCGTTCTCGGAAGCCAGCTCCCGGGCCAAATTGAGAAAAGCCGCAAGGCCTGCGGAAGGATGTCTTCGGCCCGGATAATAAAGGCACAGGCCCGGAAAAGGCGGCGTCCAATCGTCGAGCAGGCGGACAAGCGATCCGTTGTCGATATCGGCAATGACGTCCTGCTCGAAAAAGAAGCCGATCCCGAAGCCCGCCAGCACCGCAGCGCGCGACAACGTCAGATCGTCGAATGTGATGGGGCCGCTCACCTCGATCTGCGCGGTGTCGCCGCCCTTCTCGAAATGCCAGCGGTAGAGCGAGCCATCGGGCAAGCGGACGCGGATACAGGCGTGGCCAGGAAGATCGGTTGGCACCAGCGGTCGCGATCGCGCCCTCAGATAAGCGGGTGAGGCGACCACGGCGAAGCGCTGCGCCTCGCCGAGCGAGAGGGCGATCATGTCGCTTGGGACGAGCGAGGCGACGCGTATGCCGAGATCGAAGCCTTCAGCGACGATGTCGCGCAGCTGTCCCTCGGTCACGAGGTCGATATGCATGTCGGGATAGCGGCGCGAATACTCCAGGAGCAAATGGGTGAGCGCGGGCGAGCGGGCAGCGAATGGCGGCGCATTGATGCGGAGCATGCCCGATGGCGTTTCCGCGCGCGCGCGCACGATCTCGATCGCCTCCCGGACGTCCTGAAGCGATGGTCCCAGGCGATCGACAAAGACACGTCCGGCGTCGGTCAGCGCAACGCTGCGCGTCGTCCGGTTGAACAGGCGCACGCCGAGATCGGCTTCGATCCGCGCGATCATGTGGCTGAGCGCGGTCGTCGACATTCCGAGATCGATGGCCGCCTGCCTGAAGGAGCCGCGCCGCGCAACGGCCAGCACAGCATCAAAGTCCCGAAGTGCCAGTCGCGACATTATCCCGAATCCTTCACTGGCTCATGCCTTATTGGCCCGCTTATCTGAACAGTGGCCTGTCCCTAATATGGAAGCAAGTCGAACCGAAGGAGACATGCCATGACCATTCAAAGCGATTCCGATGCCAATCAGCAAAGCGCCAAAGCGCTTGTGACTGCATTACCCCAACCCATAGCCGACTATATTGATGCTAACGCACGGCTCGATGTGGAGGACATGCTGAAGCCTTTCGCGGCCGATGCGCTTATCCTGGACATCGGGCACCGTCACGCGGGCCATGCCGAAATCAGGACCTTGTTCGAAAAGGAGGTGGTCGCCGTCAAGGCGATCTTTACGCCGGATAGCGTTCGCCGGGAGAACGGCAAGGTCGTGGTCGAAGGCCCCGCCCATGGCGACTTCAAGGGCAGCCCGATCCGCTTCACCTATGGCTTCACGCTCGAAAACGACGCCATCAAGACGCTGGAGATCACGCTATGAATATCCAAGCCGATCCGAGCGAGTTCGCGGGGAAGCGCGTGCTCGTCAGCGGCGGCACCAAGGGATTGGGCCGTGCTACCGTCGAACGCTTTCTGGCGGGTGGCGCCCGGGTGATGACCGCCGCCCGCGGAAATCCTGAGCCCATCGCTGGTGTCGAATTCGTCCGGGCCGATCTGACGACGGCCGCGGGTGGCGAAATGCTGGCGGCAGCGGCGCTCGCGCATATGGGCGGCGTCGACATCCTTGCCCATGCGATTGGCGGCTCCGCCGCGCCGGGCGGTGGCTTTGCCATGCTGACCGACGATCACTGGCTCGCCGAACTGAACCTGAACCTTTTGGCCACCGTCCGTCTCGATCGCCTCCTGATCCCGCAGATGATCGAGCGGGGCGCTGGCGCGGTGGTGCACGTCACCTCCATCCAGTCGGTCCTGCCTCTTCCCGACTCGACCACCGCATACGCTGCCGCCAAGGCCGCGCTCCGGACCTACAGCAAGTCCGTGTCGAAGGAGCTTGGGCCGAAAGGCGTGCGGATCAATATCGTCTCCCCCGGCTGGATCATGACCGAGGCGTCCGACGAGCTGTTGAAGCGGCTGCAGGCCGCAAATGGCGGTACGATCGAGGAGGCGCGGCAAGTCGTCCTGGACGGGCTGGGCGGAATTCCGATTGGACGACCGGCCGACCCCCATGAGGTCGCTGACCTCATCGCCTATCTGGCCTCGGATCGCGCCGCCGCAATCCACGGCGCGGAGTTCGTCATCGACGGCGGCACCGTACCGACCGTCTGAAAACATCGCCCCGACGTTCGCACCTCGTGCGGACGTCGGGAAGGCGCAGGACGGGCGCTATCGGTCTCCACCCTTGAGCGAGCGGAAGGCGTTTGGCGCCATGGGCTTATCCGGCGCGGCCGAGCCTCAGACGTCAGCTTTTCCGATCTCCTGTCCAAAAGCCGACCAACGAAATCGGCCATTGTGCACATGGCTTCACCTTAGGGCCGCGCGGCTCAGCTTCTCGCAGTCAATGGTCCCGGCGCTCGGCTTCGCGCTATCGGCTTCCTTGTCCTTGCGGAGTCCGAGGGCGGTTCCGATCGACCGCCCGATCGTCCCCAGCAATCCCTTGCCCTTGCCACCTTGGGCCTTCGAGCCTTGGTCAAAGCCGATGTCGGGTCGGGTCAGCGTTCCATCGATGCGGAGCGGATCGACGAGCCGAAGCGCGGCCTTCTCCCTGGCGGTGCCGGCGAGGGTCAGCGCGACCGTTTCGCCATCGAGGTTGATCTGGCCGCGGCCATTGCCGCGCGAGATTGTGGTGTCGATGATCAAGGGTGCCGGAACGAGCATCCCATTGCGCGCGCTGAAAGCCATGATGGCGCAGCGGATAGGCACCATTTTTTCGTCGTCGCCGAGCTTCTGGCCAATCGCGCCGCCAAGATCCTGTCCGAGCACGAAGGCCGCAGCCCGGTTCATGGCGCCGCCCTCGGCGACGAAGGCGATCTTGCCGTTGCCTGATGCGAAAGCTTGCCGGATCGTATCGCCGCGCCCGCGCATCCGGATCAGGCCGTCGACGGGACCGCGTATCATGTCGGGTTGACCGACGAACGCATCGAAGGACGCGCCCCTGATGCGCAGCTCGGCCGAAAGCGTCGGCGTGCCCATTCTTGAATCGACTGTGACCTGGCCTGTCATCTGGCCGCGCTCCAGATCGGCCACCGCCTTTTCGAGTTTAAGGACGCGGCGGTCGAGCGTCAGCGTGCCCTTGAGGCTTTCGAACACCGAGCCGCCTGTGACGAGCAAGCGGGCGATCGAGAAGCGGATCACGCCATCGGTCGGGCCCATTTTGCTCAGATTGATCCGCGTGTCTGGAATGATGCGCGGGCCGATGCGAGCCTCCTGAGCGCGGGCGGCGGCAAGGCCGGCGTCGTCCGCCAGATCGTCGAAATCAATTTGCGGCGCGTCGATGGTCGCATCGATCTTCGTGCGGCCGTTCCGTTTGAGAACGCTCGCCTTCGCGCGCAGGGTCGAGCGTCCGATCGTGCCGGCGAGCGTGTCGATGAACCAGTCTTCGCCCTGGCGGCGCACCTTGCCTTTCAGGTCGATAGCCTGCGTTCCGAACAATCCGGCTTCGATAATATAATCAAGCTGTTTGAGGTCCGTGCCCCGGGCGCGCATGTCCATGTGCATGTCGCGCACGTCGAGAGCGCGGGCCGTCGTGCCTGTGACGTCAAGGTCGAGGATGGGGGAGGTGAGATTGGCCGAAAAGGGCCAGGCGGAGTTCGGACCTTGTTCGGCAGGTCGACCGCTGCTCAGGGTGGCGCGGGCAGGAGAGCCATTGAAATGGCCGTTGGCGTTCACCCGGAGGCCGCGGCGCGGATCGGCCTCGATCATGCCCTTCAGGTCAAGCCGGCGCTTCTTGTCGCGGAGCGTGAAGCGGCTGTCCCGGGCCGTCAAATTCGCGAGGGTCACCGCATCGTTCTTGCCGCTGTCTTCCTTGTCGGCGCGTCCGCCCCAGTTGCTGTTGCCTTCGCTGTCGCGGACGAGTGCGACATCAAGCCCTTCGACATCGAGCGAGCGTAGGTCGGGATTTCCCGACAAAAGCGAGAGGATCGGGATTTGCGCACCGACGCGTGCGACTTTGAGCATGTCGCCCTCGCCGGCCCAGGCCGGCTGACCGATGCGGAGATCATGTATCAAGATCGTCGGGACGAGGGAAAAGACTTCGCGCCGCGACAGCGACCCGATCGTGACCGGCGCATCGAAACGGGACGACAGTTCGCGTTCAGCCAAGCCGCGGGCGAGGCTTACCGGAAAAGTCGCAAGAATAAGCAGTGCTGCGATGACGGCGAGCGCCGTGGCGGCCCCGGCGACGATCCATCGCTTGCGGGGGAGCGCGCGCTGCACGCTATTTTGCGCGCGCATTACGGTGCGATCTTGATCCTGTTATGGCACCCCTCCTGCGCCAGAATAGCGGTTCAAAATAAAAGCCCGCGCAGAAGACTGCGCGGGCGGCTTTGATAATTAACAGGCTTAGTAGCTTGTCTCAAATTCGTTGATTTCGCGTTCGGCCTCGTCGCGCGCGCGACCGTAGCGTTCCTGAATCTTGCCGGCGAGGATTTTGCGGTCGCCGTTAATCTCGTCGATTTCGTCATTGGTGAGTTCGCCCCACTTCTTCTGGACGTGACCTTTGACCTGTTCCCAATTGCCTTTCAGCATGTCGCTATTCATGTTGTTTCTCCAATATCTGACACGGAGAACGAACGCAGCGCCGTCCCATATGTTCCAATGGAGGTCGCTATCTGTGGAGCCTCGCCGGCGCGGCGCAGCGCGGAATCCGCAAGACGCAGCATGCTCTTGCGGCCGGTCGGCAGAAAATGGCGTTCGACCTTGCTACGTCCGCCCAGGCTGCGATCGATAAGGCGCGTCCCGAAGCGAGATCGCGCCTGAGCTAATGTGTCGACTTTCAATCCAAGGGCGAGCGACGACGACAGGCCTGGTTTACCGCATATTGATCCCGTTCAGCTATGCGCGTCTGCATGTGGTTGAAAACTTATCTGATCATCACCGGACTCGGCGCCTTTGTCGCGTTGGCCATGCCGTCACTGGTGGTCATCGGCATGTTTCTCATCATTCCGGGGCTGGTACTCGGTTTAATGCCGACGGCGTTTCTCTACGGCGTTGTCTTTGCGCTGGTTCGGCTTCTGCTTGGCAATTTAGTGTCCGGCGTCCCACTGAACATTTTGTCTGGCGTGGCGACCCTCGCGCTTTTCTGGACGATCCCGCAACCGGGCCTGGCTTCGGCGCGAGCCTGGCTCGCCAGCCTGAAAGAGCCGGACATTCTGGCGAGCGCGCCGATCGCCCTGACAGGCGACATTCTTGTCACCCGCCCGTTTGAGGGAGGATGCGATGCCTTGTGCGCAGCCCTGCTCAAGACCCGGGGCGTTACATCGGTTCGCATCGCCGCACGAGACGGCGCCTCGACATTTCGGATTGCGCCCAACGCCGCGGCCGGGACACGCGCAAAGGCGATCGGATATGGGCTATTGGAAAAGACAAAATATGTCGCCAGCGATCCGCTCGCCGGGCAACGCGGGCTTGAAGCAGAATGGAACCTGATGCTTTCCGAGGGCAAAGCGCTGCTTGTCGGCGACGACAGGCCCACGCCCGATTTCTCGATTTCGATCGAGGACGGCCCCGCCGTCGAGGGCAGGAACCAGCGCGCTTCGCTTGACTGGTCGCTCAAACCCTCGACACCGCAGCGCAAGGCCCTCACCGTCACCGACGCGGGGGGACGTGTCCTGCTGCGGCAATCGATCCTGTCGCTTTTCTTGCCATCCGCGCCACTGACTATCGGGGGCTCGGGCGGGATCGAGAATTTCCGGTTCGGCTGGCAACGGCGGCGCTTGGGCGATGGCAAGATGTGGGCCGAGGTTCCGGTCGAAACGCTTTTGCTCGCCCATACCAATATCTCGCGCGGCGTCGACATGGAGGCCGCGAACGCAAAAACCCGCGAAAAACTGTCTCGAGCGCTCGACGATCCGCTAAAGCCCACCGGCGATCCGGCTTTCTCGCTGGCAAATCAATGGATGGATTCGTTTCGCGCCAAGGATGAGCCGCTCGGCGACAGTGACCGAAAATTATTGGCCCGCATTTTTGAGGATCCGCGCGTCCAAGACCCCGATGGGGCGTGGTCCATTATCGCACGCGTGGATGACGATGCGACCGACCTGCGGCGGTCGGCGGCCCGACGCTATCTGGCAGCGAGCGACAAGAAGAAGGCACGCGGCTGGGTCAATGTGCTGGCGGGACTACCCACAGGCAGCTTCGCCACGCAACTCGCGGAGGAACGAGAGATCCTCGCCGACCCCGCAATAAGTCATTTTGCCACCGGCCTGATCAAGCGACAGGGTGACCGCGGCGTCGATGCGGTGCCCGATCTCTTGCGATTGCTGCGTGAATACTCACTCTATGACCCTGGCAAATATGGGTTCAGTGATTTGACCGAGGGGGTCAATGCCGCGCGGAGCGGGTTTCGCCAAATTGGCCCCGACGCCTCCTTTGCGCGGTCCGAAATCGAACAGCTACTTGCGTCGCCCGGGCTCGACTACCGCTACAAGCAACTCGGCCGGCAGGAATGGGACATATTGCTGGTGGTTCTCGGCCGACCCGTCAAGACGCTGACCAAACCGCAGAATCTTTCCGGCACCGACGCGCGCTATCGCGAGCGGATATTGCAGCGCGCCTCGAAACCTTATGATCCGCGCCGAGATTGACATTCGACTATTCGCTTAGGCTCCACCCTTTTTTGCGTGCCGGGCCGGGGCCTATTCGGCCGCCTCGTCCTTCTCGAACACGGGTTCCATTGCGATCGGGTCGGCGAGGGTGAAGCGATCGAGGATCGATGCGGTGTCGTCGCGGACCTTCAACATCAGGCTGCGCAGCCGGCATTCCGATTCCGGCAAACAATTTTTGCAATGCTCGTGCGCGTTGCGCGCGGCGCAGGGGACAAGCGCGAGCGATCCGCGCGTCAGCCGGACGAGATCGCCATAGCTGATGTCGATCGGGGGCAGCGCGAGTTGGTAACCGCCATCGCGCCCGCGCTGCGAAATCAGCAGGCCTTCGCGCGCCATTTCGGACAAAATCACGGTCAGGAATTTGGGCGGGATATTCTGCGCCTCAGCAATATCCGCCAGCTGCACCTGCCCCTTGCCCCAATGGTCGGCAAGATGCTGGAACGCGCGGATCGTATAGCGGGTCTTTTGCGAGAGCATGGCGGCGTTACTGTGACATATTCAGCGTTAATTCAACCTGTCTGGATGACATAAGTTGCAGAGTTGATGAAAATCACAGCGGGTGGCATGAACGACCGATAAAGAGGGTCGCTGGACAGCCCGGGTTCGGGCGCAGCAAAGGTGGACAGGATGATGCGGAAAATTTGGGCGACCCCGGCCGTGCTCGCGGCCTGCCTGCTGGCCGTGGCGCCGGCGCAGGCGCAGTTCGGCAGCCTGCTTCGAAAGGTCACGACGCCCGCGCCGAAGCCGAGCGAAGACAGCAGCGGTGGCTGTCCGAAGGGCAAGAAGGGCAACAGCATCGGCCGCAACATCCTGGGCAATGTCATCAACGACGCCGTCGGCGACGCAGCGAGCAAGGCCGGCGTCTACAGCTATGTGCCGATCGGCGAGGTCAGCGGCACGCTCACCGACGCGATCGCCTGCCGTCTCGACCCCGCCGAGCAGGTGCAGGCGGCGGCCGCGACCGAGGAAGTCACGCGCGGCGAAGAGGTCGGCGCAACCGCGAACTGGACGAGCGAAACGCGACAGAATGTCAGCGGATCGTCGACCGTCGCGGCAAAGAACGAACTTGCCGACGGCTCGCAATGCATGAGCGTCACCGATATCGTCATCATCGAGGGCGAAGAGACGCGCGTGTCGAAGCGGATGTGCAAGGGACCGGGCCAGGCGCGCTATGTCCTTGCGGCGTAAGGCCTTTCGCCTTGCCGCGGGAGCGGGCCTGATCGCTTGCCTGACCGGCGCCGCCAAGCCGGCGATCGATCCAGCGAACCCGACGTGCCCGCTGACCCCCGACTGGTCGGCGAATGCGACGATGAAGCTGACCCCCGTTGCCAAAAAAGGCGGCAAGGTGCTGCTCGCCGAGGGGCGGATCGATACGGGGCTGCCCGACCGGTTGAAGGCGGCGCTCGCCGCCAACCCCGACATCAGCGAAGTGTGGCTGCGCTCGCCCGGCGGCGATGCGCGCGCGGGCAATGCCGCGGGGCGGATCATCCGGTCGAATTTTGGCCTGACGACACGCATCCCGGCCGGCTGGGCCTGTTTCAGTGCGTGCAACTTCATCTTCATGGGCGGCCAGCCGCGCGTGATCGATCCCGGCGGGCTGTTCATCGTCCATATGTTCACGCGCACCGGCGACCGCAGCGCGATCGACATGAGCGTCGCGATGGGCACCGATGCGACCAAGGAATTGATCGGCGACATCGAGCAGGATGCCGCCTTGCTCGCGAGCGAGGACAATGATTTCCTGATTCGCATGGGCGTGTCGCGCAAGCTGCTCACCGAGGTGATGTATCAGCAAAAGGCGCTTGCCAACGCCGAGGACAAGTCGACGCGCCGCTGCCTGACACAGGCCGAGGTTAAGACCTATAACGTTGCAAATAACAACGAATAGGATAGGCTGCGGCTCAAAACAGGAGAGGCTGCCATGAACGAGATGACGCACGATCACGCCACATTCCGCTCGATGATCGACGGAACGCAGGAAGATTGGGACATTATCGCGCGCGAGCAGAAGGAGTTCGCGCCGAACAATGGCAAGCGCATCCTCGACCATCTGAAGCTGCTCGGCGGCGATTATGGCGGCTTTCCGGTCGACCGGCTCGAACATTGCCTGCAGACCGCGACCAGGGCGCATAGGGACGGCCGCGACGAGGAATATGTCGTGATGGCGCTGCTCCACGACATCGGCGACACGCTGGGCGCGTTCAATCATCCCGATGTCGCGGCGGCGATATTAAAGCCGTTCCTGTCAGAGGAAAATCTGTGGATCGTCCAGCATCATGGCGTGTTCCAGGGCCATTATTTCTTCCACTATCTCGGGCTCGACCGCGACATGCGCGACCAGTTCAAGGATAGCCCTTACTATGCGGCATGCGCCGAATTCTGCGAAAAATATGACGCGCCGGCGTTCGATCCCGATTACGCCAGCGAACCGCTGGAGTTTTTCGAGCCGATGGTGATGCGGGTCTGCGGTTATCCGAAGAACAGCATCTACAAGAAGGTGATGGTCGAGGAAGCAGCGGAGTAGGCAAAAGGCGACCATAGAAACCCGTTCGCATCGAGCGAAGTCGAGATGCCCCTCGGCTGCGCGTAAGCCTTCCGGGGTGTCTCGACTTCGCTCGACACGAACGAAATTTGGGGTGGGCTTACTTCCCCTTGAACTCGGTCTTGCGCTTTTGCTGAAAGGCCATGATGCCTTCCATCGCATCGGCGGTGCCGCCCGCAATGAACTGGCCCTTGGCTTCGGCGTCGAGCGTGGTTGCGAAGTCCTGCGTCAAACCTTCGCGCAATATCTTGCGCATCGTCCCGAGCGAGACGGTCGGGCCGTTCGCGAGGCGCGTCGTCAGTGCTTTGGCCTCCGTCATCAACTCCGCATCCTCGACGCTCTTGTAGATCATGCCCCAGTCGGCGGCCTGATCGGCCGAAATCTTTTCGCCCAGCATCATCATCTGCAACGCGCGCGGCACGCCGATCAAGCGCGGCAGCAGCCACGACGAACCGCCGTCGGGAACGAGCCCGATGTTGACGAAGGCTTGCAGGAAATAGGCACTCTTGCCCGCAATGGTGAAATCGCCCGAAAGCGCGAAGCTGCACCCGACGCCCGCCGCAGGGCCGTTGACCGCGACGACAACGGGGATGTCGAGATTGGCGAGCGAAAGCAGCATCGGGTTGTAATGGCCACGCAGCGCATTGCGGCTCCGCGCGCCGCCGCTGACGGCGCCCCCCGCAGACCTGTCGCCCGCCAGATCGGCGCCCGAACAGAAACCGCGGCCCTCTCCGGTGATCAGCAGCGCGCGCGCGCCGAGGCCCGGCAGATGGTCGAGCGCTTCGCGAATGTCGTCGGCCATCGCGGGCGGCATCGAATTCAGCCGCTCGGGCCGGTTGAGCGTGATCGTCGCGACATGGTCGGCGAGGTCGAGCTTGATCGTGTCGAAGGTGGGAATGTCGGTCATGGGGAAGGATCCTCTCGCAGGCGCTTTACCTTTACGTTCACGTAAAGTTGTGACTCATTTGTGGGGCGAGCGCAAGAGGGAAGGGTGACGTCTCACGACCATTGCCGGTCATTTTTGAGGCTATGGGATGAGACCGGAAGCAGACCAACTCACGAGAAGCTCATAGCGGTTACAGGTTGAGTCGGTAATGTTTTGAGCAAGCAATTATCAACCACCCTTGCCTATGAACCGACGGTTATGGACATCGTAATATGGGTCATCTTTGTGGGTATCATTACTATACCCGTTTATGTGTCAGCGCTGCTCCTGGTCGGGATATTTTTGCGACGGAAGATGGATATTCGCTTCGCGGGAATTGGCGCGATCCTGATCGTTGGCATGCTTTCCTATCTGCTGCCAATGCGTGCGCATCTTACAACTGAGAGCAATTTCAGGGTCGCGACCGGCTCCGATTTTCAGCCTGCCGGGCCGGTTGTTTTAGAAGGGAACATTTTGCTCGATAGCGTCGTCGACGATCCACAGAGGTATCGAGATAAAGGGCAAATGCACCGAGAAGCCAAGAGTTGCGGGACGATATGCAGGGCACTTCTGCTCACACCGGGAGTTCGCAGCGTCACTGTCGAGCCTCCGCATCTAAAGGCTCTGGCAAGTGCAACCTCGTCTGCAATTGCCTACCGCATATCGAAGTTGAAGCATTGTGGCGCCGACGTGTCGGACAGTCGCGATTTTGTGGCGGCGTCCAACTTCAATTGGCCGCCCGATCGGCAGGTGTGCATCATCGCCGAGCCAGCCCGAGGACGCTTCGACTTTCGGCTGCGTGCCACGACCGCGAGAATCCCTGAGCAGAGCCTAAACAGTGGCCACAGCCATCTTGTGCCCAATCTCTTCTCCCAAGGAGCGCGCATCTCGCGCTTTGAGATACACGACGGAGCGGGACGGATAGTCCTTCGCGAAACTGCCGCGTCCGCACGACAGATAAAACTGCCTTTGATGATCGCTTGGTCGCTTGACCTTCGACCTCCCAATATCGGCTTTTTTGCGACGGAACTGCAAAACAAACCGCTGGAAACGGTCGATACCCTTGACGTGCTCCCCTTTTCTCCTCCACTCATAAGTAGAGTCCGGGGTTGCCAGGA
>CAYRQX010000066.1:0-18327 GCA_964426485.1 uncultured Sphingopyxis sp. | reverse complement strand
AGCTCTGAATCAGAAGTCAGGCTAAATGGGAATCCCTTTTGTCAACGCGGCCTAGTGCGAAGGTCATCTTTTGACCAAGACCAAAGCCATTCGTCTCGGCCGGTTTCAATGCCATTTGAGGTCAGACGAAAGATCGCTTTAACCGGCTTTCCCGTTTCCGCCGCTCCGAGTTCAGGATTGGCAAGCGGAGGAAAAGACTCCCATATTCCGCCAGCCTGATTGATCCAGTCGTGCCGTTTGTCCGGCGTAATCGTCTCTGCGCCGGCAGTGTGGATGGAATGAGTATTCGCTAGCCATGCCAGCTTGTCCGCCGCCGTTTCCATCTCGGGACGGCGAGCGTAACGGATTACCGCGCCGCCCTTTCCTCGGCGCTTCACGAGGAGCGCAATCATCACGCCCGTCTGAATACCAAACACGTTGTGCGTCGTGCCGGACAGCTTAGGATTGTCTCGGATGTCGCCGCCCAAGTCCATCAGCCAGATGTCACTAAATTCGCGCTCTGCCACTTTTCGGAAGCCGTCGTAAGCTCCCTTAGCTATGGGCTTGCGGCCGATGACGAAGGCAACAATGCCTTCGTCACCAAGTCGATCTGACGCCCAGCGTACAAATCGCGTGTACATATCGTAAACGCTGTTCTTGTTCTGGGCTGTGCCTTCCTTCACATAAGTCTGCTTGATGCGTTCATCAACTCGTCTGTAAGGTCGGTTGGCATTATTCTGGTTATAGTTTTCTTGCCAGGCATTGTAAGGCGGGTTTCCGATGATTACGCTGATTTTGCGAGAGTTTTGACGCTTGATTCGCTTGATATTATCGTCGGTTATGGCGCCAAACATGTCGAATTGGTGGCCCGAATAGATGCCCAACGCCGCGACATTGTCCAGCGTGTCGACAAAACACAGATTCTCGAATTCGGCGAACTGGCCGGTGATCGCCTGATAGGTCGCCTCGATGTTTAGATTGGCGACGTAATAGGGCAGGATCGCCACCTCGTTGGCGTGCAGCTCTTCCTTGTACTTGCGGCGCAGCTTGTCGTGGTTGCCGCGAAAATATTCCAGCAGCTCGACGATGAAGGTGCCGGTGCCGGTCGCGGGGTCCAGGATCTCGACTCCCTGATCCTCCAGATTTTTGCCGAAATGCTTTTCGCACAGCCAGTCGGCGCTGCGGATCATGAACCGCACAATCTCGCCCGGCGTATAAACGACGCCCAGCCGGTCGGCGGCCTTCT
Source organism: uncultured Sphingopyxis sp. (assembly GCA_964426485.1). Lineage (GTDB taxonomy): Bacteria > Pseudomonadota > Alphaproteobacteria > Sphingomonadales > Sphingomonadaceae > Sphingopyxis. The sequence continues at coordinate 17,102 of CAYRQX010000066.1, read as the reverse complement.
TGTTATACGCCTTGTAAAAATCCTCGTAGAGCGCCTTCAGAAATCCCTGTTTTTCCGAATGGCTCTGGATCAATGCCGCAGTGCTGGCGATCCCCGAGTAATAGGGGGCGAGGGCGCGCAGCAACTGTGCCTTTTCGCCGCGCCCGAATAGCGCATCTTCGACCTTCTTCAGTTCGGCGGCGATATTATTGTGCTGGTGGAAATCGGGGTTGTCGAAAACCTTGGCAAAAATATCTTCGGTCAGGACATGCTGGATCAGCATTTCCTGCACATCCTCCTCGCTCACGATCGGATTGATCGCGTCGCGCGCGTGCTGCAGGAACGCGGCTTCGGCGGCGGCGAAGGGGGCAGACGTCTTGCGCTTGTCTGCGATGCGGTCGCGCAGCGCCGTCAGGATCGCGGGCAGGTCGGTGGCGAACTGCTTCACCGCCTTGTTGAAATCGGCGATCTCCTGCCGCTCATGCGCGAAAAATCGCGCCAGCAGTTTCAGCAGGCTGTCGTCGTCGGCCTGCATCGCGGCGCGCATGATCTCGGCGCCGTCCTGCCACAGCACCGCGGTGGCATCGTCGGTGAAGATGATATTGTCGCGCGGATATCCCTTGCGGAATTTGGCTTCGATCTCCTTTTCCAGATCGTCGCTCTCGTCCTTCGCCTCCCAATAGCCAAAGGGGACGCGCAGGCTGTGGAGCAACGCACCATCGACATAGATGCGGTTCATCGCCTTTGTGACGATGTCATGCTCGGCGATGAATTGCAGGTCGTGGGTCTTGCCCCAGCGCTTGAGCAAATCCTTGAACGCCTCGCGCAGCACGCTTTCGCGGCGGCTGCCCGACACGGCGCGCAGCCGGTCGAGTTCGGCGCGATATTCGTTAATCAGTTGCTGGCTCAAGAATATCTCCCCGCCTCGTCATGCCGCCGCCCAACGCTGCACGCAACCTCTTCGCGCCTTCGCGCCTTTGCGTGAGACCCTCTTTCTCCTCCTCCGCGCCCTCCGCGTCTCCGCGCGAAAAACCGCTTTCCTACATTATTGCGCTATGCCAGCCTCGCGGTCTGGCTCTTTGACTCGTCCGAACCCGCTGCTTCCCCGCGCGCCAAACATCGCGGCTGGATGCAGTCTTTGCGACCTTTGACCGCGCTAAAGGGGTGTCTCATTGGGCTGACTTTCCCTGACCTTTGCCTTCGCTTGGACCGAAAATCGCGCCGCCCGCGCCGACCCGTCACTCCCTGCTGACAGCGGCGCAAACCCCTGCTAGTGCGCCCCCTATGACCACGCCTCTTTCGCATATCCGCAATTTTTCGATCATCGCGCACATCGACCATGGCAAGTCGACGCTCGCCGACCGGTTGATTCAGTTCACCGGCGGGCTGACCGCGCGCGAAATGTCGGCGCAAGTCCTTGATAATATGGACATCGAGAAAGAGCGCGGGATCACGATCAAGGCGCAGACGGTGCGCCTGTCGTACAAGGCGCATGATGGTGAGACCTATGAGCTCAACCTGATGGACACGCCGGGCCATGTCGACTTCGCTTATGAAGTGTCGCGGTCGCTCGCGGCGTGCGAGGGCGCGTTGCTGGTCGTCGACGCGGCGCAGGGGGTCGAGGCGCAGACGCTGGCGAACGTGTACCAGTCGATCGAGCATGACCATGAAATCGTGCCGGTGATCAACAAGATCGACCTGCCCGCGGCCGACGTCGACAAGGTGAAGGCCGAGATCGAGGATATCATCGGGCTGCCCGCCGACGACGCGGTGCTCGCCAGCGCCAAGGCCGGTATCGGCATCGAGGAAGCGCTGGAAGCGATCGTGACGCGCATCCCGCCGCCGAAGGGCGACGCCAACGCGCCGCTCGTCGCGATGCTCGTCGACAGCTGGTATGACCCCTATCTGGGCGTCGTCATCCTGATCCGCGTCATCGACGGCGTGCTGAAAAAAGGCCAGCAGATCAAGTTCATGCAGGCGGGCACCACCCATCTGATCGACCGCGTCGGCTGTTTCACGCCGAAGATCGAGCAGCTCAGCGAGCTGGGCCCCGGCGAGATCGGTTTCATCACCGCGCAGATCAAGGACGTCGCGCAGGCGCGCGTCGGCGACACCGTCACCGACGCGAAAAAGCCCGCGGCGCAGGCGCTACCGGGGTTCAAGGAAGTCCAGCCCGTCGTCTTTTGCGGCATGTTCCCGACCGACGCGAACGACTTCGAGAAATTGCGCGAGAGCATCCAGAAGCTGCGGCTCAACGACGCGAGCTTTTCGTTCGAGATGGAAAGCTCGGCCGCGCTTGGCTTCGGCTTTCGCTGCGGATTCCTTGGCCTGCTCCACCTCGAGATCATTCAGGAGCGGCTGACTCGCGAATATGACCTCGACCTGATCACCACCGCACCGTCGGTGGTCTACAAGCTCAAGCTCGGCCATACCAAGAATGAGGCGGCAAAGGAGATCGAGCTTCACAACCCCGCCGACATGCCCGACCCCAACCGCATCGACGAGATCGAGGAGCCGTGGATCGAGGCGGTGATTTATGTCCCCGACGAATATCTTGGGCCCATCCTGAAGCTGTGCCAGGACCGCCGCGGGGTGCAGAAGAATTTGACCTATGTCGGCGGCCGCGCGCAGATCACCTATGAACTGCCGCTCAACGAAGTCGTGTTCGATTTCTATGACCGGCTGAAGAGCATCAGCCGCGGTTACGCCAGCTTCGACTATCACCAGATCGGCCACCGCCCCGGCGACCTCGTCAAGATGAGCATCCTGGTCAACAACGAGCCGGTCGACGCGCTGAGCATGATCGTCCACCGCGGCACCGCCGAGACGCGCGGCCGCGGCATGTGCGAACGGCTGAAAGACCTGATCCCGCGCCATATGTTCAAGATCCCGATCCAGGCCGCGATCGGCGGCAAGGTGATCGCCCGCGAAACCATCGCCGCGCTGCGCAAGGACGTCACCGCCAAATGCTATGGCGGCGACGCGACCCGCAAGAAAAAGCTGCTGGAAAAGCAGAAAGAGGGCAAGAAGCGGATGCGCGAATATGGCAATGTGAACATCCCGCAGGAAGCCTTTATCGCGGCGCTGCGGATGGGGGATGATACCTAGCTTCCGGTTTGCGCCCCATCCAGACATTGCCCTGATTGCCAGGACCGCCTGAAACTTGCTGTTACTGTTGGGGGGTCGATATTTCAATCGGCCGCAGCCTGCAATTGGCAGCTCATCTCTCGAACGCCTCACTTGCAGCCTCATGCCTGCTCGGCCATGCCCATTGACCATAAGTGCGGCAATGCGATCTGCGACCTGCATCACGCGCCCGTCAATCCTTGGGTAATCGGGGGCAAGACTCCCGTCGCGGACGTTATTGCGGCGCTTGTCGATCGCCGCGACGGCTACGCACGGCGCCTGCGATTGGTCAGCCTGGCACGGGTCAAGGCCCACGCCAACCGAAAGGCGCGGCCGATCTTTGCCTGGCTGAGGCAGCGCAAGGCTGCTCTTAGCCCCTCAACAGGTAAACCGCGGGCCGCAGCAGAACAATATTCGGCGAACTCGGCCTCACTCATATCACCCACGGCATAGCGACGGGCATCGAGGATATCGATCTCGGTGCGTTCGGATATGCCTTCGCGGCCGAGCAGCCTGTCGAGATCGGCCAGCGGCGGCAACGTGCTGAGCCCGGCAAACGGGTCGGCCCACCCTGCAAGCCGCTCTTGGTGCGCGAGCCGCGCATACACCGCTTGCCGGGTCTGCATCCCGTGGTTCAGCACACTCATCTGTCCCGGTGACCGACGGTAAAGGAGCAGCACATCGGGAAGATTGTCGATGTCAGAAATTTCGGAGAGGCGAAGGAATAGGTCGTAGTCTTCACAATAACGAAATGCAGGGCGATAGAGGCCCGCCGCACGAAGCACTTTGGTGCGAAACATTGCCGTCGGGTTCGCAATTGGCTGACGGCGCTCGAGTTCCGCACGGACAGCGTCGGCGCCGATGGGCAACATCACATGCCCGGGGAGTTTCCGTCCAGCCCCGTCGATTTCCTCGAACTGGCCCCCGAGTGCTCCCAACTGCGGATTGCGCTCCAAATGCTCCAGTTGGCGTGCAAACCGCTCCGGCAAGGCGATATCGTCGGCGTCCATGCGGGCAACAAATGGCGTTTCCACCTGTTCGAGCATCCGGTTCAAGCTCGCGACGATGCCGCTATTTTCTTGCCACAATATATGGATGCGCTGATCGCTTACGGCCCTTTCTGCGATCAAGTCGCCTGAGCCATCGGTCGATCCGTCATCGATAATGTAGAAGATGAAATCGCCCATGGTCTGCGACAGAATAGAATCGATCGCGGCGCCGACGAATTGCCGGGCATTGTAAACCGGCAGGATGACGCTCAGCCGCGATGCGGACATAGACTCGCTTTCGGACGCGCCCGCGGGCGGGCGAACTTGGTCGCCGCTAGAGGTGCGTCCGTACAACGTCAACGCGATTCACCCGATTCGCCATCAACCGCGTGGGCCAAACAGATCAATGGCGGATCGCTTCGATCATAAACTTTCGCCAGGAACAACGTAGGAAGCGGAAAGTTGGATACTGACGCGCGCCCGACGCCACCCCGTGTCAGGAGCGGGGCGACGAGGGGGAGGCGGCGCGGGGCGCCTACATTTCGATCGTGATGCGGACTTTCGACGGGGTGGTCCCCGCGGCGTGGGCGATTTCGGCGCGCATGCGGGCGACGAGGTCGGCGAGATGGTCGTGGCCCGGCGCGCTGTCGCGGCTCAAAAGTTCGGTCGGCGAGGTGCCGAGAAGATCGGCGAGCGCCTGCAGCCGCGCGAGCCGCGGGCGCGAGCGGCCCTGTTCCCAATAGCAGATCGAGGTGACGGTGACGCCGAGCCGGTCGGCGAGGTCGGTCTTGCTATATCCGCGGGCCTGACGCAGCCGCGCGAGGCGGCCGCCGAGTGGCTCATGGCCTGTGCTGCTGTCCGGGAGGGCGTGGATCACCGACGTGCAACCTTTCGACTTGGGTGTGCAACATTTACCAAGTTAAGGCTGGTCCCGCTTTCAACATTTCACCGATTATCGGGCGCGAAAATACGTAGGACGCCGCCCGCGTCCGCGATTGCGGCGGCGGCGCGTCTTGCCTATCGTGGCGTATCGGGAGACTGCAATGACCGGGACGGGCGGGCAGCGAGATACAAAGGGTCATCCGCGGATCGAGGATGTCGCGGTGCATTGTGCGCTGAACGACGGCACGGCGGTGTGCCTGCGCACGGTCACGCCCGACGATGCGCCGCTGATCCGCGAGGGGATCGCCAAACTGTCGGCGGAGTCGCGCTACCTGCGCTTTTTCTCGCCCGCGCCGGTGCTGCCCGATGCGGTGGTCGCGCGGCTCGCCGACGTCGACGGGCACGATCATATCGCGTGGGGTGCGATTTGCAGCGACTGCCCGGGGCAGCCGCCGATCGGCGCGGTGCATGCGGTGCGCCATCGGCCCGACGGGCCGGTGGGCGAATTTTCGGTCGCGGTGCTCGACGAATTTCAGGGGCGCGGGCTGGGGCGGATGATGACCGCCGCGTTACTCGTCCATTGCCACGCCGAGGGGCTGGAGATGCTCGACGTGCATATGCTGTCGGAAAATGCCGCGGCGCGGCGGCTGGTGAAATCGATGGACGCCGCGTGGGCGGGTGAGTCGGCGGGCGTCGCCGAGTATAAGCTCAACGTTGCGGCCGCGATCGAGGCGCTGCGCTCCGACGGCGATGCGCCGGGCGTGCAGGATGTGCTGCGCGAGCTGGAGAAAGTCGGCGGCTAGTCCCTCCCGCCGCCCTGGGTCGCGGGTGGCGGCGGGAGGGTGGTCCGTGAAATGATTCGCTGAAAGCGAACTCCCGTCCCATTCCGGGTCAATATCGGCGATTGGATGGGGCGGCGGTGACCGAGGTCACAGGCCGGCAAATATTTCCGCGCACGATAAAGGGCGCCGGAATGAACCGGCGCCCTTCACCCTGCCCTTTAGGGGAGGCAAGCCCTCGATAGTTATTTCGTCGCGGGATCGGCCGGTGCCATGGCGCCGGTTTCCGACGGAGCGATCTCGCCATTGTCGTCCATCGCGTTGGCCTTTTCCTCACCAGCGGCTTCGACGGCGTCGGCCTTTGCTTCGGTTGCTTCCTTCGCCGGGCCTTCGGGCATGGCATCGGCCTGCTCGTCGATCACGTCGGCCTGTGCTTCAGCCTGATCCTCGACCTTGTCGGCGGCCGGGCTCTGGCAGGCGCCGAGCGCAAGGGCCGAGGTAGCGGCGAGGGTGATGAACATCTTACGCATATTGAATAACTCCCAAAGTTGACTCGGGGGCTTAACGCGGGGTGAACACAAGGGTTGCAACGAAAACGACAGATCCAAGAAATTGGGTGGATTTCGTTTGGCAAAAAAGAGGGCGCCCGAAGCGCCCTCTCTCATGCCTGGTCCGGTCCCACGGCCGTCAGAAACGCTGTTGGCGCTCATAGAGGTCGCGGTAATGCTGGATGCGCGTGACGCGCAACCCGGGCATGCCACTGCGATCGATCGACCGCTGCCAGCTGGCAAATTCCTCGAGGGTCAGCCCATAGCGTTCGCAGGCTTCGTCGACGGACAGGAGCCCGCCGTTAACGGCCGCGACGACCTCTGCCTTGCGGCGAACAACCCAGCGGGTTGTCGACGGGGGGGGCAGCGAGTCCAGCGTCAAGGGCTCCCCAAGGGGGCCGATGACCTGTGCGGGCCGGATTTTCTGATTCTCGATCATAGTCATTCCACATTTTTGCCGTCGGAGGGGGGTGTGTCCGACGCATTCATATCTAGATCAGAGGGGCTCAACATCGGCTGAAATCCTCTGGTAAACAGGCCGTTCATAGTTTCGGGCAAGACGTTCACATCGTCCGACAAATCGAAGAAACGAACGACCCGAGGGGTTTTTTGTTCCACCCTTGCCCGCGTCCCGCAAAATATCCGGCGCACGGCGTTAAGCTTTGCGGCATGGCGTTCGCGATGCGCCTGCGTCCGCAGATGGCGTACCGTCGGCAGAGCGGCTTGGCGCGCGCTGGACGCGGCCAGAATGATGTCGAAGCCGGGCCTCGACAGCTTGGCCGCACCAGCGATGCGCGGAAGATCGGACGGTACGAAGTTCATGCGACTCGTCTACGCCAGAGGAGCTAAGGTCCCGTAAATGCCTGTTTCAGACCCTGTTAGCGAAGCTTAATCCCCGTCAATATCTTGACGCTTTGCGCGGAAAAGCTGGCATTTTGGCGTGTGCATCCCTAGATGGCGCCGACCATGATCGAGACGATTCCTTCCCCCGCCGGCCTTGCCCAGGCCGACTTTCAGCTGCCGATGCCGCTGAAGGACCGGCGAATCGTCGTCGCCATGTCGGGCGGAGTCGATTCGAGCGTGGTCGCCGCGCTCGCCGCGCGATCGGGCGCCGAGGTGATCGGCGTGACGCTGCAGCTGTATGATCATGGCGCCAAGGCGAAACGCGTCGGCGCCTGCTGCGCCGGTCAGGATATTCGGGACGCGCGCGCGGTCGCCGACCGGCTGGGCTTTGTGCATCATGTCTATGATCATGAAAGCCGGTTCCGCGATACGGTGATCGATCAGTTCGCCGACGAATATCTGTCGGGCCGGACCCCGATCCCCTGCGTCCGCTGCAACATGGGGGTGAAGTTCACCGACCTGTTCCAGCTCGCCAGGGAACTTGGCGCCGATTGCCTTGCAACCGGCCATTATGTCCGCCGCATGATGGGGCCGCAGGGCGCCGAGCTGCACCGCGCGGTCGACCCGGCGCGCGACCAGAGCTATTTCCTGTTCGCGACGACGCAAGACCAGCTCGACTTTCTGCGCTTTCCCTTGGGCGGCCTGGAGAAGAGCGTGGTGCGCGAAATCGCACGCGATCTCGGGCTTGGCGTCGCGGGCAAGCCGGACAGCCAGGATATCTGCTTCGTTCCCGACGGCGATTATGCGACGCTTGTGCGCAAGCTGCGCCCCGAGGCCGACGATCAGGGCGACATCGTCCATGTCGACGGCACCGTGCTCGGCGCGCACAAGGGCCTGATCCATTATACCGTCGGCCAGCGGCGCGGGATCGAGATCGGCGGACAGGCCGAACCATTATATGTGGTGCGCCTCGAAGCCGAAACCAAAGCCGTCGTCGTCGGGCCGCGGCGCGCGCTCGCCGTGTCGGGCGCGCGGCTGGGCGAGGCGAACTGGCTAGGCGCGGTCGACGGGCGCGCGGTGATGGCAAAGGTGCGCAGCATGGCGAAGCCGGTGCCCGCGCGTGTCGCGGGCGATCGGCTGATTTTCGCGGAGGCCGAATATGGCGTCGCGCCCGGGCAGGCGGCGGTACTCTACGACGCCGCCGACAATTCGCGCGTGCTGGGCGGCGGCTGGATCGAAGAGACATTTGCGGCAGACGATCTTTAACCCGGAATAGATTGCACTTTTTGCCCTGATGCCGCAGCCTTGGTATCAAGGGAGAAAGAATATGATCAACTGGGTTTGGCGCGGCGCGGTGCTATTGTGGGCCGCTTTTTTCACGATCCTTGGCGTGCAGGGTGTGCTGAACCCGGCGACCTTCACCGAAACCTTCGGTATCGGCGTCGAAGGTGCAGCCGCGAACACGGTGCGCGCCGACCTGTCGGCCTTTTTCCTCGTCGCGGCCGGTGGCGCGGCGATTGGCGCGCTGGTGCCGGGATGGACGCGGGCGTTGCTCGTCCCCGCGGCGCTTTATGGCACCGCCCTCACCGGCCGACTGATCGGGGCGGGGATGGGCGATCTGGTCAATGGCAGCATTGTCCAGGCAATGATCATCGAGGCGCTGACCGTCGCGCTGATGGTTGCGAGTTGGTGGGCATTGTCGCGGCCGGTGGCAAGCGAGCCGGTTGCGAGTGACATGGTAAATTGAATAGGGAAGGGCGGATGACGACCAGAAGGTGCCGATAGGGATGTGAGCCCCGGCGAAAGCCGGGGTCCATAATTCCAACGCAACCTCGTCTGTTCACGCGCTGGGCCCCGGCTTTCGCCGGGGTGCACAAAATGACAGCTCACCACCCCATGGCGCCATTCCGCCCATGCCAAAGCTGATCCCGCTCACAACCGGCGGCTTTCCGTCCCTTACTTGTCATTTTAATCATTTTGTGCGTTATTATGCGCCGGGTTGCTTCTATTTTCCTTTGTCGTGGGGAGGAAGCGTATGGCAGGCGATGAGGACAAGAGGGCCAGTTCGGAACGGCGGTCGGGTGACCGCCGAACAGCCGACGACCCGAATTACAACGGACCGGATCGTCGCAAGGGCGATCGACGGACAGGCAAGGATCGCCGTTCCCACTGAGCGCGGCGGCGTGTGCCGACAGGAGAAGAAATTTGACTGAACCGCGCGTGCCGCGCCTCGGCGTCGACATCGTGTCCGACGTGATGTGCCCCTGGTGCATCATCGGCTGGCTGAAGTTCCAAAAGGTCATGGAGCATTTTGCGGGGCGCCTGGATTTTCGCGTTCAGTGGCATCCGTTCGAGCTGAACCCCGACATGCCCGCCGAAGGCGAGGATGCGGCAAGCCATGTGATGCGCAAATATGGGATCAGCGCCGAACAGAGTCGTGCGAACAGCGGCAAGATGGCAGGGGTCGCGGCCGAGCTTGGTTTCGCCTTCCATCGAGGGCCGTCGTTTCGGATGCGCAACAGTTTCGACGCGCACCGCCTGCTGACCTGGGCGGGCGCGCTCGAGGAGCCCGAGCAGGATGATGCGACGGGCGTCCAGACCGCGCTGAAGCTGGCGTTGTTCACCGCGCACTTCACCGACAATCGCGACGTGAGCGACCATGATGTGCTCGCCGATGTCGCGGCGTCGGTGGGGCTGGACCATGCGCGGGCGGCGGCAATCCTGGCGTCGGGCGAGTTCGGTGAGATGGTGCGCACCGAAGAGGCTTATTGGGCCGACCAGAATATCACCGGCGTGCCCGCCTTCATCCTGGGCGGGCGAATGCTCATTCCCGGCGCGCAGGATCCCGAGGTTTTCATCCGCGTGATCGAAACGAAAGTGTTGGCGGCCGCCGCCTGAGGAACCGCCCCGGCGGCCACGCGTTTTCGGGCCATCCTCTTTCAAGGAACAGGTCATGGTCGACGATCCCCGTAAAGCCGAAGCAGATGCCCCCGCCGACGAAGCGCCCGAGGCGCGCAATCGCGAGCAGGACGACGAGGAGGCGCAGGCACAGAGCGTCGCCGAAGCCGCGCGCCGCGATCGTCCGCAGCAAGACAGCGACAAGGTCAGCCGCGGCGACGACAGCGACGATGTGCAGGATCTGGTCGATCATATGAAGCAGATGGAGCGGTCGGGTGTGATCGACATGGACGCCTATCGCGGCGAACGCAGCGATGACGATGAGGATGGTGAGCTTGGCCCCGGTGGGGTCGAGGACGACGAGCCGCGCGGCGCGCCTTGATCGTTTGCCGCCGTCAGGCCGGGGGCAAAACGGCGCCGTGAAGGGCGCGACTGATCTGCTCGTCGGTCATGCCGGAGCCGCCTCGTGGTCCGGTGCTTGTCGGCGACGGGCTGGCACGAAGATCGGAGGCGGCGGTTTCGACGTTTTCCGCGGCGGTGCCCTCTGGCGGCTGGGGCAATTCCTCGCGAAGCGGCGCGTTCGGTCCCGTAAGCTGCCGGTCGATGTCGGCGGCGATCAACTGGGCGACCGGGTCGTCACCGAGCGCGCCGAGTTCGTCGCGGCGCGCCGTCAGCGCGGCGGCGCGGTCCGCCTCGGGCAGCCGCGCGACCACGATGTAAAAGCGCACGGCCTGCAGCCAGGGGGCGTCGTCGGTCAACGCGTCCTCCGCCCAGCGGCTGAACGGGCCGCCTGCGGGTTGCCAGACGCCGTCCTGCCGGTCGAGAAAGAAGAGGATGCGCGACCCGCGCGGAAAGACATACCGGACGCAGGCGCCGGCGAGGCTCTGCGGATGCGCGTCCCGAAGCTGATAGGGATTGCTGAGCTGGATATCGCCATCGGCCGCGATCATCGCGGGCAGCGCGATCGGCGCGTTCGGCATCGTGCCCTTGAATGCTTCCACCGGCTCGACCGCGATCATCGGTTCGGGCCTGCCGTCGGGCGCGAAATCGCCGGTGACCGTGGCGAGGAGGATGAGGTCGGCGCGCTCGACGAGCTCGAGATTGGTCGGGACATGATAGCCCGGCGCGACCGAGCAGGCGAGGGCGGGGAGCGGCGCGACAAGAAGCGCGGCGGCCGCGAGCAGGGGGAGGGAGCGCATCCCCGGAGCCTAGCGGCGCGGGGTGCATGTGGGAAGCGGCGCGGCTTTCGGGCATCCTGTCTTGCTATATGGAGCCGACTCGATTCTTGTGCGTATGATGGGAAGGCTCCCCTCCCCGGAGCGGCAAGGAGAATGACCATGGCAGAACATGACCATAGCGCAATCAAGGAAGGCCTGACCGTTGTCGGCGCCGACGGCGTCCATATTGGCACCGTCGACCATCTCGACGGCGAACGCATCAAGCTGACCAAGGCCGACAGCGGCGACGGCAAGCATCATTATCTGCCCGCCGGTCTGGTCGCGGCCGTCGAAGGCGACACCGTGCGCCTGTCGGCGAACGCGGCGAACGCGGTCGACCTGTTCGAAGAGGCCGAATAGCCTCGATGAGATAACAGAGGGCCGGCGCCGCAATCGGGCGCGTCGGCACCGAAACTGGCCCGTCCCCTCCCCTGGGGCGGGCCATTTTCATGTCCGGCTTGCCCCGGTCGGCGCGATTGTTTTTGTTCAGCGCGATTCGATCGCCGCCGTGGTGCGCGCCTGAATCTCCGCGCCCGACAATTTGGTGACGAGGCCGTGGGTCGCCCCCACCGCGCCATGATAGATTTGGGCGATCGGCACATTGTAAAGCTTGCCGCCGCGCACGACGACCGCGGTGTCGCCTTCGACGCTCTGCACCGTGCCGACGCTGTTGCCGCCGGTGTCGTAAAGCTCGGCGCCCGCGCGCACCTGCTCGCGCGTCGCGAGGGTCAGGTTCGCGGCATCGACCGTCTTGCCGACCGTGCCGTCCACGCGATCGACGGTGCCGCCGGGCGCGAGTTGGGCGGGTGCGAGCTGCGCGAGCGCGGGGCAGGCGAGGAGGGCGGGGGCGACCGTCAGAAGGGCAAATGCCTGGCGCATGGCTGTCTCCATCATGAGATCGGGGTGGTCGGGCCTCCGGAGGGCCGACGGTCCGGCATCGGCGCGCCCCGCGGGGGGGGGTGGGGAGGGGCGGCGCCGATGCCTTGCCGCGATAAACCCGTGCAATGTCCGATCGTTGCATCGCGCTCGGCGGGTTGCGACGGGCCGCCGCGATCGAGCGACGAGCGGCTAATGCGGGCGCGGACGGAGCGGTTTTCCGGGCGGCCCGGCGATCAATTTGCTCAGCGTCGCAAGGCGTCGGCGCGCCTGCGTCCAGTCGCGTTCGGGGTGCGCCTGAATCTGGCTGAGGAGGACGCGAACCTCCTTGCGGCGGTCGCCTTCGGTTACGGCCTGCATGGGCTTTCTCCTTTCGCGGGCCAGCATAGCAGCGATCGGAGGCGGGTGGAGGCGGCTCGCCGCAACGCCGGGGCGCTCCGTCGGGCGGCTGGCGCCGACAGCGAATTACGCGGCGCGCGCGGGCAACAACTGGCATCGCGGCGCCGCCATGCCTATTTAGGCCGCGATGATGGACGGGGACCGGAAGATGGTGGTGGTGGCACAGCTGCGCGCGGCGCCGCTGGTGGGGTGGCAATTCGCGTGCGCGGTGCTGCTCGGCGTGCTCGCGCCGCGGCTCGACTGGGGCGGCGAGCCGCTCGATGCCGTGCGGGCCATGGTGTTCGGGCAGCCGTTGCGGCTGCTCGGCATCGCCGCGGTGCTGGGCGTGTGGGGCTATGTCCTTGGCATGTGGCGGCGGCGCGGCGCCTATGTGCGCCACGACGGGGTGACGCTCTATCGCGGTGCGAGTGCGCAATGGCCGCTCGCGCTGGTCCGCGATGTGGTGGTGGCGCGTGGCAATATGGGCCTCGATTCGCTGCGGCTGGTCGTCGATGACGACAGCGAGGTCACGCGCGAGCTGGTGAAGCTCTATATGCTCGAAGGCCCGCCCGAGGTTGTGCGCGACGGCGTGATGTTCGCGGCGGCGCGCGTGAGCGGCGGGATGCGGCCGGTTACGGTGCATTGAGGGCTGCGTCCTCCCAGATGGCAAAGGCCTGCGCCAAAGGTCAGTAAAGGTCAGCCCAATGGCGCCGCGGTGCGGCCAAAGGTCAGTAAAGGTCAGCCTCGTCATCTGCCGCGTCGCCCGCCGCTGCGACGGGGGCCGTTGGGGCAGGCACTTCCAGCAACTCTTCGCGATCCTCGCGATACCAGGGCGGCAATTGGCCGTCGCACTGATCGGCGATGTCGAGCGCCATCGCGAGGTCGTCGGGCGCCATCAGCGCCGCGGGCGCGGCGGGCGGCGCGGGGTGAAGCTGGACCAGCGCCTCCGCCATCGGGATAGCGCCCACCGGGGTGGCCGCGGGCGCGGGCGCCGCGCCGCGCTCGCCGAACCGGTCGGGGGCATAGGCGCGCAGCAGGAACATCAGCAGCCGGTCGCTTTGGCGCAGGCGGCGGCCGACGCGGTTGCCGTCGCGGTCGAACACCGGCTCGTCGGTGCCGACCAGCGCGCGTTCGAAGGCGGCGTCGAGCAATTTCTTCGACGCCGCATCGATCGCCGCGGACCAGGCGCGGTCGAACGCCTCCGCCCCCGGCGCGCGGCGCAGGCGATAGGCGGAGGATTCGGACATGTCGACGCGCTGCGCGGCGGTGGCGACCGATCCGCTGTCGGCCAGCGCCTCGATAAAGGCGCGCTGCTTGTCGGGCGACCAGCCATCCTTGCGGCGCTTTTTCAGCACCGGCACCCAGTCGTAAGCGGCGGGGTCGTGGCCGTGCGCGTCGAGCGCGGGGGTGGTTTCGGCGATGGTGGCGGGGGCCGCGTCGGGCGCGGGGATGGGGGCGATGTCGCTCATCTGCCAGTTTGGAGCATAAGCGGATAATGTAGGACAGCGGTTTTTGGAGTGGGGTGTGCGAAATAGGATTTGGGGCGCGCCGATTGGGGGCCATGCGCCGGAATTCCCGCCATCGTTATGTCTTGAAGACGTTTTCTCTGTGCCACGCGAGGAAGCTTGGGTGCGGGCGGAGTGCCGGATCGAGCGGTTCGATGGCTTTGCCATCGGGGCGAAGGAGTCGGTCGAGGCTTTCGCGGTCGTTGACGTGGCGTGACACGAGGACCGAGAGGTCATCACCAAGCGAGACCAGCCCACGATCGAACATCCAATGTGCGGTGCCCGAGAGGGCGAGGCCGTTGTTGACGCTGTCAGGGCCATTCGCCGCAACGGGGCGAATATGCGCGGCGGCGACTTCGGCGCGGCCGCCGCCATTGATGAATTTGAGGCCGGTCATCGCGCAGCGCTTGTCGTAGGCGGCGAGCACGGCGCTGCGGAAAACGCGGTCGCGGACGATGCGCGAGGTCAGGCTTTCGGTGCGAATGCGTTCCTGTTCGAAGCGGAACGGACGCTGGTTGTCGCTGAGGGCGGGCGCAAGCGGGGCGACGGGATCGCCGACGCGGGGCAGGGCGCTCTCGTCGTCGCCAAGGCCGAGATTGATGATGCGGACGAAGTCCTGCGGGCTGAGTGGGCGTACTGCGGCTTGCGCATTGGCAAGGCCGCTTTCGACAAGCTCGCCGTCGATTGTTCGCGGGACATTGTGAGCGAAGTCGAGATAGGTGTCGGGTTTGATGAGCGCGAGATAATGGCCCTCGCGCGTGGGATCGGGAACGATCCGCTCGACCCATGCGACGGCATAAAAGCCCCGGCCGCCAGCCTTGACGGGCTCATAATAGACAGCCCAATCGCCTTCAAATTGATTGGCGCGCGACAGATAGGGTTTGGGGAATTGATATTGCCGATAGGGCTCGTCGGCATAGTGCGTATCGCGGCGATGGACGAAGACCCCGGGCATTGAGAATGGCTAGCCGATGAACCTTGAGTAGGCGACGTCTAATTAGGGGTTGTTGCACCTGTCACCGTAATTCCACCGTAATTCGATTGTTGCACCTGTCACCGTAATTCCTAACGATCGGCCGCATCATTTTTTGACAACTTCTTTATTAATCTGCGTTCTTTGTAAGCTGTGTCGTTAAAAATTTTCGAATAAACATCAGATTTATTAATTATATCACTCGCGATAACACTATCTGTACAATATCTCTTTATCGCTTTTTCAAGTTCTATAGATTTTTCAAGGTTTTCAGAGGCAAGGTCTTCATTTCCTCTTTTTGCATGTATTATAAAGGCGCTGAATCGGACAAATGCGGCCTCTCGATTCGTAGATGCCCACCGGCGGGCGAGATCAAGCAATCGATTTGCCTGATCTGGCTCCCCTTCTAGTTCTTTGCACAATGCGAAGTTAGCAAACTCATAGGGAGTGCATTCTCCTCCCTTTATTGCCGATTCTAGAATTGCGGATGCTTCTTTTTCAAAGCCGCTATGCATCATCAAGAATGCAGAATTATTTCTCGACGGGGAATGGAAGTAGACATATTTTTTGAACAAAAATTTTGTTAAGTTTCTTGCGTTTATCGCTAGAAAGGCAAAACAAGACAGAAATATAAACAAATAATACTTATTATTTTCAGACGGTTTTATCTTTTTTGATTTTACTACAATTTTTTCATTTGTTCTTCCAGATATATCTAGATATATCTTATTGGATCCCCTGAAAAGTAATCCGGCACTTAGGCTCTCTCCGGGAAGAAGCTTGTTTATCTCTATTCTGAGAGATTTATTTTCGGTCTTAAAGGATTTCTCATTTATAAGAGAGCTTGATTTCTTGATTTGAAATTCAGCAATATCTTTGTTGTTGGCTTCGGCGATATCAATGTCGATTTTTTCTGCTTTTATATTTCCAGAATTTTTTATCAGAACGTTAGCAAAGATTAGGCGGTTTGGCCCGTCCCCAAATTGTCCAGTGTTTGATATCTCATATTCGACACCTTCTGACTTGGCCTTTTCAAAAGTCAGATACCAAACGGCGACTCCAGATAGGACGGCTACTAGAACTCCAGTAATCGCCGTGGTAATGACCTGCTTCCATTCCACTTTAATCCGCCCCTAATTTTATTGTTATTATGCATGGTACTTATTGCAGGCGAAATCTTCGAAATCAAACCGAAAACCCGCCCGCATTCCGCCGGTTCGAGCTCGCCGCCAGTACCTTCTTGCCCTGCGGGGTCAGCGCCCATTTGGCGCCCTGCTTGACGACCAGACCCAGCGTGACGAGTTCGTCGCGGATCGGGTCGGTGGGGAGTTGGGGGCGGCGGTTCGACAGGCCTTCGAGCGTCGTGCGCTGCGGCTGGCTGAGGATGATGAGTTTCTGTTTTTCGGTCATTTGGGTTGCCTTGATTTGTTTGGGTCGCGTGGGGTTCGGCGTCTATGGCCCTCCCCGCTGCGCCCCGGATCAAGTCCGGGGCTCGCTGCCCCTCCCGCAGGCGGGAGGGGTTTTCAGGAAGACGTTACTCCGCCGCGATGCCGGCTTGTTTGAACATGTCCTCGCCGTCGGTTTCGGCGGCGATCGCCGGGGCGAGGTCGTCGTTGGCCTTGGCTTTCTTGCGGTTGTCGAAGCTCGACCAGACATTGTTCCACTCGCCGCGCGTCGCGCCCTTGCTATATTCGGTGGCGCGGGTTTCGAAGAAGTTGGCGTGCTCGACGCCGTTGAGCAGCGGGGCGAGCCAGGGGAGCGGGTGTTCGTCGATCATGTAGATCGGCTGGAACCCCAGCTGGCCCAGGCGCCAGTCGGCGATGTAGCGGATGTAGCGCTTGATTTCCTTGGGCGTCATGCCGGGGACCGGCCCCTGTTCGAACGCGAGGTCGATGAACGCATCCTCGAGCCGCACCGTTTTCTGGCAGGTGTCGATGATGTCTTCCTTCACCGCCTTGGTCAGGCAGTCGCGTTCCTTGGTGAAGGTGTGGAACAGCTTGATGATGCCTTCGCAGTGCAGGCTTTCGTCGCGGATCGACCAGCTGACGATCTGGCCCATGCCCTTCATCTTGTTGAAGCGCGGGAAGTTCATCAGCATCGCGAAGCTGG
>CAYRQX010000065.1:0-18553 GCA_964426485.1 uncultured Sphingopyxis sp. | reverse complement strand
CGGCCACAACGACCTCAACGTTGCGCGTCTACCAGTTCCGCCACGACCGCACATCATGATGGTCCGGACGGGTCCGGCACCAGGTAGGAGCGGGCGCCTAGCAAAGCTTTTGGGGCGATGCAAGCGAGCTTCGCTGCATTTATTTTTGCAGGTGCGAACAAACGGCTCCTAGCGCCGCCGCCCTTGTCACGAAACCGACTCTAAAGAGTCACTCAAATGTCACGGCTCTGGCGTCAGACCGTCATCGAATCACCCTAGTGGCGTCGTCACCGGGGGCGAGTTCATCGTATCTCTTCTCGTTCGCCGGTGATTTTTCATCAGGGGCGCTCGCGGGCGCACACCGGGAACGGAGATTTTCATGGCGGCTTTCGCGCGCATTCGTATGGTCATGCTTTCGGGCGTGGCCTGTTCCATTCTTGCGGCCTGTGGTGCCGACGGCGTCGCGTCGCCGGGCGAAGGCGTGATCGTCATCCCCGCCCCGACCCCGACTCCGACGCCGACCCCCACGCCGACCCCGACCCCGACCCCGCCGGCGACCGTCACCCCCGCCGCGAACTGCCCGACCATCGGCGGCCCCGATCAGCTCACGAACCTCGGGACGATTTCGGGTCCGGGCGGCGAATGGCGCAACTGCGGTTTCCCGACGCGCTTCACCGCATCGACGGCGATCCCCAAGGTTGCCGGTGTCATCTACTCGCTTCCGGGCCGCGTCGATGTCGGCACCGACCAGGGCGCGACGAGCACGAACAATGTGGCGACGCTGACGATCGATCCGGGCGTGACCATCTTTGGCGCGACCGGCGTGTCCTTCCTCGTCGTCAACCGCGGCAACCGCATCGATGCGGTCGGCACCCCGACCCAGCCGATCATCTTCACCGGCCGCGGCAATGTCGTCGGCTCGGCGGGCGACCAGACCTCGCAGCTGTGGGGCGGCGTCGTGCTGCTCGGCCGCGCGCCGATCACCGACTGCCTCGCACCGGGTGCGACGCCCGGCACCGCGGCGTGCGAACGCGACACCGAAGGCACGTCGAACGCGCTCTACGGCGGCGCGCAGGTGGCCGATAACTCGGGCCGCATGTCCTATGTCCAGATTCGCTACTCGGGCTTCGTTCTGTCGTCGAACAGCGAGCTTCAGGGCCTGACGCCGTCGGGCGTCGGTTCGGGCACCCAGATCGACCATATCCAGATCCACAATAGCTCGGACGACGGCGCCGAGGTGTTCGGCGGTCGTGTGAACATGAAGCATCTGGTTGTTACCGGCGCTGAGGATGATGGTCTCGATACCGACGTTGGTTATCAGGGCAATATCCAATATGTGATCGGCGTCCAGCGCGCAGGCGGTGCGGTCGGCGACTCGATGATGGAAATCGATTCGGACGGCAATGAGGAAACGACGCCGCGCCAGCGCGTCGCGCTCTCCAACTTCACCTATATCCAGCGCAACAACGCAGCGGGTAACAGTGCGGCAATTCGCATCCGCGGTGGCGCTGACTATACCTTTGCGAACGGCCTGATCATTGCGCCCGGCATCAGTTGCCTGCGCATCGATAGCGCTACCACCAGCCGACCGGCCAACCCTGCTCTCGACGATCAGGGACCGCCGAAGTTCTTCTCGATGTCGCTGCAGTGCAACGCCACGCCCTTCCGCGGGTCGAACGGCGTTACCAATGCTGAAGTTCAGGCTATCTTCGAGGCGGGGACGAACAACCGCTCGACCTTTACGCCCAGCCTGACGAACCTGTTCGTCAACGGCGCGACCGAAACGGCCTTCGCGCCGTTCGACGCCAAGACGATCGCGTCGTTCTTTGACACGACCGCCTATGTCGGCGCTGTCCGCGACGCCAACGACACCTGGTATCAGGGTTGGACCTGTAATTCGGCGACGGCGGACTTCGGCACGTCGAGCGGTAGCTGCAGCGCCATTCCGACGACCTGATCGCTCGCGATCCAAATGGGGAGCGGGCACGCCTACCGGGCTGGCCCGCTCCCTTCCTGCATATTCCTTGGGGAAATTCCATCATGACCAAGCGGCCGATTTACGCCAGCCTGCTCCTCCTCAGTTCCGCCCTTGTTGCCCCTGCGGCGCTTGCGCAGGATACTGGCGCGCCGGCACCCGACGCCCCGCCCGTCGCAACCGAAGCTCCCCTCACTGAAGAGACGGCGGCGCAGGATGACGAAGCGGACGTTTCTATCCCAGGCGGCGCCGATCAGGAAATCGTCGTCACGGGCCGCTTTACTCCCAACGTCGTTCGCGCGACCCCCGAAGTCGTCTCGGTGCTGTCGTCGGCCGACATCGCGCGCACCGGCGAAGGCGACATTGCGGGCTCGCTCCAGCGCGTCACCGGCCTTTCGGTCGTCGGCGGCGGCTTTGTGTATGTTCGCGGTCTTGGCGATCGTTACTCACTTGCGCTGCTCAACGGCTCGCCGCTGCCGAGCCCCGAGCCATTGAAGCGCGTCGTCCCGCTGGACATCTTCCCGTCGAACGTCATCGATTCGACGCTCGTTCAGAAAAGCTATTCGGCGAACTTCCCCGGCGAATTCGGCGGCGGCGTAATCAACCTGACAACCAAGGCCATTCCGCGTGAACCCTTTATCACGTTCAGCGGCGGGATCGGCTGGGACAGCGAGACGACGAACCAGCTCGGCTATACCTATTATGGCAGCGATACCGATGGCACCGGCTTCGACGACGGCAGCCGCGATGTCCCGTCGCTTCTGAAAGCAGCCTTCGCGAGCGGCAAGCCAATCCTCGAAGGCGCCGATTTTACGCAAGAGGATCTGGAATTTATCCAGATGGAGCTGGTCAACAGCGACACGACGTTGCTGCAACAGAATGACCATATCCCCATCAACTGGTCGGCAGGCATCACCGGCGGCACGATGATCCCGATTGCAGACGGCGAATTGGGTATCATCGCGACCGCCGGCATCAGCAACAAATGGCGTACGCGCGACACGTTGCAGCAGACGTCGCTGAACCAGGATCTGTCGGGCGATCCGCAGACAAGCTACAACCGCGTTATAACCGACAACCGCATCGTCGTTAACGCGCTCCTCGGCCTTGGGCTCGAGATTGGCGACCACAAGTTCCGCTGGACCAACCTCTACATTCGCGACACGCTTAAGCAGGCGCGGCTTGGACTTGGTACGGACCGGAACCAGTCCGAACGCGATATATTGAAGCAGGACACTGCTTGGTACGAACGTCAGCTGATCAACACACAATTCGTCGGCGAACTCCACTTTGACCGGCTTAAGGTCGACCTGCGTGGCGCCTATGCCAATTCGCAGCGCGAGGCGCCTTATGAGCGAGGGTTCACCTATGTCCGCACCAACCTGCCGGCTGAGCAGGATCCGACAGGCAATAAGTTCGTCAACGACCTCGGCGGCAATCGCGGCGACGCGACAATCGCCTTTTCTGACTTGAACGAGGATCTGTGGTCGGGCGGCGTTGACCTGTCGTACGAGTTGGCCCCCCAGATCACAGCAACGGTGGGTTACGCCTATACCGACACGCGCCGCACCGCGGTGCGGCGCGCCTTCCAGTTTCGCGGTTCGAATCTGCCAGTGGCGGTGACTCAGCTGCGTCCCGACTATCTGCTCTCCGATGCTTCGATCCAGCTCTATGACATCACGCTGGTCGAAACCTCGGCGCAGGACGGCACGGCGGCCTTCGATGCGGGCCTGACCACCCACGCCGGATACGCCCAGCTCCAGGCCGAGATCGTCTCGGGCATGAACGTCAATGTCGGCGTGCGCTATGAGGACGGCAAGCAGACCGTCGTGCCGATCGACCTGTTTGGCACGGGCGGCAGCGCGATTGTGCAGACGAACCTCAAGAACGACTATTGGCTGCCGGCTGTCACGCTGACCTGGGAAGTGGCACCCGACATGCAGCTGCGCCTCAACGCATCGAACACGATCGCACGGCCGCAGTTCCGCGAGCTGATTGCGCAAATCTATCAGGATCCCGAATCGAACCGCCAGTTCCGCGGCAACCCGTCGCTGACCGACAGCGAGCTGTGGAACGCCGAACTGCGTTATGAATGGTATTTCGCCAAGGACCAGCGTTTCACCGTCGCCGGTTTCTTCAAGAAGATCGAGAACCCGATCGAAGCCTATACCTCGCTCAGCACCGATTCGGTGGCCAACACCAGCTTTGCCAACGCGCCCAAGGCGTTGCTTTATGGTGGTGAGGTCGAGGTGCAGAAATATTTCGCGCTCGACACATTGTCGGACTCGGCTTTCTGGGCAAGCCGTCGCTTGGTGCTGATTGGCAACTATACCTACACCCAGTCGGAAATTCAGGTCGGCGCCGGTGACACCACGGTCATCAATGGCGTGACGCAGGATGCCAGAAACTTCTTCTTCGACGGTTCGCCGCTCACCGGCCAGTCTGACCATCTCGTCAACGTCCAGATCGGGCTCGAAGATCAGGACAATCTGTCGCAGCAGACGCTGCTTCTGACCTATGCCAGCCCGCGCGTCACCAGCCGCGGTCCGTCGGGCCAGCCCGATATTCGCGAAAAGCCGGGCATCTCGCTCGACTTCGTCGCGCGGCAAGGCATTTCGCTGCTCAACAAGGAAATCGAACTGAAGTTCGAGGCACGCAACCTGACCGGGCGTAACTATGAGGAAGTGCAACAAGCGGGCGACAACCGCATCTTCCTCAACCGCTACAAGCTGGGCCGCACTTTCTCGCTCAGCGCGTCACTCAAGTTCTGAACCTCAAAGCCCTCCCCGTCAGGGGAGGGTAGCGAGCCCTGGCAGCTTGCTGCCTGGTCGCCGCGGGTGGGTCCATCGGCCTTGCGTCATGTCGCAAAACCCCACCCCCGACCCCTCCCCTGATGGGGAGGGCTTTCTTGGCCACGTCTCCCACCCGACTCGCTCATCTGTCAAAAAAATGTAATCTTCCGGTCAACTGATTGTCACCGTTCGCCCCTAGGCGATTCGCGAGACAGGTTTTCAGTCTGGGGGACAGGGATCATTCATGGCGACGCTGATGTCCGGATCGGCCGTTCGGCTGCCGCGCGCGCTGCCATCGTGGCTGCGTGCCGGCAGGCGGTCACCGCGCGAGATCTGGCCGGTGCTGCTGGCCGGGCTGCTCGGCGCGTTGCTTATCTGGCAATGCGTCCGGCTGCTCTGGACGCTGCTCACGCCGATGTCGCCGCTGGGGGCTTGGCAGCCGCAGGCGGCGGTGATCGCATCGCCCGCCGAACGGCGCGCGCTCTTCACCAGTCTCGATCCCTTCTTCCGCACCAATGCTCAGGGCCCGGCGTCGACGACGGTCACCTCGGCCGGGCTGACGCTCTTCGGCATTAACCTCAACGAAGCGACGGGCGGCGGCTCGGCGATCATCGCGGGAGAGGACGGCATCCAGACCAGCTATGCGGTTGGCGACGAGATTGCACCGGGGTTGAAGCTGGCTGGCGTCGCCTTCGACCATGTGCTGCTCGATCGCGGCGGCGCACGCGAAAGCCTGTTTCTCGACCAGAGTGGCGAAGCGCCGGTCGCGAACCCCGCGACCCCGCTTTCGCAGCCGACGCCCGAGATCGGGGCTGCGTCGGGCGGCGCGTCGGCGAGCGGCGAAATGACCCCTGCTGCGATCAAGGCCGGCGTCGGCTTTGCCCCGCGCACCGAAGACGGCCGCGTTACCGGCATCGTCGTCCAGCCGCAGGGCGATGGTGCGGCGTTCCGCGCGGCGGGCCTGCGCCCCGGCGATGTGATCCGCTCGGTCGGCGGTCGCCCGATCGGTTCGGCGAGCGATGCCGCCGCGCTCGCCAATCAGCTTACGCCGGGTGCACGCATCGCACTTGAAGTCGAGCGCGGCGCCAGCGTCGTTCCCGTCGCCATTTTCCTCTCGAAACAATAGAGACCCATGCGCCTCAAACTTTCCCTGATGCTCGCCGCCGCCTTGGTTTCTGCCACGCCGGGACCCGCGTTTGCCCAGTATACGCTCAACGTTCGCGATGCCGACATCCGCGCCTTCATCCAGGATGCGGCGCGGATCACCGGGCGCACCTTCGTCATCGACGGGCGTGTCAATGGCAAGGTCTCGGTTGTCACCGACCGGCCGCTGTCACGCAGCGAATATTTCGAGATTTTCCTTGCGACCCTGCGTTCGAACGGGCTCGTTGCGGTCCCCGGACCCAACGGCAGCTACCGCGTCCAGCCGATCGACGGCGCGGCCGCGCAACCTGGCCGGATCGGCAGCAGCGGCGCGGCGCAGAACCAGTTCGTTACCGAAATCATCCGCCTGCGTCACATCGATGCGGTTTCGGCGGTCGAAACGCTGCGTCCGCTCGTCAGCGCGCAGGGCTCGCTGACGGCGAACCGCAATGCGAACAGTCTCGTCGTCGCCGATTTTGCCGACAATATCCGCCGCATCCGCGCGCTCGCGTCGAGCATCGACCGCGACAGCTCGACCAGCCAGATCGTTACGCTGAAAAATGCCGGCGCGCGCGAAATCGCGGCGGCGCTGCAGGCTTTGGTGCCGGCGGCGGGCGAGGGCGCGCAGAAACCCGTCGCGATCGTCCCGATCGACAGCAGCAACGCAATTGCATTGCGCGGCGACCAGGCGCTTGTTGCGCGCTTCGTCTCGATGGCGAATGACTTGGATGCGAAGGCGGCCGGGGGCACCGAGCTGCGTGTCTACTGGCTCGAACATGCCAATGCCGAAACCCTGCTGCCCACGCTGCAACAGCTCATCGGCGGCGGCAGCGATCCGGTGCAAAAGGCGGGCCTGTCGCCTGCGTCCTCTTCGTCTACCTCTTCGTCCGATGGCGGCAGCGCGCCGGTCGCCGCCGCTGCTCCGACGCCGACCTCGACGGGTGGCGGCGGCACCGGCAGCATTTCGACCAGAGGGCCCGCGATCATCACGCGCTACGAAGGCGCGAACGCGATCATCGTCGCCGCCAACAGCGAAGTGCAGCGCATGCTTGGCGAATTGATCCGCCAGCTCGATAGCCGGCGGCAGCAAGTCTTGGTCGAGGCGATCGTCGTCGAAATCGGCGACGATGCCGCCAAACGCCTCGGCGTCCAATTCCTGCTCGGTGGCAAGAATATCCCGTTCGTCGCGACAAGCTATAGCAACGCCTCGCCCAACATATTGACGCTCGGCGGGGCCTATGCCGCAAACCAGCTTTCGCAGCAGACGACGACGGTCAACGGCAACACGACGGTGACGCAGACGAACAGTTCGCTCGGCAACAGTCTGCAGGAAGCGGCCGCGGCGTCGCTCCTCACCGCGACCGGCGGTTTCGCGGGTTTTGCGGGCGACATCGGCAAGAACACGATCTTCGGCGCGATCATCAACGCGGTGAAATCGGACACGACATCGAACCTCCTCGCGACCCCGCACATCGTGACGCTCGACAATCAGGCGGCGAAATTCCTTGTCGGCCAGGATGTTCCGATCACGACCGGCGAACAGCTGGGCGACAATTTCGAAAATGCCTTCCGCACCGTCCAGCGCGAGGAGGTCGGGATCAAGCTGGAAGTAACGCCGCAGGTCAATGGCGCGGGCGAAGTGAAAATGTTCCTGCGTCAGGAAGTGTCGAGCGTCGCCGGCCCCGTGTCGTCGCGCAACAGCGATCTCATCCTCAACAAGCGTTCCTTCGAAACCGTGCTCACTGTCGATGACGGCGAAATCCTGGCGATCGGGGGCCTGCTCAACGACGATGAGCGCAAGACGATCGAGCGCATCCCGCTGCTCAGCGACATTCCGCTGCTCGGCGAATTGTTCAAATCGCGCAGCCGCACGCGCTCGAAAACCAATTTGATGGTCTTCATCCGCCCTACGATCCTGCGCAATCGCGAGGATAATGCCGCGCTCACCGCACGCCGCTATGGCTATATCCGCGACTTCCAGCTCCAGCGGAATCCCGATCAGGAACCGGCGATCGACACGCTGGTGCGCGATTACCTGGGCGCGGTTCCGCCGGTGCCGACCCCCGCGACCCCCGCCGACATCACCGTCGGGCCGGTCAACCTGCCCGAACTGCGTGGCCCTGACGGCAGTGTCACCACGACCGATGTCCCGCCCTCGATTTCACAGGCGCCCGCACCGCCAGCCGGAGACTATCCGTGACCGACATCGAACCGGCGGCGCCTTCCCCGGCGCCGGTAGATATTCCTTACGGCTTTGCCCGCACCCACGGCGTCGTGATCGCGCAAGGCGAAGGTGGGGCGTGGCTCGCGACGCTGCGCGAGGGCGCCGACCCCGCGGTGCTGATCGAGGTGAAGCGCTATCTTTCGCAGCCGCTGCGCGTCGCAACCGCGAGCGTCGCCGATTTCGACCGGCTGCTTTCCGATCATTATGCCGTCGACAGCTCGGCGGCGGCAATGGCAGGCTCGCTTGATGGCAGCGATATCGATTTCACCCTGCCGAGCGCCGAAGACCTGCTCGACAGCGCCGACGACGCCCCTGCGATCCGCCTGATCAACGCGATCATCGCCGAAGCGGTGCGTCAGGGCGTCAGTGATATCCATATCGAGCCCTATGAAAGCGGCCTTGTCGTGCGCATGCGCACCGATGGCGTCCTGCGCGAGCATCTGCGCATGCCGCCGCATGTCGCCCCCGTCGTCGTCAGCCGCATCAAGGTGATGGCGCGCCTCGACATTGCCGAACGCCGGGTACCGCAGGATGGGCGCATCGGGCTGACGCTGGCGGGCAAAGCGGTCGACGTCCGCGTTTCGACGCTGCCCAGCCGCGCCGGTGAACGTGTCGTGATGCGTATCCTCGACAAGGATGCGGCAGGAATCGATTTCGACGTGCTCGGGCTTTCGGGTGCCGCCGATCAGATTTTGCGCGAGGCGCTCGCCGAACCCAATGGCATCATTCTCGTCACCGGACCGACAGGGTCGGGCAAAACGACGACGCTTTACGCGGCGCTCAAGCAATTGAACGACGGCCAGCGCAATATCCTGACCGTCGAGGATCCGGTTGAATATGCCGTCGACGGCGTCGGCCAGACGCAGGTCAACAGCAAGGTCGGGCTCGATTTCGCCGCGGGCCTCCGCGCGATCCTGCGCCAGGATCCCGACGTCGTAATGGTCGGCGAAATCCGCGACCGCGAAACCGCCGATATCGCGGTGCAGGCGTCGCTGACCGGTCACCTTGTGCTGTCGACCGTCCATACCAATGACGCGGTCGGCGCGATTACGCGCCTGAAAGATTTGAAGGTCGAACCTTTTCTGCTCGCCTCGACGCTCCGCGCGGTGATTGCGCAGCGGCTCGTCCGCAAGCTCTGCGATCACTGCCGCGAACCCGTTCAGGCCGACAACAGTGTCGCGGCAATCCTGGGCCTCGACATCGGCACCGTGATCTGGCGCCCCAAGGGCTGCGACCATTGCAGCGGCACCGGCTATAAGGGCCGTATCGGGGTGTTCGAGGCGATCAAGGTCGACGAGACCGTCCGCCGCTATATCTACAATGGCGGCGACGAGGCGATGATCACGCGCCATGCCTTCCTGAAATCGCCCACGCTGGCCTCGGCGGCACGGACGATGGTCGCGAAGGGGCTGACGACCGCCGAGGAGGCGATCCGCATCGCGCGGCGCGAGGAAATCGATGCCTGATTATCGCTATGTGGCGATCGATCCGCAGGGCCGCGAGCGCAAGGGGCGGCTGACCGCCGCCAACGACGATGCGGCGCGCGCCGATCTCATTCGCCGCAAGTTCCATATCGTCGCGGTCGAGGCAGCGGGCGCAAAGCCCGCTAGCCGGTCGTTGATTGCCTTTCGCAAGAATAAATTGGCCAGCAAGGAGCTCGCTCTGTTCACACGTCAGCTCGCGACGCTGGCCGAGGTCGCGCCTCTCGAAGAGGCGCTGCGAACGCTGACGCGCCAGAGCGAGGCGGAAAGCGCGCGCACCGTCATCGGCGACGTCCACGCCGGCTTGCTTGAAGGCCGCCGCCTCGCCGACGCGATGGCGCGCCAGCCGGGCAGCTTCCCACCGCTGTACCGCGCGATGGTCGCGGCGGGCGAAACGACGGGCAGCCTGACGACCATTCTCGCACGCCTCGCCGATTTGCTCGAACGGCAGGCCGAAGTGCGCGGCAAGCTGATCGCCGCACTCGCTTACCCCATCGTGCTCGCGATCGTCGCGATCGGCGTCGTGGCGGCACTGATGATCTTCGTCGTCCCGCGCGTTGTCGAGCAATTCACCGACGTCGGCCAGCAACTGCCCTTCCTGACCCGCGCGGTGATCGCCATCTCCAGCTTCGCCGCGAACTGGTGGTGGCTGATCGCGTTGCTGATTGCTGCCGCGAGCTTCGGCTGGGTCACCGCGATGCGCCGGCCCGCATTCAAGGCCCGCGTCGATGCGCGCCTGCTCCGCCTGCCGCTCTTCGGCCGTCTGCTCCGCGACCTTTACGCGGCGCGCTTTGCGCGCACCTTGTCGACGATGGTATCGAGCCGCCTGCCGCTCGTCGAAGGCTTGCGGCTGACGCTGCCGACGATCCGCAACGCCGCGCTGGCTGGTGCAACGGCGACGATCGTCGATCAGGTGCGTGCGGGTGGCGGCCTTTCCACCGCGCTTCGCGACTCCGGAGTCTTCCCGCCATTGCTCGTCTATATGACCGCAAGCGGTGAAAGTGCAGGGCGGCTCGAACAGATGCTCGAGCGTGCCGCCGATTATCTCGAACGCGAATTCGACCGCTTTACGGCCGCGTCGATGGCGCTTCTCGAACCTGTCATAATTGTCGTTATGGGGTCGTGCGTGGCCCTTATTATCCTCGCCATTCTGCTTCCGATCCTCCAGTTGCAGAACCTAGCCGGACTATGAAAATGTCGCTGATGAAGCTAATCTTTCGCCTGATGCTCGATACCTCCTACTCCCATCGGCCCCGACTGACGGCCCAGCGCCGCAAGGCGGACGAGCGCGGCTTCACGCTGACCGAGTTGATGGTCGTGATCTTCATCATCGGGCTGCTCGCGACCGTGGTGATGATCAACGTGCTGCCCAGTCAGGACCGCGCGATGGTTACCAAGGCCAGAGCGGATATTGCGACCCTTGAAAACGCGCTCGAGCAATACCGGCTCGACAATCTGACCTATCCGGCGTCGACCGACGGGTTGAACGCGCTGACTGTCGCGCCGCCGGCGCTGGCGCAGCCCGAACGCTATCGCCGCGGCGGCTATATCAAGAAGCTGCCCGCCGATCCGTGGGGCCGCCCTTATAATTATCAGGCGCCGGGGCCGAACGGCAAGGCGTTCGACGTCTGGTCGCTCGGCGCCGACGGCGCCCCCGGCGGGACCGACGACAATGCGGATATTCGCAGCGACAGCTAATAAATAGGGACAGTCCCTATTTAATTGAGGACGGACCGATCGAACAGTCGCCAACCTTGGGATTAAATAGGGACTGTCCCTATTTATTGGCGCGGCGGCGCCCGGGCGATCGCGGTTTCACGCTCGTCGAACTGATGGTCGTGCTTGCGATCATGGCGCTCGCCGCGACTGCGGTCGTGCTCACCATTCCCGGGGAGGAGCGGAGCGTGCGCAGCGAAGCCGACCGGGTCGCCGCGCGGCTCGCAGCCGCGCGCGATATCGCGGTGATCGAGGGGCGCAGCGTCGCGGTCAATTTTGCGCCGTCAGGCTATGGCTTCGAACGCCGGATTTCGGGCGAATGGCAGCCGCTGCCCGGCCGTGCCTTCGAACAGCGAAACTGGCCCGGCGACGTCCGCTTTACGTCAGGAAATGGCCAAGGCGCAGCGCGCATCCTGTTCGACCGCGTCGGTATCAGCCCGACACCGCAGGCGGTCATGCTGACGGGAGGAGATGCGCGCGAAATCATACGCGTCTCGGCGACCGGAGAGGTCAGCCGTGGGCCCTGATCGCGCCAAAGATCGCGAAAGCGGTTTCACGCTGCTCGAAATGCTGGTGGCTTTGAGCGTCATCAGCATCGCCGCGCTCGCGCTCATCCGTCTCGACGCCTATGCGGTGCGCACCGCAGGCGATCTTGACGAAAGCACGATGGCGGGCATCGTCGCGCAGAACCGCGCGGTCGAACTCTGGACCGATCCGGCGCCGCCGACGATCGGCAACAGCGCGGTTGGCGTCGCCAACGCCGGGCGCAACTGGCGGGTCGAGCAGCGCGTTAGCAAGACCGCCGACGACGCCTTGCTGCGCATCGACCTGCTCGTCCGTCCCGAAAGCGGGCGCGGACAGGCGGCGTTGACGATTATCCGGCCGTCACAATGAGGGACGAGCGCGGTTTCACCCTTGTCGAGATGCTCGTGGCCCTCTCCATCTTCGCGGCGATCGCGGCGATGGGCGTCGGTCTGCTGCGCAGCAGTATCGATACGCAGGACGCCGTGCAGGGACGGTTGAAAGCGATGGGCGGGGTCAATCGTTTGCGCGCGGTGATGGCGAATGATCTGGCGCAGGCGGTCCAGCGTTCGACGCGCGGCCCGGCGGGGGAGGCGGTTCCGGCTTTCATCGGATCGTCGACCGGCTTTGCCTTCGTCCATGGCGGCGCGGCTTCGGCGGGCGGCAGCCCGCGGCCCGCCATCGAACGCGTTGCTTATGCGCTTGTCGGCGGTGAATGGCGCCGCGCGACCCAGCCGATGCTCGACGGCACCGCGTTGGGAGAAGGAGACCGGCTGATCGCCGACGTCGCCGGCGTGGCGGTGCGATACCGTGACGAACGGGGCAATTGGGGTGAGGTGTGGAGTTCGGAGCCTGGCGACCGACTGCCGCGCGCGGTCGAGGTGCGGTTGTCGCGCGCCGGGCGCGAGGCACTGACAATGCTGTTTCTGACCGCGCCGACCCTGCCGCCGCCGCCCGTCACGGGGGCGCCCGCGCCATGAGGGCCGGCGCGAAAGACGAACAAGGCGCGGCGCTGCTCACCGTGTTGCTGCTCGTCGCGGTGATGGCGGTGATCGCGGCGACCGCGCTCGACCGGCTGACGCTCGCGACGCGCATCGCGGGCAGCGCGGCGACGGTCGATCAGGGCCGTGCTTACGCCTTTGCCGCCGAACAGATCGCGCTGCGCCGCGTCGCCGACCTTGTCGGGCGCGACCCCGCAAAACTGACGCTCGCGGGCAACTGGCTCGGACGCGATTTCACGCTGCCTCTGCCGGGCGGCCAGGGGGTTGCGAAGCTGACGGACGCCAATAATTGCTTCAACCTCAACAGCCTGGTTGCCGAGACGGTGCCGGGGCGGTTAAGCCAGCGATCGGGGTCGATGCGGCAGTTCGGCGAACTGATGACCTTGCTGGGGATCGATCCGGGGCAGGCACAGGCAATCGCGGGTGCCGCCGCCGACTGGATCGACAGCGACAGCAACGAAGGCCCGCTCGGCGCCGAAGACAATGCCTATCGCGGGATGCAGGGCGCCTATCTGCCCGCCAATCGCAAGATGGCCGATGTCAGCGAACTCCGCGCGGTACGCGGCGTGACACCCAAAATCTATGCGCGATTGAAGCCTTGGATTTGCGTACTGCCGGTGACTGATCCGGTGAAGCTCAACGTCAATACGCTCGCGGCGGAACAGGCGCCGCTGATCGCGATGTTGCTGCCCGGTGAAATCGGTGTCGCCAAAGCGCGGGCGGCGCTGGCGGCGCGCCCCGCTGGCGGCTATGGCAGCAGCGTGCGATTCTGGGAGGCGGGTCCGTTTGAAGGACGCAAACCGCAGGATGATGTCGCCGAGCAGGCGGGCGTGAACAGCCGTTGGCTCACGCTGACGACGAATGTGACGATGGGGGACGGTTTCTTGACCGCAGTTTCGCTGATCGATGCCAATGGTGGGGCGCCCTCAGCCGGCATCACGCCGCCGACGATCGTGCGCCGCGATTGGGGCGAAAGCGACTGATATGTCACGAACGCTGGTTCTCTGGCTGCCCCCCGTGGCGGCGCTTGGCGAAGGCGATGGTTCCGACGTCGCATGGCTGCGCGTCGACGACGGCGTGATCGTCGATAGTGGGCAGGACGATGGCTGGGTCGGTGCGTGGGAAAAGCCCCGCGACGATAGCCGTGACGACCAGTTGATCGCGTTGGCCCCCGCCGTCGACGTCCCGCTACGCTGGCTTCATTACCCCGACGCGGCGCCCGCACAGGCGGCCGCCGCAGCGCGGATTGACGCATTGAAGAACAGCCTGGGCGATGCCGCGGCGCTTCACATCGTTGCGGGGCAACCAGCGGGAGAGGGGCAGGCAGTCGCGGTTGCGGTGACCACCCACGCCGCGATGACCGCCTGGACCGACTGGCTGAAGGCGCGCGATCTGGCCCCGGCGGCGATTATTCCCGCCGCGGTGGCGGTGCCGCCGCCCGAGCCCGATACGCTGTGGATGGCGGAGGTCGGGAGCGAGCGGATCGTTCGCACTGCGACCCAGGCCTATGTCTCCGACCCCGAACTCGATCCGCTGATCGCAGGCGGGCACGCCGCGCTGCCGCTCGACGCCGACCGGATGCGCGAGGCCCTGCTGTTGACGCTCGCCGCGCCGCCGCTCGACCTGCTCAGCGGTGGGTGGAAGCCCAAGCGCCGCTGGTCGGTCGATCCGGCGATGCTGCGGCTGGCGAAGCGCCTCGCCATCGCGCTTGTTGCCGTCAGCTTGCTTATCCCTGTCATTTATGCGGTGCGCCTGTCGTCCGACACCGGCCGCGCCGATGACGCGGTCGTCGCGATGGCGAAGAAGGCCGGGGTGACCGCGCCCGATGCGACCGCGGCCGAAGCCGAACTCGACCGCCGCCTTGCCGCAGCCGGCGGCGGACCGCTCGCTTTCTCGGTCCCGGCATCGGCGCTTTACGATGCGATGGGCGATGCGCCGGGCGTGACGCTGAGGACGCTGTCGCACCGGACCGACGGCACGCTGACCACGACGCTCGCGGCGCCGCGCGTCGAGGATATCAATCAGGTGCTGCTCGCACTGCAGGCGCGGGGTTATCGCATCACCGCGCAGCCGATGGCGGGCAGCGACGGGCAACAAATGGCCAATATCACGATCCGGGCGGTACCATGACCGAGCGACTGCAAAACTGGTGGATCGCCCTATCGCCGCGCGAACGCTGGCTCGTCGGCATCGCTGGCGCGCTGGCGCTCGGCGTCATCCTGTGGGGCATCGGCCGTCCCATGGTCGCGGCGTTTGTCGACCTCGAAAGCCAGCATCGCGCTGCGGTCGAACGCGAGGGCCGCGTGTCGGCGAAAGTGCAATTGCTTGCGCAGCGGCCGGTCAAATCGGTTGCCGCGGCGGTCGATGCCGCCCAGATCGATCAATATCTGGCGCAATCGGCGGGCGAGATCGGGCTGACGCTCGACCGCAATGAGGCGCGCGGCGAAGGGCAGGCGACGATCGCGATCGCCACCGCGCGCGCGACGGTGCTGACCGACTGGCTGGCGTCGCTCGAAGGACAGGGCTTTGTCATTGACCAGCTGACGATCACCCCTGCCGCCGACGGCACCGTCGGCCTGACGGCCGAGCTTCGGAAGGGCGGGCAATGAGTGTGCGCGGACGCTGGGGGCTCGCGGGGCTTTTGCTCGCGCTGATCCTGATCATCGCGACCTTCCCGATGCGGCTTGCGCTGGGGCTTTCGGGCGCAACCGATGCCGGCATCACCGCGCGCGAGGTGCGCGGATCGATATGGTCGGGCGAGCTCGTGGACGCGCGTCTCGGGGTATTGCCGCTCGGCACGGTGCGCGCCAGCCTGTCACCGCTCGCGCTGCTCGGTGGCGGCGTCGAGCTTGCCTTTTCACGCGCGGACGCGCGGCTTGGCGCGCTCGCGGGCCGCCTGCATGGCAGCAGTCCGCTCGGCGTGTCGGATGTCAGTGGCACGGCGACGATGTCGGGCGGGTTCGGCATGATCCCCGTCGATACGATCCGCTTCGAAGGCGCCACGATACGCTTCGATGATGCGGGCAAATGCGCCGCGGCGAGCGGGCGTATCCAGCTCGCGGTCTCTGCTCCCATCGCGGGACTCGACCTTTCGCGGGGGCTGTCCGGGCCGCTGGCGTGTGCAAAAGGACGCGCACAGGCGGCACTCGCCAGCCAGTCCGGCATGGAGCGGCTGACCTTGTCGTTCGATGGCAGCGGCGCTTATCGCGCGCAATTCGCGATCAATGTCGACCGCGATCCGGCGATGGCGGGTGCGCTCGCCGCGCTGGGGTTTAAGGCCGGACCCACTGGTTTCGTGCTGGTGACCTCGGGCCGTTTCTGACGTGACGATCCTCGATGCCGTGCCCTTCGGCACGGGCGTCGTCCTCGCGGCGTTGATCGGGCTGGTCCTGGGCAGCTTCATCGCGACGCTGGTGCTGCGCTGGCCCGCGGGGCGTTCGGTGCTGGGACGGTCGCAATGCGACGGCTGCGGGCGACCGCTTGGCGCTTTCGATCTGGTCCCATTGCTGTCGACGCTCGCGTCGCGCGGGCGTTGCCGGACATGCAACGCCGCGATCGACCCTTTTCACTGGCGCGTCGAGCTGGGATCGGCGCTGATCGGTGCTGCGGCGCTTGCGCTGATGCCCGGCACGACGGGCTGGCTCTGGGCCTTGTTCGGCTGGCTGCTGCTGCCGCTCGCGTTGCTCGATGCGCGCCATTTCTGGCTCCCCGACCGCCTCAACCTGCTGCTTGGAATTGTCGGCCTGCTGATCGCCGGCCCGATGCTGGAAACATCATTGATCGACCGCTGGATCGGCGCGGTCGTGTGTGGCCTGACGCTTGCCGCCATCGCCGAATTCTATCGCCGGATACGGCTGAAGGACGCGATGGGTGGCGGCGATCCCAAGCTGGTCGCGGCGATCGGCGCATGGCTCGGGTGGCAGGCGCTGCCGCTGATGCTGCTCCTCGCCAGCCTGGGCGGGATCGTCTGGGCGCTGATCGTCCACCAAAAAGGGGACCAGCCGCTCGCTGAGCGACGGGTCCCCTTCGGTGTCTTCGCCTGCGCCGCCGCCTTCGCGACGGTGCCGCTGTGGCCGCTTATTGCCCGATGACGACGGTCACGGCGCGGCGGTTCTTGGCATAGGCTTCCTCGGTCGAACCGATTTCGGCCGGGCGTTCCTTGCCATAGCTGATGACGCTGATCCGCGACGGATCGACGCCGAGCGACGCGAGATAATTTTTCGCCGCGTTGGCGCGGCGTTCGCCGAGTGCGATATTATAGTCGCGGGTGCCGCGTTCGTCGGCATGGCCTTCGAGGGTGACGCGCACTGCGGGGTTGCGCTGCAACCACTGCGATTGGGTCTGCAACGTCGCCTGATCCTGTGCGTCGACATTATACTGGTCATAGTCAAAGAAAACGCGGTCGCCCATGGCGCCAACGCTGGCGAGGAAGTCTTCCTGTGAGCCGGGGACCACGCCGGTGCCGGTGTCGGTGCCCGTATCGGTGCCGGTGCCTTCGGGGGCGGGGGGAAGCGTGTCAGGGGCCTTTTTCGCGCAGGCGCCAACAGCAAGCATGGTGATCGCCGCGATCATCGCGGTGCTTTTGCGTATCGTCATGTCTCTGTCCTCTTGTTGTTGAAAATCATTCGTGCGGCCGAATTGGCCCGATCAGGACGCGCGATATGGGAACCCCATCGCGCCGTTTTGGTTCCGGTTTGCCTCACGGAAGTACCGGACCCCAGCTGGGATCCGATCCATCTTGCGGGGTTGGCAGGCGGCGCAGGTTCACGCCGGTCAGGTCGACCTGCCACAGGCTCGACTTGCCTTCGCGGCCCGGAGTGGTGCGGAAAAACTGAATGACGCGTCCATTCGGCGACCAGGTCGGCGCCTCGTCCTGCCAGCTGTTCGTCAGCATCCGCGCGCCGCCGCC
The DNA here is from genome assembly GCA_964426485.1 of uncultured Sphingopyxis sp. GTDB lineage: Bacteria > Pseudomonadota > Alphaproteobacteria > Sphingomonadales > Sphingomonadaceae > Sphingopyxis. The sequence continues at coordinate 811 of CAYRQX010000065.1, read as the reverse complement.
CGACGGGGTCATGACGCCGATGCGAAACTCGCCGCCGCCCATTCGGGTAAAGGCGATCAGGTCGCCGCGCGGCGACCATTCAGGGGTGGCATAGCGTCCGCCGCCAAAGCTGATCCGCTGCTGGTTCGACCCGTCAATGTTCATCACATAAAGCTGCTGGCTGCCCGACCGGTCGCTTTCGAACACGATCTTGCGCCCGTCGGGCGAAAAGCTGCCGCCGACGTCGATCCCCGGCGCGGTGGTCAGTCGCACCGGCGTGCCGCCGTTCGCCGAAATGCGATAGATGTCGGTGTTGCCGCCGACCGCCATCGAATAGAGGATCTGCGTCCCGTCGGGCGACCAGCGCGGGGCAAAGGTCGGATTGCGGCTTTCAGTCACCAGCCGCTGTGTCCCCGACGCAACGTCATAGATGAAGACGCGAACCCGGTCATTCAAATAGCTGACATAAACGATCTTCTTGTAATCCGGTGAAAAGCGCGGACTGAGCGCCAGCGCCTGACCGTTGGTGATGAAGCGGTGATTGCCGCCGTCCGAATCCATGATCGCGAGCCGGTTGATGCGGGTCCCCTTGGCGATATTGGCGGCGCGGCTGTCGACGAAGGGCGCCTCGCCCGACCGGCGCGACGCGATGGCGTCGGCGCGTTTGTGCGCGGCGCGGCGCCAGTCGGCGGGCTGTATCTCGAACCCCTTGCGCACCAGTTCGCTGCCCAGCGCCGTATCATAGAGGTAACAGCCGACGATCAGGCTGCCGTTCGATCCGGCATCGACAAAGCCGTGGACGACATTTTCGGCGCCGCGCGCTTGCCATTCG
>CAYRQX010000064.1:0-19731 GCA_964426485.1 uncultured Sphingopyxis sp. | reverse complement strand
GACATATTTCGCCGAACGACTCTCAGCTGCGGTCGATATCCGACACTTCTGGGTTGGAATGGCAAAAGTACCGGTGCTGGCCATTGTGATTGCGCTTGCCGGATGTCGCCACGGCCTTTCGGTACGCGGAGATGTTGAGGATCTGGGCGGGCGGGTGACCGTCGCCGTTGTCCAAGCGCTATTCGCAATCATCCTTCTGGATGCCGCCTTTGCAATTCTCTTCAACGTGCTCGAAATATGATTTGCGATCCGGACTTCGTTATTCGGGCGGAGAATCTTAAAACCCGATTTGGTGGTCACATTCTCCGCCAGGCTTTTAACCGAGCAGTCCAACGTGGCGAGATTCTTGGTGTCGTCGGAGGGTCCGGTAGTGGAAAATCCGTCCTGATGAACACCATTTTGGGCCTGATTGCGCCTAGCCATGGGACAATCGAAATCTTTCAGAAAAAAATTGGGAGTCGCTTTGATCGTACGGAAATTGATCACCGAATTGGCGTCATGTTTCAAAATGGCGCGCTTTTTTCTTCTCTTAGTGTGCAAGAAAATGTCGAGGCTCCTCTCATCGAACATACCCGTCTTAGAGAGCCGTGGCTCGAGGCCGTGGCTCTGATGAAAAGCGGCCTTGTCGGACTCGATGCCGAGGTGGGCCGGCAAATGCCCGCTGAACTTTCAGGCGGAATGCGAAAACGTGTAAGCGTAGCGAGGGCCTTGGCGCTCGATCCAGAATTGCTGTTCCTTGACGAACCCACTTCGGGCCTCGACCCGATCGCCGCCGCCGAATTTGACCAGCTGATACGGACGCTGAGCGACACGCTGGGGCTTACTGTCGTGATGGTGACCCATGATCTCGACAGCCTGTATTCCATCAGCGACCGCGTGGCCGTGGTTGCGGATCAGAAAATTGTCGAGGTTTCGCCAATCGCGGAACTTGAGAGGTCTGACCATCCTTGGATCAGGGCGTTTTTGGGAGGGCGGGCGGAGCGCGCCAAGGAAAGGAACCGTTAATGGAACGCGACGCGAACTACGGTCTGATTGGGGGCCTGACGCTGGCTCTGCTAGCGGCGGCTTTCGGCTTCATCCTCTGGCTCGGTCAATCCCAATTCGCCCGTAATTTCGACGAGTATCGGATCATTTTCGATGGTCCCGTCCGCGGTCTTAGCGAGGGAGGCGAGGTGCAGTTCAACGGAATTCCGGTGGGAGAAATCACGCGTATTAGTCTTGATCCCAGAAATCCAAACAGGGTGCTTGCAGGGGTGCGCCTGCGCGAGGATACGCCTGTGCGCGTCGATTCTACCGCCGCGACGGAGTCGCAAGGCATAACCGGCGGAAGCTACATCCAGATCAGTGCGGGGACGCCCTCTAAGCCGTTGTTGAAGGAGGTTTCCAAGGAAACGCTCCCAGTGATTAAGGCGGAAAAAAGTTCGCTACAATCCCTGATGGATGGAGGTGGCGCATTGTTGGCGGACGCTTCGCAGGCCCTGGAAAGGGTCAACCGGACCTTGTCCGACGAGAATATCGAAAATGTTTCGGCTGCTATTGCGGATGTAAGAGCTACCACGGCGGAATTGCGATCTAGTCGCGGAATGTTCAGCAAGGCTGAACAAGCGTTTGCACGCCTGGACCGGGCGGCGGCCGATATCGAGGCCGCGGCCGCATCGGCGCGCACGGCGATCGATGGCGACGGTCGCAAGACGTTTGCCGATGTCTCGGCAGCTGCTCGAGATCTTCGAGAGGGGATCGCCGAGGCGAGGGTGGTCATTCACAGGCTTGATGACGCCGCGAGGGGATTGGCGGCGCCCGACGGCTCCGGGATTGCTGCAACTTTGAAATCGCTCGATAGCGCGGCGCAGGAAATCGAGCAGCTCGCCGGCCAGCTACGACGGACCCCTCGTGAAAGGAAGCTCCCCCAATGAAAACGATCTCTGCAAGAATGTTTTTGCTGACGGGCGCGCTAATTTGCCTTTCTGGTTGCGGGAATATTCTGGGAACTGGCGGCAAATCGACGTTGTACCGGATCAGCAGCACGCCCGTACCGGAGCGTGAAATTGCACGACAGTGGATTCCGGTGTATATTACGCGACCGACGCTTCCGCCTGGGGCCGATGGAGACAGGATCCTCACGATCGAGAATCGCGAAGTCACGTATCTGGCCAAAGCACGGTGGATGAGGCCTGCGCCCGAGATGATCCGCGAGGCTATTGCCGGAAGCGTAGCGCGCAAAATCGATCACGCATATATCCCTGTCCAGAGCGTGGCTTCCGATCATTACGTCCTATCCGCACGGCTTTCTTCTTTTGCAGCCTATTACGAGCAGGGGCCCGACGCGGCCCCGATCATTCGCATCGCCGCGCAAGTGGAACTAAGCCGATCCAAAGAATCGGAACCACTGGCAGTCACGCGCATCGTCCTTGATAGGACAGCAAGCGCAAACAGCGTTTCGAGTATCGTCGAAGCCTTTGATCGCGCGAGCCTTGAAATGGCCGACAAAATCGCGAGTTGGACGGCTGCGGTGATCAATTAGCGGGTAGCCAATGGAAACTTAGGTGTTTAGTCCCAGCATGTGATGGTGTGGCTCCATATTGAAGATATCCGGCTTGGATTTCCAGAGTTCTTCGATGGCCTCATAGGGTGTCTTGAAGCGCAGTGCCTTCAACTGCTTGGCAAAGTTGTAAGCGACCAACCAGTCGCGGACATGGCGGCGCAGCTCGTTGATCGACGTGTAATGGAAAGATTTGACGGTGGCCTCCTTGATGGTGCGCACCATCCTTTCGGCCTGACCGTTGGTCCATGGGTGATAGGGTTTGGTGAGGCGTAACCGGTGTTTTCAGGCTACGACGGTCCATGGCATGAGATCACCGACGCTGTTGGCGGGATAACCGTTGGCGAGGCTGGTGAGGGTTTCGGTCAGCCATTGGTGGGGGTTGATGGTGCTGAGCTTGCAACATTCGATGAGCGTGGCGATCACCGCCCAGTTGTCGCCGCCCTCGTCGGAACCGGCAAACAGGGCATTTTTGCGATTGCGAGCCAGCGGCCTGATCGATCGTTCGACGGTATTGGAGTCGAGGTCGATGCGACCGTCATCGATGAAGCGTGAGAGGCCGTCCCAGCGGGTGAGTGCGTAGCGGATCGCTTCGCCGAGCTTGCTCTTGGCGCTGACCTGGCGGCCACGGGCGGCAAGATATTGGTGAAGATCGTCGATGATGACGCGGCTGCGTCCGGCCCGAGCGGCACGACGCTGCTCGGCCGAGAGGCCGCGCACATCGTCCTCGATGGCGTAAAGCAAGGCGATGCGGCGCAGCACCTCGGTAGCGACCGGGGATGTATCAGCCAGTTCGTAGAATTTGCGACGCACATGCGCCCAGCAGAAAGCGAGCCTGATCTGCTGGCGCCGCCGGGGGAGCGCGGCGTAGCCGCCATAGCCATCGACCTGTAGGATGCCCGCAAAATCACCAAGATGGAACTGGGGACGCTCGGCCTTGCGATCTGGCGCATAGACATAGGCGACGATCGGCGGATCGCAGCCGCCCCATGGTCGGTCGTCGCGGGCATAGGCCCAGAGCTGGCCGGTCTTGGTCCGCCCGCGTCCGGGATCGAGCACCGGGGCGGTCGTCTCGTCGGCGAACAGCCGCTCGGATCGTCGTAGCTCGTCGAGAATGTGGTCACGCAAGGGGCGCAGATACCAGGCCGCTCGCCCGACCCAGTCGGCCAAAGTGGATCGGTCGAGCCGGATGCCCTGCCGGGCGTATATCTGGGCCTGCCGGTAAAGCGGCAGGTGATCGGCATACTTGGATACCAGCACCTGGGCGATCAGTGCCTCGGTGGGAGTACCGCCCTCGATGATCCGCGCTGGCGCCGGAGCCTGCACGATCGCGCTCTCGCACGAACGGCAGCCATAACGCGGCCGCCGGGTGACCACGACGCGGAAGGTGGTCGGCACCACATCGAGGCGCTCGGCGACATCCTCGCCGACCTGGTGGAGGGCGCCGCCGCAGCAGGGGCAAGCATTGCTCTCGACGTCAACGATCTGTTCGATCCGCTCGAGATGCGCGGGCAGCGAACCGCGGTTGGTCTTGCGCACAGGATCACTGCGAGGCCGTCCGGCCTTCGCTTCGCTGGCGGCCTCGGCTTCCGCGAGCGCCGTCTCGGCATCCTCAAGGCCCAGCTGCAACTGATCCTGATCGAGCTGCTCGGAACGGCGGCCGAACCGATGACGCCGAAAAGCCTCGATGATCGCCCTCAGGCGTTCGGCTTCCGCGTCGGCACTCTCGAGCTTGCGGGCCTGTTCGAGGACGAGCGCGCGTAACGCGTCAACATCGTCCGGCAGGTCCGCTTCCATGAGCATGGGAGCAGTGAATCAGTCTGGGAACGCCCCGTCAACAGGCAATCTGCGGGGCCTGCGGGCGGCGCCCGCCATGCACCCGGCGCCAATCCAGACCCTCCAGAAGCGCGCCGAGTTGCGCTGAGGTCACACGCATCACGCCGTCCTGGATGCCCGGCCACCGGAAGCCGCCGGACTCCAGCTTCTTGGCCATCAGGCACAGGCCAGTGCCGTCCCACCAGACCAGCTTGATCCGGTCAGCACGCTTTGCCCGGAACACGTAGATCACGCCTGAATATGGGTCGCCGCCATACTCGGCGCCGACCAGCGCGGCCAGGGCGTCAGGTCCCTTGCGAAAATCCACCGGACGCGTCGCCACCATCACGCGCGCGCCAGCGCCAGGTCCGATCATCGCGTTGCCTTGAGTGCTTCAATCACCGCTGCGATCACAGCCGCATCGGCCCCGCGTCCGATCTTCACCGCCACGCCGTCAATCTCCAGCTCGACAGCACTGACTGTGGGACGCCGACGGCGACGGCCGCGCCTGGCGACAGGGGCTGGATCACCCGAAGGGAGCGGTTCGATCACCGCCGGCACGAACGCAGGCGTCGCTGGAAGCGTCAGCCCTTGGTCCTCCAGCTTCTTGCGCAGATCCCGGCGCCAAGCGAATAGTTGCGACGGAGCAAGCCCATGACGGCGCGCCACCGCGCAGGCCGTCTCCTGACCCGAATAGCTCTCCGCGACGATCGACGCCTTTACCTCAGGCGACCACTCCCGACGCTGGCCCGCACCTGTGAAAACCTCAAAACGCCGAACCACGCTGGTGCCAGCATCATCACATGTCATCATCATAGCATCAGCATCCTCCAGCCTGATCGGGCTAGCGAAAATCGACGCCACGCTTCACTCCCGCAAGGTGGCAGGGAAACACCGGTTACGGTGAGGCGATGCTCGATGCCGTTCTGCTCGCAGACACGGCCGAAGATATGGCCGATCCATCCCAGTGTGCCGCCCTGGTCACGCTGCACGAACTGCACGCCGTTGTCGGTCAGGATGGTGTGGATCCTGTAGGGAACCGTCTTGATCAGCACGCGCAGGAAGGCTGCCGCGGCGAGCTTGGTCGCCCGTCGATAGATGCGGGCGAACACCAGCTTCGAGGTGCGGTCCACCGCGACATAGAGGAATCCTTTGCCGCCTTCGTAGCGCAGTTCGGCGATATCGATGTGGAAATAGCCGATCTCGTACTTCTTGAACTTCTTCGGCTTCTCGCGATCCGCCTTCGGCAATCGGCTGATCCCGTGCCGCTGCAGGCAGCGGTGAAGCGACGAGCGCGTCAGGTTCGGGATCACGTCCTTCAACGCGATGAAGACGTCATCGAGCGGCAGCCGGGCCTGCACCCTGAGCGCCACGATCGCGGCTTCTTCCATCGGCGACAGCACGGTGCTGCGCCGTTCCTTCGGCCCCACCGGCATGTCCTCGACCGACGGCCGGCTGCGCCACTTGATCACCGTCTTCTCGTTGATCCCGTACCGCTTCGCGAGCTGCGCGACCGGAGCTTGCGATCGCTGTAGCTCCGCTCGAACGGCGTGCGTGGTCTTGGCGCTGCCGTGTAGAAGCTGGCCCATAATCCCTCCCGCTGTGACGATGACAAGCTTACACCATCACATGCTGGGACTAAACACCTAGTCGTGACAACTGCCCAGCCCGAGATGAAGCGGGAATGTTATGGATGGCTCCCCTTCTGGGAGGGGCGGCAGCCGTACACAAATAGATCCACAGCTTGCCTCATTCGGGCTGAAGAGGTTTCATTGTGACTGGTCACTCCCACTCCAAGAGCGGCCCGACGAAAAGGTGACAAAATGACGCTGGATATAAACTGCTCCGCAGCAAAATTCGCGTCTGACACCCTGATTTCTCCCCTCTCCTCGGCTTTGCGCAAAACCTCTGCCACCAATCTCGTCGTGCGTCCTACGCCGAATTCGTAAAGGTTTCGCGCTAAAGCGGGAAAACGTGCAGCCTCAGCCATTACAACGCGTTCCAACGCGACATGAATGTCGGTAAGCATCCAGGATAGCAGTTCATCGGACAGCTCTTCAAGCTCGGGCCGAACGTCGCCATGTTCGGGAACGTGCTGTTCGAGGAAGGAGAGCCGATCCTCGATTTCCCTGAGTATTACCGCCTCGAAAAGCAGCTTTTTGCTCCCGTAACGGGCGTACAAAGTGCGCTTGGAGATGCCTGCTTTTGCAGCAATCCGTTCCGCCGTTGAACGACCGAATCCGTCGGCAAAGAAGACATCGCGGGCGACACGGAGAATTTTCCTCGAAAGTGCTTGCGAGGCTTGTCGAGTAGGCCTCCCTGTTCGTCCGGAAGCTTGTTCTTTGGTTTTTTGGGTCGACGTCATGCCTCATCTTGGCCATACCTTGTCCGCGCTGCAAGCGTAGAGCGCTTTGCATTGTATAGCCCGCCCCCGCGAGATTGCCCGGGCTTATGCAAGACCCACGAGGCCCGCTGAACTTTGCCTGCCTGAAAGGATCGCTGCCGTTCGCAGGGAATGGACGCAGTGTGATCTCATCTAGGCGAGTTGGTTACGATACGCTTCGCGTAAGGCCTTTTTGTCGATCTTTCCCGTTGCAGTGAGCGGTACTGTCGCGAACAGGATGTCGTCCGGCAGCCACCAACGAACAACCTTCGTCTCCAGATGCGCGCGAATTGCGTCGGCTGTGACGGCTTGACCTTCATGCGTTTCAATCACGAGAAGGGGTCGCTCTTCCCATTTTGGATGATATACGCCAACGACCGCGGCGACCCGGACGCCGGGGTACCCAACCGCCGCATTCTCGATATCAATCGAGCTGATCCATTCGCCCCCGGACTTGATCACGTCTTTCGCGCGGTCGGTCAGCCGGAGAAAGCCGAAGCGATCGATCGTACCTATGTCCCCGGTGTCGAACCAGCCATCGCTCCCGGCGCCCTCAAAATCGGGGAAATAGCGATCGACGACCCACGGTCCGCGGACCTGGAGCGCACCCGCCTGCTCACCGTCCCAGGGGAGCGGCGTGCCATCGCCGTCGATAATGCGCAGTTCGATGCCAAATTGCATGCGACCCTGCTTCGTCAGCAGGAGATCGTTCGCGAAATCCTCGCCTTCGGCCATCAGGAGCGGGGAGGGCGTCGAAATCACGCCGAGAGGATTGGTTTCGGTCATGCCCCAGAGCTGGAGCACAGTGACACCATATTTGGCGCGGAATGTCTCGGCCATCGCCCGCGGGACGGCCGAGCCGCCAATCACGAGGCGCTTGAGATTGCCGACCCCCGTCCCCGTGGTGTCGAGATGAGCGAGGTACATGGTCCAGATCGTGGGCACACCGCCCGAAAAGGTGACGCCCTCTTCGTTGATCAGATCGGCGAGACTGGCACCGTCCATCCTGTCGCAAGGAAGCACTAGCTTGCAGCCGTTAATCGCTGCCGTGAACGGAAGTCCCCATGCCGTCGCATGATACATGGACGAGCAGGGCATGATGACATCAAAAGCGCTGAACCCGAAGGCACTGCTCAGACCGGCCGCCATCCCGTGGAGAACGATTGATCGGTGGCTGTATAGGACGCCCTTGGGGTCGCCCGTCGTCCCCGAAGTGTAGCAAAGAAATGCGGCTGCCTTTTCATCGAAGCTCGGCCAGGTGAGGGCCCCGTCCTGGCGTGCCAGCAACGCTTCATAGTTCAACGCGTCAGCAACATCTGGCGCGGTCGCTCCGCGATCCGCGAGAAGGACATAACGCTCGATACCTGGAAGGAGAGGGCGCAGCCGTGCGACGAGCTCGGCTAGATTGGGCTCGAAGAAGAGAATGCGGCTGCCTGCATGAGCGATAGTAAAGGCGATTTGCTCGTCGCTGAGACGCGGGTTGGCAGTGTGCAATACAGCGCCCATGCCCGGCGCCGCATAGAAGAGTTCGAGGTGGCGGTGCGTGTTCCAGGCGAGCGACGAGACGCGGTCGCCCGTTGCAATCCCGAGGACACCAAGGGCCTGCGCAGCCTGACGCGCACGCTGATCGCAGCGGTGCCAGTCATACCGCCAAACCGGCTTATCGACAGCCTTCGAGACGATCTCCCTCTCGCCGTGCGCGCGCGCGGCATATTCCAATATTCCGCTGATCAGCAGCGGCGCGTCCTGCATCAATCCCCGTAACATGCTGCATCCTTCTTCGCCCCACTGCGGCGTCGCGTGCAAGGTTCCGCCCCTCGGGTATGATTGCCGCGCGGGCTGTCAATAACCGTCATCATTTTGGTCCAGCGGCAAACTCCACGTGCCGCGTTTCCATTCGGCCAGCAATTCTCAATGATCATATTGCAGCGGCACGGCCTAGGTTCGATCGGCCCCGACATGTTTTCGGCCGCGTTTCAAATTAGTCACTCGCCGCTTTCAGCAACAGTGACAGGAACCGCCAATCGGACCAATCGCCTTTTTCCCCCGCCGCCAAAGCCGCCAGATCGAGTTTCGCCTGCCTAACGATTGTAAGCCGAAGCGACGGAATGATATAGAGGCGTTGATCGCCCGCGCCGGCGGCGACGACCATATCCGCCGGGAGTTCGTTGGCATGACTGGTGATATCGGTGGACCGGGTAACAATATCGACAGCCGGCGTGCTACGGGGCAACCACCAGGTGAGACCGTAGGCCGGATTGGCCTGGCTACCCTTGAACAGCTCGGCGAACGCCAGTTCATCGACAAGCGGCTTGCCGTCGAGCTTCCCACCGCCGCGGACGAACTCGCCGATCTTCGCCCACTCGGACGCTGCCAGCACGAGGCCCTGCGGCATGAGCGGTGCGCCATCGGGGCCGCTGCGCCAACTGCCTATGGTAACCCCAAGCGGAGTGAGAATGCGCCGCTCCACATAATGGCGAGCGTTGCCGTCTTGGCCCTTGGCAACGAGCTTGCGCCGCATGATCTCTCCAAAGATTTGCATCGGGGCGGGACCATATTGGAATTTGCTGCCCGGCGCCGCCGTGAGCGGTGCCTTCACCGAGTCCAGATACCCTTGGGCCCTGCCGACGGTCGATGCCTGGCCGCCCGTCATCGACAGCAATTGCCGAAGCGTGATCTGTTCCTTTTTGGGGTCGCCCCTCCATTCAGCGAGTGTCTCCGATGCCCGCTCGTCGAGGGTTAGAAGTCCATCCTGTGCGCCCGCCGCCGCCATCAGCCCGACAAGGCTCTTGGTGCCCGACCAGAGTTCCTGCGGCGTCGCGATGTCTGCCGATCGGCAGCGCACTTTGCCATCTTCAAGTATCAGCAGCGCAACGCCGGAATTAGCCTCAGAATAGGCGATCGCTTCGGCACAGCCGGGAAGAGGGGCGGGTTCGCCTGCCGCGGCTGGCTGTGCCGCAACCGCGGCTGCGAAAAAGAGGATGGTGCGCTTCAAGATCCGACTCCGATTTTCCGATGCTTGTCATTCTCCATATTATCGATAATAAATTCATTCGCAATCATCGATTGCTCGTGTGCGCTGCCCGATTAGGATGGCGCCGCGAGCAGGGAAAGCCGAACGGAGAGACATGGCCGCGACGAAGACCGACGACGACAGCGCGCCGACGCAGGACCGCGTGATCGCGCGCCTTTTGACCGACGACATCGTCGAATGGCGGATTCCGCCCGGATCGTGGCTGCGCGAGCGCGAAATCGCCGCGCGCTTCGGAGTGAGCCATGCGCCGGTGCGCGAGGCGTTCCGGCATCTCGCGCGGATCGGGCTTGTCAAGGTCGTGCCGTGGCGCGGCACCTATGTGATCGATATCGACGAGCATGCTGCGAACGAGGTCTATGAACTGTGGAAATCGCTGTTCGGCGTCGTTTGTCGCCTTGCGGCCGCCGAAATGACCGACCGCGACGGGCGCGAACTGATGCACCGGCTTGTCGAATATAAGGATGTCACCCAGCGCACCGACAATACGTTCGAGCATATCAAGGTCTCGAACCGCATCGGTCGCTTTATCGCCAAACGCAGCAATGCGCCGCTCGCGCTCGAGCTCCTCGATCGGGTCGCGCTGCTCGCGCGCTGGCAGCACAATGTCTATACTGACAGCTATATCGAGACGCATGGCAACGAGGCGGCGAAGCGATCGGCCATCCTCTACGACGCGCTTTGCCGCCATATCGTCGCGCGCGATGGCGATGCCGCCGATGCGGTGGCGCGCGATCTGATCGGGGTTACTCAGAATAGTTTTGGGCGCGCACTCGAGGAATATAAGGCCCGGCACGCAAAGACTAAGCCCAGCCGCCGCCGCGCAAAAGTGACATGAGCCGTCTCCCGACCGACCGCCGCACCTTGCTTAAGGCGGGCCTCGCGGCGCCGATCGCATTGCAGGTTGACTCCGCTGCCGCTGTATCCCTGGATTTGACCATGTTCGGCCCCGGACGCCTCTTCGCCGACGTCCAAAGCTATGCCGAGGCCGGCAACAAGCAGTCGGGCGGCGCGGGCGATCGCTGGACCGCCGACTGGACAGCGAAGCGGCTGTTCAGTGCCGGATTCGAAGTGGATCGCCAGACGTTTGACGTGCCTTGGTTCGAGGCGTCGCATTGCGAACTTACGCTCGGCGACCACACGATACCGCTCGTCGCACAGCCGCTCGCCGTCGAAACCGGCGAGGCCGGTCTCGCTGCGCCGCTGCGCCTCGCAGAAATTCCTGAACGCCTCGACGGCGCGATCGCCGTCGTGCGCCTGCCTTTCCGCCGCTGGTCGAGCCTCGTAGATCGTGCAGTGCGCGAGCCGCTCGCCGATGCGCTTGCGCGCGGTGCGAACGGGGTCATTCTCATTACGACTGGGCCGACGGGCGAGGCCTTGCTCCTCAATGTCCCGGCCGGTCATCCTGTATCGGACAAGCCACTTGCCTTGCTCGCGCCGCGACTCGCCGCCCCGGTGATTGAAGCCGCGCGCCACGGTGCCGCGGCGAAATTAGCGCTTCGCGGGCGCGGTGGGATTCGGGCAGCGCAGAATATAATCGGGCGACGCGTTCGCTCCGGTCGCCCTTGGCTCGTCGTCTCTACGCCGCGTTCAGGCTGGACCGATTGCGCCGGCGAGCGGGGGCCGGGTATCGCGATGTGGCTCGCGCTTGCCGACTGGATGCCCCGAGCGTTTCCGCAACACAGCCTGCTCTTCCTGTGCAACAGCGGGCATGAATATGAGAATCTCGGTGCGAGCCATATCGCCGACAAGGTGGGTCCAGCCCCCGGCGAGACCGCTTTCTGGTTTCATCTCGGCGCCAATGCGGCAGCACGTGACTATCAGGAAATGCCGGGGCGCTTGCTGCCGCTGCCAAGCGCCGATCCCTATCGTTTTCTCATGACATCGCCCGAATTCGTGACGTGTGCGCGCGAGATATTCAAAGGCCAGCCGGGGTTGGAAATGGCCTATCCTTCGGCGGAAGGCACAGCGGGCGAACTCTCGGAAGTGATAAAGGCCGGCTACGTGCGTCATGCCGGCATCTTTGGCGCACACCGTCATCACCACGCTGTGACCGACGATTTATCGACGGTCACACCTGACCCCCTTGCCGCTACGGCGCGGGGCGTCCGCGACCTGCTGAGCGCCGTCGTCTCTTAGACCAGCGAACCACCTGCAAAGACATTGCGCTTTCCGGCTTGACTTGCCGACGGTTTTGCACAAAATTATCGATAATAATTGCGATAACAAGATGGGGAGAGTGACCATGGGACGCAGAGCGAACCTTCTTTTCTGCACGGCCGCGATTTGGGTAGCCGTCGCTCCGCCTGCTTTCGCTCAAGACGCACCGTCCGAAGCTCTTCCGGACGCGGCTGAAGCGGATGATGATGGCGCCATAGTCGTAACGGCGCGCCGCCGCGAAGAGCGGCTGGCCGATGTGCCGACCGCGGCGTCGGTCATCGATATCACGTCGCTCACCGATCGCGGCGGCGCCACGGGCAGCGGCGAACTCCTCGCCGATCAGCCAAGCGTTCGCTTCAACAATCTGAACTCGTCCGTCACGTCGGAGATCTCGATCCGCGCTTCGTCGACCGCGCGTGCCACCAATGGCGACCCGAGCGTCGGGCTCTATCGCAACGGTGCCTATATCGCCGGCGGTCCGGTGGGCGGTCGCAACTTCACGCGGCTCGACCTGCTCGACATCGGCCGCGTCGAGGTTCTGCGCGGGACGCAGGGCGCGCTGTACGGCCGCAACGCGGTCGGCGGCGCGATCAATATCATCTCGGCCGAGCCCGAATTCGATCTCTCGGGCTGGGCGAGCGCGCGCTATGGCTTCGAGAACAACAGCTTCCAGACGCAGGGCGCGATCAATGTCCCGCTCGCCGATGGCCTGGCGATCCGCATCAGCGGCGATCTCGTCGAGCAGGACAAGGGCTTCTTCTACAATCCCGACAACGACGTCTATTTCGACCAGCAGAAGGGCCACGGACTGCGCGGCCAGATCCGGCTGAAGCGCGGGCCGGTCGACGCGATCATCACGGCCGAGACCCAGCGGCTGACCACGCCGACGATCCATTACCAGATATCCATTCCCGCGGGCACGCCAGGCTTTCCCGGCGGTTATACGCAGGATCGCTTTCGCTACCCCTGGAACACCGCGCCGCGCGCCAGCCAGGACGTGGACGGCCTTCAGGCGCTCGTCCGCGTGGATCTGGGCGGTGCCGACCTGACGTCGACAACCTCCTTTCGCAAGCGCACGTCCGAATATGATCTCGACAATGACGCGATCAGCCCCGCCGAGCTGGCGCGTGCGCGCGCCGCGGGGCAGATCGGCGCTCTCACGCCGCTCGATGCCAGCACCGCGTCCTACGTCGTCGACACGACCGACAATTTTTCGCAGGATATTCATGTCAGCGGGGCGAGCGATCGCTTCACATGGCTGGTCGGCGCCGAAATGCTGTTGCTCGACAGCGATTTCTCGGTGGCGACGACGCGCACGCCGACGCTCGCCAATCCGTCGCCGGGCAATATCGCGCCCGCGCGGCTGCATTTCGAAAGCTATGCGGCCTATGGCTCGCTCGGTTTCGACATCACCGACAGCCTCAACCTGACCGGCGAACTGCGCTATACCCGCGACAGCCGGAGCATCTCGGCGCGGCTTTACGATTTGGGGACTGGCCTGCCCACCGGCGGGCCATCGCGGATCATCGACGACAGCATCAACGCCGACAATCTCTCCTACAATGCGACCCTCTCGTACAAGCTCACGTCGAACATCCTCGCCTATGGCAAGGTCGGCAGCAGCTATCGGGCCGGCGGGTTCAACACGCGCCTCTCCGATCCGCGCGCGCCGAGTCCTGTGCAGGTGCTGTTCGGCAACGAAAACAGCACGTCTTACGAAGTCGGCATCAAGGGCAGTCCGATCCGCCGCGGCTATTTCGCAATCGCGGGCTATTACACCGAGCTTGAAGACCTGATCGCGCAGGTCGACGATGGCTGCGCGCTCACCAATCCGGCGTGCCCGATCGCCGCGGTCGCCTATCTAACCAACGCAGGCGATGCGAAAAGCTGGGGTATCGAGGCCGAATATAGCCAGGGCTTCGATCTCGGCGAAGGCAATGGCCGCCTCGCCTTGAGTGGCTCGCGGCAAGAGGGCAAGGTCAAGAGCGGCCGCTATGACGGGCTGGACCTTGCGCAGGTTCCCGACTGGCTCGCCTCGGCCAACCTCAATCTGCGCTACCCGGTCACCAAGGATGTCGCGCTGACCAGCAATGTCCTGATCAGTGGTCAATGGGGCGGCAAACAGGAGCTGACAGCGACCTCGGTCGACCTCGATGATTATGTCCTCGTCAATCTTCGGGTCGGCGTCGACTTCGGCAAGATCAGCGTCAGCGCGTTCGCGAACAACGTCTTCGACAAGGTTTATTTCGTCGCGCAGGCGCCGACGATCAACCGGTACAGCCAGCCTCGCGTCGTCGGCGTCGAAGGACGCATTTCTTTCTAGGTCGCGCTCCCGTCCGCGGCCTCCAGCCGCTGGTCGGGAAGGGTAGGAGGGCGCAATGCGGCATTTGGTGATGGCAGCACTGTTCGGTGCCGCGATGCTGACCGGATCGGTGTCTGTCGCGGCGGCGGAGACGGCCCCCGCGGCGACAATCGCGCAGGGGCGCCTTGCGGGCGCGCGCACGGGGGACGTCGAGCGCTTCCTTGATATTCCTTTCGCCGCCGCACCGGTCGGCGCTCTTCGCTGGCGGGCGCCGCAGGCACCGCCGCGCTGGCGGGGCGTCCGCGATGCCGCAAAACTCGGCCCGGCTTGTCCGCAGACGGTGCGCCCCGCACTTGTCGCGGGCGGGGTAGCCGAGCATCAGTCTGAGGATTGCCTCCAGCTGAACATCTGGCGCCCGGCGGGGGCGCGAAAGCTGCCAGTGATGGTCTGGATCCATGGCGGCGCCCATGTGGTCGGTTCGGGCACCTTCCCGGTTTTCGACGGCACCGCCTTCGCGCGGCAAGGTGTGGTTTTGGTGACGATCAACTATCGGTTGGGCGCGCTCGGTTATTTCGCCCATCCCGCGCTCAGCGCGGCCAAGCCGCGCGGCGAGGCGCTCGCCAATTACGGCCTGATGGACCAATTGGCCGCCCTGCGGTGGGTGAAGAAAAATATCGCCGCATTTGGTGGCGATCCGCGCCAGATCACCTTGTTCGGCGAATCCGCCGGGGCGATCGGAGTGACGACGATCCTTGCCCAGCCCGAAGCCAAAGGCCTGTTCGCCAAGGCGATCGTTCAGTCGGGCGTTGGTCTCCTCGATCCGCGCCCGCTTGGCGAGCAAGAAGCGCTAGGCGCGGCGTTGGCAGCGCGCGCAGGTGCGCCGCCTTCAGCATCGCTCGACGCGCTTCGCGCGCTGCCCGCCGCCGCGCTCGTTGCCGCTGGCGAGGTCCGGACGCCGGGCGCGATGACCGGCCCCATCCTCGACGGCGACCTGGTACGCGAAGCGCCTTGGCGCGTCTTTGCGCGTAGCGAGCCGATCGACGTTCCGCTCCTCGTCGGCGCGAACAGCAACGAGGCGAGCGTCATCCTTGCCATGGGCGTGCCGCCATCCCCCGCGCTCGCCTATCTAGGGCGCGACCAGGCGGCGGGCCGGGCCGCCTATGGCATGGGGCTGGCCGATGATGAACTGGCGCGCCAGGTGTTGGGCGACGCCTGGTTCGTCGCCCCGGCGCGCTGGCTCGCGGCCCGGACGGCGGGAGGGGCGCCTTCGTATCTCTATCATTTCGACTATGTCGCAGCGGCGCGGCGCGACCGCGCCAAGGGCGCCGCGCACGGGTCTGAAATCCCCTATCTGTTCGGGACGCTCGACTATTTCGCGTCGGTCGCCGGCGCCGTCGGTGACGAGGATCGCCGCTTCGGCGAAGGCATCGCCGCCTGCTGGGTTGGCTTCGCCAAGACGGGCGTTCCTGGCTGCGCACTCGTTCGCGACTGGCCGCGTTACGATGCGGCAAGCGACCGTCTCGCAAAATTTGCGCCCGAGTCTGGCGTCGTCGCCGGCTTTCGCAAGGCGCAGCTCGACCATCTGCTCAATGTTCACTTCGGGAACGGCCAGCCCAGGCCCTAGCCCGTCCGGCCGCGCTAGGCCCTCCGTTTCGACGATGTGCAACGAAGCTGGGAGAGAGAAAATGGCTGGAAGAACGAAATGGATGTGGCTTGCCGCTGGTGCGGCGATGGCTGGGGCTGCGGCCTTTGCGGCGCAGGGCGGGTTCGGGGGCAACGGCGGCGGCGAGGCGCGTCCCATGGTGCAGCTTCCGCCTGCGGCGCCCGCTGCTAAAGCGTCGACGTCGGCGGCATCGGCGCCCGCGGCCGCCAGCCTTTCGGCCACCGTCGGCGGTTATACCTATGACTGGACCGCGTTACAGTCGGCAATCGACGCTGATACCGAGGTCGATAACGGCTATTTCATCGTCGGGAATGCTTCGGATCCCGACTATCTCTTCGCTTACGAGAAGGGCAGCTTTGGTATCGATCGGGTGACCCCGCTTGCGTCGGCCTCCAAATGGTTCGCCGGCGCGCTGGGGATGCGCATGGTGCAGGCTGGCATCGCGACGCTCGACGATCCGATGCGGCCGCCGCTTGCCTTCTGGACCACGATCGGAACGAAGAAGGATGTCCAACTCAAGCATGCGCTGTCGATGACGTCGGGCTTCAATGCGAGCCCGCTCGTTGGCGGCTGTCAGCTGCTTCCGGCCATGACGCTCTACAATTGCGCGAAGAGCATCCACGATTTGCGCTATGATATTTTGCGCCCGGGCAACGCGCCCGGCGCGCAATATAGCTATGGACCGCACGGCCTTCAGGTCGCCGCTGCCTATCTGGAGGCAAAGGATATAAGCATCGCGCCCGGCACGTCACCGGCACGCCAGCGCAATTTTCACGAACTGTTCGCGCAGCATGTGACGACCCCGCTCGGGATGACGAGCACGACCTGGTATGACCCTGCGGGAAGCGCTCCCACCAACCCGTGGGTCGCGGGCGGCGCCTATTCGACGCCGCGCGACTATGCGAAACTTCTGCGTGCCTTCCTTGGCGGCAGCTTTATTACCGATATGACAAGCTTCACCCAGCAACGTACCGCAGGCTTGCCGCGCGTTTTCGTGCCGGCGAGCGCGGGCAATTGGGAATATGCGCTCGGCTCCTTTGTCGAATGCGACACGCCTTCGGCCTGCGCGACGTCCAAGATCAATTCCTCACCGGGTGCCTATGGTTGGACCGGCTGGATCGATCGCGAGACCGGCTATTACGCTTTGATCGCCACCGAAATATCGAGCGGAGGCGACCGGAAAGGCGTCGAGCTCGAACAGGTCATGCAGGATCTGATCGAGGATGCGATCGCGAATCGCACCCCGGCGCCCTGACCTGACCCAGCAGTCTAGTCACGCAGCACAGGAGAACTTGATCTCCATGCGCTGCGTGGCTGGCCTGTCGGACTAGGCAAAGTCGACGGCTCAAAGGCGAGCGGCCAAACCCGCGTGTGACCGGCAGGGAGCCGATTTGACTGAATGGCCGATGCGCGGCCGTCCGGTCGTGGGTTCGGCCTAGGGACACGTCGCCAAAAAGCGTGTCGCTGCCGCCACTGCCTCGGCTCCGAAAGCTGCTGGGCATGCATCTGGCCGCGCAGATTGGCTCGCCTCGGGCGGTTATCAGGCGACGTAGGCCCCTCTACCACTCGCCACCAAGGTTCCGTCTGCGGCTAGGATCCGGGTAGCCGCGACGCTTATCTGCCGCCCTAATTTCACCGGGCTGCCGATCGCGCGAAGCGGCCCCAGCTTGGCCGGTCGGTGAAAATCCACATGGAGGTCCGCCGTCGCCCGCGCAGCACCCCCCATCGCGATGATCGTATAGAGGCCGGTCAGATCGATCAAAGCCGATACGATGCCACCATGCGCCGCGCCGACCGTCGGATTTGAGATGATTTCGTCTCGCCAAGGCATGGAGATCACCAACTCGTTGGCGCCGACCTCAGCGATGCTGAGCCCGAGCCAGCGGTGAAAAGGGGCCAGCGCCAATAGGTCACGTAATTCCTCAAGCCCCGGGACGGCGGGGGCATTCATGATTTCATTTCCGCTTCATGGATGCCGAGCAAAAACTCTAGGATCGATTGCCCGAAAGCGTCGTTCTCGTCCCCCACCACCATATGAGTCGCATTCGCAATGTCGCTATACGCCATATGAGGGACAAGGCCCTGGAAATGCTTGACGGCTTCCAGCGAGACGAGATCGCTTGACCCGCCGCGGATCAGATGCACCGGCAAGGTCAAGCAGGCAGCGGCCGCGCTGAGCTCGGTGCGGCCATGGTCGCTGGAAACGCCGCCGCCCTGCTGCGTCACTCTTTCGATGAAGGCGGGGTCCCAGTGCCAATAGAAGCGTTCATCGTCCTTGCGGCGCAGATAGTGTGCTAGCCCGGCCGAAGCCTTCCGGCTGGGGCGATGGGGCAGATAGTCGGCAATGACCTGTGCGGCCTCTTCCACCGACGCAAAACCATCGCGCGCATGCGCCGCCATGAAACCGACCACGCGGGCGACGCCGCTCGGTTCCATCTGAGGTGTGACGTCGACCAGCGTCAGCGATCCGAAACTTCCCGGTGCGCATTTTCCCTCGGCGATGATCCCGGCCAGGCCACCAAGAGACGCGCCAATCAGCGCCGGTTTGCTCGCCGTCGCCGCAGCGATCTCGACGAGATCGGCCGCAAAATCGGAGATATCATAGGCTCCGTCGCTGGCCCATGCACTCTCGCCGTGCCCGCGCATATCGACTGCGATGGTCCGGAAACCATGGCTCGCGAGCCGGTGGGCTACCGCCCTCCATGCCCTTCGGGTCTGTCCGCCGCCGTGCGCGAGGATTACCGGTAATCCGAGTTCCGGGCCATCAACCGACGCTGCGATTTCATGGCCCGCTTTCCCGGCAAGCGTGATCGACTGATCAATCATTCCACGATCATACTATATCATATCTTACAGTAAAGGGTTTTCAGAATATGATGTTGGCTCTACAGTCCATGACGATGGTTGAACCTCGCAATACAAGCGGCATCTCTCCCGCGAAAAGTCTTCTGACGGCCTCAGACGAGTTTGTCTTTCTCATCGAGGAAGTGCCCCGCAAACTGCGTCGGAAGTTTGATGCCTCAACGGCGCGCTTCGGATTGACGCGAACCCAGTGGCGCGCGCTCGTCTATATCTATCGGACCCCGGGCATGACCCAAACCGACCTCTCCAAATGCCTCGAACTGGAGCGTGCCAGCGTTGGCCATGTTGTCGACCAGCTGGAAAGAATGGTGCTCGCGGAACGGCGCGCTGCCAAGGGCGACCGGCGCGTCTGGGAACTTCATCTTTTGCCCCGAGCGATCGAAATCCTGCCTCAGCTGCGCGCCGAAGCCGACATGATCTACGCGCGACTGCTCCATATGATTTCCCCAACTGAGATACGCGCGATGCGCTCATTGCTGACGAAAATGTCCGGCAATCTCGAAAGCGGATCGGAAGACATGCCTCCTCGATAGGAGCCGTGGAAGATTTGAAATGGCCGACGCCATTCATCGTCAGCAAGCCGATATCCCCAACTGGCACCGCTCGCGTCTGAGGCGGCGCGCCGCGGCCGTTCTGCCCCCGCTGCATCAGGTTGCCAGCACTGACGGCTAACTAATTGCGAATATCGCGGCACGGAGCCCTACCTGCCTCCCGCCGTGTTGCAGAATAGTCCGATCGAGCCGGCAATCGTTCGGCGGTGAGCGCCCTCCCGCGAGGCGGGCCGCTCTTGGCTTCGCGTGCCAGCGCCAATTGACCGACGAGCTATTTCGTGCAACGAGTTGTCTACCAAGAAACGAACCTCTGCGTGGAGACCGACATGGCTCAACCCGAGCGCTTCATGTGAGGGCGGATTGCCGGTGCTGTCCGCCGTCAGCACCAATGGCACAGATTTGAGGTTGTGATTTAAGGAGGATTT
>CAYRQX010000063.1:0-20185 GCA_964426485.1 uncultured Sphingopyxis sp. | reverse complement strand
CGCAACGTCGACGGCCGCGTCATCCTCTACGCCGACCGCATCACCGGCAGCATGGAACGCGCGATGCGCGAAACCGACCGCCGCCGCGAAAAGCAGCGCGCCTATAACGAAGAACATGGCATCACCCCGACGACGATCAAGCGCAACATCGGCGACATCATCGCGCATGTCGCGTCGAAAGACGGCGTCGTCATCGACATCGGCGAGGACAAGCCCGCGCACATGGTCGGGCACAATCTGCGCGCTTATATCGCGGATCTGGAGAAGCGGATGCGCGATGCGGCGGCGGACCTCGAGTTCGAGGAAGCCGGGCGGCTGCGCGACGAAATCCGCAAGCTGGAGGCCGACGAATTGGGGCTGCCTGCGGGCGAGCAAGTCGCGCCGCGCATCGGGCGGAGCAACGAGGGCAAGCCGGGAACAAGGAAGGGGCGGTTTGGGAAGCAGAGCAAGACGAAGTGGGGGCGATAGGCCCCGCTTCGACGAAACCCCGGCTGTCACCGACAAGTGGCCTTGCCGCCTTCCTCCGTGCTGCATAGGGTCGCCCCGCAACCGGGGAGATATGAATATGAAATCGGGTCTGTCGCTTATCGCGCTGGCGCTTGCCGTCGCCGCGCCCACCGCGCTCCACGCGCAGGACAAGGGCGACGACAAGGCGAAGGCCGAAAAGCCCGCCGATTACGAACCGCAGGTTCGCACGACCAAACTTTCCGGCACCTTCGGCGGCCAGCGGATCAACTATGCCGCAACGATCGGCGAAACGATCATCAGGAACAAGGACGGCGTGCCCGAAGTCGCCGTCGTCACCACGTCCTATGTCAAGGAACCGCGCGACCCCGCCCGCCCGGTGACCTTTCTGTTCAACGGCGGCCCCGGCTCGGGCACCGTCTGGTTGATGATGGGGGCGTTCGGCCCGAAGCGCGTCGCGATCCCCGGCACCGGCGTCGATGACGGCGCCCCGCCCTATCCGATCGTCGACAATCCTGACGCGCTGCTCGACGTCACCGACATCGTCTTCATCGACCCGCCCGGCACGGGATTTTCGCATCTGATCGGCAAGGCCGACCCCAAAGATTATTACGGCGTGACGCAGGACGCCAAGCTGGTCGCCGAAGTGATCCGCCGCTGGCTCAACGACAATGGCCGCTGGAACAGCCCCAAATATCTGGGTGGTGAAAGCTATGGCACGACGCGTTCGGCCGCAGTCGCGAACCAGTTGGTGAACGAGACGTACAACGACGTCGCGCTGAACGGCATCATCCTGATCTCGACCGTGCTTGATTTCGCGGCGGGCGCCGACACGCCGGGCAACGAGCTGTCGCCGATCACCAACCTCCCCTCGATGGCCGCAACCGCGCTCTATCATGGCAAGGCAACCGCGCCGTCGGTCGAAGCCTTCGTCGAGGACGCGCGGCAATGGGCGATCGGCCCTTATGCCACGGCGCTGCTCAAGGGGCAGAAATTGCAGGGCGAGGAACGCGCCGCGATCCGACGCGACCTCGCGCGCTTCACCGGCCTTTCAGAAACCTATCTCGATAGCGCCGACCTCCGCGTCACGCCGAACCGTTTCTACAAGGAACTGCTCCGCGACCGCGGGCTGACCGTCGGCCGCCTCGACAGCCGCTATACGGGCAAGGATTATGACAGCGCGGGCGAAGGTCCCGACAATGACCCCAGCTTCTATGGCATCGACGCGAGTTATACCGCCGCGATCAACAGCTGGAGCCGCGACGGGCTGGGTTTCAAGACCGACCGCGAATATCAGTCGATCGGCCGGATCGGCGGCCAGTGGGATTGGCGGATCGGCGACCGCGATACCAACTCTTATCTGAACGTCGCGCCCTATATCGGGCAGGCGCTGCGCGAGAATTCGGGGCTGAAAGTGCTTGTCGCGCAGGGCTATTATGATTTCGCCACGCCGTTTTTTGCCGCCGAATATGCGCTGTCACGCACGGGCATCCCGCAGGATCGCATCAGTTACACCTATTATGGCGCGGGCCACATGATGTATATCCGTGACGAGGATCGCCACAAATTGTCGGCCGACGTGCGCGATTTCATTCGGGCGCGGTAGTTATGACTGGGTGCAGCTATGGATCCCGGATTAAATCCTGGATGACGAAAGAGGGTGAGCGAACGGCCGTTCCCCGCCCCAAAAACGGACGCACTTACCGCAGCACAGCCTTTGCCTTCATCGCGCGCGCGTAGAAATAGAGCGCGATGGCAACGGCCCAGATCACGCCGAGGAACATCAAAACGCTCTCTCCGAACAGCGTCTGATATTGCGCCGCCTGCATCCCGACCTGATAAAGGCTCATCAGCGCAAGGCCGATCAGCGAGACGAGAAAAGCGGTGACGGCGTGTCGGTTACGGAGCAGCAGCAGCAGGGTACCGGCCATCGCACCCCAGACGCCGAGCGCCCAGCCGATATCCGCCCAAACCGGATAGGCGTCGATCCACGCAATCTGCTCCGGCTTCAGGCCTGAACTTTCCACATACCAGGCCGCCTTGGTCTTGAAGCCGACATAGTCGGAAACCGGAATGCAGTGCCACAGGAACGACAGGATACCGACGGCCCACAGGTGCCACGGCGTTTTCACAGCTTCGGTCATATTCGTCTCCCCCTCCAGAAAGATCAGGCGAAGCTATCATTTTTTGCGGTCGCTATCAATGATGTGATATAGTGTCATAATACAGCAACGGCGCAGCTGGACTGACCAGGGCTGCGGCCTTGGCAAACCGCCGCCGCCGGGCGATAGACAGATCATGTGCGTCGTCGCCCTTGCCCACCAGGTCCATCCCGACTGGCCCCTCATCCTCATCGGCAATCGCGATGAATTCTACGCGCGCCCTGCGGCGCCGCTCGCCGAATGGGACGACGGCAGCGGGATCGTTGCGGGCCGCGACCTCCAGGCGGGCGGGACATGGCTCGGCGTTCATCCCCCCAGCGGCCGCGCCGTGGTCGTGACCAATGTGCGCGGCGCGATGCCCGACCCCGCCAAGGAGTCGCGCGGCGCACTCGTCGTCGACATGCTGGGCAGCGAAGGGCGCTTCGCCGATCCCGCAGCCGAAGACTTGCCGCGGTTCAACCCATTCAACCTCTTTGCCGTTGGCGGCGGCAGCACGCGGCTGCTCACCAACCGGCCGGTGCCGCTGATCATGCCGCTCGATCCCGGCGTCCACGCGCTCGCCAACGAACCCGTCGATGCGCCCTGCCCCCGTGCCGAACGGCTGCGCGCCGCGCTGGCGGCGGTGGTCGACGCGCGGAGCGACCCCGAAGGCTTGCTCGATACGCTGATGGCGGAAGACGACCCCGCGCTGTTCCTGCGCGGCGACGTCTATGGCACGCGCGCCTCGACACTGGTCGCGGTTTCGGCGGTGGGCGACGTCAGGATGATCGAGCGCCGATACGAAAAGGGCGGCCGCCCCATCGGAACGACCGCCCTCATATTTCGTATCGGCTGAACCGGACGCGCTTATTTGGGCGCGATCACCATCAGCATCTGACGGCCTTCGGTGCGCGGATGCGCCTCGACCTTCGCGATTTCCGACGTCAGTTCGGCAACGCGCTGGAGCACGTTCAAACCGAGCTGCGTATGGCTCATTTCGCGGCCGCGGAAACGCATCGTCATCTTGACCTTGTCGCCTTCCTCGAGGAAGTCGAAAACCTTGCGCATCTTCACGTCGAAATCATGATCGTCGATATTCGGACGCATCTTGATCTCTTTGATTTCCTGCGTCTTCTGGCTCTTGCGCGCGAGGTTCGCCTTTTTCTGCGCCTCATATTTGAACTTGCCGACGTCGAGGAACTTGCACACCGGCGGATCGGCGTTCGGAGATACTTCAACCAGGTCCAGCCCGACGGACGCCGCCTGCTCAATCGCTTCGGCCGTCAGCATCACGCCCAGATTTTCGCCTTCCTCGTCGATCACGCGGACTTTGGGGGAGGCGATAAATTCATTGTAACGCGGGCCGTTTTTCGGCGGCATCGGTGCCATTGGGCGACGGGTCATGGGCGGTGGTATAACTATATCTCCTGAGTCGTTTATAAAGGGCGTGCAGCATCGACGCAAAAACACGCGTGAAGGTCATATAGTGATGATGGCGCCGTCGTAAAGAGCGCCTCGCTCACCCTATAACGCTTTTCGGGCCGACTGTGGCCGCTCTGCCACTGTCATTCGGCCGTTACCATTTTGTCGGCGCGGGATCGACGACGCGAAAGCCGCCCGCGCCGATTTCGCTGACCTCTAGCGCGCGCTCGGCGATGCCCCGATTGCTGAAGCGGAAGATGCCGTCGATGCCGCCGAAACCGTCGGCGGCAAGCAGGCGGTTCGCGGGGAAGCTGGTGCCCGGTTTCCAATCACGCGCGATGCGCACGGTCAGCAGCACGGAATCATACCCCAGGCTGGCAAGCCGGTACGGCGCCCTGCCGAAACGGGCGCGATATTTGGTCGCGAGCTGGCCATAGAGGCCGTCGGAGACGCTGGCGAACCAAGCCCCGCGCATCACGGCATTGCTGCCGAGCGCCGCATCGGTGTTCCACAATTCGGTGCCGAGGATCTGCTTGTTCCCGGTGGTCTTGATCACCGGGACGGCGCGGATCGCATTGCCCCCGCTGTCGGCGATCAGCACCGCGTCCATCGCGCCAGCGTTGGCGATCCGCCGTGCGGCGCCGGTCAGCGCGGTTGCGCTGCGGTCATAGCTTTCGACCGCGACGAGCGTGCCGCCCGCTTTCGTCACCGCTGCGCGGAACGCCGCAGCCGAGCGGTCGCCATAGACATTTTTGGGCACGAGCGCGCCGAAGCGCTGATGCCCTTTGGCGCGCGAAAAGGCGACGACGCGCTCGACCGACTGGCCGGGAACGAAGCCCATGATGAAGACGCCATTGCCCGCCACGCCGCTGTCGTTCGAGAAGCTGAGCACCGGCACCTTCGCCTCGCGCGCGATCGGCGCGACCGCGGTCACATCTTCGCTGAGCAGCGGGCCGAGGATCAGCTTGTTGCCGTCGGCGACCGCCTGCCGCGCCGCAGCGGCGGCGCCGAGCGCCGTATCATAGGTGGTGATGCGGACGCGCTCGGTCCGCGAATCAAGCAAAGCCAGCGTCGTCGCATTGGCGATCGCGGTGCCGACATCGGCGTTCGAGCCCGTCTGCGGCACGAGCAGGGCGACGCGGTGGCGATCGGTGTCGGTCGGGAGGCCGGGGCCGACATTGTCGGTCGGCCGATCAGGCGGCGGCGGAGTCGCCGGGCCATTGGTCTTCGGAACAACCTGACACGCCGCGAGCAGCCCCGCCATCGCCATCACGCCAAGCCCGCGTAGCATCTGACGACGCGGTGATGCTTTGTTTTGGCGCGCGCCTAACTGGTAGTGGAGGACAGTTTCTGCCATTTTCGGCGTCATGCCAGATTCGAACATCTCAGATTCTCCCTTGCCCGGTCTCTATATCGTCGCGACACCCATCGGCAACCTTGGCGACATCAGCGCACGCGCAGCAACGACGCTCGCCTCCGCCGGCGTGATTGCCGCAGAGGATACGCGCGTGACCGCGAAATTGCTGTCGCATCTGGGTTTGCGTGTGCCGATGACCCCCTATCATGATCATAGCGACGAACGCACCCGCGCCGCGCTGGTTGCGCGCATGGAACAGGAAGTTGTCGTTTTGGTGTCGGACGCCGGCACCCCCCTGATTTCGGACCCCGGTTACAAGCTGGTGCGCGATGCGCGCGCGGCGGGGCGGCACGTCACCACCCTGCCCGGCCCCTGCGCGGCGATTGCCGCGATCACTTTGTCGGGCCTGCCGAGCGACCGTTTCCTCTTCGCGGGCTTCCTGCCAAACAAGGCCAAGGCGCGCGCCGATACGCTCGCCGAATTCGCCGGCCTTCGCGCGACTTTGGTCTTTTACGAAAGCGGGCCGCGGCTGTCGGTTTCGCTCGCGGCGATGGCCGACGGGCTCGGCAATCGCGAGGCGGCGGTCGCGCGCGAGAT
The DNA here is from genome assembly GCA_964426485.1 of uncultured Sphingopyxis sp. Classification (GTDB taxonomy): domain Bacteria; phylum Pseudomonadota; class Alphaproteobacteria; order Sphingomonadales; family Sphingomonadaceae; genus Sphingopyxis. The sequence continues at coordinate 14,203 of CAYRQX010000063.1, read as the reverse complement.
CAGCAAGATGTTCGAGCAATGCGTCACCGGCACCTTGACCGAGCTTTCCGCGCGCTATGCCGACGCGCCGCCGAAGGGCGAGATCGTTGTCATCGTCGGCCCGCCCGGCGAAGCAGTAGCGGAAGACGCCGACGACGACACGCTCGATGCCGCGCTCCGCGAAGCGATGGTCGACAAGCCCGTTGCACAGGCCGCAAAGGCGGTCGCCAAACGCTTCGGCCTCGACCGCCATGACGTCTACGCGCGCGCGCTGGCACTGAAAGAGCAGGCTTGAACCGCGCCGCCGCCGAAGCGCGCGGGCGTAAGGCCGAACGCCGCGCCGCCTGGTGGCTGCGCCTCCACGGCTGGCGCATCCTCGGCGAACGGCTCCGCGTTCCCGTCGGCGAGGTCGATCTTGTCGCGCGGCGCGGGCGAACGATCGCATTCATCGAGGTCAAATGGCGCGACCGCGCCGCCGATCTGGACCTTGCGATCGACCCATATCGCCTGCGCCGAGTTGCCGCGGCGGCCGAAATGCTCAGCCCGCGCTTCTCCGGTCCGCGCGATGACATACGGATCGACGTGATGCTCCTTGCGCCGAGGCGCCTGCCACGCCATCTGGTCCACGTCTGGCAACCCTGAGGAATATCGAATGACCCTGCGCGCCGCGGTACAAATGGACCCGATGGACGATATCAATATCGGGGGCGACAGCAGTTTCCACCTGATATTGAAGGCGCTCGAACGCGGGTATGAGTTGTATCATTACGACGTGCGCGGCCTGACCTGGGAGGCGGGCCGGCTGACGACGAAGGCGCACCGTATCCTCGAAGCGCAGCGCGATGCCGGCGCGCATTACAAGTTCGGGGACGATATCTTGCTCGACCTCGGCCGCGACATCGACGTCGTGCTGATGCGGCAGGATCCGCCCTTCGACCTCGGTTACCTCACCGGCACCTGGCTGCTCGAACGCATCGCCAGCGAGACATTGGTGGTGAACGACCCCGTATCGGTGCGCAACGCCCCCGAAAAAGTCTTCGTGCTCGACTTCCCCGAGTATATGCCGCCGACGATGGTCACGCGCGACCTCGACGCGGTGAAGGATTTTCAAGCCCGTTATGGTGCCGTGGTGATCAAGCCGCTGCACGGCAACGGCGGCAAGGCGGTGTTCCGCGTCGACGCCGACGGCGCGAATCTCGGCGCACTCGTGGAGCTGTTCGGTCAGGTGTGGCCCGAACCCTTCATGGTCCAGCAATTCCTGCCAAGCGTTGCCCAAGGCGACAAGCGTATCGTGCTTGTCGACGGCGAGGTCGCGGGCGCGATCAACCGCAAGCCTGGCGAAGGCGAATTCCGATCGAACCTGGCGGTCGGCGGCTATGCCGAAGCCGCCGAACTTACCCCGCGCGAGCAGGAGATTTGCGACGTACTCGGCCCGCAGCTACGCGACCGCGGGTTGCTCTTCGTCGGCATCGACGTGATCGGCGGCGAGTGGCTGACCGAAATCAACGTCACCTCGCCCACCGGCATCGTCGCGATCGACCGTTTCAACAACAGCGATACGGCGGGTATGATCTGGGACGCGATCAACCGCCGGATCGGCTGACGCGCCCGCGCGTTCCCTCTCCATGACCGATTTCATCCTGAACCTGATCCAGGGCTGGGGCTATGTGGGGATTTTCATCCTCATGTTCGTCGAAAATGTGTTCCCGCCGATTCCGTCGGAGGTGATCATGGGGCTTGGCGGCATCGCGGTCGCCAAGGGGCATTTCGATTTCTGGACGCTTGTCGCGGTCGCCGTCGCGGGCACGACCGCGGGCAACTGGGTCTGGTACGGGATCGGCCGCTGGATCGGCTATGCGCGGCTCAAACCCTTTATCGACCGCCACGGCCGCTGGCTGACGCTCGACTGGGCCGAGGTCGAGCGGCTCCACAATTTCTTCCTCAAATATGGCCCCGTGATCGTCTTCGTCGCGCGCTTCATGCCCGTCGCCCGGACGATGGTGTCGCTGCCCGCTGGCATGGTGAAGATGAACCAGGCGAAATTCCTGCTATGGACTGCTGCCGGATCGACGATCTGGATCGCCGCGCTTGCCGGCGCGGGCAACTGGTTCGGGGGCAAGTTCGCAAACCTCGACGCCTTTGTCGGCCCCGTTGCGCTCCTCGCGATCGGATCGCTCGTGGCCGTTTATCTCTACCGCGTCGTCACCTGGAAACGGCGCACCGGCTAATCCCTTCCGTAATCCCGGCCTTCGCCGGGATGACGAACTGTCAGGCGCGCGGGTGGGCGCTCCGGTAAATGTCGAGCAGATGCGCGGCATCGACCGCGGTATAGACCTGCGTCGAGGCAAGGCTGGCATGACCGAGCAATTCTTGCAGGCTGCGCAGATCGGCCCCGCCCGCGAGCAGATGCGTCGCGAAACTGTGGCGCAGCGCGTGGGGCGTCGTGCGTTCGGGAAGCCCCAGCGCGCGCCGCGCCGAGCGCACGCTTGCCCGGATCACGCCGGGCGCCAGCGGCCCGCCGCGGGCGCCGAGAAAGAGCGGGCTGTCCTTGGCGATCGGCCAGGGACAGGCCTCGACATAACGCGACACCGCGCTCGCGACGGCGGGAAGGATCGGCACGATCCGCGTCTTGTTCCGCTTACCCGTCACGCGCAGCGTCTCGCCGAGAGGCAGCGCTGCGCCGGTCAGCGACAGCGCCTCGCCGATGCGCAGTCCCGCGCCATAGAGCAGCAACAGCAGCGCAAAATCGCGCGCGCCGACCCAGCCCTCGCGCGCATTGTCCTCGACATCCTGCGCTAATGCCATAGCCTCGGCAGGTGAGACCGGGCGCGGCAAGCCCTTCTTGACCCGCGGCCCGCGCATCTGCGGCACATTCGCGCCCGATCCGCCGACAAAGCGCAGGAAACCGCGCAGCGCCGACAATTCACGCGCCGCCGACGCATTGCCCAGCCCCTCGGCGCGGCGTGTCGCAAGATAGCCGCGCAGGTCGTTCGGGGTCAGCGCCTTCAGCATGCGCGCATCGACCGCGCCGCCGCGATGCTGCGACAGAAAACCGCAGAAACGCTCGGCCGTCGCGATATAGGCGCGGCGCGTATGCTCCGACCGGCGCTTCTCGTGCGCCAGATGGGCATCCCAGTCGCGGATCAAATCTTGCGCCAAATGTCGATCCCATCGCCAATAAATAGGGACGGTCCCTATTTAATCGGCACCTGTCTAGCGCTGGCAGATGACTGGTCGAATTAAATAGGGACTGTCCCTATTTATTGGCTCGCGCAGCGCTTGGAAAAGTCGCCGCGATCTCTATCGGGTTTCGACCACTTCCGAAAGGATGCTGTCGAGCAGCAAAATCCCATCGTCGGTCACCGCCAGCCGGTCGCCGTCCTCCGCCATCAGCCCCTGATCGACCAATCGTGCGACCGCATCGGCATCGACAAAGGCCGCGCGCCCCAACCCGCTCCGCATCTCGATCCGCGCCAGATCGATCCCTTCGGTCAGCCGCAGCCCCATCAGCATCGCCTCGGTCGCGCGTTCGTGCGCGGGGAGATCGCTTTCGGCCTTCAGCCCGTGTCCGTTGCGCGCCACTGCCGCGATGAAATTCTCGGGCTTCTTGTGCCGCTCGGTCGCCTGTCCCAGCCGCCGTCCATGCGCGCCGGGCCCGACGCCGGCATAATCGGCGTAACGCCAATAAGCGAGATTGTGGCGGCTTTCCTGCCCGATGCGCGCGTGATTCGACACTTCGTAGCGCGGCAGCCCGGCGGCGCGCGTCATCGCCTGCGTCGCGTCGAACAGATCGGCCGCTGTATCGCCATCGGGGATGGTGAGGTCGCCCTTCGCCGCCAGCGTCGCAAAGCGCGTGCCGGGCTCGATGGTGAGCTGGTAGAGCGAGAGATGATCGGTGCCGAAGGCGAGCGCCCCCGCGAGTTCGCTTTCCCAAGCCGCCATCGCTTGACCGGGCCGGGCATAAATCAGGTCGAAACTGACGCGCGCAAAATGCTCCTGCGCGGTCGCGATGGCGCGGCGCGCCTCATCGTCGCTGTGCGCGCGGCCAAGGAATTCAAGCACTTCGGAATCGAAGCTTTGAACACCGATCGACACACGATTGACCCCGGCGGCGGCGAGGTCGGCGAAGTTGGCAACCTCGACCGAATTGGGGTTCGCTTCCAGCGTGATTTCGACGTCATCGGCGAGGCCCCACACATCGCCAGCGGCCGCGATCACCGCCGCCACGGTCGCGGGCGGCATCAGGCTGGGCGTCCCGCCGCCAAAGAAAATCGACCCGACCGTGCGCTCCGGCAACAGTCCCGCCTCGTGCCGCAAATCGGCGAGCAACGCCCCGCGCCACACCGCCTGATCGACGCTCTCGCGGACATGGCTGTTGAAGTCGCAATAGGGGCATTTGCTGACGCAAAACGGCCAGTGGACGTAAAGGGCGAGCGGTTCGGCCATCGGCGGGGATATAGTCACTTTTCAGCGATTGTCTGCATGAGTAGGTTTGTCTCCGTGATGCCGGAGGAACCTATGGATATTGTCAATCGGGATTTCAGTCAGCTCGTCAAACGGACCCGCGAGAAATTTGGCGTAAGCATCGACGGCGCCCACGATCTGATCTTTGCCGATGACGAAATGCGCAGGCTCGTCGCGCGTCGGATTAACCATGATTCGGAATGCCGCAAACAGGCGCTATGGGACATGCGGAAAAAGGGAGATCAGTCGCGCTTCATCGAAGTCGATGGGAAAATCAGGTTTCGTCCCTGACAGGCCGACCGCTTCAAAACGAGCCTGCGACCAGCTTCGCAAACGCATCGGCCCTATGGCTGATTGCATGCTTTTCCGCGGGATCAATTTCCGCATAAGTCAGCGTGTTACCGACCGGAACAAATACTGGATCGTAGCCGAAACCAAGCATCCCGCGCGGCGGCCAGGTCAGGCTGCCCTCGGCCCGCCCCTCGAACACCTCGGCATGGCCGTCGGGCCATGCGAGCGCGAGGGTGCAGACAAAGCAGGCGCTGCGGTCGACGTCCGGCCCTTGCTCGGCAAGCAGGCCTTCGACTTTGCCCATTGCCATGTACCAGTCGCGGCCGGGCGGGCCTTCGAAGGGCTGCCGCTCAGCCCAGTCGGCGGTGTAGACGCCGGGGCGCCCGCCGAGCGCAGCAACTTCGAGCCCGCTGTCGTCAGCCAGCGCAGGCATGCCCGACGCCGACGCGCTCGCATGCGCCTTCAGCAGCGCATTCTCGCGAAAGCTCGTTCCCGTTTCATCGGGCTCGGGCAGGCCGAGATCACCCGCCGAAACCGGCTCGATCCCGAAGGGCTCGAGCAGCGCGCGGATTTCGCGCACCTTGCCCGCATTGTGGCTGGCGATGACCAGCTTTCCGGGGGCGAGTTTTCGATGACCCATTCGACCACCTCAATTTTCGTCATGCCGGACTTGATCCGGCATCCATGAATGCGTGGACCCCGGATCAAGTCCGGGGTGACGAAGGAAAATTACCGCCCCGTCGCCTTGTCCTGCGCCGCGAAAATTTCGCCGCAGCCGATGCGCGCCAGCCGCAGCAAACGCAGCAAGCCTTCCTCGTCATAGGTCGCGCCCTCGGCGCTCGCCTGCACTTCGACGATCTGGCCCTTTGCGGTCAGCACGAAATTGCCGTCGGCCTCGGCAACCGAATCCTCATCATAGTCGAGGTCGAGCACCGGCGTGCCGTTATAGATGCCGCACGAAATCGCGCCGACCTTGTCGACGATCGGGTCCTCGGCGATCGTCTTCGCCGCGAGCAGCTTGTCGACCGCGATGCGCAGCGCGACCCATGCGCCCGAAATCGACGCGGTGCGCGTGCCGCCGTCGGCCTGGATCACGTCGCAATCGATGAGGATCTGGCGTTCGCCGAGCTTCTTCATATCGACGACGGCGCGCAAGCTGCGGCCGATAAGCCGCTGAATTTCCTGCGTCCGCCCCGACTGCTTGCCCTTCGCCGCTTCGCGGCTGCCGCGCGTGTGCGTCGCGCGGGGCAGCATGCCATATTCAGCGGTGACCCAGCCCGCGCCTTTGCCGCGCATCCACGACGGCACCTTCTCGTCAACGCTGGCGGTCACCAGCACCTTGGTGTTGCCGAAGCTGACGAGGACGCTGCCCTCGGCATGGATGGTATATTCGGTTTCGAGTCCGATGGGGCGCATCTGATCGGGCGCGCGGCCTGAGGGGCGCATGAGATATCCTTTCGATTGGTGATTGCGGAGGCCCTTAGGCTGCCCGCGTCAATCGCTCAACCGCATACGGAAGAAATCGAGGATTTCGTCACGCGCCTGCACCGTCGGCTGCCCCGCTTCGTCGATCAGGTGGATGGTGACGACGCTGTGCGGGTTTTTCATCGGGCTATCGGGGTTCGCGGCGCTGTCGGGCAGCACCTTGCCGATGAAACGCTCGCCGAGCGCGTCTTCATAGGCGGCAAAGCGCGCTGCCTTGCAATATTTGTCGCCCTCGAACCGATAGGCGAGCACGGTCAGATCCTCGGCCTCCATCCGCGCCTTCACCGCCGCCAGTTCGCCCGGCGCGATGTGCATCCCCGCGGGATCGTTGAGCGGCAGCGACGGCTGGGCGAGCACCGGCGCGAGAACCGATGGCTCAAGCATCATCGACAGCGCGAAATTGCCGGTGAAGCACATACCGATCGCCCCGACGCCCTTGCCGCCGCACTCCCTGTGCGCCTGCGCCGCGAGCTCGCGCAGCCATAGCGTCGCGGGCGAGCTTTCATTCGCCTGGAAGGCGCGAAACTGGCGGCTGATGCAGCCGCCGATCATCGTGAACAACATGCGGGGCGCCCGCGGCACCGCGCCATCCTTGCCGAAAATATGCGGCATATAGACGGTGAAGCCTGCGTCGCGGACCCAGCGCGCGAAGCGCGCGACATGCGGGCTGATCCTCGGCATTTCGGTCATCATGATCACTGCGGGACCGCTGCCCATCGTGTAGATGCGGTGGCTGCGTCCGAGCAATTCGATGTCGCGGTGCTCGAAATCGTCGAGCGGATCGTCGCGGTCGAGCGGCGGTGTCGTCATGATTTCCTCCCCAGAAGAGAAAGCTAGCGCCGGTTCGGAGGAGGAGCGAGTCCGAATCCCCTCTCCCGCAAGGGGAGAGGGTTTATTGCGCTTCAGCCTCCCCATCCCTAAATCCCCTCTATGACCACCGCGCCGATCACCGAACTCACCACGCGCGCCCGCGACGTGTTCCGGCTGGTCGTCGACGCCTATCTCGAAACCGGCCAGCCGGTCGGCTCGCGCACGCTGTCAAAGCTCGCGGCGCTGAACCTTTCGCCCGCGTCGATCCGCAACGTCATGCAGGATCTTGAGGAATATGGGCTGCTCGCCAGCCCGCACACCAGCGCCGGGCGGCTGCCGACCGAACAGGGCCTCCGCCTCTTCGTCGACGGCATGATGCAGGTCGCCGAACCCAGCGCCGAGGACCGCGCACAGATCGAGGCGAGCCTGTCCGACGCCGGCCCAATCGAAAGCGCGCTCGCGCAGGCGACCTCGGCGCTGTCGGGGCTCTCGGCCTGCGCCGGGCTCGTCCTCGTGCCGAAGCACGAGCGCGTGCTCAAACAACTCGCCTTCGTCCCCTTGTCGGCGAACCAGTCGCTCGTCGTCCTCGTCGCGGGCGACGGCGCGGTCGAGAATCGCGTCATCGACATTCCGCCGGGGCTCAATCCCTCGGCATTGGTCGAGGCGGGGAAGTATATCTCGGCGAGGCTGTCCGGGCTGACGCCCACTGAAGCGATGGCGCGCGTGCGCCATGAGATCGAGGCTGAACGCATCGCGATCGACCGCGCCGCGCAGGATCTGGTCAGCCGCGGGCTCGCGATCTGGTCGTCCGACGGCGCCGACCGTCCGGTGCTGATCGTGCGCGGGCAGGCGAATTTGCTCGACGAGAGCGCGGTCGGCGACCTCGACCGCGTCCGCCAGTTGCTCGACGCACTCGAAACCAAACAGGAGATCGCAGGGTTGCTCGACAGCGCGCGCGAAGGCGCCGCGACGCGAATTTTCATCGGCTCGGAGAATAAATTATTCTCGCTTTCGGGCTCGTCCGTGATAGCGGCGCCGTATCGCGGATCGGACGGGCGCGTGGTCGGCGTGGTCGGGGTCATTGGCCCGACGCGCTTGAACTATGCCCGCATCGTTCCCATGGTGGATTTCACCGCACAATCGCTCTCCAGACTGATACGATAGGTTTATGACGAACATTGAAAACGACACGCCGGTCGACGACGGCCACGCCCCCGAAACCGACGCCCCCGAGGCAGCAGCGCCCGCCGAAGGCGGCAACGACGAAGTGGCACAGCTCGCCGAACAGGTCGCTGCGCTTCAGCAGGACCTGCTCTATGCGCGCGCCGAGACGCAGAATGTCACGCGCCGCAAGGACAAGGAAATCGCCGACGCGCACGCCTATGCCGCGACCAAATTCGCGCGCGACATCCTGTCGGTCGCCGACAATCTCGGCCGCGCGCTCGCGGCCTTGAGCGACGAACAGCGCGCCGACGAGGCGATCAAGCCGCTGATCACGGGCCTTGAAGCCACCGAGCGCGAATTGCTCAGCGTCTTCGAACGCAATGGCATCACGCGCATCGCCGCGATCGGCCTGCCGCTCGACCCGAACCAGCATCAGGCGATGCTTGAAATCCCGAGCGACCAGACGCCCGGCACGATCGTGCAGGAAATGCAGGCGGGTTATATGTTGAAGGACCGGCTGCTGCGCCCCGCGATGGTGGCGGTGGCAAAGGCGGGGTGATAAATCGTCATTGCGAGGAGCCGGAGGCGACGCGGCAATCTCCAGCTATCGGAACGCGCGACCGATAGCTGGAGATTGCCGCGTCGCTACGCTCCTCGCAATGACGGGTAACCTCGCAATGACAGGCTAAGCCGCCTTGCGCATCTTCATCAGCTTCTTCAACACCATCTCGCGCTTCAGCCGCGACAGATGGTCGATGAACAATATGCCCTCCAGATGGTCGTGCTCATGCTGGATGCACGTCGCCATCCGCCCGGTCATGCGTTCCTGATGATGCTTGCCGTCCTCGTCCTGCCAGTCGACGGTGACCTCGGCGGGGCGCGTCACATCGGCATATTGTTCGGGGACCGACAGGCAGCCTTCGGAATAGACGCTATGCTCCTCGCTCTCGTCGGAAAAGACGGGGTTGATGAACACGCGCGGCTCGCGGATCAGCCTTTTGCCTTCCTCATCCTCGGGATCGGGTTCCTGCAGGTCGATGACCAGAATGCGCTTCGGCACCCCGACCTGGATCGCCGCCAGCCCGATGCCGGGGGCGTCGTACATCGTCTCGAACATATCGGCGACAAGCTGCTTCAGCTCGGCATCGAAGGTCTCGACGGGCTTCGAAATGACGCGCAACCGGGGATCCGGGGTTTCTATGATGGGTAGGATGGCCATGGGAGCTCAGGTATGAATTCGAACGCCCCGCGTCAACCCACCGGCCGCCGCGCCCGAAGCGCCTGCGCCAATGTCCCCTCATCCAGATAATCGAGCTCACCCCCCACCGGCAGGCCATGCGCCAGCTGCGTCAGCCGCACCGGATAGCCCTCCAGCCGCTCGGCCAGATAATGCGCGGTCGTCTGGCCCTCCAGCGTCGCGTTCATTGCCAGCACGACCTCGTCGATGCCGCCCGCCGCGACGCGCGCGACGAGGGCGTCGATCGCCAGATCCTGCGGCCGCACGCCTTCCAGCGCCGACAGCCGCCCGCCCAGCACATGATATTTGCCGGGAAACAGCCGCGACTTGTCGAGCGCCCACAGGTCCGACACCTCCTCGACGACGCACAGCGACCGCGCGTCGCGGCGCGGGTCGGCACAGATCGCGCAGGGGTCGTGCGTGTCGACATTGCCGCAAATGCCGCAGGTGACGAGGCGTTCGGACACCGTCTGGAGCGCCGCAAGCAGCGGCACGAACGCAGACTCGCGCTTCTTCATCAGATGCAGCACCGCGCGCCGCGCCGACCGCGGGCCGAGGCCGGGGAGACGGGCGAGTTGCTGAACGAGGGCTTCGATTTCCGTGGACGCCATGGTGGGTGTTTGGCGTAGCGCGCAAGGTCACGCAAGGGCGATAGCTGGCGATTGCCGCGTCGCCTTCGGCTCCTCGCAACGACCGCTCTCAATTCGTCATTGCGAGGAGCGAAGCGACGAAGCAATCTCCAGCCATGCGTCAAGAACGGCAGCCTGCAGTCTATATCATGACCAACCGGAAAGATGGGGTGCTTTACACCGGCGTCACGTCCGATTTGATCGCGCGGGCGTGGCATCATCGGCAAAAGCAGAGCGGATATTCGGCGCGCTATCGCTGCGACAAATTGGTGTGGTTCGAAATGCACGGCGACATGCATGCGGCAATCACGCGCGAGAAGCAGATCAAGGCAGGATCGCGGGCCAAGAAGGTGGCGCTGATTGCGATGGCGAATCCCGAGTGGCGCGACCTGTTTCCGGAGTTAACGGGCGGCTAGGCTGATAGCTGGAGATTGCTTCGCTTCGCTCGCAATGACACGGTTTGGCGTCATTGCGAGGAGCGTAGCGACGCGCCAATCTCCAGCTATCAATCTTGCACAACCCCTCAACCTCCGCCAAAGCCCGCACCCATGCGTATCGCTTTCATGGGAACGCCGCCCTTTGCGGTGCCGACGCTCGCCGCGCTGCATGCCGCGGGGCATGACATTGCGGCCGTCTATACCCAGCCGCCCCGCCCGGCGCAGCGCGGCAAGAAATTTCAGAAAAGCCCGGTGCAGGTGTGGGCCGAAGAACACGCCCTGCCCGTCCGCACCCCGAAAAGCCTGAAGGGCGCTGACGAACAGGCCGCGTTCGCCGCGCTGAACCTCGATATTGCGGTCGTCGCGGCTTATGGCCTGATTCTGCCGCCCGCGATCCTCGATGCCCCGCGCGAGGGGTGCCTGAACGTCCATGGCTCGATCCTGCCGCGTTGGCGCGGCGCGGCGCCGGTTCAACGCGCGATCCTCGCGGGCGATGCCGAGACCGGGGTGACGATTATGCAGATGGACGTCGGGCTCGACACCGGTGCGATGCGGTTGGTCGAGCCGACCCCGATCGGGCGCAAGACCGCGGGGGTGCTGACGCACGAACTCGCCGAAATGGGCGCGCTGATGATGCGGCGCGTGCTGAGCGACCTTCACGCCTTTCCGCCAGTGCCGCAGCCCGAGGACGGCGTCACCTACGCCGCCAAGATCGACAAGAGCGAAGCGCGGCTCGATTTTCTGGTCAGCGCGGTGCAGGTCGAGCGACAGGCGCGCGCGTTCAATCCGATGCCGGGCGCTTTTTTCGAGCTGGAGGGCGAGCGGTACAAGATCCTCTCCGCCGACGTTGTCCATCCGGCTGATACGGTCGCGGGCGCGGCCCCAGGCACGACGCTCGACGACGCGCTCACCATCGCCTGCAACCCCGGCGCGATCCGGGCGACGCGGGTCCAGCGCGCGGGGAAGCCCGCGATGGAGGCGGGCGAATTGCTGCGCGGTCGCGCGATCCCGGCAGGCACGCGGCTGACATGACTCGGCTGCGCGCAATAAATAGGGACTGTCCCTATTTTTCCAGAACAGGTTGCGGCGGTTTATCAACGCTTGCGAGAAAAATAGGAACTGTCCCTATTTATGGCCCGCCCACGTTGCCATGACCCGCTTCGCCCTCACCATCGAATATGACGGCCGCCCCTATATGGGCTGGCAGCGGCAGGCGCACGGCCCCAGCGTGCAGCAGGCGATCGAGGAGGCAATCCACCGCTTCACTGGTGAAACCGTGCAGGTTTTCAGCGCCGGGCGCACCGATGCGGGGGTGCACGCCATCGCGATGCGCGCGCATGTCGACATCGAAAAGCCGCTGACCCCGTTCAAGCTGACCGAGGCGCTCAATGCGCAGCTGCGCCCTGCGCCCGTCGCGGTGGTCGCGTGCGAGATCGTCCCCGATGACTGGCACGCGCGCTTTTCCTGCATCGGTCGCGCCTATGAATATCGCATCGTAAACCGGCGCGCCCCGCTAACCTGGGACAAGGGATTGTCGTGGCAGGTTGCGCGACCCTTGGATGCCGATGCGATGCACACCGCAGCGCAGCAACTGATCGGGCTGCATGACTTCACGACCTTTCGCTCGGCGCATTGCCAGTCCCAAAGCCCGGTGAAGACGCTGGATAAACTGACCGTCAGCCGCCACGGCGACGAGTTGATCATCGAGGCGGCGGCGCGCAGCTTCCTCCATCATCAGGTGCGCTCGATGGTCGGCTGCCTCGCGCTCGTCGGCTATGGCAAATGGACGGCGCGCGATTTGAAGGCGGCGCTCGATGCCGCCGACCGCAACGCGCTCGGCCTCAACGCGCCGCCCGACGGGCTGTATTTCGTCAGCGCGACTTATCCGTAAACCCGCTCCCCTTGGGGGAGAGGGGCATAGAAAAAGGGCGGCCCTACCAGACCGCCCCTTCCTTCATCGCTGTGGACGCGATTACACTTTTTCGACGTAGTAGAGCGGCGCATGCTCGTTGAGGATCTGAAGGATCTTCGCCTGCGCGGTCTTTTCGTCGCTTTCTTCCATCGCACCCAGTTCGCGCGCGAGGCGGCTCGATGCCGCTTCGAAGATCTGGCGTTCCGAATAGCTCTGCTCGGGCTGGTCGTCGGCGCGGAACAGGTCGCGGGTCACTTCGGCAATCGACACCAGGTCGCCCGAGTTGATCTTCGCTTCATATTCCTGCGCGCGGCGCGACCACATGGTGCGCTTGACCTTCGGCTTGGTGGTCAGGACCTGCAACGCTTCCTTCAGCGTCTTGTCCGACGACAGCTTGCGCATGCCCACGCCTTCGGCCTTGTTCGTCGGCACGCGAAGCGTCATTTTTTCCTTTTCGAAGCGCAGGACATAAAGTTCGAGCTGCATGCCGGCGATTTCCGACCGCTGCAATTCGATGACGCGCCCCACGCCATGTTTGGGATAAACAACATAATCGCCGACTTCGAACAAGAGCGTGTTCACGGACATGCAAATTCCTTTCTGTGCCTTGACCCTGACGGGAAACTGCGACAACACCGGGTCATCCGGCCCTCCGTATTGAGGGGGATGAGCATTCGGGCGGCGCTAGCCAGTCAGAGTGACAAGGGATATGGCTCCATCGGAAACGCCGAATGTGCCCCAGCCCGAGCGGCGGGAAGAGGCAGGGTGTCGGCGTGTTGATATTTATTATAACAGATTCGCAACAAAATTGCCACCCCTGCGCGGAAATGCGTAGGTCGGCACCTTGACGGCTCCCGGCACCCGTTTCAGGTTGAAACCAAATCATAGATCGGGAGCAGCTATGCAGGATCAAATTTGGTGGATCACCGGGGCGTCGTCAGGCATCGGTGCAGCGCTGGCTCGCGCGCTCGCCGCGCGCGGGGCGAAGCTGATCCTGTCGGGCCGCAACGTCGCGGCACTCGAAGCCGTCGCGGGCGACTGCCATACCGAAACGCTGGTCCTGCCGTTCGAGGCGACCGACTATGCCGCCCTACCCGCGATCGCCGATCAGGCGTGGGGATGGCAGGGCCGCGTCGACGGGCTGGTCAACAACGCCGGCATCTCGCAGCGCAGCCTTGCGATCGATACCGACTTTGCCGTCTATCAACAGATCATCGCGGTGGACCTGCTCGCCCCGATCGCGCTGACGCAGTCATTGCTGCCGCGCATGGTCGGCGCCGGCGGCGGACAGATCATTGCCATATCCAGCGTCGCGGGAATTGCGGGCGTCCCGCTGCGCAGCGCCTATTGCGCCGCGAAGCATGGACTGATCGGCTATCACGATAGCGTGCGCGCCGAAAATGAGCATCTGGGACTGAAGATACTTGTCGTCGCGCCGGGATCGGTAAAGACCAACGTCAGCCGCAACGCGCTCAATGCCGACGGCAGCACGCGCGGGGAAAGCGACGCCGCGATCGAGAACGGCCTGTCGCCCGACGATGCGGCGGCGCAGATGCTGGCTGCGGTCGACGCCGGGACACGCGAACTGGTCGTCGCCGAGGGGGCCGAGGCCGCGATTGCCCAATTGCGCCGCAGCGAACCCAATGCCCTGTTCGACCGGATGAGCGCGATGGTGCAGGCGGGCTATGCGGCGCAGATGAAGGCGACGAGCACCACCTAAGCGGTGGCTGCCGACCAGAAGCGGACAAACCGCCTTCTAAATCCCGTTCGTGTCGAGCGAAGTCGAGACACCCAT
>CAYRQX010000062.1:0-20547 GCA_964426485.1 uncultured Sphingopyxis sp. | reverse complement strand
AAGAAATACAAATGCGAAAGGTCGCCGCATATCTGTTCGGATATCTCGGGCCGCGAAAGGGAACGTTGGGGTAAGAAAGACCGTCTCCCCCGCCTTCGCGGGGGCGACGGTCGATTAGCGCTTCCTTACAAACTCGGCCCTGAGCACCAGCCCCTTGATGCCCTCGTGGCGGCAGTCGATTTCCTGATCGTCGCCGGTCAGGCGGATCGATTTGATCACGGTGCCGACTTTCAGCGTTTGCCCCGCGCCTCTGACCGTCAGATCCTTGACCAGCACCACCGAGTCGCCATCGGCGAGCAGATTGCCGACCGCATCGCGCACCTCAGGCGCCGCCGATGCAGCCGCCGCACGATCGCGCGCTTCGCTAGCGGACAGCCACTCACCGCTTGCCTCGTCATAGACATAATCCTCGTCGTCGCTGGTCATCAAATCATCTTGGCTTACGGAAGCGGAGTGCGAACTGGTCGGTCTTGCCGCGGATGGCCGCGTCGAAGACATTCGTCGTGCGGGGGTCGTCGGCGCGCTTGTAGAGATCGCTTTCGGCCTCCAGCTTGAACCCGGCCCTGGTCAGCGCCGCGACCACCGCAGCCTTGTCGATGCGGTGCAGGCTGTCGGCCAGCGTCGTGCCCGTGCCGTTGGCGGCGCTATGGTCGACGATCACCAATGTGCCGCCGGGTTTCAGCGCCGCGAACAGCGCCGCGCTCGCCTTGTCGCCGGTGCCTTCGGGAAAGGGTTTCAGATAGAGGTCGTGGAAATTCTGCACGGTGATGATCGTGTCGAGCGGCGCGGCGAAAGCGGGCGCGGCGAACGGACCGGCAACAGCATCGACATTGGTATAGGCCGCATCGACCGCGGCTTGGTCGGTGCCATATTGCGCCTTGAACGCGATGAACTCGGCGGGCTGGAAGGCGTGGACCTTGCCCGCCGGGCCAACGGCAGCGGCGAGCAGGCGGGTGACATAGCCGCCGCCCATCACGAAATCGCCGACCTGTTCGCCCGGCGCAATTTGCGCAAACGCGAGCAGCTCGGCGGGTTTGCGCGCCGCGTCGCGTGTCCGGTCGGCGGCGGGGCGCGCCGGATCGGCGAGCGCGGCGGCATAGTCGGTCGCGGCGACTTCTTTGGCGGCGAGCGGGGTCGCCGACAGGGCGAGCAGCAGGGCGAGGGTAAGCGGACGGATCATGGCATCGACTCCCTTTGGTGTATCGCGCCGATATAACAGCATCGCGCCGTCTTCGCCCGCTTATTTGCATCTCGCGATTTTGATGATAGGTTTCGACGTGAAACTAAAAAATCGGGAGACGGACATGCATGATCTGGTGATTCGCGGCGGCACGGTCGTCGATGGCTCGGGCGGCGCGCCTTTCGTCGCCGACGTCGCGGTCGACGGCGACCGCATCGTTGCGGTGGGCGAGAATCTGGCAGCGGGGCGCGAGGAAATCGACGCGAGCGGCAAGATCGTCACGCCTGGCTTCGTCGACGTCCACACGCACTATGACGGCCAGGCGACATGGGATGCCGAAATGGCGCCGTCGAGCTGGCACGGCGTAACCACCGTCGTCATGGGCAATTGCGGCGTCGGCTTCGCACCCGCCAAGCCCGACCGCCACGAGTGGCTGATCTCGCTGATGGAGGGTGTCGAGGACATCCCCGGCACCGCGCTGGCCGAAGGCATGTCGTGGGACTGGGAAACCTTCCCCGAATATATGGACGCGCTGGAGAAACTGCCGCGCACCGTCGATGTCGCGTGCCACGTCCCGCACGGCGCGGTGCGCGCTTACGTGCTCGGCGACCGCGAAAAGCCCGGCGCCATCCCGACTGAACAGGACATCGCCGAAATGTCGCGGATCGTCGAGGAAGGCATTCGCGCTGGCGCGCTCGGTTTCTCGACCAGCCGCACCGTGCTCCACAAATCGATCGACGGCGAGCTCGTTCCCGGCACCACTGCGACCGCCGAAGAGCTGATCGCGATCGGCCGCGCGATGGGGCGCGTCGGTTATGGCGTGTTCGAAATGGCGAGCGACCTGAAGCGCGAGTGGAACGAATTTCAGTGGATGGGTGATCTCAGCCGCGAAACCGGGCTGCCGGTGACCTTTGCCGCGTTGCAGTCGATCGCCAAGGAATTGCCGCTCGAGGAACAGATCGAGGAAATGCGGCGCCAGAATGCCACCGGCGCGAACATCGTCGCGCAGATCGCACTGCGCGGCAACGGCATCATCATGGCGTGGCAGGGGACGGTCCACCCGTTCCGCTTCAAGCCGGCGTGGAACGAGATCATCGACCTGCCGTGGGCCGAGCAGCTCGCCAAGCTGAAAGATCCCGAATTCAAGGCGCGGATGATTGCCGAGGAAAATGTCTGGCCCGAAAGCGACATCATCGATTTCCTGAAAATCGTCGCGCTCGGCTGGCCGGTGCAGTTCGAAATGGACCCCGACTTCAATTACGAGCCGAAGATGGACGAAAGCATTGCCGCGCGCGCCGCGGTGGCGGGGGTCTCGCCGGGCGAATATGCCTATGACCTGCTGATGAAAGATGACGGCAAGGGCTTCATCTATTTCCCCATCCTCAACTACCGCGACGGCAACCTCAATTTCCTCGAAGATTTGCAGCATGCCGACGACACGGTGAACAGCCTGTCCGACGGCGGCGCGCATTGCGGGACGATCTGCGACGCCGCGTCGCCGACCTTCATGCTCCAGCATTGGGTGCGCGACCGGGCGGGCAAGCGCATCGCGCTCGAACATGCGGTGAAACGCCAGTGCCGCGACACCGCCTTGCTCTATGGCCTTGAGGATCGCGGCGTGCTCGCGCCGGGCTATCTCGCCGACCTCAATGTCATCAACATGGACAAGCTGAAACTCGGCAAGCCGTGGCTCGCCTTCGACCTCCCCGCGGGCGGCAAGCGCCTGCTGCAAAAGGCCGACGGTTATGTCGCGACGGTGAAGTCGGGCGAAGTCACTTTCCGCGACGGCAATATGCAGGGGCCGACCCCCGGCGGCGTGATCCGCGGCCCGCAGCGCGTCGAGATGGCGATGGCGGCGGAATAGGCGCATGTTTGACGGCGCCGGGCTGCTCCGACTTGCCTATGCCGCGAACATCCTGATCCTCGTTCCCGTCTGCTGGGGCATGTTCCTCGGCAGCGGGGTCGCCAGCGTGTTCGAGGGCAAGGTCGATGAGTCTGCGGGGCTCCGCCTGCTCGTCGGCAGCCTGTGGTTTGCGATTCTCGCGTGCAGCGTCGCGGGGCTCGCGATGCCAAAGCTGTTCGCACCACTGCTGGTCGTCCAGATCATCTACAAGAGCTTGTGGCTGCTCGTCTTTGTCGCGCCGCTCGTCGCGGCGGGGCGCAGCGGCGATGTGCCGTGGGGCATTTCGGCCAGCTTCATCGCGATCGTCGCTACCTATCCCTTTCTGCTGTGGAAATCGGGCGCGCTCTCCGCCGCCTGAGCCGTAACCCAAGGATATTGCCATGAAAGCTATGCAAGTGCGCGCACCGGCGTCACTCGACAATCTGACGCTGGTCGATCTGGCTGACCCCGGTGATCCGCCAGCGGGCGAGATTCGCGTCCGGCTGACCGCGTCGTCGCTCAATTTTCATGACTATGCTGTCGTCGTCGGAATGATCCCCGCCGCCGACGGGCGCATCCCGATGTCAGATGGCGCCGGGACGGTCGAAGCGGTGGGCGAGGGGGTCACGCAGTTCCAACCCGGCGACACCGTGGTGTCGATCTTCTTTCCCGACTGGATCGACGGCGCACCGCCCGCGACGGCGTTTCGTGGCGTGCCGGGCGACGGCATCGACGGCTATGCGCGCGAAGTGGTGGTGACCCCGCAGCATTGGTTCACGCGCGTTCCGCAGGGCTACAACGCCGCCGAGGCCGCGACGCTGACCTGCGCCGGGCTGACGGCATGGCGCGCCTTGTTCGTCGACGGGTCGACACGACCGGGATCGACGGTTCTGGTGCAGGGCAGCGGCGGGGTGTCGGTGTTCGCACTGCAATTCGCGAAGGCCGCCGGCGCGCGGGTGATCGCGACCAGCTCGTCCGATGCAAAGCTTGAACGGCTCAAGGCGCTCGGCGCCGACGACCTCATCAATTACAAGGATGTGCCCGCTTGGGGCGCCAAGGCGCTCGAACTGACGGGCGGCCGCGGGGTCGACACGGTGGTCGAAATCGGCGGCGCAGGCACGCTCGACCAGTCGATGATGGCGACGCGCGTCGGCGGCCATGTCGCGCTGATCGGCGTGCTAGCGGGCTTCGCCGGACCAGTGCAAACCGGCCTGCTGATGGCCAAGAATTTGCGCGTGCAGGGATTGACGGTCGGCAGCCGCCAGCAACAGCTGGACATGATCGCCGGGATCGAAGCGAACGGCATTCGCCCGATCATCAGCGATCACTTTCCGCTAGACCGCCTGGCCGATGCGTTTCGGCATCAGGCGGCGAACGGACATTTCGGAAAGATTGTCGTCGATATTTGACGCGTCATCGCGCCAGCAAATCCGACGGCAGCGTGGGTTCACTGACCAGTTTTTCCATCCGCCGCCACATCGCATCGCGGCCCGGTCTGCCGCGTTCGATATGCGCGCGGACCATCGCTTCGCCGAGCCCGTAATTGATCACATAGCTGCGATACTGGTCGGTGAAGCTGACCGATTGTTCGGCGCGTTTTTCCGAAACCAGCAGATATTTCTGGGTCAGCGCGACCGCGGTCGGGCGGTCGATTTCGCCATCGAGATATTGCTGGGCGATCGTGAGCCGCGCGCCCGATGCGCGCTTGATTGCCGCGAGCAACTGCCAGTAGCGATCGTCGGAAGGCACTGCGATTTCGGCGATCGGCATCAGTATATCGCGTTCGGTTTCGGCCTTGCTGCTTTCGGGGAAAGCGAGGTCGATGCCGTAGTTGGCGCTGCCCTCGGCGATCAGGCTTTGCGGGCTGTAGAGTGGATAGACGCTGAATTCCGCCCAGCCGCGCTCTTTGACCAGCTTTTCCTCAAGCTTCATGTTGAGCAAATGATGCCCCGGATAACCCTCGTGACAGCCGAGATCGAGCGCGCGCGACAGGCGGATCGGCAGGTCGGTGTTGACTTGGATCAGGCTGTGATAGCCGCCCTGATAATAATTATAGCCGCTCCAGCTTTTACCGGTGACGAATTCGAGGCGAAAGCTTTCACCCTCAGGCATCGGGATATGCGCCATGCTGCGGCCGCGGCAGCGCGCGATCGCGGCGTCGAAGGTCTTTTGCAGGCGGTCTTTGGGGATGGTGAAGGCGTCGAGATAGGTTTCGACGCGGTCGGCGAGCGCGCCTTCACCGGGAACGAGGGCTTCGATCTTCGCGAGCTCCGGGTCATAGCTGGCAAGCGGCTTCAACCGCGGGCGGACACCGAACAAGCGCTCGGCTTCGTCGGCGAAGGCGAAGCGTGTGCCCTGCATCATCTGCAATCGCGTTTCGGCGGCGCGCAGTTGCGCGCGGAGAAAGGTGGCGCGGCGCTTGGCCAGCGGGTCCGAAATCCGTCGCGCCGCAAGATCGACCTCTGCCATCAACGCCCGCGTCGCCGCAACAAGGGCGGGCTTGTCGCGCGGCGCCGCTTCGGCCGCCTTTTGCAATTCGGGCGGCCCATAATAGGCGTCGATATAGCCGGGCTCATGCGTTCCGATTTCGAGGCTGAGCCGTAGATAGGCGTCCGCGATTTCGTCGAGCGCCTTCGCCGATGCGGCGGTGCGGCGCACGTCGAGCGCCGCGACCCCGGCATTGGGAGCAGAGTCTCCGGCCCGTGTGGCGGCGCAGCCGGACAGGACGGCGGTGGCGATCAGCGACAGGGAAATCAGCTTGGTCATGGCCAGCGGCTTAGCCCTGGGCTTCGGAGGTGTCACGCACATCGCCGTCGGCGGCGATTTCGCCGTTGGATTCGCTTTCGACCGCATCATGCTGCGGATGAAGCGGCGCGAAACGCAATATGGCGAAACCGACGAGCGCGGCCGCCAGCGACCCCATCAAGATGCCGATCTTGGCCTCTTCGATCAGGAGCGCATCGCCCGGGAAGGCGAGGCCGCCGATGAACAGGCTCATCGTGAAACCGATGCCGCACAGCATCGCCACGCCATAGATTTGCAACCAGGTCGCGCCGCGCAGCTTGCCCGCGATGCCGAGTTTCACCGACAGCCAGACGCTGCCGAAAATCCCGATCTGCTTGCCGATAAACAGCCCTGCAGCGATACCAAGCGGCAGCGGGGCAAATATCTGCTCGGCGGTCAATCCGCTGATGTCGACGCCCGCGTTGGCAAAACCGAACAATGGCACGATCGCAAAGGCGACCCAGGGGTGGAGGGCATGTTCGAGCCGGTGAAGCGGTGAGGTTGCGCTGTCGGGCGCGCCCGGCGTGCGCTCGAACGGGATCATCATCGCCGCGAGCACGCCGGCGATCGTCGCATGCACGCCCGAAAGCAGCATTGCGTACCAGAGGAGCGCGAACAGGATCAGGTAAATCACCAGGCTTTTCACCCCGCTCCGATTGCACGCGAACATCACGCCGAGGATCGCGGCCGCAGCGCCGAGCGCGATGAGGTTGATCCCGGCCGTGTAGAACAGCGCGATGATCGCGACCGCTCCCATGTCGTCGACGATCGCGACGGTGACAAGGAACAGCTTGAGCGACGTCGGCGCGCGTTTGCCGAGCAGCGCGAGCACCCCCATCGCAAAGGCGATGTCGGTTGCCGCGGGGATCGCCCAACCCTGCGCCAGTCCGGGTTCGCCGCCCGCAAAGGCCATGTAGAGCGCCGCTGGCACCACCATGCCCGCCGCGGCGGCGATGAACGGCAATCGCCGCCGGTCCCAGCTGGCGAGCCGACCGTCGACGAACTCGCGCTTGATCTCAAGCCCGACGAGCAGGAAGAAAATCGCCATCAACCCGTCGTTGATCCACAGATGGACCGTCATCGGGCCAAGCTTGTCGGTGAGGATTGGGCCGGTCACGGCATGGATCGCGTCGTGGTAAACTGTCCCGAACGAAGAATTCGCAACAATCATCGCCAAAATGGCTGCGAAAATCAGCAGCATGCCGCCCGCGCTCTCGCTCTCGAGAAAATCACGCAATGCCGAACGGGGCGGAAAACTGCGGGTCATGGGTGAACTATTTCCTTGTCTTGTCAGGGAATTTGACGGTTTCTTAACGGCCCGCGCCAATCTTTACAAATATAGCTTCTTCACTAGCACTGTCGACGGCGATGACATCAGGTCATCGATGGGGGCGGACTAGCACAGTGGAGCTGTCGACCGCATGGCTGGAATGGCTGGTGCTTGGCGCCAGCTACGAACTGATGCTGTTTGCGTCGGTCGGTATCCTGCTGTTCGGACTCGATGACCTGCTGTTCGATGCGCTGTGGCTGGCGACGCGCCGCCGCGGACCGTCGTTGGTCCCGACCGCGCCGCCGGTCGACGGCAGCTTTGCGATCTTCGTGCCCGCATGGGACGAGGCCAAGGCACTTCCCGCCATGTTGCAACGGACGCTCGGCGCGTGGGAGGGCGAGGATTTCCGCCTGTATGTTGGCTGTTATCCGAACGACGCCGCGACGCTTTTTGCTGTCTCGCCGCTGATTGCGCGCGACGGACGACTCCGGCTTGTTGTCGGCAGCCGCGAAGGGCCGACGACCAAGGGCGACAATCTTAATCGGCTGTGGGCGGCGCTCGCCGAGGACGAGCGCGCCGAGGGCATGCGGTTCGCCGCGATCGTCCTTCACGATGCCGAGGATCATGTTCATCCGGGCGAACTCGCGCTTTATCGCCGCTATCTGGGCGACAATGCGATGGTGCAAATTCCGGTCGTCCCTTTGATCAGACGTCAGGAACGGTGGGTCGGCGGGCATTATGGCGACGAATTTGCCGAAGCGCATGGCAAGGAGTTGGTCGTTCGCTCGCGGCTCGGGCTGCCCATTCCGTCGGCGGGGGTCGGCTGCGCGCTGACACGTACCGCGCTGGCGCTCTTGGCAATCGAGCGCGGCGGCGAGCCTTTTCGCTGCGACAGCCTGACCGAAGATTATGAGATCGGCATGGTCATAGGGGCTTATGGGCTTGGAACCCGTTTTGTCGACACGGTCGGCCCTACGGGCGACCGTGTCGTGTCGCGGGGCGCCTTTCCCGGCAGAGCCGAAAAGGCGGTACGGCAGAAATCGCGCTGGATCGCGGGGATCGCGCTGGCCGGGTGGGACCATCTCGGCTGGCCGGGGCCGCGGCGCGATGACAAAGACCGTCGCGGGGGCAGCGCCTCGATCGCGCGTTGGATGTTGTGGCGCGATCGCCGCGCGCCGCTCGCCGCGCTCATTCTCCTTGCGGCTTATGCCGGGGTGCTGCTCACGGCGCTCGGCTGGGCGGGGCAATGGCTGCTCGGCTGGAATGCGATCGTCGTCGGCGATGGCATGCGGCTGCTGCTAGCCTTCAATGCGGTGATGCTGTGCTGGCGCATGGCGATGCGCGGGCATTTCACGGCGCGCTGGTACGGCGTGGGCGAGGCGATGCGTTCGCTGCCGCGCGCCTTTTTTTCGAATGTGATCGCGATGCTCGCGGCGCGGCGCGCGATCGGTCTTTATTGGCGAATGCTGCGATCGGGCGAAGTCATATGGGACAAGACCGAACATCTGGAGAATGAAGTCCCATGCGATGAGGCTTTTGTGAGAATGGCGGCACGGTGATGGCGCGCCGGGTCGACGCGCTGCGCGACGGGCCGGCGCTGCGCTTCCTGTTTCTGTGCGTCGGCGGCTGGATCGCGATGCGGGTCATGATCCTCTGGAATCCCGGCGCCGTGCCGCCCTCCGATTCGGCGATAATGCCCTGGGCCGTGCCGTCGCCTTTTGCGGCGATCGATGGCGGGCCGGATCGTGCGCCGCTTGCCGTTGCGGCGCCATCGCGTGCAGGGCCGCCGCAGCCCGCGCGCGCGTCGCACGCGTTCACGAGACGGGGGCTGCTATCGGCCGAAGGGTCGAGCCCGATCGAAAGAGAACCCGCTTCGGCCGGCTCCGGCGCCGATCTGCACAGCCTTCGTCTCGCGCTTTTCACGCGCCTTCTGCCGCCGCTGCCCGGTGAATCCGGGCCGTCGGCTGCTGTGGCGAATGGACCCCTATGGTTTCCCATCGCTCCCGCCGCGCAGGTAGATCCGGGGCAGGGCAAGCCGTTCTGGATCGAGCGTCAGCTGGGAGGCTGGGCGCTAGCGGGCTGGCTTTATCTGCGCGAGGGATCGGGGAATGCGCCCGAAACCATCGGCGGCGCGAGCCAGCTGGGTGGTAGCCAGGCAGGGCTTCGGCTCGCCCATGGTTTCGGCGATACCGGCCGCATTCGCGCCTATGGCCGCGCGACCATCGCGGTGCAGCGCCCGCAACAGCGCGAGCTCGCCTTCGGCCTTGCGTTCGCCCCGCTCGCGAAGCTGCCGGTCGATCTCGCGATCGAACAGCGCGTCGCAGCTGGGAGAGAGGGGCGGAGCGCGCTCGCCATAATGGCCAGCGGCGGCGTGTCCGAAGTCGCGCTGCCCGCCGGTTTCCGGCTCGACGCCTATGCGCAGGCGGGTATCGTGGGTGCGCGGCGGCGCGACGGTTTTGCCGATGGGGCGATAGTCGTCGATCGCGGGCTTGGTCCCGAAGAGACATCGTTGCGCCTCGGCGCGCTCGCGGCGGCGGCGGTTCAGCCCGGCGCGGCGCGGGTCGATGTCGGTCCGCGGCTGACGCTCCGCCTTCCCGATGTCGGCCAGGGCAGCCGTATCGCGCTCGAATGGCGCCAGCGTGTCGCGGGCAATGCGCGCCCCGAAAGCGGGCTTGCCCTGACCCTGGCAACCGACTTCTGATCTTCGGAAAATTTAGCGCCGCCGCCGATTCCCCACGCCGGAAAAATGGTCTAGGGTCCTTGGAATCGGCGCAGTTCCAGCGCCGCTGAGCGCAATCGGGGCCCATGGACCTTTACCTTCCTGTCGCCAATCTGTCGGTCAATGCGCTGTTCATCATCTTGCTCGGCGGGGGGGTGGGGTTCCTGTCAGGTATGTTCGGCGTCGGTGGCGGTTTTCTCACCACGCCGCTGCTGATCTTCTACGGCATCCCGCCGACGGTGGCGGCGGCGTCGGCGGCGACGCAGGTAACCGGCGCGAGCGTGTCGGGGGTGATGGCGCATCTTGAGCGCGGCGGTGTCGACCTGCGCATGGGCTGGGTGCTCGTTGCGGGCGGCCTGCTCGGCTCGCTGATCGGCGCGGGCCTGTTCGAACTGCTCACCGCCTGGGGCCAGATCGATACGGTGATCAACATCCTCTATGTCGCGCTGCTCGGCATCGTCGGCTCGTTCATGGGGCGCGAGGCGTGGGGCAGCTTTCGCGCTGCGCAGGCCGGATTGCCCGCACCTGCGCGCAAACGGCGCCACCATCCGATGGTCGCGAACCTGCCGATGCGCTGGCGCTTCTATCGTTCGGGCCTCTATATCTCGCCGCTCGCGCCGCTGCTGCTCGGGATGGTGGGGGGCGTGCTGACGATGCTGCTGGGCGTCGGCGGCGGTTTCATCATGGTGCCCGCGATGCTTTATCTGCTCGGCATGGGGACGCAGGTCGTCGTCGGCACATCGCTGTTCCAGATATTGTTCGTGACGATCGCGACGACAATGGTCCATGCGCTGACCACCGGTGCCGTCGACATCGTCCTTGCGGGGTTGCTGCTGCTCGGCAGCGTCATCGGGGCGCAATTCGGCGCGCGCTTTGCGCAAAAGGTGAAGCCTGAATATCTGCGCATGGCGCTCGCAGCGATCGTGTTGCTCGTCGCGCTGCGCATGGGGGTCGACCTCTTCATCCGCCCCGACGAAATCTACACCGTGCAATGAGCGCGCCGCGCGCCTTGCTCCTGTCGCTTGCGGCGCTGCTGTCGCCGGTCGCCGCCCACGCCGCCGATCCGCGGCTGGTGCCCGACGTGTCAAGCCGCGCGATCGACATTCAGTACAGCTTTACCGGCGAGGAATTGCTGTTGTTCGGCGCGATCCTCTATCCCGGTCAGCGCCTTCCCGACGACCGCGCCGACATCGTCGTCGTGCTGAAGGGGCCGGTACGACCGATCGTGTTGCGCGAAAAGCGGCGGGTCGCGGGCATCTGGGTCAACGCCAGCAGCATTCGCCTGCGCACATCGCCAAGTTTCTATGCGATCGGCTCGTCGCGTCCGATCGACAAGCTGGTCGATGAGCGGACCGCGGCGATCTTCGAACTCGGGCTCGCCAATCTGTCGATGTCGCCCAGCGGTTTTTCGGAAGGGAAGAAGCTCGAGCGTTTCGAGGCCGGGCTGACCGACCTTTATCGCCGTTCGGGCCTGTTCGTCGAAAACCCCACCGCGGTCGAAATCACCGAAGGCGTGCTCTATCGCGCGCGCATCCCCGTGCCCGCGCGCGTTCCGGTCGGCACCTACCGCGCCGAAACCTATCTGATCAGCCGCGGACGCGTACTCGCCGTGGCCTCGCGCGACGTCCAGATCCGCAAGGCCGGGTTCGAACGCTTCGTCGCCCTCGCGGCGGAGCGGCACGGATTTCTCTACGGCCTGTCCGCCGTGTTTCTTTCGCTGGTGCTCGGCTATGGTGCATCGGCGGTCTTCCGCCGCCGTTGAGGCCAAAGTTCACGGCCTATTTACCCTCGTCTGCGATAGACCGAGCCGGGACCACAATATAGGCGGGGCGGATATATGGACATGCAGGGTGGCGGATTCAGCGCCGGGGATTCGACGGCGGCGCAGCACGTCCGGCTGGCCGGCGGCGGCGTAGCGGCGCCGGTGGCGCCGCTTGCGGCCGTCACCAACCATCATCGCGACGATCTGATGATCGGCGAAGTCGTCGATATTTCGGGTTCGGCATCGCGCATTCTGCTCGACGCGACCGCGATCGGGAAATTATCGTCGTCCAGCGACGCGGCGGTGGCGATGGCGGGGCAGGTCGGTGCACAGGTCAAGGTCCGCGTCGGCAATATCTGGCTGATCGCCAGCCTTCGCGACCAGCAGCTGCACGAGCGCGGCGAGGGGCTGATCATCGCCACGATCGATTTCCTTGGTGAAGGCGAAGAAGAGAAGATCACCGGTCGTATCCATAATTTCCGGCGCGGCGTTACCCGCTACCCGATCCCGGGGAGCCAAGTTTATGCGGCAACCAGCGCCGATCTCAAGCAGATCTATGCTGCCGACGAGCGCGCGCACGTCGAAATCGGCACCGTCTATCCGACCAAGGATATTCGCGGATCCCTCTATGTCGATGCGATGCTGGGCAAGCATTTCGCGCTGCTCGGCTCGACCGGTACTGGTAAATCGACGAGCGCGGCGTTGATCCTCCACAAGATTTGCGAACTCGCGCCGCAGGGCCATATCGTGATGATCGATCCGCACGGCGAATATTCAGCGGCGTTCAAGGGCATCGGCGCGCTGTTCGATGTCGACAATCTCGCCATGCCCTATTGGCTGATGAATTTTGAAGAGCATTGCGAAGTTTTCGTCACCGCCGAGGGGCGCGACCGCCAGGCCGATTGCGACGTGCTCGCGCGCTGCCTGCTTCAGGCCCGGACGAAGAACAGGCTCGCCGAGGGGATGACGAAGATCACCGTCGACTCGCCGATCCCTTATCTATTGTCCGATCTGCTCAACATCCTCCAGAACGAAATGGGCAAGCTCGACAAGGCGACCTCGTCGGCGCCCTTCATGCGGATCAAGGGCAAGATCGAGGAAATGCGTGCCGATCCGCGCTATAATTTCATGTTTTCAGGGATGCTCGTCGCCGACACGATGGCGAATTTCCTGGGCAAGATATTCCGTTTGCCGTCGGACGGCCGACCGATCTCGATCATCGACGTGTCGGGGGTGCCGTCGGACATCACCGGGGTGGTCGTCGCGGTGCTGTCGCGTCTGACCTTCGATTATGCGATCTGGTCGCGCGGCGAACCGCAACGGCCGATCCTGCTCGTTTGTGAAGAGGCGCATCGCTACATCCCGTCGAAAGACACCGGACAGGGGCAGGCGGTCCGCAAGATCCTGGAGCGGATCGCCAAGGAAGGCCGTAAATATGGCGTGTCGCTGGGCCTTATCACCCAGCGCCCGTCCGACCTTGCCGAAGGCGTGCTGTCGCAGTGCGGCACGATCATCTCGATGCGTCTGAACAATGAGCGCGACCAGCATTTCGTGAAAGCCGCAATGCCCGAAGGCGCCCGCGGCTTCATCGATTCGATCCCGGCGCTGCGCAACCGCGAATGCATCGTCTGCGGCGAAGGCGTTTCGATCCCGATTCGCGTCTATCTCGACACGCTGGAGGAAGAAAAGCGGCCGGCGTCGAGCGATCCGCTGTTCTCGAAGCTGTGGCGCGAAACCGGCGGCGAGGCGGAAATTCTCGAGCGCGTGGTCAAACGCTGGCGCAGCCAGGGGCGGTAAGGTCCACCCAATTTCCGTTCGCATCGAGCGAAGTCGAGATGCCGATCGGTCGTATGCGCCTTCGGTGTCTCGACTTCGCTCGACGCGAGCGGGAATAGGAGTCAGTTCTTCGGTGGCTCCCATAATTCGATGGGATTGCCCTCGGGGTCGTGCACCCGCGCAAAGCGGCCGGTCGCGGGATCGTTCCACTCATCTTTGGTGATGACCTCGTCACCCGCCTCGCGGAACGGCACCAGCACGGCGTCGAGATCGTCGACGCGCAGGTTGATCATGAACTGGCGGTCGGCAGCGAAATAGTCGGTGTCGGCCTTGAACGGCGCGAACACGACCGGACCTGCCGTGACGTTCCATGTCCATTCGTGTACCGGGCCGGTATCGTCGGCGTTGCAGCCGGCGCCGATGCCCAGCCGTTCCTTATACCAGGCGCTCAGCGCCTCGGGCGCGCGCGCCCGGAAAAACAGTCCGCCGATGCCTTTGACATGTCCCATGCTGGCCTCCCGTCCGTGAAGCGGGCAGTCTAGGCGGTTTGCGTCACTGTTTCCACTCTCCGCTGCCGCGGAACTCCTCCCGGATCTGACCCGACTGGTTTAGCCGCGGATCGACATAGATCGGCGCGGCGGGGGCGGCGACGGGCGGTGTCGCGACAGGCGGCGCGGGGATCATGGTGCCAGGCAGCGGGGCCGCCGCGGTATCGGGAAGCGGCGCGGCGGCGCCGGTGAGCATCGGCACGGGGCCCGCGCCGGGCGGAAGCCCCTGACCCTTCAGGATCGCCAGTTGTTGTGCGAGCGGCAGATAGGGGCCGGGCACGGGCTCGCGGCCGAGATAGGGCGCGCGGAACGCGTCGGGCATACCCCAGCGCCCGCGCCAGCGGTGGAAGATATGTGCGCCGACGATGTTGGTCATTACCAGGCTTTTGCCCCAGCGCGGCCAGATCGCCTGCGTGTGATAATGCGTCGCGAGCCCGACCTTCGGAAAGACATATCCGCCGAGCGCCGCCGACGCGATGCGGCTCGCGCGCAGCCAGTTGGGCTTGCTTGGGCTCCGCGCCATTGCGCCGTCGCAGCTGAAGGTGAACTGGCAAACGCCCGCGCGCTGCGACCCCTGGAAGACGACGCCGCACACGGTGTTGGGAAAGCTTGGGTGGCGGACGCGGTTGATCACCGTCTGCGCGACGCCGCGCATCCCGTCATCGGTTTCGGACGCCGCCTCATAATAGATGGCGGCGGTCAGGCAGTAATGTGCGCGCTCGCGGTCGAGCGCCGTGACGCCGCGGAAAACATAGCTTTTAGCCGGCGGCCCGACAAAGGCTTCGTCGCGCAGCAGTGCGGGATCGGCGGGCGGAATCGCTGCGGCGTCGCCATAACCGACGCTGTTCGGGTCGGGCAGCGTCGGATCGATCTTCAACGCGTTCGCATAATCCTCGGCGTTCATGATCGCCCAGCGTTCGGGGTCATAGGCGCGAAAGTCCAGCGGCACCGACACGCTGTACGGCCCGAAGAACTCGGGCGGGCGGAACTGACCGCTCGACAGCAGGAAGGCGAGGCACGCCACTGCGACCACCGCGACGATCGCCGCCCAGAACGCACGCCCCGGCCCCGCCGGTTTTTCCGGCACCGGGTCGCGCCACGTCGAGCGGGCGGTGAGGGACAATTCGGGCTTCATGCGTGCGTCAAATTCCGTCAGCGCCGCGATTCGCGCGGGCGGGCTTCGCTTGTCTTATACGCTGAAACGCCAATAAAATGTTGCGATCGCTTCGGTTCGTTCCACAGGCGGAAACCGCCGGGCGCGACGACGGGGCATTTGTTAGCCAAATATTTGGGACGCGGGCCTATTCTCGCATCATGACCGACCCTGCGATCCCATCCTATCGACGCAGCGCGCGGACCGATTACCGGATGTGGCTGCTGCTTCTGGTCGGGCTGATCTTCTTCGGGGCCGGATCGGCGATCGACCCCGCCGACAATTGCAGCGCGGACGGCCGCGAATGCGCGCCATGGCTCGTGCCGCTGGCGCAAGGGTTCGGGGCGATCATCGCGCTTGGCGCCGGGCTCAACATGCTCGCCAATCCCAACCGCGGCAGTTTCATCGATCCCGCGACCGGCGATCTCGTCTGGTGGCAGGGGCGCATCGGGGCGCGGGGCGGCGACGAAGGGCGCATCCATCCCGCGCAGATCGGCAAGATCCGCATCGTCCGGCAGGATGAGCGCGACGATGCGGTGCATCTTTATGATCGGGAGGGGAACCGGCTCTTCTGGTTCGACGAGGAGGTGATCCCATGGCCCTATGAACGCTGGGCAGAGCGGCTCGCGGCGCGATGGTCGCACATCGAGATCGAACGGGCCGGTTAGGCGCCGACGACGGGCGACGCGCTGTGTCGCGAGGCTATGGGGAAATATTTGCTCATACCGCGACGGGCGCGATAGGCGTCGATGCGGTCGGCATAATGGCCGGACAGATCGAAATCGGCGTGGCGCGCGCTGGCGCCGTGCAGGGACGGGCTAGCCATCAGGGCCATTTGGTGCCGGTAGAAAAGCTCGTTCATATCCATTGGATGGTCCTCTGGTGATTGCGCGAGCCCGGGTGCCGAATCATCGGCGAATGGTCCGGCTGGTGCCCTCAGGGGCGCCAGCCGGTGATCATTCAAGCAGGCTGAAGATTGACAGCCGAAGTCTTGCCGCGCTGGTCGGTTTCCAGCTCGTAAGAAACGCGCTGTTCCTTGTTCAGCGTCGCCATTCCGGCGCGCTCGACGGCGCTGATGTGGACGAAGCTGTCGCCCGAGCCATCTTCATTGGCAATGAAACCATAGCCTTTGTCGCTGTTGAAGAATTTTACGGTGCCGATCGGCATGGGATGTTTCCTTTCACAAAAACAGATAATCAACCGGCAAAAGCGCCGGAGGAGCTGGTAGCGCGTGAAGGGAAGTATCAGCCGTAGGCATCAAATTTCCGTCGCAGGCGACGTTAGCCCGAGGACATTGGAATTATTTTGCCAAAAAGTCAAGGTTTTTGGCAATTTCCTGCGATTGCCTCGCTTCGCTGCAAAAATACTCAACAAGAATTGGCGGCGTGCCGGGATTGAATCGACTAGCCGTAACGGGCGGAGTCAGCGAATTTCAACCGTCAGATGTTCGATCTCGTGGACGGATTTGACCCGTGCGCAAATGACCTCGCGGGTTGCGCCGACGACGCTGATGATCGCCGAATGCGCGCCGGGACCGACGCGCCAGACATGAAGGTCGGTGATCTTCGCGTCGCCCGGACCTTCGACCAGTTCGCGAATCTCGGCCTCGATCGCGGCGTCGGTCGCGTCGAGCAGCACCGCGCCCGTGTCGCGCATCAGCGACCAGGCCCAAGCCGCGATCACGACCGATCCCACGACCCCCATCGCGGGATCGAGCCACACCCAGCCCAGATAGCGCCCGCCGAGCAGCGCGGCGATCGCAAGCACCGACGTCAGTGCATCGGCGACGACATGCAGATAGGCAGAGCGGAGATTATTGTCCTTCTCGTGCGCGGTGTCATGATGATCGTGGCCATGGTCGCCGCTATGCCCATGGTCATGGCTATGCCCGTGCCCGAGCAGCAGCGCGCTCGCGATGTTCACGCCGAGGCCAATGACCGCGATGATCGTAGCCTCGGCAAAGGCGACGGGGCTGGGATCGAACAGCCGCGTCAGCGATTCGTAGGCGATACCGAGCGCGAACAGCCCGAGTATGAGCGCCGAGGCAAATCCCGCCAGATCGCCGACCTTGCCGGTGCCGAAGCTGTAGCGGCGCCCGTGGGCGTGGCGCTTGGCATAGGCATAAGCGATCGCAGCGATGCCGAGTGCGCCCGCGTGCGTCGCCATATGAAAGCCGTCGGCAAGCAGCGCCATCGAATTGAAGGCGAGGCCTGCGGCAATCTCGCCCACCATCATCACCGCGGTGAGCGCGACCACCCAAAGGGTGCGCCGGGCATTCTCGTCATGCCGCTTGCCCAGGAAGACATGGTCGTGGGCGAGCGCCTCGATTTCGCTATCGAAAGACATGCCTGCTGCCTATCTCATGGCAAAGGAATGGCAAGGGGTCTGGTTGGGGCGAGAATGACGAAGGAAGGAAGCAGGGCCGCAACTGGCCGAACGCCGTCGCCAATTTTTACTCCAGGCTTCAAGGACGCAAAGTTTATCTCTCTTCCCTCGCACGTCCGCCATGCTATTTGTCACAGCACGGGCACCGCGGACGCCCGTCCAGACGGCTTGCGTGTCCAAGTTCCGCTCCATAGGCCGCAACTGCGGCAGGGAGCGCGCTTGCCATGACGACTATCGAGCCTTCACCATCCCGGCTTTCGCTTCTCCAGCTGTTCCTGAAGTTCCTCCGCTTCGGCTTTCTTGCGTTCGGCGGGCCCGTCGCGCAGATCGCGATGGTCAAGCAGGCGCTCGTCGAGGAAGATCACTGGATATCGCCGGCGCGCTTCAATCGCCTGCTCGCGGTGATGCAGATCCTGCCGGGGCCGGAGGCGCACGAGCTTTGCGTCCATCTGGGGATGGTCGCGCGCGGGCGGATCGGCGGGCTGCTTGCGGGGCTGGGCTTCATGCTGCCGGGTTTCGTGCTGATGCTCGGCGCGGCGTGGCTTTACAAGGACTGGATCGTCGGCAATCCGGCGATGGTGCCCATTTTCCTTGGCGTGCAGATTGCGGTGCTCGCGATCATCCTGCGCGCGGTGCAGCGGATCGGCACGCATATTCTCGAAGACTGGCTGCTGTGGCTGCTCGCGGCGGCATCGCTCGGCGTGACGCTGGCGGGAGTGCCGTTCTGGATCCCGCTGATTGCCGCGGGGCTGGTCTATAGCTTTGCCGCACGGCCGGTCGCGGTGGCGGCGGTGTTTGTCGCGGCGGTCGTCCTGGCCTTCCTCATGTCGGGCGCCGGACCAGCGGCGAAGGCCAATCTTGCTGCCAGCGAGGCAGGCATCATCGCGCTGTTCATCGCCGGTTTGAAGGGCGGGCTGCTCACCTTCGGCGGCGCCTATACCGCCATTCCCTATGTCCGCGCCGATACGGTCGAGCGTGGCTGGTTGTCCGACGCAAGCTTTCTCGACGGCGTCGCGCTGGCGGGAATGCTGCCCGCGCCGCTCGTCATCTTCGCGACCTTCGCGGGCTATGTCGCGGGCGGTCTTTCGGGCGCGGTCGCGATCACCGCCGGCATGTTCCTTCCCGCCTTTGCCTTTTCGATGGTCTTTTTCGAGCGACTGGAAGCGATCGTCGAGAATGCGGCGCTGCACCGCGCGCTCGCCGGGGTCGCGGCGGCGGTGGTTGGCATAATCGCCGCGACGTTGCTCCAGCTGGGCTGGGCCACCGCGCTGCGCGTGTCGAGCCCGGTCGCGGGCGTCGCGATCTTTGCCGGCGCCGTCGCGGCGGTCATGTTGCTCAAGGGCAAATGGGTCGCCCCCGCGCTGGTGATCGCCGCCGGGATCGCCGGATGGCTGCTCAATCCCTGACCGCATTCTCCCCTTGCCGACTCACCCGTCCGTGACTATATGCGGCCTACTTCTTGACATGGTTAGCCAGTTGGGACGTCGGGGCCGCGGGCCGCGGCGGCTATACCCGCATGCTTTCCGGTCATCCGAAACGGGAAATTTCATTGGCCGATCTCGACGTCCTCCATGCGATCATCGCGCCCGAAGCCGAGGCGATGGGCCTCGCGCTCGTGCGCGTCGCCTTCTTTGGTGGCGAGAGCGATCCGACGTTGCAGGTCATGGCCGAGCGTCCCGACACGCGCCAGCTGACGATCGAGGATTGCGCCGATCTGTCGCGCCGCATTTCGGCGCAGCTCGATGCGCTCGAAGAGGCGGGCAAGGACCCGATCGACCAGGCTTACCGTCTGGAAGTGTCGTCGCCGGGCATCGACCGGCCGCTGACGCGCCGCAGCGACTTCGCCGACTGGGCGGGGCACGAGGCAAAGATCGCGCTGAAGGAAAAGCGCGACGGGCGCCAGCGCTTTAACGGCGAACTGATCGGCATCGACGGGGATGTCGTCGCGATTTCGGATAAGGAAGGTGTGGAACATAAGCTGCCGTTCGACGCAATCGACACGGCCAAGCTCGTTCTCACCGACAAATTGATTGCCGCAACCGTCCCGCTCTCCGCCGAGGGCGCCGACGAAATGGAAGAAGAAGGACAGGACTGATGGCCACTGCCATTTCCGCCAACCGCGCCGAACTGCTGGCGATTGCCAACAGCGTCGCCAGCGAGAAAATGATCGACAAGGGCATCGTTATCGAGGCCATTGAGGAAGCGATCCAGCGCGCCGCGCGCGCGCGCTACGGTGCCGAGAACGACATTCGTGCGAAATTGGACGTCCAGACCGGCGACCTTCGCCTGTGGCGCGTCGTCGAGGTCGTCGAGACCGTCGAGGATTATTTCAAGCAGGTCGACTTGGCCGCCGGCCAGAAGCTGCAGAAGGACGCCCAGCTTGGCGACTTCATCGTCGACCCGCTACCCGCGGTCGATCTTGGCCGCATCGACGCCCAGTCGGCGAAGCAGGTGATCTTCCAGAAGGTCCGCGAAGCCGATCGCGAGCGCCAGTATCAGGAATTCAAGGATCGCGCGGGTGAGATCATCACCGGCGTCGTAAAGTCGGTCGAATTCGGCCACATCGTCGTCAACCTCGGCCGCGCCGAAGGCGTCATCCGCCGCGACCAGCAGATCCCCCGCGAACTGATGCGCGTCGGCGACCGCGTCCGCGCGCTGATCCTGTCGGTGCGCAGCGAAACGCGCGGCCCGCAGATTTTCCTGAGCCGCGCACACCCCGACTTCATGAAAAAGCTGTTCGCGCAGGAAGTCCCCGAAATCTACGACGGCATCATCGAGATCAAGGCGGCCGCGCGCGACCCGGGTTCGCGCGCCAAGATCGGCGTCATCAGCTATGACGGCTCGATCGACCCCGTCGGCGCATGCGTCGGCATGAAGGGCAGCCGCGTTCAGGCGGTCGTGCAGGAAATGCAGGGCGAAAAGATCGACATCATCCCCTGGTCCGAAGACACCGCGACCTTCGTCGTCAACGCGCTCCAGCCGGCAACGGTCCAGCGCGTCGTCATCGACGAGGATGACAGCCGCATCGAAGTCGTCGTTCCCGACGATCAGCTGTCGCTTGCCATCGGTCGCCGCGGCCAGAATGTCC
>CAYRQX010000061.1:0-20845 GCA_964426485.1 uncultured Sphingopyxis sp. | reverse complement strand
CGGCCACAAGGTCTCGATCATGCTCGAAGAAACGGGGCTGCCGCATCAGCTGCTCGCGATGAACATGCTCGAGGGCGATCATCTGACCGCCGAATATCGACGCATCAACCCGAACGGCCGCCTGCCCGCGATCGTCGACCATGATCCCATCGGCGGCGGCGCGCCGCTGCCGGTGTTCGAGAGCGGCGCGATCCTGCTTTATCTGGCCGAGAAGAGCGGCCAGCTGCTTCCCGAAAATCCGCGGCGCCGATCGCAGGCACAGCAATGGCTGATGTGGCAGATGGCGAGCTTCGGCCCGATGCAGGGTCAGGCGCATCATTTCATCCGCTACGCGCCCGAGGGGCAGACCTATCCGGTCGAACGCTATCGCAACGAGACTTTGCGCCTGCTTCATGTCCTCAACGGGCGCCTTAGCGAAGCCGATTATCTCGCCGAGGAATATAGCATCGCCGACATCGCCTGCTGGCCCTGGACGCGCGCGATCCGTGCGATCGGGCTGACGCTCGATGATTATCCCGCCGTCGCGGACTGGTTCGCGCGAATCGGGGAGCGGCCTGCGGTGATGGCGGGAACCGACGTCAAGAACGCCGCGAACCTGTCGAGCGCGCGCCCGGTGCTGACCGAGGAGCAGTGGTCGAACCTGTTCGGGAAGAATATGCTTGAGGCGCCGACGCGGTAATTGGTCTCCTCTCCCGCTTGCGGGAGGGGATTATACGGTATCCGCATGGCCCCACTGATATTCGATCTTGCCGTCCAACCGCCGCACCGCGACCCAGTCTCCCCCCGCCAGGCTGTCATCCTCGATCAGCATCGCCACCCCGCCCGCGATATCCTCCGGCACGCACGCCTCATTATTCGCGAGCACGGTCTTCATCCATTCGGACTTGCCGCCCGCGCCCGTCGTGTCGAGTATCGGCGTGTCCACCAGCCCCGGCAGCATGCCGGCGACGCGCACATTGCATTCGTCCTTCAGCGGCGCGCAGCAGCGGGTGAACATCATCACCGCCGCCTTGGTCGTCGCATACATCGCGTCGTAAAATCCGGTGCCGAGCGCGACCGTCGAGACGGTGTTGATGATTACCCCGCCCCCACGCGCCTTCATCGCCTGCACCGCGATCTGCGTCGCTGCGACGAGCGAGGTGACATTGACGTCGATGATCCAGCGGATGCGCGCCGCGTCGACGTCGGGAAATTGCGGCAGGCCCGACACGACGCCGGCGTTGTTGTGCAATATGTCGACGTCGCCATGCGTGCGGAACCAGGCCTCGGTCGTCGGGATATCCGACAGGTCCAGCCTGTGCACGCTCGCCCGCGCGCCGGCGGCCTCGACCAGCCGCGCAGTCTCGGCCAGGCCCGTCTCGTTGACGTCGACGAGCGCAATCGCCGCCGCGCCGCGCGCCGCCAGCATCGCCGCGGTCGCGCGGCCAATGCCGCCCGCCGCGCCCGTCACAATGGCGGTCTTGCCGTTGATATCCATCTCTTCTCTCCCGCTTCTTGTCGGGTTACCGTAAAGCACATTGACAGATAAACTTAAATACCTAAGTATTTTTCGAACGAGAAGACTCGTGCGTTTTGGGGAGAGTTATGTCGCAAGCTACCGCCCTTGATGGAGGCACGCCGACGCCCGACAGCGGCCTTGCGCTGCGTCGCAACGTCGCACTCGTCATGCTGTTCGTGGTCGGGACGATCAACTTCGTCGACCGACAACTGCTCTCTGTTCTCGTCGAGCCGATCCGCGCCGAGATGGATTTCAGCGACACCCAGTTTGGCCTGCTCACGGGCCTCGCCTTCGCGCTCTTCTATGCCGCGATGGGGGTTCCCGTCGCGATGGTCGCTGACCGCTGGAACCGTATCAAGCTGATCGGCATCGCTTGTGTGGTGTGGAGCGGCTTTACCGCGGCGTGCGGCCTTGCGTCGAATTTCTGGCAGCTTGCGCTAATGCGCTTCGGCGTCGGCGCGGGCGAAGCCGGCGGCACCGCCCCGTCGCTGTCGGTGCTCGCCGATTATTACCCTCCTGCCCAGCGCCCGCTCGCGATCGGCATCTTCACGCTCAACGGCCCCTTCGGCGTCTTCGTCGGCGCGGCGTTCGGCGCGTGGGCTGCCGCGAATATCGGCTGGCGCAACGCCTTCGTCGTGATCGGCATCGTCGGCATTTTGGTGGCACCGCTGCTGATCTGGCTGGTTCGCGAACCCGCGCGCGGGGCGATGGACACGCACAAACCCGCCGACGAGGCGCTGCCGTTCAGCCAGAGCCTCGCGATGTTCATCCGCCGCCCGTCGCTGCGCATGGTGATGATCGGCAGCGGGCTGGCCGCCTTCGTCAGCTATGGCATGCTCAACTGGATTCCCGCCTTTCTGATGCGTACGCAGAAGATGCCACTGGAAGCGATGGCGACATGGTTCGCGCCCGCCGCCGGCATCACCTTCGGCATCGGCATCCTCGGCGGCGGCTGGCTCGTCAGTCACCGCGCCAAGACGTCGGCGCGTGCTTATGGCACGATCCCCGCGCTTGCGACGGCGGTGCTGATCCCGACCTTCATCGCCGCGCTGCTCGTCGACACATGGCAGCTCTCACTCGCGCTGATGCTGGTCCCGATGGCGGCATGCACCGCCTATGTCGCCCCCGCCCTCGCGCTGGTGCAGAACCTCACCCCACCACGCAGCCGCGCGACCGCCGCCGCGGTGCTGATGCTGATGTTCAACATTGTCGGCCTCGGGCTTGGCCCGCTGTTCGCCGGAATCGTCAGCGACGCGCTGAAGGACACGCACGGCGTCGATAGCCTGCGCTGGGCGCTGATGGCGTTGATGCCCTTCGCCGCCGCCGCAGGGATCGCCCAATATGCGATGACGCGACACCTTGAAAAGGACTTCGCCGAATGACCGACGTTGCGGGCAAGACCGCCTTCATCACCGGCGGTGCGAGCGGGCTAGGGCTCGCGACCGCAAAGGCGCTCGCCGCGAAGGGGGCATCGGTAATTCTCGCCGATATTGACGCGGCGGGCGCCGAAAATGCAGCAGCGGAACTGCGCAGCGAAGGCGCGAACGCGGTCGGCCTCCAGCTCGACGTGACCAGCGAGGAGAGCTGGGCTGAAGCGGGCGCGAAGGCGCGAGAATTCGGCCCCGTGCGCATCCTGTTCAGTAACGCCGGGGTCGGCGGCGGATCGGGGCCGTTCGACGAATATGATACCGACGTGTGGCGCTGGAACTATGCGGTCAACGCGCACGCGCATCTTTATGCCTGCCGCACCTTCCTTGGCGACATGAAGGCGTCGGGCGAACCGAGCCACCTCGTCATCACCTCGTCGATGGTCGCGATCGTGCCACCGCCGATTTCGGTCGCGTATATCAGCTCCAAATATGCGACGCTGGGTATCGCGATGGCGCTGCGCAACGAACTGGCCGAAACCTGCGTCGACATCTCGGTGCTGATGCCCGGCATGTCGGCGACGCGGATCGTCGAGACGACGCGCGACCTGCGGCCCGTCGAAAACGAGGTTGGCCAGGCGGCGGCGACGAGCCAGGCGATGCAGGGTGTGCTTGCAAGCGGCATGGACCCGGCCAAGGTCGGCGCGCGCGTCGTGCAGGCGATCGAAGCCGGCGACTATTGGATCTTCACCCACCCCGAATGGAAGGCGATGGCCGAACTGGTGACGCGGGATATGCTCTCGTCCTTCGGCCCCTCCGCCGACCCCGCTTTACAAGGGCGACGACATCGACGGGCTGATCGCCGCCAACGGTGGCCGCATGTTCGGCGCGAAAGCTTAAGGAGAGCATCATGGCTGAGCAGGATGATATTCGTGCAATGGCGCAGCGTTTTTTCGACGCGATCGAAGCGGGCGATATCGAGACGATGCAGGGCAGCTTCACCCCCGATGCCGAAATCTGGCACAACACCGACGAACTGATCGTCACCCCGGCGCAGACCGCGGCGACGCTCACCGGCATGGTCGCGCGGATCAAGGATCGCGAATATGCCGACCGCCAGCTCACCACCTTTCCCGGCGGCTTCGTCCAGCAACATGTGCTGAAAGGTAAACGCGTCCATGATGAGGGTGAGGTTCGCCTGCCCTGCGCAATCATCTGCAAGGTCGAGAATGGCAAGATCACGCGGCTCGACGAATATTTCGACAGCGCACATGTCGCCGAATTCCGCAAATTTGCGAACGCCTGAGGAGTTAGTCATGCCCGTCCTGCGCCAGGTTCCCCGCTCGGAAGTCACCGATGAGACCGTCCTTGCCTATTATAATCGCCTGTTCGGCGACCGCGATCCGGTTGCCGAGCCCGGCACCGCGACCGGCACGCCGGGCGACTGGTGGACGGTGTTCGCGCTGTCGCCCGACATCTTCGAACATGCGGTCAAAGGTTTCGCCGTCTATCGCAACCCGGCGCGCACGATCGACCCGGTGCTGCGCGAACTGGGCCAGACGCGCGCCGGCTGGGTCAAGGGCAGCCAGTTCGTCTTTTCGCAGCATTGCAAGTCGCTGCGGGGCCTTGGCGTCAGCGAGGAAAAGATTGCCGCCATCGCGCACTGGCAGGTTGCCGACTGTTATGACGAGCAGGAACGCACCGTGCTCGCTTATGCCGACTGCCTTGCGCAGGCGGGCGGGCGCGTCCCGCTCGAGGTGTTCGACAAATTGAAGGCCTTCTGGAACGACGAGCAGATTTTCGAATTCACCTACATCACCTGCCTTTATGACATGCACGCGGTGATCACCCGCGCGCTGCGCATGGAATATGACGCGCGCGAAGACCCGATCGTCGAGGTCGCGGCGCCCGAAGGCTTCAGCGCCGCCGACTTCCTCAGCGCGCCGCGCCCCGCCCAGGGATGATGGATTACGGCCCGCCCGAGGTCGTCGCGACGGGTCTTCGTTTCCCCGAAGGCCCGGTCCCGATGGCCGACGGATCGGTGCTGCTCGTCGAGATCGCGCGCGGGACGCTGACGCGCGTTGCGGAGGACGGCAGCCCGATGGTCGTCGCCGAACTCGGCGGCGGGCCGAACGGGCTCGCCATCGGTCCCGACGGTGCGGCCTATGTGTGCAACAATGGCGGTTTCGAGTGGATCGAGGCCGGCAGCCTGCTGTTTCCCGGCCACGCGGCGCAAGCGGCTCCGTGCGGGTCGATCCAGCGCGTCGACCTCGCCACCGGTGCGGTGACGACACTCTACGACAGTTTCGAGGGCGAGCGGCTCAAGGGGCCGAACGACATCGTCTTCGACGCCGACGGCGGCTTCTGGTTCACCGACCATGGCCAGGTGCGCGACACCGGCCGCGACCATGGCGCCATCTATTATGCGGCGGCCGACGGATCGAAGATCAGCCGCCAGCGCGCCGACATGATGGGGCCGAACGGGATCGGCCTCTCGCCGGATGGCACGATACTGTACGTCAGCGAGACAATGACGGCGCGCGTCTGGGCCATGGATGTCGTTGCGCCCGGCAAGCTTGCACCCCCGCCGCCGTGGGCGCCCGGCCGCTTCGTCGGCACCCCGCCCGCCTTCCGCCTGCTCGACAGCATGGCCATCGAGGAATGCGGGCGCATCTGCGTCGGCACGATGGTCGAAGGCGGGATCACGATTTTCGACCCCGATGGCGGCGGCTCGCAGTTCGTGCCGTTACCCGATGTCGGGATCACGAACATCGGCTTCGGCGGCGCCGATCGGCGCGATGCCTTTATAACGGCTTCCACCACGGGCACGCTCTATCGGGTCCGCTGGCCGCGCGCGGGATTAACCGTCAACTAAGTTGACGGTTAATCCGTTGAGTGCTAAAAGGGAATAAGGAGAGGATGGGCATGAAATTTTACAACTCCATCGGCCCCAACCCGCGCGTCGTGAAGCTCTTCATGGCCGAAAAGGGTATCGAGATCCCCGAGGTCACAATCGACCTGCGCGGCGGTGAGAACCGGCGTGCGCCCTATTGCACCGATGTCAATCAGGCGGGGCAGACCCCGGCGCTCGAACTCGACGATGGTTCGACGCTCTGCGAAATCACCGCGATTTGCGAATATCTCGAGGAGCGGTTCCCCGAGCCGCCGCTGATCGGCACCACTGCCGAGGAGCGCGCAAACGCCCGCATGTGGACGCGCCGCGTCGATATCAAGATTTGCGAACCGCTCACCAACGGCTTCCGTTATGCCGAAGGCCTGCCCTTGTTCGCGACGCGCATGCGCTGCCTGCCCGAAGCCGCGGCGGGGCTGAAGGCGGTCGCGCAGGACGGCGTCAAGTGGCTCGATCCGCTGATCGCGGACCGCGACTATATCGCCGGCGACTTATTGTCGCTCGCCGACCTGTTGCTCTTCGCCTTCCTCGACTTCGGCGTGTCGGTCGGTCAGCCGATCGACCCCGAGAACATCAATGTCGCGCGCTGGTACGAGCGGATGAAAAGTCGCCCCAGCGCCAATGTAAACTGAACCACAAGGAGATGGATCATGGCTGCGAATAGCGAATTCGAATTTTGCGGGGTCAACCACCTCGCGCTCGTGTGCAAGGATATGGCGAAAACGGTCGAATTCTATCGCGACACGCTTGGTATGCCGCTGACCAAGACGATCGACCTGCCCGGCGGGCGCGGCCAGCATTTCTTTTTCGACATCGGCAATGGCGACAGCCTCGCCTTCTTCTGGTTCCCCGAAGCGCCCGAAGCGGTTCCCGGCATCTCCGCCCCCGCCGCGCTGCCGACGCAGGGCAGTTTCGTGTCGGCGCACGGGTCGATGAACCATATCGCGATCAACGTCCGCGCCGACAAGTTCGACGATTATTACCAGCGGCTGGTCGACAAGGGCATCAACGTCAGCAAGGTGTTGAACCACGACGACAGCCCGATGCAGTCGACCGATGAGCTCCACCCCGGCGTGTTTGTGCGCTCGGTCTATTTCTTCGATCCCGACGGCGTGTGCCTCGAATTTGCGGCGTGGACGAAGGAATTCGACGAAAGCGACGTCGCGCACGACCCGGTTCAAGCCGACGGTACGAAGCGCGAAGGCCTCATCACCGGCCGCACCCCGGTGCCCGCCGAATAGACAGTCCCAAGATATTACCCATTGGGAACTCCTCCTGGACCCGGCTTCGGCCGGGTTCTTTTTTGGCGGAGTTCGAAATGGCCGCTGCCGACCA
This sequence comes from uncultured Sphingopyxis sp., assembly GCA_964426485.1. Lineage (GTDB taxonomy): Bacteria > Pseudomonadota > Alphaproteobacteria > Sphingomonadales > Sphingomonadaceae > Sphingopyxis. Next base: position 13,734 of record CAYRQX010000061.1, on the reverse strand, counting down.
GAAGCGGACAAACCGCCTTCTAAATCCCGTTCGTGTCGAGCGAAGTCGAGACACCCCGAAGGCGCCATCCGCCTTTGAAAAAAGTGCTTTCCTACATTATTCCGCTGTGTCAGCCTTCATGTCAGCTCTTTCAAATGGCAGGCAAAAGCGGTCGCTGCCCGGATGCCGGATTCGGCCAAGGTCCGGCTGCCATCTGTCGGTCGAGCGCGACAAATGGGGCACTGCAATAGGCTGACCTTTCCTGACCTTTGGCATGATGGCCCGGCGCATGCGCCGACCGGATCGCTGCCCCGGCTCGGAATAACCGAAACCGACAAGGGTGGCTCACCACCCAAAACCGACCTCCCCACTACCCCACCGCCCTGTCGCGCCCTTCCCAATAGGGCGCGCGCAATTCGCGGCGCAGCACCTTCCCCGACGGGTTGCGCGGCAACGCGTCGATGAACTCGATGCTCTTCGGCACCTTGTACGCCGCGATCCTTTCGCGCGCCCAGGCGACGACGCTGGCAGGGTCGATCGTCACGCCGGCGGCAGGCACGATCAGCGCTTTCACGCTCTCACCCCATTTGTCATCGGGCACCCCGATTACCGCGACATCGGCGACGCCAGGACAGCCCATGATCGCGCTCTCGACCTCGGCCGGATAGACATTCTCGCCGCCCGACACGATCATGTCCTTGATACGGTCATGGACGTAATAGAAGCCGTCGGCATCGCGGTAACCGACGTCGCCGGTGTGCAGCCAGCCGCCCGCAAGCGTCTCTTCGGTCGCCGCGGCGCGGTTCCAATAACCCTTCATTACGATGCCGCCGCGGATCGCGATTTCGCCGATTTCGCCCTCGGCAAGTTCCTTCCCTTCGCCATCGAGGATCGCCATCGCGGCGCCCGGCCATGGCTTGCCGCACGAGGTCAGCTTACCCGGCAGGTCATGGGCCGCCGGAGACAGGTATGACCCGCCGCCAGCAGACTCGGTCATCCCGTAGAATTGCACGAAGTCGCAGCCGAACGTCGCGCGCGCGCGGCGCAACACATCCTCCGCGATCGGCGAAGCGCCATAGGCGATCGACTTGAGCTGGGTATAGGGGCCATTATTCGCGTCCGGCTGGAGCAGCATCATCTGGATCATCGCCGGCGCGAGGAAGGCGTGCGCGACATCCTCCTCGCGCATCATGCGCACCGCGTCGGCGGCGGTGAAATCCTTGACGAGGACCAGCCGCCCACCCTGCGCCAGCCCCGAGAAGCTGACATTCGTGCCCGCCACGTGGAATAACGGCATGACGATCATCACCGTCTCGTCCTCGCCATAGGCAAAGCCGTCGACCTCGGTCGCTGCTTCGAGGAAGGTGCGGTAATTTGCGTTGGTGAGCACGACGCCCTTGGGCAAGCCGGTGGTGCCGCTGGTGTAGAGCTGGAGGACATCGTCGGTCAGTTGCGGGGCGTCGGCAAGCGGGGCGTCAGACGCCTCATCCAGCCACACCTCGAACGGCTCGAATTCGGGATGCGCGCCATAGAGCGCGACGAGGCGCGGCGGCGCGGCCAGATCGGCAACCGCGGCGAGCGCGCAGTCGAAGAAATCCTCGCCCACGAACAGCAATTTCGGCCCCGCATCGCCAAGGATGAACCCGATCTCTGCGGGGGCGAGGCGGCAGTTGATCGGTGCGAAACAGGCACGGGCGCGGGCGGCGCCGAAGAAGAGCGGATACCAGCTGTCATGGTTCTTGGTCAGCGCGGAGACGCGGTCGCCCGGCGCCACGCCCGCAGCGATCAACGCATGACCGACGCGGTTCGAACGCGCATCGAGTTCGGCGAAGCTCGTCTCGCGCTCCCCGAACTTCACCGCAGTCGCCTGCCCTCGCACCCGCGCCTGCGCCGCCGGAATATCCGCCAGCGTCCGGATGGCCTCCAGATCGATCATTTTGCTCTCCCAACCGTCGTTTCGACTTGAATTAGATAGAATACTAAGCAAATGCTTGGCCAGATAAAAATTCGAGAGGAATGGCCTTGTTCGACCACCCCATATTGCCGACAACCATCGTCGGAAGCTACCCCCAGCCCGACTGGCTGATCGACCGCGAACGACTGAAGGCCAGCCTGCCCCCGCGGGTGCGCGCCGAGACGCTGTGGCGCATCCCCGAACCCTGGCTTGCCGATGCGCAGGAAGCCGCGACATTGATGGCGATCCGCGATCAGGAGGAGGTCGGCATCGATATCGTCGGCGACGGCGAGATGCGCCGCGAAAGCTATTCGAACCGTCTCGCCACGGCGCTGTCGGGGATCGATCGCGAGAAGCATGGCACTGCGATCGACCGCACCGGCAACGCCAATCCGGTGCCGCTCGTCTCGGGCCCGATCCGCCGCGTCGCACCGATCGAGGCGCAGGACGCGGCCTTCCTCCGCCGCCATTCGGCCAAGCCGGTGAAGCTGACCCTGCCCGGCCCGTTCACGATGACGCAGCAGGCCGAGAATGGCTATTATCCCGACGCGCGGTCGCTCGCGATGGACTATGCCGATGCGGTCAATGCCGAGGTGAAGGATCTGTTCGCGGCGGGCGTCGATGTCGTCCAGCTCGACGAACCCTATCTGCAGGCACGCGCGGCCGAAGCGAACAGCTATGCGATCGAGGCGATAAACCGCGCGCTCGACGGGGTAGGCGGGACGACCGCGCTGCATATCTGTTTCGGTTATGCGATGGTGCATCACGGTGCGGGCGCGACAGGACCCAAGCCCAAGGCCTATGATTTCCTCGCCGAACTCGAGGCGTCGGCGATCGACGTGATTTCGGTCGAGGCGGCGCAGCCGGGGCTTGATCCCGCGATCCTTGCCGAGTTGCCGACCAAGACGATCATGTATGGCGTGCTCGATCTGTCGATCCCCGAGGTCGAAACGCCAGAGGTTGTCGCGGGGCGCATCCGCGAGGCGCTGCGCTATGTCGACGCCGAACGGCTGTGGATCGCGCCCGATTGCGGGATGAAATATCACAGCCGCGAACATTCGCAGGCAAAGCTGAAGGCGATGGTCGACGGGACGGCGCTGGTGCGGGCGGAGCTAACCTAATTCGTCGATAAACTCGGTGAGCAGCGCCAAGACCAATTCGGGCGCCTCAACCGTCGGCAGATGCCCGGCGCCGGGAATCACTTCAAGCCGCGCCCCCGCAATCGCGTCCAGAATCTCGTCATGGTGCGCGCGGCTGGTGATGCCGTCCTTTTCGCCCCAGATCAGCAAGGTCGGCACCCTTATCTCGCCGAGCCGCGGGCGGCTGTCGATGCGTGCCATGATGGCGCGCTGCTGCGCGAGGAAGGTGTCGGCGCCGGTGTCAGCCGCCATCTGCCGCGCGATCCCAAGCAACCGCGCATCGCCGCGCTTGTCTTCGGGAAACAGGATCGGGATGCGTTCCTCCACGACCTGATCGAAGCGCCCGCTTTCCACAAGGTCGATATAGCCTTGCCGCCGCGCGGTCTGCGCCGGGCCATCGGCCGACGCGAGCGTCGAAATCAACGCCAGTTTCGCGACGCGTGCCGGCGCGCGGCGCATCACGTCGAAGGCGATGAAGCCGCCCATCGCATGCGCGATCAGGATGAACTTCGGTGGCGCATTGTCGAGAAGGCGCTGCGCGAAACCCTCGATCGTGTTGTCGCTGCGATTGTCGGCGACTATCACCTCGCGGTCGGACCATGCGTCGAGCAGCGGCCGCCATACGGCGTCGGTCAAAAGCTGTCCGGTTATCAGGATAATGGGAAGTGACATTAGACCACCCGATGAAGAAGGGTTTCACCTGCCGCGAGACGGCGGCAATTTTCCTGCGCGACGGTCAAGCTGCGCATAAGCGTTTCGGGCGTCAGCCAGGCGATATGCGGCGCGAGCACCGCGTTTGGAAGACCAAGCAGCGGGTCACCGTGCGGTAGCGGCTCTTCTGCGAATACGTCGAGCCCCGCGCCGCGCAAATGGCCGGTCGCCAAAGCCTCGACCAGCCGAGCCTGATCGACCAGTTCGCCGCGCGCAGTGTTCACCAGCACCGCGCCGCGCTTCATCGCGAACGGATCGACGCCCGCTCGCGTCTCCTCGGTAAGCGGGATATGCAGCGAAACGATATCGGCTTCGGCGATCAAGTCATTGAATGAGCGATATTCATAGGGGCTGTCGCGCCGATTGCGCGCGGTGTAGACGACCTTCGCGCCGAGCGCCGCCAGCACTGGCGCCAGCCGCTGCGCCGAATTGCCGAAACCCACGAGACCCACGGTGCGCCCGCCAATCTCCCCCACGCGGTCGAGTTCGGACGGATCGGCTGTCCACCCATCGCCCGCGCGCGTGCGCGCGTCGAAGAAGCAGGTGCGCCGCAGCACCGCCATCATCAGCGACAGGGCCATTTCGGCGACCGCCTGGCTGTTGGTGCCAGGCATGTTGCAGACGGCGACGCCAGACCCACGCGCCGCGTCGAGCGCGATGGTGTTCACCCCGACGCCAAGTTTCTGGATCAGCTTCAATTTCGGCGCCGACGCGATGAATTCGGGCGTGACCGGCGTGAGGACGTGAAGCAGCGCCGTAATCTCTCCCGCGACATCATCGAGCGGCGCCGCTTCGTCGACATGCACCACGACGCCGGGGCCGAAGATCGCATCGACCGCCTCGCGAAAACCGGGGCTCGGGCGGGCGTGAAGGACGATCATGCCGCGATCCGACCAATCAATCCAGCAAAAGCCGAGAAGCCCGCGAAGACGGCGTCACCACCCATAGCTTCCTCGATCCGCAACATCTCGTTCCACTTCGCCATGCGTTCCGACCGCGTGAAGCTACCGACCTTCAGTTGCCCGGCATTCCAGCCCGTCGCAAGATGCGCGATGGTGACATCCTCGCTCTCACCCGAGCGCGCCGAGACGATCGCGCCCCAGCCGCGCGCGACCGCAGCATCGAGCGCCGCTTTCGCTTCGGTCACGGTGCCGACCTGATTGACCTTGATCAGCGCAGCGTTGCACACCCCGGCATCGCCCGCACGCTCGACGCGCGCGGCGTTGGTAACCAGGACATCGTCGCCGATGATCTGGACGCGCTCGCCGATCGCTGCGGTGACCGCCGCCATCGTCGTCCAGTCATCCTGCCCCGCCGGATCCTCGACCGACAGGATCGGATAGGCCTTTGTCCACTCGATGATACGCGCCGCCATCTCTTCGCCCGACAGTCGCCTATCGTCGAGCGCAAGGTTGTAGCCATCAGCATCGCCCAGCTCGTTCGCGGCGATATCCAGCGAGATGAAGACATCCTCCCCCGCGCGGTGCCCGCTCGCCTCGATCGCCTTCGTCAGCGTGTCCAGCGCATCCTCGTTCGACGTGAAATTCGGCCACCATCCGCCCTCGTCGGCGACGCCAGACAGCGGCCCCTTGGCCTCCATCAGCTTGCCTGCGGCGCGATAGACATCGTCGGTGATCTCGAGCGCGCGGCGGAAGCTGCCCGCCTTCGGGCACATGATCATGAAATCCTGCACATCGGTCCGCCGCCCGGCGTGCGCGCCGCCACCGAAAATCTGGATTTCGGGGAGCGGAATGCGGACTTTTTGCCCATCGGAGATATAACGCCAGATCGGCTCGCACGCATCGGCTGCGGCCGCATGCAGTACTGCCATCGACACCGCAACCACGGCATTGGCGCCAAGCCGCGCCTTGTTCAACGTACCGTCGAGCGCGCAGAGCGCAGCGTCGACCGTCGCCTGCTCGCGCGCGTCCATGCCGCCAATCGCTCCGTCGATCTCCGAGCCGATCCCGGCGACCGCGCGATCGACGCCGAAGCCACCAAACGCCCGTCCGCCGTCGCGCAGGTCGATCGCCTCATGCGCCCCGCGCGAGGCGCCCGCGGGTGCGATGGCGCGGCCAACCGCACCCGATTCCAGCACGACCTCGGCCTCGACGGTAGGCCGACCGCGCGAATCCCATATCTGGCGGCCGGTGACGGAGGCGATACGCGAAGTCATGCGTGGGTCCTTTTCCAGTTGGTGACGAGATCATCGAGAGGCTGCGGCACAAGGATCAGCGCGCGCGCCTGGTCGCGCACGATGCGCCGATGTTCAGGGTCGGTCAGATAGGGTGCGGGCGATTTGCCCTCGACGCGCGCGAGCAGCAGCGCCGCCGCCAGCTTGCCAGCGCGGAGCAGCAGACCATCGGCGTCTTCCCAGTCGATACCGACGCTATACGCCGCGACGAGCCGCGCGGCGGCTTCGTTCAATCGCGCATCGCCGAGCCACACCGCCTTGAGCAGCAAATGCGTCGTGCAGAAAGCCAGGTCGAATGCCGGATCGCCGTAGACCGCGCATTCTGCGTCAAGGAACACCGGACCATCGGCGCTGACGAGGATATTTTTGGGACTGACGTCGCCGTGAACGAGCGCAATCTTGCGCGACATCAGGTCGTCGGCCACTACATTCAGTGCAGGCGCCAGCTCGGCATCCTGTCGCGCGACATGGAGCAGGAAGGGGTCGACGCGCAGCGCGCGGAACATCTCATCGTTCGGAAAGGCGTCGCGGTCGGCGGCATTGTTCGCGGTCGCCGAATGCACTTTGACGATGCCCCGCCCTACCGCAGCAGCGAAATCGACGTCGACGCGGCCGGCGACCAACTCATCCTTCCAAACCGGACAGCCGGGCAGAAAGCGCATGGCAAAGGCGTGGCCAGTCGGCAGCGCGGCGAGCACCTCGGGCGCAATGCGCACATCGACGCCGCGCGCACGACGGAGCCAGCGCACCTCGCTTTGCCCCCGTTCGACCGGCGCATGCCATTCGGCAGCGACGCGAAGCTGTTCGAGCGGGCGCTTGACTACGATCGGCCCCGATGGCGTCTCGACCTTCCACACGTCGCACGATACGCCGCCGGTCAGTGGTTCGAGCACAACCTTGCCCTCGCCCACCAGCCCGGCGTCGCGCAATTCGTCCACGATGTCGGCGTCGGCCGTCACGCTAGAGCTTCTCCCGTATCCAAGCGCCGACAAGATCAGCCGCATTCTGGCGCTCTTCAATCGAATCTTCGAAATAATGCGCGCCTGGGATCAGTTCGATCTTCTTGTCGGCCGAGCCGAGAAAGTCGAAAATCTTGCGCGCGTCGCTCGGGAAGACACCCGTATCGGCGGTCCCCTGCACGACGAGCGCGGGGGTGTCGTGCTTGGCGAGATGCGGTTGGCCCTGGCATGGTGAGATTTCCAGGCTCCACATGTTGAGCCACGTCTTGATCGTGTTGGCGCGCCCTATGCTCGGGGTGCGGTTTGCGGTCGCGGGATCGCCGCGATAGCACCAGTTGGGCTTGCGGTCCGACGGGTCGATCGCAGGATCGACGCAGCGGATATCGCCCCAGCAGCGGAACATCGGGAAGATGCGGTCGGGAATACCCGCCGCATTGAGCCGGGCGAGTTCAGCCTTCGCCCAGTCGGTGATGCGCTGGTTGCGCGCGCGCTGACCAGCGCGATATTTCGCGATGAATTCGCCCGAATAGGGCGGGCCATTGTCAGGATTGAACGGATCGAGTTCGGGATCGGTCAGGGTCGGGTCATTCTCGTCGATCACCGACGCATCCATCCAGTCGGTCAGCACCTCTGGCCGCCCCTGATGCGCGTTGAAGCTGATATAGAGGTCGCCCTTGATCAGCTGCGCAAGCGCGTCCTGCCCGCCCGACGGCAGCCGATCGGTCAGCGTCGGCGCAATCGACTCGGCCTGATACGCGCCCATCAGCGAGCCGCCGCCCGAATTGCCGAGAATGACGATCTGCTCGACCCCCGCCTCTTCTTTCAGCCACCTCATTCCGACGCCGATGTCGAGCACCGCATGTTCGAGCAGGAACTGGTCTTCAAACCCGCGATAGCGCGTGTTCCAGCCGAGGAAGCCGAACCCCTGCCGCGCGAAATAGGGTGCGATATAATGTTCGGAGAAATCGACGTTATAATGGGTCGCGATGATCGCGACCTTCGGGCGCTTGCCCGCATCGGTCCAGTAAATGCCCTGGCAAGGATGCCCGCCCGCGTGAATACGTGGCGCGGTCGGCGACACGCGCCCGATAAATTGCGCGTCCAGTCCCTGGGTCCCGTTCGGATCCATCATCGTCTCTCCTGTCTTCGTTGGAATCAGCGGGCGACGTCGAAGGGTAATACATACCCCTCGAGCCCCGCGCGGATCGCCTTCTTGTCGATCTTGCCCGTTGGGCCGAGCGGAATTTCCTCCACGAACAGAACGTCGTCGGGCATCCACCATTTTGCGATCTTGCCGTCGAGATAGGCCTTGAGGTCGTCGGCGCAGGCGCTCGCCCCAGCATTGAGCTGGCACAACAAGATCGGTCGCTCGTCCCACTTCGGATGCGCGACGCCGACAACCGCAGCGTTCGCCACCGCATCATGCCCCATCGCGATATTTTCGATCTCGATCGAGCTGATCCACTCACCCCCCGACTTCACGACATCCTTGGCGCGATCGGTGATTTGCATATAGCCTTCGCTGTCGATCGTGCTGACGTCGCCGGTGTCGAAATAGCCCTCGGCGTCGAGCACATCGCCCCCCTCGCCGCCATAATATGCGCCGGCGATCGTCGGTCCCTTGACCATCAGTCGCCCCGGCGTCTTGCCGTCATGAGGCAGGCGATTGCCGGCATCGTCGATCAGCTTCATTTCGAGCCCGCACAGCAGCCGGCCTTGCTTAAGCTTATACGCCATCTGCTCATCGCCGGATTTCGCTGCGACAGACGCATTGGGGACCGATACGGTACCGAGCGGCGAGGTTTCGGTCATGCCCCAGCCCTGGATGACGTCGACGCCATAATCATCGCGGAAGGTGCGGATGATCGATTCGGGGCAAGCCGATCCGCCGATCGTCACACGCTCCAATGTCGTGAAAGATTTGCCATTTTCCTGCATATATTGCAGCAACATCTGCCACACAGTTGGCACGGCCGCCGAATAGGTGACGCCCTCCCGCTCGATCAGATTATAGATCGATTCGCCGTCCATCCGCTGCCCCGGCAGCACGAGTTTCGCGCCGACCGCGGGCGCCGAATAGACGACGCCCCACGCATTGGCATGATACATCGGCACGACGAGCAGAACGGTATCGCGCGCCGACAACGCGAGCGCGTCCCGCTGCAGCGTCATCAGCGCATGAATATAGTTGGAGCGGTGCGAATAGAGCACTCCCTTCGGATTGCCCGTCGTGCCGCTGGTATAGCAAAGGCCGCACGCGGCATTTTCGCCGAAGCCGCCCCAGGCATATTCGGCGGAGTGGACCGCAATCCAGTCGTCGAACGCGACCGCTGCAAAGCTCGTCCTCGGCATCGAATCCCGGTCGCAAAAGAAGATCACCTTTTCGATCGATGGCACCTGCGGCAACAGCTCTTCGACCAGATCGGCGGTCGACGGATCGGCAATCAGCAGCCGATCGCTGGCATGATTCGCGATATAGGCGATCTGTTCAAGAAACAGCCGCGGGTTGAGCGTGTGGAGCACCGCCCCCATCCCCGCCGCGCCATACCAGGCGGCAAGGTGGCGTGCGCCGTTCCACGCCATCGTCGCGACGCGGTCGCCGGGCCTGATCCCCTCGGCCGACAGCGCGTTCGACACGCGCTTCGCGTCGGCATGGACGTCGGCATAGGTCGAACGCGTGACGTGCCCCTCTGCATCGCGCGAAACGATCTCGCGCCCGCCGTGCCAGTTCGCCGCATGATCGATGATCCGGTCGACCGTCAACGGCACATTCTGCATCAACCCGTCCATGCGGCCCTCTCTCCATTCTCGTTGTAATAGATAGTATACTAAGCATTTTGCCTTTGCAACGCCGCTCTGCCTTGCTTCGCCGGCTCCGCTCTTCTAGCGTGGCGATGTCGGCACCCCGCCGACCACAGGGGTCGACCACAGCGTCATATGCGCACAAACCAGCTTATCATCGCCCTTTTTCAGCGTTTTTGCTGGCTCGACGAAGGGCTGCAGGCGCGTCTGCACGATCACGGCTGGCCCGACGTCAATCGCCCGCAATCGATGGTGATGACGAATATCGTCAGCGGCATCGTGCGCCCTTCGGACATCGCCCGCAACCTGGGTGTGTCGCGGCAGGCGATCCACAGCACGATCAACCAGATGGTGAAACTCGGGATTGTGCAGCTGGAAGTCGATCCCGCCGACCGCCGTCACATGATCGTGTCGCTGACCGGCCTCGGCTCGCGGATGCGGAAGGATGCGCAGCGCTCGATGGACGCCCTTACCGCACAAATCGCGGCCAGGTTGGGACAGGACAAGTTCGATGCGCTGCTTGCGGCGCTCGAGGCCGACTGGGGCGACAATATCGTCCGCGACGTCCCGGCATCAAGGCGGCGCAGCGGCTAAACTGCCAGTGCTTTCGCAACGGCGATCAGCCGTCCGGCGGTCATATCGACGAGCGATGCCGGCAGGGGCTCCTTCAGGGTGCCATCTTCGGCAAACGCTGTGTGCGCATTCGGCACCAGCACCTGTTCGGGGATCACGAGCATCTGGATCGTCGACAATATCTGGCGCAGGTGCATCAGCCCGCGCAGCCCGCCGAAGGGGCTGATCGAAGCCGACATGATCGCCGCCGCCTTGCCGCGATAGGCGGAAAGCGCCACAAGAGACTCGTCGCCCGTGGGCCGCGATGCCCAATCGATTGCGTTCTTTAACAGCGGCGACAGTGAACCATTATATTCGGGCGAGACAAAGAGCAGGCCGTGCTGCGCGGCGAAATGCGCCTTGAGTTTTAGCGCATCGGGCGGAAACGCGCCCGCCTCGAGCGCCGCCGAATAGAGCGGCAGGTCGAACGCCGCGAGATCGATGCGTGTCACATTTGCGCCCTGCGCTTCGAGGCTGGCGGCGGCGAGTTCGCCCAAGGCGCGGTTGAAAGACCCCTCGCGGGTGCTTCCCACGATAACGGCGATGCTGGTCATCGGTCCTCCCCGGACAATTGGTTAGTATACTAATCTATTGTCCGGATATGCCGCAAATGCAAGCGATCAAGCCTTGATGTCGGAGAGCACCGCGAGCTTGCGCGTTTCATCGCCGAGATTGTCGATGACGCGGCGCATCAGCCGTTGCAGCACCTCGACCTCTTCGTCGGTCATCCCCTTGGTCGCGATTTCGTGAATTTCGGCATTCATCGGCGCGAGGATCAGTTCGAGCTTCTTGGCATGGGGGGTCAGATGGATGAAGGTCTTGCGCCGGTCGTCGGTGGTCTTCTTGCGCGTGATCAGCCCGGCCTTTTCCAGCCCCTTCAGCGCGACGACTGTCGTCGGTTCGCGCATGCCGACGCGCTCGCTGAGTTCACGCTGGGTGATGCCATCCTCGCGCCACAGCTGGCGCAGGAACCGCCACTGCCCCGCCGAGACATCGTGCGTCAGCGTACGGCGTTCGAGCAGCCGCGAAAAGGAGCGGAAGACGACGCGCGCCAAATAGCCGATGCTGTTCTCAGGATCGGTGTAATATTCGGCGGGATGCCGGTAATCCTGTGGTGTCTTCGCCAAAATCCTGCTCCCCTGTCGCGGTTGCGGCGCCGGGCGCCGACCCGCGCAAGCGTGAACCTTAGGACGCGAAGATTCGCGCGGCAACCATCTTCATCGCCATCTTGCATCGCACCACCCCTCCAACCCCGCGATAATGTTGGACAAGATCGCTCGATTCTTTTACTTAGAATACTAAGTTAATGGAGGCGATGTGCAGAAATTTATCCGGATGAAAGCGGTCGCAGCCCCCCTGCCGCTCGCCAATGTCGACACCGACATGATCATCCCGGCGCAATATATGAAGTCGCTGACCCGCACGGGCCTGGGCAAACATTTGTTCCGCGAATTGCGCTTTATGGATGACGGGAGCGAACGCGGCGACTTCATTCTCAACCAGGCCGCTTGCCGCCAAGCGCAAATACTCGTCGTCGACCGCAATTTCGGCTGCGGTTCGTCGCGCGAACATGCGGTGTGGGCGCTTACCAACTTCGGAATCCGCTGCGTCATCGCGCCAAGCTTCGGCGATATCTTTGCCGGGAACGCCCGCAAGAACGGCCTTTTGCTGCTCCGCCTGCCCGACGAAATTTGCGCGCGGCTGCGCGACGAAATTTTGCTCGGGCAATATGCGCCGATCGAAGTCGATCTGGAGGCGCAGCAGATTCGGCTCGCGTCCGGCGATGCGATCGATTTCGAGATCGATCCGGGCGACCGCCGCATCCTGATGGAGGGTCTCGACGACATCGCCCGCACGCTGCGCCACGCCGACACGATCACGCGGTTCGAAGCGGGGCTTTAGTCCGGCATTTCAGGCGCCGCGATGCAGCCCGCAATCGCACTTTCCGCAGCAAGCGCGGGGCTCATCAGATGGGTGCGTCCGCCGCGGCCCTGCCGGTTTTCAAAATTGCGGTTCGATGTCGCGGCGCAGCGTTCGCCGGGCTGCAAGCGGTCGGCGTTCATTCCGACGCACATCGAACAGCCGGGTTCGCGCCAGTCGAACCCGGCGTCGCGCAGCACATGGTCGATCCCCTCCTCCTCGGCCTGTCTTTTAACCAGCCCCGACCCCGGCACGACCATCGCGCGGACATGCGGCGCGACGCGGCGGCCGCGCACGACCTCCGCAACGACGCGCAAATCCTCGACCCGGCTGTTGGTGCAACTGCCGATGAACACGCGGTCGAGCCGCAATCCGGCGATCGGCGCGCCCGGCGTCAGGTCCATATAGGCAAGCGCGCGAGTCGCTGCCGCGCGGGCTTCCACGCTCGTCAGCGCGGCCGGATCGGGAACCCGTCCGTCGATCGCGACGACCTGCGACGGGCTCGTGCCCCAGCTCACCATCGGTCGGACATCGCGCGCATCGACCCGCATTTCGCGATCGAATAGCGCCGCATCGTCGCTTGCGAGCGCAGCCCAGCGCGCGCATGCCAAATCCCACGCCTTTCCGGCGGGCGCCGCGGGTCGCCCCGACAGATAGGCGAAGGTCATCGCATCGGGCGCGACCAGCCCCGCCCGCGCGCCCATTTCGATGCTGAGGTTGCACAGCGTCATCCGCCCCTCCATCGTGAGCGCGCGGATCGCCTCGCCGGCATATTCGACGACATGACCCGCTGCGCCATCGACGCCGATGACATCGAGCAGGTGGAGCGCGAGATCCTTGGCGTGGACGTGTGCCGCAAGCCCGCCCTCGACGATCACCCGCATGTTGCGCGACCGGCGCTGTCGGATCGTCTGGGTCGCCAGCACATGCTCGACCTCCGACGTGCCAATGCCGAAAGCCAGCGCCCCGAAGGCGCCATGCGTCGAAGTGTGGCTGTCGCCGCACACGATCGTCATTCCGGGCTGCGAGCGCCCCTGTTCGGGCCCGACGACATGGACGATACCACCGCGCGGATCGCCCATCGGAAAATTCTCGATCCCGAAACGGCGCGTATTGTCCACCAGTGCCTCGAGCTGCGCGCGCGCTTCGGCGTCCGTGACCCCGGCAGGCCCTACCGCCTGTCCGGCGGTTGGCACATTATGATCGGACATAGCAAGCGCGCGCTCGGGTCGCCGCACGACCCGCCCCGCCGCCGCGAGACCGGCAAAGGCCTGCGGCGAGGTCACCTCGTGCAGCAGGTGCAGGTCGATATAGAGCAAAGTCTCGCCATCATCCTCGGCGACGGCGTGCGCGGCCCATATCTTGTCGTAGAGCGTGCGCGGGGTCACAGTGTCCCTATCGTTTCGCGCCGCGGCCCGAGATATCCGAACAGATATGCGGCGACCTTTCGCATTTGTATTTCTT
>CAYRQX010000060.1:18839-21514 GCA_964426485.1 uncultured Sphingopyxis sp. | reverse complement strand
CATCCGCCTTTGAAAAAAGTGCTTTCCTACATTATTCCGCTGTGCCAGCCTTCATCTCAGCTCTTTCAAATTGCAGGTAAAAGTGGTCACTGCCGGGATGCCGGATTCGGCCAGGTTCCGGATGTCATCTGTTGGTCGAGCGCGACAAATGGGGCACTGCAATAGGCTGACCTTTCCTGACCTTTGGCATGATGGCCCGGCGCATGCGCCGACCGGATCGCGGCCCCGGCTCGGAATAGCCGAAACCGGCACTGGCGGCTCACCACCCCAAAGCCGCCGTTCTACCGTACAAAAACCCGCTTTAACCAGGCATCGACCGTTGCCGTCGGCGCATAAGCCGGATCGCCGAGGCTGCGGTTGATTTCGGCATGGCCTTTCAGCCCCTCGCCGGGAAAACTGCCGTGCTCGACGCGGCTGCCGCCGGCTTCAAGCGCCGCGCCCAAGGCTTTGGCCTGCCGCACACCATCGGCGCGCTGCACATAGAGCAGCAGGAATTGCGGCGCATTGGGCGCGGCCGCCTGCTGCGTCGGCGACACCGCCTTTTGCCGCGCCGGATCGGCGCCGAACGCCTGCGCATAGGTTTTCTGCATGATCGGCGGGCCATCCTTCATTTGCGCCGCCACATCATAGGCCGCGCCGTCGATCGGGATCACGCCCGATATGTCAGCGAAGGTCAGGCCCGCGCCCTTCAGATAGCGTTCGTCGGTCCCGACCAGTGCGACCAGATGCGCGCCCGCGCTATGCCCCATCAGCACGATCCGCCGCCGGTCGATGCCGAGCGCACCCGCGCGATCCACCAGTGCCTTGACCGCGCTCGCGACATCGGCCGCCTGCTGTTCGACCGTCGCCGCGGGCACGAGCCGATAATTGATCGAGGCAAAGGCGTAGCCTTGCGCCGGATAATGTTCGGGTTTGAAGCGGCCCGTCGCATTGTCCTTGCTGCCGCGCTTCCACCCGCCGCCATGGACGAAAACGATCAGTGGCGCCGCGCGCTGCGCGCCCTTGGCACGCCAGACATCAAGAACTTGCAGCGCGTCGCTGCCATAGGAAATCGTCTCGCTGCCCGGCACCTTCGGGCCTTGGTCGGCCCCCATCCGCTCGGCCAGCCGCTCGCGCAGTCGGTCGCGCATCTTCTCACGCGCGTCGGCGAAGGGTGTCGGCACGCTCAAGCTCGCGGCCGCGAAGGCGGCCAGCGCGACATATCCAAACCAGCTTTGCTTCGTCATCGCCCAACTCCATTGTCCCGGACGTATCAATCTCGCCCGCAAATGTCGCAAATTCATGCCAGCGCACCTTGCCTCTCCGCCCAAATCCGCTAAGGCCGCGCCGGGCCGCGCCTGTCGTTTTGGGGCCCAGATCAGCAGGACAGCATCATGGCAAATGTTACCGTCATCGGGTCGCAATGGGGCGACGAGGGCAAGGGCAAGATCGTCGACTGGCTCGCCAGCCGCGCCGATGCCGTGGTGCGCTTTCAGGGCGGTCATAATGCCGGTCATACGCTCGTCGTCGGCGAACAGGTGTACAAGCTGTCGCTGCTTCCCTCAGGGATAGTCACCGGCACGCTGTCGATCATCGGCAACGGCGTGGTGCTCGACCCGTGGGCGCTGCGCGACGAAATCACCAAACTGCGCGGCCAGGGTGTCGTCATCAATGCCGAGAATTTCGCAATTGCCGACAATTGCGCGCTGATCCTGCCGTTTCACCGCGACCTCGACGCGCTGCGCGAAACCGCCGCGGGCGCGGGCAAGATCGGCACCACCGGGCGCGGCATCGGCCCCGCCTATGAAGACAAGGTCGGCCGCCGCGCGATCCGCGTCTGCGACCTTGCGCATCTCGACAAGCTCGAACCGCAGCTCGACCGCCTGACCGCGCACCACGACGCGCTGCGCGCGGGCTTCGGCCAGCCGCCGATCGACCGCGACAAGCTGGTTGCCGACCTCAGCGAAATCGCCGCCTATGTCCTCGAATATGCGCAGCCGGTGTGGAAGCGCCTCAAGAAAGTGCGCAAGGCCGGCGCGCGCATCCTGTTCGAAGGCGCCCAAGGCGTGCTGCTCGACGTCGATCATGGCACCTATCCCTTCGTGACCAGCAGCAACACCGTCAGCGGCACCGCCGCGTCGGGTTCGGGCCTCGGCCCGGGCGCGGTCGGCTTCGTGCTCGGTATCGCCAAAGCCTATACGACGCGCGTCGGCAGCGGCCCCTTCCCGACCGAGCTTGAGGACGAAATCGGCCAGCGGCTCGGCGAGCGCGGGCATGAATTCGGAACGGTCACCGGGCGCAAGCGCCGCTGCGGCTGGTTCGATGCAGTGCTTGTGCGCCAGAGCTGTGCGGTGTCGGGCGTTACCGGCATCGCCCTTACGAAGCTCGACGTACTCGACGGTTTCGACACGATCCGCATCTGCACCGGCTATCGCCTCCGCGGCAAGATTCTCGACTATTTCCCCGCCCATTCGGCCGATCAGGCCGAGGTCGAGCCGATCTATGAGGAAATGGACGGCTGGCACGAATCGACCGCGGGCGCGCGCAGCTATGCCGACCTGCCCGCGCAGGCGATCAAATATATCCAGCGCGTGCAGGAACTGATCGAAACCCCGATCGCGCTGGTGTCGACGAGTCCCGAACGCGAAGACACGATCCTGATCCTCGACCCGTTCAGCGACTGACGGTCTGTTGTC
>CAYRQX010000060.1:0-18829 GCA_964426485.1 uncultured Sphingopyxis sp. | reverse complement strand
CAATTCGGTGCTCGTCCGCGCCGCGGGAGGGATCGACGCTCCCCGCCGCCGCCGCCGCCGCCGCACGAGCCGCGGCGTCGCCGCTGGAAAGAGTCTCCAGCAACGCGTCCACCAGCGGTCCCGACACGGTTCCGATGGTTCCCAGGGCCCGGCCCGCCTCGACGCGGGAGGAATTCCCGGCCTTCTCGTCGGTCAGTATCCGGGCCAGCGTGGACTGGATCCGCGATCCGTTCAGCGACTGACGGTCTGTTGTCGGTCGTCGCATAACTGCGGCGACCGGACGCAAGTCGTCCTATCGTCACTGAACTGCCATCCGCCGTCACTAGTTGGCTGCGGATGACAAGTCGCGAAACGACGCACTTCCTTGCCCGCCCCGACATCGGCGATGCCTTGCCGCACTCGTTACGCGACCGGATCGACGTCATCGCGTTCGGCGCGATCCAGTGGCCGTGGCTGCTGCGCTCGCTGTGGGGCGGGCGCAAGGCGGACAAGGCGGCGCTGCTCGATCGGCTCGAGCTTGCCGACGACGCCTTGCCGCACCTGGGGAGCTGGAAGGCCGACACGCGCTTCCTGACCCATATCGTCGATGCCATCGAGGCGATCCGCCCCGCGACCGTCGTCGAACTCGGCTGCGGCGCGAGCAGCCTCGTCATTGCCAAGGCCTTGTCGTTGTTCGGCGGCGGGCGGCTGATCAGCTATGACCAGCATCAGGAATTTGTCGCCGCGAGCGCGAACTGGCTTGCGAGCCAGGGCGTTTCGGCCGACCTTCGCCACGCGCCGCTCGGTCTGCCGCCGGGCGATTGGCCGGGGCGTTGGTACCAGCTTTCGGACCTGCCGACCGACATCGGCCTGCTCGTGATCGACGGTCCGCCCTGGGCGCTCCACCCGCTCGTTCGGGGTGCCGCCGAATCGCTGTTCCCGCGCCTTGCGGCCGGCGCGGTGATCCTGCTCGACGATGCGGCGCGGCCCGGCGAGCGCATGGTGGCGCGGCGCTGGCGCAAACGGTGGCCGGATATCCGCTTCCACTACGACCGGCGCGGTACCAAGGGCACGCTGATCGGCCGCGTTGCCGACGACTAGCGAGCTGCGGCCGCGACGTCGCGGATCGCCGCGACGAAGCCCGCCGGGTCGTCTTCCTGAATGAAATGGCCGCCCTTGAGCGTCCGGTGTGCGATACCCCTTGTTCCCGGGACGCGCCCGATAAACAGCGCATCGCCGCCACGCGTGATCGGGTCGCCGTCGGAAAAACAGCAAAGGAACGGCTTATCGAACGCCTCCAGCGCTGCCCACGCGCGTTTTTGGTCGGGCACCGCGACATTGTCGCCCAGCGGGACGAACGAGGGATAGACGCGCGCCGCCACCTTCGACGCGCGCGTCGGAAAGGGTGCGTCATAGGCGGCGATTTCTGCGGCGCTGAGCTCGCGCTTGGCCCCGGCCCTGACGATCTTGCCGATCGGAAAGACCGGGCTGTAGCGCGAGAAAGCGCGCCAGATCGCGAAGGCACGCGGTGCAGGCTGGCCTTCGGGCAGCCCGCCGTTCGACAGCGCGACGCCCGCGAAGCGATCGGGCATTTCGGCGACGAGCCGCAGCCCGATCAGCGAACCCCAGTCCTGGCAGGCGAGGACGATGTTTTTGAGGTCGAGCGCCTCGATCCATTGCCGCATCCACCCGACCTGCGCCGCATAGCTGTACGCGCCGCGATCGAGTGGCTTGTCCGAGCGGCCAAAGCCGATGAGGTCGGGGGCAACGACGCGGAACCCCGATGCCACCGCGGCGCCGATCATATGGCGATAGAGATAGGACCAGGTCGGCTCGCCGTGCAGCATCAGCACCGGCTGCGCATCGGCCGCGCCTTCGTCAACATAATGGACGCGAAGCCCGCCCGCGATCTCAAGATATTTGGGTGCATAGGGCCAGTCGGGCAGCCCCGCGAAACGCTCCTCCGGCGTGCGATAGACGCGCATCATATTCTCTCCCCCACCCTTGGTCCGTTACAGATTAGGCCGCTTCCGTTTCGGTGCAAGTCGTGCCACGTTGCGGCATGACCCGGCACATCCTCATCTTCTATGGCAGCTATCGCCGCGACCGGCATGGCATCAAGCTTGCGCAGTGGCTGGTCGACGCGATCGGCGCGCGCGGCGACAGCGCCGAACTGATCGACGCGAAGGCGGTCGACCTGCCAATGCTCGATCGCATGTACAAGGAATATCCGAAGGGCGAGGCGCCGCCCGCGATGGAGGAACTCGCGGGCAAGATCCGCGCCGCCGACGGCTTCCTGTTCGTCACCGGCGAATATAATTGGGGGCCGCAACCGGGGCTCAAGAATCTGACCGACCATTATCTCGAGGAATGGTTCTGGCGGCCGGCGGCGATCGCCTGCTATTCCGCCGGCGCGTTCGCGGGGGTGCGCGCGATGATGGGGTGGCGCGATATATTGGGCGAGATGGGGATGGCGGTGATCTCGTCGATCCTGCCAATCGCGCGCATTGCCAAGGTCTTTGACGAAGATGGCAAGCCCGCCGGCGACGAAGGCAAGCAACTCGAACGGCTGTTCCCGCGCTTCGCCGACGACCTTAATTGGTGGATCGACGCCGCCAAAACGCAGCGGGCAAAGGTCGATCCGCCTTATTAACCCGATTTCAGCTCGGCCTTGAGCCGCAGGCTCGCACGCCAGAAGAAAAACGCGGGGATCAGCCCCAGCCACGCCGCGCCATACAGCACCCAGCGCACGCTTTCCTGTCCCGCGAGCGGTTGCAGCGCGTCGGACAGCACCCCGAACAGGAACGGCCCGAAGCCGAGCCCGATCAGATTCTGCCCGAACAGCATGATCGACGCGGCGACCGCGCGCGCCTGCGGACGCACCAGCCCCTGCACGCAGCCGTAGGCCGGCCCATAATAGGCCGAGTTGAGGATCGTCGGGATGATCAGCAGCGCGACGGCAACGCGCCAATCCTCCATGAAATAGCCGAGAAACAGGATCGGCGCCGCAACGGCCATGCCATAGGCGGGAAAGGTCAGTAGATGCTTCTTGTCGCGCGGCCCGAACTTGTCGGCCATCTTGCCGCCGAGCCAGGTGCCGAACACCCCTGCCAGCCCCAGCACGACCGCCATCGAAAGCCCCGCTTCGGTCGTCGACAGGCCGTGACTGCGAATGAAGAAGCTGATCGTCCACAGCGCCTTGCCATAGCCGAGGAAGGCGACGACCGACGACGCGATCAAAATATAGATGAAGGCGCGCGACGCGAAGATTTCGCGCATGGCCTCGCCGGTGGAGAGCCGCGTCACCGCGGCGGCGGTCGCCACAGCTTCGGCGGTCCGGCTGTGCCGCGGCTCGCGCATCACGAACAGAACGATAAACGCGAGCAGCAGACCCGGCGCGCCGACGAGCATCAGCGCGATGCGCCACCCGTAAAGGTCGTTGATGATGCCGCCGATGATCAGCCCGAGCAACGACCCGATGGGCACGCCAAGGCCGTAAAAAGCAATAGCGGAAGACCGTTTTTCGGCGGGTACGCTGTCCGAAATCAGCGAGTGCGCCGCAGGCGTGCAGCCCGCCTCGCCCACCCCGACGCCGATGCGCGCAAAGAGCAATTGCACGAAATTCTGCGCGAGCCCGCACACCGCGGTCATCGCCGACCAGATCGCAAGGGCGAGCGCGATCAGGCGAACACGGTTCGTACCATCCTTATCGGCGTAACGCGCGATCGGGATACCGAGCAACGCATAGAACACCGCGAAAGCGGGACCGGCGAGCAGTCCGAGCTGTGTATCGGACAATCCCAACTCGGCCTTGATCGGTTCGGCGAGGATATTGACGATCTGCCGGTCGAGGAAATTGAAGATATAGACGATCAGCAGGATCCACAGCATCGTCCGCGTCTCTGCGGAAACGCCGGTTGTCGGTGAGGCGATGCCCTGCGACGAGGCAGCTTTATCGGTCATTCCTATCTCCCGCCACCAAGGGAGCAGACCTGGGGGCGGGATGTCAACGCCATTGGGCCGAACCGAAATTGGCTGCTGGCAATTGCCGTTACGTCTGCCGCCCACAGTCTATGAAAAAAAATCGCCGCACGCCAGCGCGCGGCATCGCACATAGCCTATCCCCGCGACGCGGCCATCAGAGCCGATTCCGGCGCTGCCAACCGATTTCCTCAATCTCGAGCAATTCCATCGGCACCCTGATCGTGCGGATCGCCAGCCGCACCTCAATCAGGAACAGGATCAGCGAAACGAGCAACAGCAGCATTGCAATCGCAAAGGTCCACGATGCCGCGGCGCCGAGATTCGCGCCGGTGAACGCTTGGGTAAAGAGCAGCGCGACGAGCAGGCAGACGACGATCCCGCACGCGACCGCGGCAAGGATCGAATTGTTGATGATCGCCATCCGCCGATCGGCGACGCGCAGTTCGGCGACGATCCGATCATGCTCGATACCCTCGGTTTCGGGCAGGCGCTCCATCAGCGTGCGCGATCGATCGACAACGCGCGCCAGCCGACCCGCGATGACATTGAGCAAGCTGCCGGTCGCCACCAGCAGGAACACCGGCGTGACCGACAGCTGGATCGTCTGCGCAATGGCGCTCGCGTCAGGTGTCACCTAGGCGCCGCCGCCCGCCGCGACCGAAGGGGTGTTGACGCCGTGCATCGCAAGGAATTTGCGGATGTTGCGCGCGGCCTGCCGGATGCGCTGCTCATTCTCGACCATCGCGATGCGGACATAGCCTTCGCCGTCCTCGCCATAACCGACGCCGGGCGCGACCGCGACCTTGGCGTGGGTGAGCAGTTGCTTCGAGAATTCCAGGCTGCCCATGTCCTTGAGCGCGGGCGGCAGCGGCGCCCAGGCGAACATCGACGCCTTGGGGCTCGGAATGTCCCAGCCGGCGCGGCCGAAGCTGTCGACCATCACGTCGCGGCGCTTCTGGTAAAGTTCGCGGTTCTTGGCGACGATGTCCTGCGGCCCGTTGAGCGCCGCGCAGGCCGCGGCCTGGATCGGCGTAAAGGCGCCATAGTCGAGATAGGATTTCACGCGCGTCATCGCCGCGATCAGGCGCTTGTTGCCGACCGCAAAACCCATGCGCCAGCCCGCCATCGAATAGGTCTTCGACATCGAGGTAAATTCGACCGCGACATCCTTCGCCCCCGGCACCTGCAGGATCGAGGGGGTCGGGTTGCCGTCGTAATAAAGCTCCGAATAAGCGAGGTCCGACAGCACCCAGACCTTATTCTCCTTCGCCCAGGCGACGAGCCGCTCGTAGAAGGCGAGGTCGACCGCCTCGGCGGTCGGGTTCGACGGATAGTTGACGACCAGGATCGACGGCCGCGGCACGGTGAAGGCCATCGCGCGGTCGAGTGCGCGCCAATAATTTTCGTCGGGCGTCGTCGGCACGCTGCGGATCGTCGCGCCGGCGATGATGAAGCCGAAGGTGTGGATCGGATAGCTCGGGTTCGGCGCCAGCACGACGTCGCCCGGCCCGGTGATCGCGGTCGCGAGGCTCGCAAGCCCTTCCTTCGACCCCATCGTCACCACGACCTCGCTCTCGGGGTCGAGTTCGACGTTGAAACGGCGGCCGTAATAATTGGCCTGCGCCTTGCGGAGGCCGGGAATGCCCTTCGACTGCGAATAGCCGTGCGCGTCGGGTTTCATCGCCACTTCGCAAAGCTTTTCGATCACATGCGCGGGCGGCGGCAGGTCTGGGTTGCCCATGCCCAGGTCGATGATGTCCTCTCCCGCGGCGCGGGCGGCCGCACGCATCGCATTCACTTCGGCGATGACATAGGGCGGCAGGCGCTTGATGCGATAGAATTCATCTTCGGACATGGGAAACTAGAACAACTCCTTTGCGTTTGGTGTGATTGACGCAAGCGGCAGCCTCGCCAGCCGCATCGCGGCTTGTTATAGGCATAATATCCGCACTGACCAGCAGGAACAAATATGAGCGATATGGGCCAGAACGATACGACCGAGACGCCCAATCCCTTCCTGCCGTCCCCCGACGACATGCAGCATTGGGCGAGCGTCATCGGCCGCGCGCAGCAGATGATGCTCGACTATGCGCTGGGGCAGGCGAACGAAGGCAACACCAGCGCCGCGGCCTTGTTCGACCCCGCCAAATGGCTCGACAATCCGGCGACCAAGATGTGGTCCGAGCAATCGTCGAAGATGTGGGATCAGGGCGTCGCCTTCTGGACCTCCCTCGCCAGCATCGGCCAGCCGATCCCCCCCGGCGCGCCGCCCGCCGACGCCCGGGATCGCCGCTTTACCGATCCCGACTGGACCACCAATCCGGTGTTCGCGATGATCCGCCAGACCTATGGCCTGCTCGCCGAACAGATGCTCGCGACGACGCGCCAGCTCGACGGCCCCGACCCCGCCGCGCGCGCCAAGATGGAATTTGCGGCGAAGGCGATGGCCGACGCGATGGCGCCGACCAATCTCGCGCTCACCAATCCCGAGGTGATCAAGCGCGCGGTCGAGACGCGCGGTGAAAGCCTGCTCAAGGGGTTGAAGCATATGCTCACCGACCTGTCGCGCGGGCAGCTCAGTCACGTCGATCCCGACGCGTTCGAGGTCGGGGTCAATATCGCGACGACGCCGGGCAAGGTGATCCACGAGACCGACCTTTACCAGCTGATCCAATACACGCCGACGACGAAAGAAGTGCTCGCCGTACCGCTGATCATCTTCCCGCCGTGGATCAACCGTTTCTACATCCTCGATTTGAACCCCGCGAAAAGCTTTGTCGCATGGGCGGTCGAACAGGGGCTCAGCGTGTTCATGGTGTCGTGGAAGTCCGCCGACGCATCGATGAGCGAAATCGTCTGGGACGATTATATCGCGGCGCAGGTCGATGCGATCGATACCGTCCGCGCGACGCTCGACGTCCCCGCGGTCCACACGATCGGCTATTGCGTCGCGGGCACCACGCTCGCCGCGACGCTCGCGATGCTGTCGGCGCGCGGCGAGGCCGACAAGGTCAAGTCGGTGACCTTCTTCACCGCGCAGGTCGATTTCGAATATGCCGGCGACCTCAAGATGTTCGTCGATGACAGCTATCTCGCGCTGCTCCAGCAGCTTTCCGCGCCGGGCTTCCTCGACGGCCGCTATATGGCCGCGACCTTCAACAGCTTGCGCGGGCGCGACCTGATCTGGAATTATGTTGTCAGCAATTACCTGCTCGGCAACGACTACCCGCCCTTCGACCTTCTCTACTGGAATGGCGACACGACCAACCTGCCCGCGAAATGGCATCGGCAATATCTGGTCGACCTGTATCGCGACAATCGCATGGTGATCCCGAACAGCCTGTCGGTGATGGGCACGCCGATCGATCTCAAAAAGATCATGACCCCCGCGTTCATCCAGGCGGGGCGCGAGGATCATATCGCACCGCTCGCCAGCGTGTGGCGGTTGATGGATCATCTGTCAGGGCCGAAGACCTTCCTGCTCGCGGGATCGGGCCATATTGCGGGCGTGGTCAACCCGCCCGCCGCGGGCAAGTATCAATATTGGACCGGCGACAGCAACGCCGCGACGCTCGACGATTTTGTTGCGAGCGCGAGCGAGACCAAAGGCAGCTGGTGGCCGTACTGGATCGACTGGATTTCGCAGCAGGATAGCGCCAAGACCCCGGCGAAGGGCGCGCGCATCCCCGGCAAGGGCGCAAAAAAAGCGATCGAGGACGCCCCCGGGCGCTATGTCAAACAGCGGTAATATCTAACGAATACCCTTCGCCTCGGGGCGTGAAGTCAAGAATTTTGTGCAGTGCACAAAAATATCCTTGAAATCGACGCGCCGCTCCTATATTGTGCACTGCAACATAGAGGAGTACCACCGATGGCTACCAAGATGGATAGTGCTGAAAAGGCTTTCGAAGCCGCAACGCTGGAAACCGCGCCGAAGCCGGTGGCGACTCCCGCCGCTCCGGTCGAAGCCGCAGCTCCGGCCGTGGCAAAGACCGCCCCGGCCCCCGCAACGATCAAGACGGTGAAGGCAAAAGCCAAGCCGGCCGCGAAAAAGGCCGCTGCCCCCAAGGCGGTTGCCAAGAAGGTCGCTCCCAAGAAGGCGACCGTGAAAATTGCATCCCAGCCCCTCAAGGCCGCGCCGAAGCCGGTCGCTGCCGCCACCAAAGGATTCAAGACCATGAACGACACCGTCAAGAAATTCGCCGACGAAGCCAAGACCCGCACCGAAGCCCTGACCGCCGACTTCAACGCGAAGGCCAAGGAAGCGATGAGCAAGACCAGCAAGCTGGCCGAAGAAGCCGTCGAGTTCAACAAGGCGAACATCGAAGCGATGGTCGAAGCCGGCAAGATCGCTGCCAAGAATATGGAAGTGATCGGTCAGGAAGGCGTCACCTTCGCTCGCAAGAGCTTTGAAGACACGACCGCCGCGCTGAAGGGCTACACCGCCGTCAAGAGCCCGGCCGACTTCTTCAAGCTTTATGCCGAAAACAGCAAGAAGGCGTTCGACGCCGCTGTTGCGCAGACGTCGAAGACCAGCGAACTCGTCGTCAAGCTGACGAACGAAAGCTTCGCGCCGATCTCGAACCGCGTTTCGGTCATCACTTCGAAGATGAAAGCCGCCTAAGGCGCTTTCACCTTCCACCGTTGGCGCGGGCACTTCCCCCTCCTCTCCCCGTCTGCGCCGACACCCCAAGGCCGCTCGCTTCCTCAGGAAGCGGGCGGCTCTTGTTTTTGCGGCCACTCGATGCGGGTGACGAACGAGAGGTTAAAATCCGCGCGCGCGCCTCTTGCGCTTCGCCCGTGGCTTGCGATATTCCTATCCATGATGTTTCCCGCTGCAACCAACCACCCGCCACGCGCGATGGCGGACAAGGACGACGGCTCGCCCGGCACCCCCGGCGTCGGCATCGCGACGCGCACGCGTGCCAAGGCCAAGAAGCCCTCGATGTACAAGGTGCTGCTGCTCAACGACGATTACACCCCGATGGAGTTCGTCGTGATGGTGCTCCAGCGCTTTTTCAACATGGATATCGAACAGGCGACGCAGGTGATGCTGCACGTCCATCAGCAGGGCGTCGGCGTGTGCGGCGTGTTCAGCTATGAGGTTGCCGAGACCAAGGTGAACCAGGTGATGGATGCCGCGCGGCAGAACCAGCATCCACTGCAATGTACGCTGGAAAAAGCCTGACCTAGCCGGTTCGCGCGACCTGTTCGGCCTTGAGCGCGGACGACGGTTCACCCTTCAGATCACCATAGCCCAGCTCTGCGCCGCACCCCGGGCAGATTTTCGCGGTCCCGACATCGGCCCCGCACGTCCGGTGGACATAAATGATCGCGGGCCCGTCGCCCGTCTCACCCGGCGCATAGGCCCAGCGTTCGGACCAGTTGCGCATCGCGTATAAAACATCGAACAGCGCCTTGCCCTTGTCGGTCAGCCAATAATCATGGCGTAGCGGCCGTTCGCTATAGGCGCGCCGTTCGGCGACCCCCTCGGCAACCAGCATCTTCAGCCGCGCAGAGACAAGTTGCGGTCCGAGCCCGGTGTTCACCGCGATCCGTTCGAAACGCCGCCGCCCAAAGAGCAGTTCGCGCAGGATCAACAACACCGCGCGGTCGCCCAGCAACTCGGCCGATCGGCCGACGGGGCACAAGGTGTCCGACAGGTCTGCGCGTTTGGGCAATGCTCGCCTTTCCTCTTGTCACTATGATTATCATAGTTACTATGCGGCGCAAGAGGAGAGTCGCCATGCCCAATCCTGCAGCCGTCATCATCGGGGCCGGAGACGCCACCGGCGGCGCCATCGCCCGCGCCTTTGCCGCTGAGGGCCTCACCGCCTGCGTCAATCGCCGCGAGCGGAACGCCGATCAACTTGAAGCCTTGGCACAGGCGATCCGCGACGACGGGCATCAGGCGCGCGCCTTCCCCGGCGATGCGCGCGAAGAGGATGCGATGATCGCGCTGTTCGATCAGGTCGAGGCCGAGGTCGGCCCGGTCGAAGTCGCCGTATTCAACATCGGCGCGAACGTGAATTTTCCGATCACCGAGACGACGGTGCGCGTCTATACGAAGGTCTGGGAAATGGCGTGCCTCGGCGGTTTCCTGATGGGACGCGAGGCGGCCAAGCGCATGAGCCGACGCGGTCGCGGCACGATCATCTTTACCGGCGCGACCGCATCCTTACGCGGCGGATCGGGTTTTTCCGCCTTTTCGGGCGCCAAGGGTGCGCTCCGCATGCTGGCCCAGGCGATGGCGCGCGAACTGGGGCCGCAGGGCATCCACGTCGCACACACGATCATCGACGGCGCGATCGACACCGACTTCATCAGGGGCCGCCACCCCGACTTCGACAATGCGAAAGCGCAGGATCTGATCCTCAATCCCGACGCCATCGCCGCCAATTATGTGATGCTCCACAAACAGCCCAAAAGCGCTTGGACGCACGAACTCGACCTTCGTCCCTGGGGAGAAAAATGGTGACCAAAAGCCTCGAACTCATCTTCGATTTCGGCAGTCCCAACGCCTATCTGTGCATCAAGGCGCTACCCGAGCTGCTCGACCGTACCGGCGCCGATCTGGTCGTCACGCCCTGTCTTTTGGGCGGCATCTTCAAGGCGACAGGCAATCGGGCGCCAATGATCCAATATGCCGACGCGCCGGCGAAGCTTGCCTATGAAAATCTGGAGATGCGCCGCTTTATCGAGAAACATCGACTCACCAAATTCCGCTTAAATCCGCATTTCCCGGTCAACACGCTGACGATCATGCGCGGCGCGATCGTCGCCGACGACGAAGGCATTCTCGACGATTATGTCGACGCGGTGAATCGCGCGATGTGGGAAGAGGGTATCAAGATGGACGATCCCGAAGCCATCGCGACCTTCCTCTCGGCCAACGGCTTCGACGGCCCGGCGCTCCTCGCGCGCACGCAAGAGCCCGAGATCAAGGCGAAGCTGGCCCAGAACACCGACGCCGCGGTCGCACGCGGCGTGTTCGGCATCCCGACCTTTTTCGTCGGTAGCGAGATGTTTTTCGGCAAGGACCGGCTGGCGCAGGTCGAAGAGGCGCTCGGCTAGGCCTGCGCGGCGGGTTGCGCTGGACGCCCCGCAACCAATATGCCCGCAACGATCAGCGTCAGTCCGGCGATATGGAACAGGTGCAGCATCTCACCAAGGAACAGCATCGCGAGCCCCGCGCCCATCAGCGGCATCACATTCATATATTGCCCCGTCGCCGCCGAGCCGATCAATTCCACCCCGCGATTGAAGAAGAGATAGGCAAGAAACGACGGGAAGATCGAGACATAGGCGATGGCGAGCGCGCTGCCGGTCGCCGGAACGATCAGCCGCCCCGACCACAGCTCGTGCGCATAAAAGGGCAGGATCACAGCGATACCGACCACCATCGACGCGGCGAGGAAGCTTAGTGGATGCACCGCCGGCCGACGGCGGAGCAGCACCGAATAAAGCGCCCAGAGCAGCACCGCGCCGCCGATGATCGCGTCCCCGATGTTGAGCCGCAGGCCCCAGAGCATCGCCGGATCGCCGCGCGCGATGATCGCCAGCACGCCGGTGAGCGAAATGAGCACGCCCGCGATCTGGCGCAGGCTGGTGCGATCGCCCATCACTAATGCGCCCACGACCAGGACCAGCGCCGGCAGCGCCGACTGGATCAGCATCGAGTTGAGCGCCGTGGTGCTTTGCAGCCCGGTGTAGAGCAGAATGTTGAACGAACCGATCGCCAAAGCGCCCAGCAACGCCACGATCGGCCAGTTTGCGCGCAATATCGGCCAGTCGCGCTTAAGATGCGGCAAAGTGAGCGGGAGCAGCAAGGCAAGCGCGAAAGTCCAGCGCCAGAAGGACAAGGCGGCGGGCGGCACCAGATCGCGCGCCGCGCGCCCGACGATCGAATTGCCTGCCCAGAACAGCGCGGTCACCGTCAGCAACGGATAGGCCCGCGACCAGATCGCAGCAGCCGGGCCGCCTTCCTTCATCATATGCGCGTCCGCCTTCACCCAAAATCGCCCTCCGGATAGCGGACCGCCGCCTCCTGTCTAGGTGAAGTCGAGCTGGATGATGTCGTTCGGCGTCGCGCGGCAATACATCTCGATCGGCTTGGCGCCGTCGGGATAGGTGGCGGTCATCGTCGCGCGGATGCGCCAGCCTCCATTGCCCTGTTCGAGCGAGATGAGCTTGTCATAGGTTAGCCGGGTGCCCCCAGTCACGCCGATCTGCCGCGCCGCATCGGTCATGCAATTCTGCACCGATGGCCGCGACGCACTCGGAAACGCCGACAGGTTCGCGCTCAGCGTCGCGGGCGGACCGGCGGGATAGGTCGGCGTTGCGGTATCCTCGGGCGGCGCCGTCTGCTCGGTCGCCGCTTTCTTTTTCTTGCTGCTCGCCAGCAAGGCCAGCAACCCGCCCGCGACGACGATGCCGCCGATGATCAACCCGGTGCTTGGCCCCTTGTCCTTATCTTTTTCGGGGGGACGCGAGTTGCGATAGCCATAGGAGAATTCGGCGCGGCAGCCCTTGTCGACCCAGATATAATCGCTGGTGTAACCCCATTGCCGCCCGGCGTTGCACTTGCCCGCGATCTTGCGCGTCAGTTCGACGCGGTCGTTCGTCCGGACATTGCACTGCTGATATTTATAGCTCCACGAGTCGCAGTTCAGCGTGCCCGCATAATCGTCGACCGGCTGCGGCAGCGGGGTCGGATAACCGCCGCCATTGGCATAACCATAAGCGAATTCGGCGCGGCAGCCGCCCGACACCCATATCTGGGTGGCGGTGAAACCCCAGTCGCGCCCCTTCGAACAGCGTCCGCCGATGACGCGCTGCAGGTCGACGCGATTGCCGGTGCGGACATTGCAGCGTTGCATCTGGTTGTTCCGCGATTCGCAGCGGATCGTTCCCTGATAGCCATAGCCATTTCCGGGTCGCGGCGGCTGGATCTGCGGGCCGCCAGGCGGCGGATAGGGCAAGGTGGTCGCTTGCGGAAGGGCCGGGACGGCAAGCTGGCTGGCGATCAACGCGGCCGTAGTGACGATCGTGACAACATTATTCCGCATGACCTTCTCCCCTATGAAAAGTCGTTTTCGTTTTACGCTGCCCTTGTCCGACCCCAATATCGACGCGAATAGTTTCATATTTTCGCGGGGAACGCCACGAATAAACCCGCGCATCGCCGGCGACAACTTAACCATCGGCGCGGCTTCCCTTCGCCTGCCGGATCGACTATTCTGGCGGTTCCCCGGGTCGCGCCACAGCAGGGGATCGGACCATGCCTACCTCGATCATCGACGGCAGCATCGAAGCTGCCGACCTCAGGCGCGCCAAGGGCGGCGCCACGATCTTTCGCACCATCACCTTTCAGCAGACCGGCGTCGGCACGCGGACGATCCGCAACGCCGTCGTGAAGGACAATGTCGCCGCCGAACTCGTGCCCGGTACGCGCGGCCGCTTCTATCTCTACAATGCGTTCGACCTGAAGGGCGTCCACGGCGTCCGCACCGCGGACGGGCGCGCCGTTTATGGATTCGCGGGCAACAACCAGAAGATTTTTCTGATCCTCGGGATCTTCAACCTTATCTGGATCGCCTTCACGATCGCGGTTCGCGGCGGCATCCCGCTGCTGGGCACGGCGCTGCTCATCCTGTCGGTCGTTGGCTATATTTTCATGGGCAAGGGCCAGCGCGAAGCGCAGGCGCAGTTCGAAGGCGACGCGGGCTATCGGTCCATATAGCGAGGGTCAGGACCCTAGTCCGCTTGCGCGGCCCCGCGCATGCGCTAAAGACAGCCGATGGATCAGATCGTCATTCGCGGCGGCCAGCGACTCAAGGGCCGTATCCCCATCTCCGGCGCCAAGAATGCGGCGCTCACCCTGCTACCCTGCGCGCTGCTCACCGACGAGCCGCTGACGCTCCGCAACCTGCCGCGGCTTGCCGACGTCGATGGTTTCGGACATCTGCTCAACCAGCTTGGCTGCTCGACGACGATCGAGGGGTCGCGGCCGGAAGATTTCGGCCGCGTGATGACCGCGCGCACGACGACGCTCACCTCGACCGTCGCGCCCTATGACATCGTGCGCAAGATGCGCGCCTCGATCCTCGTGCTCGGCCCGTTGCTTGCGCGTGCGGGCGAGGCGACAGTGTCGCTGCCCGGCGGCTGTGCGATAGGCAACCGCCCGATCGACCTCCATTTGAAGGCGCTCGAAGCGTTCGGCGCCCAGATCGAGCTGACCTCGGGATACGTAAAGGCCGTCGCGCCCGGTGGACGCCTTGCAGGCGGCAAGTTCACCTTCCCCGTCGTATCGGTCGGTGCGACCGAAAATGCGCTGATGGCAGCGGCGCTCGCCAAGGGAACCTGCGTCCTCGAAAATGCGGCGCGCGAGCCTGAGATCGTTGACCTGTGCAACTGCCTCGTCGCAATGGGCGCGCATATCGACGGCATCGGCACCGAAACGCTGACGATAGAGGGCGTCGACCGGCTGCACGGCGCAACCTATCGCGTGATGGCCGACCGCATCGAGGCGGGCAGCTATGCCTGCGCCGCCGTCATCACCGAGGGCGATGTCGAACTCGTCGGCGCCAAGGCCGACGAGATGGAGGCGACGCTCTCCGCGCTGCGCCAGGCCGGCGCGACGGTCGAGGAAACCAAGGGCGGCATCCGCGTCGCCATGTCGGGCCGCGCCGAACCCGTCACCCTGTCGACCGCACCTTATCCCGGCTTCGCGACCGACATGCAGGCGCAGTTCATGGCGATGGCGACGCTCGGCAAGGGCGCCTCGCTGTTCACCGAAACGATTTTCGAGAACCGCTATATGCACGTCCCCGAACTCGCGCGCATGGGCTGCGACATCGACGTCCGCGGCCGCAGCGCCGTGGTCCGCGGGGTCGACCATCTGGTCGGCGCGCCGGTGATGGCGACCGACCTGCGCGCCTCGATGAGCCTGATCATCGCGGGCCTCGCCGCTCAGGGCACCACCGAGGTCAACCGCGTCTATCACCTCGACCGCGGCTATGAGCGGCTCGAAGAAAAATTGCAGGCGGTCGGCGCCGATATCGAACGGATCAGCGCGGGTTAGTCCGCCTCGACCGGCACCGACACCATATTGCCGCTGACCGACGGCCGTTCGGGCCGCTTCGCGACCGCGATCACCAGTCCAACCAGCGCGATGACGCCGCCGGCGATCGACAGCGTTGCCCAGCGATAACCCTCGAACGCGGTCGAAAAGCCCATCGCTATGATCGGGATTAGCACGCTCGACCACGCCGCCTGTCCCGGCCCGACCGCGCGGATGACGTTGAAATAGAGCGGAAAGGTCACCGCGCTCGCGATGATGCCGAGGTAAAGGACGCCCCCGATATAGGCCGCGGTCGTCTCGATCACCGGGGCTCCGGTGGTGATCCACGCATAGCTGCCGTCGGCGAGTGCGCCGAACAGCATCGCCCAGGCGATCATCGCCACCATCGACTGCTCGCGGGCGATGCGCGTGCCCTGCATGACGTTGGAGGTCGACGCACTCATCACCCCCGCGAGCGTCAGCGCCGTGCCCAGCAGCACCTCGTCAGCGCCCAGCGCCGCGGCGCGATATTCCTGGATGATCATCAGCCCGACACCGGCGATCGCGATCCCCGCCCCGGCCAGGAACCGCCCTTCGAGCGGCGTCTTCAGGAAGGCGCGCCCGAGGAGCGTGTTGGGGACGATCAGAAGTGCGAAAAGCACTGCAACCAAGCCCGAGGTGATATGTTGCTCGGCGCGGTAGACGAAGTTGAAGTTGAGCGCGAACTGGGCGATCCCGAGCACCGCTGCAAAGGCCATCGCACGCGGCGCCAGCCACAGTCGCTCACGCCGGACCGCGGCAAAGGCGAACATCGCGATCGCGGCGACCGCGAAACGATAAGACACCGACCAGCTGGGCGGGACGACGCCGAGCTGTCCCTTGATAACGATCCAGGTCGACCCCCAGATCAAAGTCACCAGCATGAAGGGCAACAGGATGCGCGGACTGAGCAGCGTGGCGGGCTGCTGGCTGCTCACAATGCGCCGATCGCGGCGGCCAGCGGGGCAACCGCCTCGGCATCCTGATCCCAGCTGACGACCAGGCGCGCGGCGCCTTCGCCCCAGTCGTAGAAGTCGAACCCGGCGCCGCGCAGCTTCCCCGCCTCCTCGGCGGTCAGGCGCACGAACAGTTCATTTGCTTCCACTGGATGCATCAGCCGACCGCCGCACGCCGCCGCAAGCTTCGCCGCCCCCGCATTGGCAGCGCGCGCGTTGGCGAGCCACAGGTCGTTTGCGAGCATCGCGCGGATCTGCGCCGCGACGAAGCGGCCCTTGCTGAGCAAATGTCCGCCGCGCTTCTTGAGCTCGCGAACGCCCGGCCCGCCGCTGCCGCCGAAAAAAACGATCGCCTCGGCCATCATCGCGCCGTTTTTGGTGAAACCGAAGGACAGCGCATCGACCCCGGCGCGCCACGTCACATCGGCGGGCGCACAGCCGAGGAAAGCGACGGCATTGGCAAAGCGCGCGCCGTCCATGTGGAGCTTCATGCCCGCCCCCTTGGCAATCTCGCTGATCGCCCCGATTTCCTGCGCGCGCCAGGCAAGGCCATATTCGGTCGCATTGGTAATGCTGACCGCCGCAGGCTGGACCTGATGCACATCTTTGCGGATTCCGGCAATACGGGCCTTCAGGGCATCGGTATCGATCTTCGCGCCGCGCCCGGGAAGCGGCATCATCTTGGCGCCACCTGAATAGAAAGTCGGCGCGCCGCATTCGTCGACCTCGATATGCGCTTCCTCGTAACAAAGAATACCCTGCCACGGGCGCACGAAATGCGCGAGGATGATGCTGTTCGCCGCAGTGCCGGTCGGAATCCACACGACTTCGCATGTGGTCTCGAACAGCTCGGAAAAAGCCGCGTCGAGCGACTGGCTGAGCGCGTCGCCATCATAAGCGGTGTCGACCTGATTGGCGGCGACCAGCGCCTCCATCACCATGGGGTGAACCGTCGCGGCATTGTCGGAAAAGAAGCGGGTCGCAGTCATGCACCGCCCCTTAGCGCAGGAGCGCGCCGCTTGCTAACCCCTCATTTCTGTTGCCCTTCACCGGAACCGTCCGCGGCTTCGTCGGGCGTCGATCCGCGCGCCAGGCTCGCGCCACCGGCAACGCCAAGCCCGCCCGCCATGCCCATTCCGCCGCCACCGCCGCCGCCGCGTCCACCGCCCCTGGCAGCACCGCCGCGCGCGTCGCTGCTGCGGCCGCCGCCCTTGCCGCCGCCGCTCGATGGACGCGTCGGACCCTGGGCGGGGATGATAACATCGGCCGGAACCGGATCGAGGTCGAGCGCCTTGCGAATGAAATCGCGCAGTTCGATCACGAGGTCGTGGACATGCACCGGCCGCCCTTCGGCGAGCTCCTGCGCCGCACGGCTGGCTAGCCGCACCTGCGTCTCGGTGCCGAGCAGGATGATATCGGAGAGCGCGGCCTCGACCGCATCGCGAATGCGGCGCGGGCGATCCGACTCGCCGCCCTCGTCGTCCTCTGGCGCCGCAGCGTCCGACAGGTCAATTGCGGGCTCCGCCGTCGTCTCGCTCGCCTGACGTCGGATGTCGCGAAGATGACGCGGGTCGACCATCAGATTGCCCGTAAACGACCCGCCGAGCGCCTTGTACGCGGCCATCAGCGTGCGCAGCCGCTCGTTGATCTGGCGGTTCATTCGTTCGCGGCGCTGCTGGATCGTCATCATCACGATCAGCCGGATGCCGACGCCGATCAGGGTGACGAGCGCGAGACCGAGCAGCGTCGTTCCGATGCTTTGCCATGATGAGAAGTCGAACAAGCGCATGCTACCGACTGTGCCGACGATCGCCCGTGGGCGCCACTGATTTTCCGCCCGACGCGGCGGCGTCGAAAATCAGATGCCGAGACTGTCCGAACAATCAAATGCCGAAGCGAGTTTTCCGCGGAAACCGTTGGTGTCCGATCCCGCATCCACGAGCACCGCATCGCCCGCATCGAGCCGTTCGTGAAGCGCGATCGTCAGCGAGTCTTCGCTGAACAGATCGCCGACGAAACGATTGTGCACAACGAAGCGAAGCCGCTGGGGCGAGGATTCGATCACGATCGCGCGCCACGCGGGGCCATAGTTCGACTTCGCCCACAGCTTCGCGCCCACAGGCACCGCGCGCGTCGGCTTGCCGGTCACGACCGCGACGTTGATCATCGTGCGGTCGGCCTCGTTGAACGCCTGGCGAATCTCGATCGATCCGGCGCCAAAGCGCGCGACACATTCGCCCGCGGTGCGGTTCACATAGCCCAGATCAACGTAAGAGGCGTCGTTAAACGCGGGCGTCAGACTGGCAGCGGCCAGCAAAAGCGAGAACATGGACCAAGGCTCCTGTCGCGGCCGGGTCCGTGCCCGGCCCCTTTATTGACCCTGTTTCGCGAGCAATTTCAAGCGCAAGGCGTTCAATTTGATGAACCCTGCCGCATCCTTCTGGTCATAAGCGCCGGCATCGTCCTCGAAGGTCACATGGCGTTCGCTGTAGAGGCTGAGCGGCGATTTGCGGCCGACGACGCTGGCATTGCCCTTGTAAAGCTTGAGGCGGACGGTGCCAGTCACATTGGCCTGGCTGTGGTCGATCGCCGCCTGCAGCATCTCGCGCTCGGGCGCGAACCAGAAGCCGTTGTAGATGAGCTCGGCATATTTCGGCATCAGCTCGTCCTTGAGGTGCGCCGCGCCGCGGTCGAGCGTGATGCTTTCGATTCCCCTATGAGCACGCGCGTAGATTTCGCCGCCCGGCGTCTCGTACATGCCGCGCGACTTCATGCCGACGAAGCGGTTCTCGACGAGGTCGAGGCGGCC
>CAYRQX010000059.1:0-22054 GCA_964426485.1 uncultured Sphingopyxis sp. | reverse complement strand
CGTAGAGGAGCGTCGGCTTCATCACGATAAAGCGTTCGTCGTGGAACCAGATCGTCAGCGCGCCAAAACCGAGAACGAGGATGCTCGACATCCACAGCATCGGCGAAATCTTGCCGAGCTTCCACTTCGAAACCGCCATCGCAATGACGATCGCGACCATGAACGCCACCGTGCCCTTGATCGCCGCGGTGGTGGCCGCAAATGCGCCTTCGCCGCCGGAAGAGAATTTATAGGCGAGGAAGAAGACGAGCAGCGGCCCGAAATCGATCACGAAATTGAGCCAGCCATGCTTGGCCGGCGGCGGGGCCGGGACCGCCTCGGGACCAGTGGGAAGCACGTCGCTCATCTGATATTTCCTGCAATAATGCCTGCGATCTCGTCGGCATCGAACGGGCGAAGATCGTCGATGGTTTCGCCGATGCCGATCGCATGGATGGGAAGCCCGTGGCGCTCGGCGGCGGACACGAGCACGCCGCCGCGCGCGGTGCCGTCGAGCTTGGTCATGACGAGGCCCGTGACGCCCGCGACCTCGCGGAACACGTCGATCTGCGCCAGGGCATTCTGACCCGTCGTCGCATCGAGGACCAGCACGACATCGTGCGGCGCGGCGGGATTGAGACGGCCGAGCACGCGCTTGATCTTCGCAAGCTCGTCCATCAACTCGCGCTTGTTCTGAAGCCGCCCTGCGGTGTCGACGATCAGCACGTCGATCCCCGTCGCGGTCGCCTGCTTCACTGCATCGAACACGATTCCCGCGCTGTCGCCGCCCTCGGGCCCCGCCATGATCGGCACGCCCAGCCGTTCGGCCCAGACTTTCAACTGGCCGATCGCGGCGGCGCGGAAGGTGTCGCCCGCGACGAGCATCACGCCATAATCCTGTTCCTGGAACAGATGCGCCAGCTTGGCGATGGTGGTGGTCTTGCCCGACCCGTTGACGCCGATGACAAGAATGACCTGCGGGCGCGGAAAGGCGTCGATGTCGAGTGGCTGAGCGACCGGGCGCAGCACGGTGGCGATTTCCTCGGCGACGACCTTGCGCAATTCCTCTGTGCCGTTCGCGGCAATGTCGCGCCGTTCGGCGAGGCGGTCGCGGATGCGCGCAGCCATTGCGGGGCCCAAGTCGGCGGTGATCAGTGCCTCCTCGATCCGGTCGAGATCATCATCGCCCAGCCGCGCCTTGCCGGTCAGCCCGGCGAGATTTTCGCCGAGCCGCTCCGACGTACGGCGAAATCCGCCGAGCAGCCGTTCGCTCCAGCTTTGGCCGGTCATGCCGCGATATCCTTTGCTTGCGTAGGGGTGGCGATCATCCGGTCGCCGTCGCGCGCCACTAGGCGCACGTCAATGATGGAGCCGGGCGCCGCGGGTGCGGTCAGCGCCACGGCAGCGAAATTTTGGGCATGGCCGCTGACGCCATCGCGCTCGACGAGCATCGATGCGGTGCGGCCGACCTGCGTATCGAACCAGTCCTGCCGCCGCCGCGCATTGGCCTCGCGCAGGATCGCGGCGCGCTCGCGAGCGACCGTGCGCCCCACTTGCGGCATCCGTGCGGCGGGCGTCCCGGCGCGGGGGCTGTACGGAAAGATATGGCCGAACACGATGTCGCAATCGTCGATCAGCGCCAGCGAGTTCGCGAACATCGCGTCATCCTCGGTCGGAAAGCCCGCGATCAGGTCCGCACCAATCGCGATGTCGGGGCGTGCGGCCTTCAGCCGCTCGATCAGCGCGACGGCGTCGGCGCGGCGATGGCGGCGCTTCATGCGGGTGAGCACCATATCGTCGCCCGCCTGCAGCGACAGGTGGACATGCGGCATCACGCGCGCTTCTTGCGTCAACAAGCCGAAGAGCGCGTCGTCGATCCGGTCCGGGTCGAGCGAGGACAGGCGGAGGCGCGCAAGGTCGGGCAGCTCCAGCAGCGCCTCGACAAGCGCGGCCAATGTCGCGCCGCTGTCGTCACCATAGCTGGCCAGGTCGACCCCGGTCAGGATGATCTCGCGCTGACCGCGGTCGAGGGCGGTTTTCGCGGATGCCACGACCGCATCGACACTCGACGAGCGCGCTGTGCCGCGCGCCAGCACCGTCGCGCAAAAGGTGCAGCTGTGCGAACAACCCGTCTGGACGCCGAGAAAGGCACGCGCATGGTCGGGCCCGGACAGGGCGGGAGGGTGTGGCAAACTGCGCCCCTGCGAAGGCAGGGGCCCATCACCTACGCTCTCGTCGTGCCGTCGCCCGTCGTTTGGCGACGCGATGGCGGGAGAGGGGCCCCCGCCTTCGCGGGGGAACAGGGAAGAGAATGAACGATAGCTTTCCACCAAGTCCTTCGCATCGTTGGATACCACCCGCGCACCCATCGCAGCAAAGGCCTCGCGTTCCAATTCAGCCGCGCACCCGGTCACGACAACATCCGCCCGCGGCTGCTCGCGCAGCGCCCGCCGCACCGCCTGCCGCGCCTGCCGCACCGCCTCGTCGGTCACCGCACAGCTGTTGAAGACAATCGCGTTGCGCGCGCCAGCCTCGCGCGCCGCAGCGCGGATCGCTTCGCCCTCGGCTATGTTCAGCCGGCATCCAAAATTGACGACTTTCGCGCCGTCGCTGACCGCACCGCTCATCCGAATTGCGCCCAGTCGGTCTCACCCTCGTAAACGCGCGTCGCGGCGCCGCTCATCACGATCGGCTCGCCGGGCGCCCAGCGGATGACGAGGTCGCCGCCGGGTAGCGACACCGTCACGGGCGACTGGACGAGGCCCGCGCGGATCGCGGCAACCGCGGTCGCGCACGCACCGGTGCCGCAGGCCTGCGTCAGCCCGACGCCGCGTTCCCAGACGCGCAGCTGCAACTGGTTCTCGCCGTCGAGGCTCGCGACATTGACGTTGACGCGCTCGGGGAACAGCGGGTCGGTCTCGATCCGCGGGCCGAGCTCGTCGAGCGCGACGGCGTCGGCTTCGGGCACGAAAAAGACGATATGCGGATTGCCGACATTGACACCGGCGCCATGCTCCAGCTCGTCCCACGCGACGGGCATGTCGCGCGTGTCCATCGGCATCGCCAGCGGGATATGCTCCCAGTCGAATTCGGGTTCGCCCAGCGTCACTTCGGCCCCCCCATCGGCCGGGGTGACGCGCAGCATGCCGCCCAGCGTTTCGATCACCGCGGGTTTGCCGATCAGCGTCGCGACGCAGCGTGTCGCATTGCCGCACGCCTCGACCTCGCCGCCGTCGGCGTTGAAAATCCGCATCTTCACGTCGGCATTTGTGGACGGTTCGAGCAGGATCAGCTGGTCGCACCCGATGCCATGGCGGCGGTCGGCAATCGCGTGCGCGCGCGTCGGCGTCATCTCGACCGCGTTTTCGCGCGCGTCGATCACGACGAAATCGTTGCCGAGGCCGTGCATCTTGGTGAAGCGATCTGCCATAGTCCGCGCATGTAAGGGCGCGGCGCTGCGAAGTCTAGCGATGCGGCGGGATCAGGCCGTCTTGCGCAGCGGTGCGTCTTCGCTGGTATCGGGACCAGCGGGCCGCACCATCGGTGCGCGCAGCAGGCCGCGGTCGGCGAGCAGCCGTTCGGTGTCGGCAGCCGACGCGGCACGGCCAAAATACCAGCCCTGCCCCTTGGAACAGCCGAGCCGCGTCAATTCGATCGCGGTCGCTTCATCCTCGACGCCCTCGGCGGTGATCGGCATCGCCAAGCTTTCACCCAGACGCACGATCGCGACGACGATCGCCTGCGCATCGGGGCTGCCGCGCATCGCGGCGACGAAGCTGCGGT
Source organism: uncultured Sphingopyxis sp. (assembly GCA_964426485.1). Taxonomy (GTDB): domain Bacteria; phylum Pseudomonadota; class Alphaproteobacteria; order Sphingomonadales; family Sphingomonadaceae; genus Sphingopyxis. Next base: position 18,292 of record CAYRQX010000059.1, on the reverse strand, counting down.
CGATCTTGATGCGGTCGAACGGCAGCGCGCGCAAATGCGAGAGCGAGCTGTAGCCGGTGCCGAAATCGTCGAGACTGAGCGACACGCCCTGATTCTTGAGGCTGGTGACGATCGAGCGCACCAGCGGGAGGTTTTCGAACAAAGAGCTTTCGGTAATCTCGACCTCGAGCTGGCTGGCGGGGAAACCGACCTCGACCAGCAGCTTGGTGAGCTTCTGGCTGAACCAGGGGTCCTTCAGCTGCTGCGGCGAGATATTGACGGCGAGCATGATCGACGGGTCCCAGCGTTTGGCGATTTCCATCGCTTCGCGGATCACCTGCAGCGACAATTCGCCGATCAGCCCGCTTTCCTCGGCGACGGGGATGAAGCGTTCGGGCGGGATCATGCCATATTCGGGCGATTCCCAGCGCATCAGCATTTCGAACCCGATCAGGCGCCCGCTGGCGATGTCGACCTGCGGTTCGAAATGCGGCACGAACTCGCCGCGCGGCATGCCGTCGCGAATGCCGTTTTCGATCTGGTTGCAGACCTGCACCGCCATCTCCATTCCGGCCTCGAACCAGCAATAGCGGTTCCGGCCCTCGTCCTTGCAATTATACATGGCAATATCGGCCTGACGGACCATCGTTTCCATCGTGACGCTGGCATCGCTGGCGAGCGATATGCCGAGTGAGGCGCCGACCCGGATTTGCTGCGCGTCGTGCGTGACAGCATTGTCGAGCGCCATGACGAGTTCGGCCGCCAGCGCGTCGATATCGGCGCGCGCCGCCGGTTCGAACACCAGCATCGCGACGAATTCGTCGCCGCCGAGGCGCGCCTTGGTGGCATTGGGCGGCAGGACAGCGGAAATGCGTTCGGCGGCAACCTGCAGCACGCGGTCGCCCGCGGCATGGCCATGGATGTCGTTGACCGTCTTGAAATGGTCGAGGTCGAGCAGGAACAGCGCGACCTGGCGCTTTTCGGCGATCGCATTCGCAATCTGCCGCTGCCCCGTCGCGAGCAAGGCGCGGCGATTGAGGAAACCCGTCAGCGGATCGGTGTCGGCAAGGTAGCGCGCGCGCTGCTCGGCCTCGGTGCGTTCGAGGATTTCGCGGTTGAGATCCTTGTAACGGCGCCAGCCGAAGAGAATCAGCGCGACATTGAGAATCACCGCAGTCGCCAGTGCGCGGTCGGGGCCGCCGCCGAGGCCGATCAGCGCGCGCACGGCCGCCTGCATCACATTGCTGCCCGTCCCCACGAACAGCAGGATCGCGGCGACGACAATGCCCCCGGCGATGATGTCGCGTTTGGCGCCCTCGCTTCGATCGAATGGCTTTGGCGTCGATATCATATGAATTTGTCCCACCCTTGCTGGCTCTATGGGGGCAAAGCGGTGAAATTTGGGTTAAGTGCGGCGCTATCCTGCCGTTTGCGCGCGCAGGGCGGCCCGCCGCTTGCTTTCGGCGGGGCTTTTGCGTAAAGGCCGCCGCGTCCGCGCGCATCTTGCGTTCGGGCAGACACGACATCCGCGACGGAAACACTGTCCACGGATACCGCTGGTTGGCGAGGTTTCGCTCACCGGCGTGTTTTGCGTTGCGGGCGTTGTAGGCAAGGATTTTGGCTGTGTTCGATAGTCTGAGCAACCGGCTTGGCGATGTTTTCGGAAAGCTCCGCGGCCGCGGTGCGCTGACCGAGGCCGACGTGCGCGCCGCGATGCGCGAAGTGCGAATCGCCCTGCTCGAGGCGGACGTTGCGCTGCCCGTCGTGCGCAGCTTCATCGATCAGGTCACCGACCTTGCGATCGGCGCCAACGTCCTGCGCTCGGTCACCCCGGGGCAACAGGTCGTCAAGATCGTCAGCGACGCGCTGACCGAAATGCTCGGCTCCGAAACCGCCGAGCTCGAACTCGCCGTCACCCCGCCCGCCGTCATCATGATGGTCGGTTTGCAGGGGTCGGGTAAAACGACCACGACCGCGAAGATCGCGAAGCGGCTCAAGGAAAAAGAGCGCAAGAAGGTGCTGATGGCGTCGCTCGACGTCAATCGCCCGGCTGCGCAGGAACAGCTCGCCGTCCTTGGTCAGCAAATCGATGTCGCGACGCTGCCGATCGTCGCGGGCCAGCAGCCGGTCGAGATCGCGCAGCGCGCGCTGCAGGCGGCAAAGCTGCAGGGCTATGACGTTCTGATGCTCGACACTGCGGGCCGCCTCCACGTCGACCAGCAGTTGATGGACGAGATGCAGGCAGTGTCGCGCACTGCGAACCCTGCCGAAACCTTGCTCGTCGTCGACAGCCTGACCGGTCAGGACGCGGTGCAGGTCGCGCAGCGCTTCACCGATCAGGTCCCGCTCACCGGCGTCGTGCTCACCCGCATGGACGGCGATGCGCGCGGCGGCGCGGCGCTCTCGATGCGTGCCGTTACCGGCAAGCCGATCAAATTCGCGGGCACCGGCGAAAAGCTCGACGGGCTCGAACTCTTCCAGCCCTCGCGCATCGCGGGCCGCATCCTCGGCATGGGCGACGTCGTCAGCCTCGTCGAACGCGCCGCCGAGACGATCCAGGCTGAAGAGGCCGAGGCGATGGCGGCGAAGATGGCCAAGGGCCAGTTCGACCTCAACGATCTGCGCACCCAATTGAACCAGATGCGCCGCATGGGGGGCCTCGGCGCGCTCGCCGGGATGATCCCCGGCCTCAAAAAGGCGCAGGTCGCCGCGGCGCAGGGCGGCGCCGACGACAAGATGCTCATTCATTTCGATGCGATCATGGGCTCGATGACCCCCAAGGAACGCGCGAAGCCCGAAATTCTGACCGCGAAGCGCAAGATCCGCATCGCCAACGGATCGGGCACCACGGTGCAGCAGGTCAACAAGGTGCTGAAGATGCACCAGGAAATGTCCAGCGCGATGAAGAAAATCCGCAAGATGGGCGGGCTCAAGGGCCTTGGTGCGCTGTTCGGCAAGGGCGGCGGCATTCCCGGAATGGGCGGAATGGGCGGCGGCGGTGGCCTCCCCGGTCTCGGGGGAGGCGGTTCGATCCCGCCCGAACTCGCTAATTTAATGAATAAAAAGAAATAATCCGACCCGAATTTGTACGTTAAACTCTGAAGGAAAATATCATGGCAACCTCCATTCGCCTCGCACGCGGCGGTTCGAAAAAGCGTCCTTATTACAAGATCGTCGTCGCCGATTCGCGCAGCCCGCGCGACGGCCGCTTCATCGAGCGTATCGGCAGCTACAACCCGCTGCTCGCCAAGGACAATCCCGAGCGTATCAAGCTCGACGCCGACCGCGCGAAGCATTGGGTTTCGGTTGGCGCGCAGCCGACCGACCGCGTTGCCCGCTTCCTCGATGCCGCGGGCGTCCTCGAACGCGCTGCCCGCAACAACCCGAACAAGGGCGTCCCTGGCGAAAAGGCCAAGGAACGCGCCGAAGAAAAGGCCCAGAAGCTGGCTGACGCCGAAGAAGCCGCAGCAGCAGCTGCCGCCGCGCCGGCACCCGAACCCGAAGCGGTCGAAGAAGCCGCTCCGGAAGGGGCCGCTGAAGAAGCGCCTGCTGCCGAAGAAGCCGCCGCTCCCGCCGCCGCTGAATCGGACGCAACCGGTTCGGTGAAGAGCGAAGAAACCGCCGAAGCGGTTGCCGAAGCCGTCGCCGACGAAACCCCCGCCGACGCGACCGCCGAAGACGCAACCGCGATGGCTGAACAGGCTGCCGAAGGTGGCCCGGCCGAAGAAGCTGCTGCCGAGGAAGCGCCCGCCGCAGAAGCCGGCGAAGAAGAAGCTAAGGCCTAAGCCTTGGCCGACGCAAATCGCCCCGTCACTCTCGCCGCCATCGCCGGCGCGCATGGGGTGCGGGGCGAGGTGCGTCTCAAACTATTCGGTGAAGGCGCGGAGGCTCTCCGCGCCTTTTCCGTTTTTGACGCAGGGACAAGCAAGCTGACCCTGAAGTCGGTGCGTCCCGCCAATCAGGGCGCCGTCGCGACCTTTGCCGAAGTCACCGACCGCAGCGGCGCCGAAGCTTTGCGCGGCACCCTGCTCACCGTGCCGCGCTCGGCGCTGCCGCCCTTGGGCGAGGGCGAATATTACCACCACGACCTGCTCGGGCTGCCGTGCGTATCGACCGACGGCACGGCCATCGGTCATGTCGCCGCGATCGAGAATTTCGGCGCGGGCGACATCCTCGAAATCGAAAAGCCGGCCGAGTCCGGCAAAAAAGCCGCTCGCTTCATGGTGCCGATGACTGCGCAGGCGGTGCCGGCGTGGACCGACGACAGCGTGACCGTCAACGCCGCGTTCGTCGAGTAAAGCGCCTCTCAACCAATAAACCGTTCGCCCTGAGCTTGTCGAAGGGCCGTTCTTCGCGTCTATGCTGCGAACGAAGAACAGTGCTTCGACAAGCTCAGCACGAACGGAGGTTTTGATGCGCGCAAGATTCGGTCTTATTCTCGCAACCGCACTGGCCGTTGCACCACCCGCCACAGCGCAAGACGCCACCCCCCAAACCCTCGACCAACTCGCCCCCGAAATCGATGCGCTTTTCGCCAAGTTTCAGGCTGAACAGCATGTCCCCGGGGTGGTCTATGGCGTCGTCAAGGACGGCAAGCTGGGCTATGTGAAGGGCCTCGGGGTCCAGAACATCACGGACAAACGCGCCGTGACCCCCGACAGCCTGTTCCGCATCGCCTCGATGACCAAGGCGTTCACCGCGCTCGCGGTCCTGAAGCTGCGCGACGATGGCAAACTCCGTCTCGACGACCTTGCCGAACACCATGTGCCCGAAATGAAGGGCTGGATCTATCCGACCAAGGACAGTCCGCGCATCCGTGTGCGCGACCTGCTCCACCATGTCGGCGGCCTCGTCACCGACGATCCGTGGGGCGACCGGCAGCAGATATTGCCGCAGGACGACTTCACCAGGATGATCGCGGCGCGTGTGCCATTCAGCCGCGTGCCGCAAAGCAACCATGAATATTCGAACTTCGGCTATGCCTTGCTCGGGCGGATCGTCGCCAACGCGTCGGGCATGGCCTATACCGACTATGTCCGCAAAACGATCCTGACCCCGCTCGGCATGGCCAGCAGTGGTTTCGACGCGCCGAACGCACCCAAAGCGCGCTACGCACTCGGCTATCGCTGGGAAAATGAACGCTGGACCGCCGAACCCGAGATGGTCGACGGTGCGTTCAACGCGATGGGCGGGCTACAGGTCAGCGCGAACGACTATGCCAAATGGGTCGCCTTTCTGCTCGCGGCGTGGCCCCCGCGCGACGATGCCGACGATGGCCCGATCAAACGGTCGACGGTGCGCGAGATCGCGCAGGGGCTGAACTTCGTTTCGGTCGCGAACCGCATCGGCGCCAGCGGCGCTACGGCGTGCAAGCAGGCCGCCGCTTACGGCATGGGCTGGCGCGTCGCGCAGGATTGCGACCTCGGCCTGACGCTTGCGCATGGCGGCGGTTATCCGGGCTATGGCAGCCATGTGATGCTGATGCCCGACCATGGCGTCGGGGTTTTCGCGCTGTCGAACCGCACTTACGCTGGCCCGTCGGGCCCCGCATGGGACACTGCGGCCCTGATGGACCAGGCGGGGCTGCTCGAAACGCGCGCCGTGCCGGTGTCGCCGGCGGTGGCGGCGGCCTATGCGGCGGCAAGGGCGGCTTATGCCGCGGGCGATCTCGGCCCGCTTCGTGGCAAGCTCGCGATGAATTTCCTGCTCGACCGCTCGGCGGACAATTGGAAGGCCGAATTCGCGAGACTGAAGGCTGAGGTAGGTGCATGCCCCACCGACGATCCGCTCGCGCCGAACGGTGCGATGTCGACCGTGTTCCGCCTCAATTGCGAAAAGGGCAAGCTTGACGGGATATTGCTGCTCGCACCGACGACGCCTGTGACGATCCAGGCGTTGCGCCTGCGCGTCGTGCCGCCCGACGCGCAATAGTCTAAACGGGGTGGGGCCTTTAGCAAGGGACGACCCCACCCCGTTTCGCCCTGGGCCTTCGAGAGGGGAGGCCAGAGAGGGTTATCGCGCCCGGCGTGGGCGCACGCCGCAGCGGTCCGCCGCACTCGGTGCGGCAATCCGTTCGCCAAGGCGGCGGAAGGGGATCGCGAGCCAGTGGAGGCCGCGGGTGATATCGGCGCTGAAATGATCATGACCGTCATTCCAGCCGCGCATGAACTGCTCGTCTTTCATCGCTCATTTCCTTTCGCTTCGGTGCAGCCTGAATGCACCTTTCGGCATCGCGCCGCCAACAAAAGGCGTAGACCATATCATAAGCTGACCTTATAAGGTGGCATGTCCCGCCTGCCGCCGCTCGCCGCGATACGCACCTTCGAAGCTGCCGGTCGTTTGCAGAATTTTTCGCGCGCCGCCGAGGAGCTGGGGCTGACGCAGGCCGCGGTCAGTTATCAAATCCGCCAATTGGAGGACCGCTTGGGCCGCGCGCTCTTCGTGCGGGAAAAGGGCCGCGTCCGCCTGTCCGAAACCGGGCAGCGGCTGCTCCCCGCGATCAGCAACGCCTTCGCGACGATGGGCGACGCCTTCGCCGCGCTCGGCAGCGACGAGGCCGACGTGCTGACGATCAACGCGGTGACGAGTTTCGGGGGCACCTGGCTTAGCGCACGCATCGGCAGCTTCCAGCTCCTCTATCCCGAACTTGCGGTACGCATGTCGATGAGCAACCAACTGATCGATTTCGACGCCTCGAACGTCGACGTCGCGATCCGGATCGGAAAGGGCGCTTGGCCGGGGCTGCGCAGCGATTTCCTGATGCGCCAGCATGTCGCCCCGCTCGCTTCGCCCGCCTTCATCGAGGCGCACCGGATCAGCGAGCCCGCCGACCTGCTGCGCGTCCAGCGGCTCGCGCCGAACGACAGCTGGTGGGCCGAATGGTTCGCCCTCGCGGGGGTCGCTACGCTGCCGGTGCCCTCGCGCCGCGGGATCGAACTCGACAGCCAGTTGCAGGAAGCGAGCGCGGTGCAGGCGGGCTTCGGCGTCGCGATGATGACACCGCTCTTCTGGCAGGCCGAACTGGCGAGTGGCCGGATGGTCCAGCCCTTCGACACGCTCCACGTTTCGGACTTCGGCATGTGGCTCGTCCACCGCGAAAACCGGGTGGGGGTGCGCAAGATCGAACGCTTCCGCGAATGGCTTCACGCCGAAATCGCGAAGGATCGCCACCTGCTGCCCGAGGCGCTATGGGAGCCGCTGCCATGACTTTCACCGCTGTCCCGCTCACCCTCTACCCCGACATGTTCCCCGGCCCGCTGGGGCACAGCATGGCGGGGCGCGCGCTCGAAAGCGGCACCTGGCATTGCGCGCCGGTGCAGATCCGCGATTTCGCGACCGACAAGCATCGCACCGTCGACGATACGCCCGCGGGCGGCGGCGCGGGTATGGTGCTGAAAGCCGACGTCCTCGGCGCCGCGATCGACCATGCAGTGGCGGTGCATCCCGATCTGCCGATCCTTGCGATGACCCCGCGCGGCGCGCCGATCACGCAGGCGCGCATCCGCACCCTTTCGGCGGGCCCAGGTGCGATCATCCTCTGCGGCCGCTTCGAGGGTTTCGACGAGCGCATCTTCGACGCGCGGCCGATCGAACAGGTGTCGATGGGCGACATCATCCTGTCGGGCGGCGAGATGGGGGCGCTTCTGCTGCTCGACGCTTGCATTCGGCTGCTTCCCGGCGTAATGGGCGCGGCTTCTAGCGGAGATGACGAATCGTTCGAAAACGGTTTGCTCGAATATCCGCACTATACCCGGCCCGCTTTATGGGAAGGGCGCACGATCCCCGAAGTGCTGCGATCGGGGGATCATGCGAAGATCGCGGCCTGGCGGAAACAACAGGCACAAGATCATACACGGTTACGCAGGCCGGACCTTTGGGAGCGTCATATCGATGCTCGGGCCCGACCTGCCTCTGGCGCGCGGCGACAAGAAAAGGACTAGAGGACATGAACCTCATCCAGACGATCGAAGCCGAAGAAATTGCCAAAGCGGCAAAGACCATTCCGACCTTCCGTCCCGGCGACACGCTGAAAGTCGGCGTCAAGGTGGTCGAAGGCGAACGCACCCGCGTCCAGAATTTCGAAGGCGTTTGCATTGCACGCTCGAACAAGGGCATGGGCTCCAACTTCACCGTGCGCAAAATGTCGTTCGGCGAAGGTGTCGAGCGCGTGTTCCCGCTCTATTCGCCCAACATCGACAGCATTACCGTCATCCGCAAGGGTGCCGTGCGTCGTGCGAAGCTTTACTATCTTCGTGGCCGCACTGGTAAATCGGCGCGTATTGCGGAGCGCCGCGAATACCGGTCGGAAGCCAGCGAAGGCTAAGGAGAGCTTCTCTCACCCAAAGCCGAAACAGCTTTCAAAAACGACCGGTTCCGCCAACAGGCAGAGCCGGTCGTTTTTCATTTGGGCAAAGGTCCATCTATCGAAATTCCAATACCCGTGCGTCCCGAGGAGCCATTGAGCGAAGTCGGAATGGCGTCTCGAAGGACTGGTGCAACGCTGACCCCTTCGAGACGGGTCTTCGACAAGCTCAGCCCCTCCTCAGGGCGAACGGAAAGGGAGAAGCCGGGTTATGCAGCAGCCAGTGCGATTCAAGCCGACCCGGCGCGCCTTCATCGGCGCGGCACTGGCGCTTGGCCTGCCGGGCACCGCGCTGGCTGCGACCAATGCGCAGCGCCTAGTCAGCGCGGCGCGGGGGCAGGTCGGCGTCACCTTGCGCTATGATCCCGCCTACAGCGTCCTGCCCTTTCCGAACGGCGATGTCGACCGCGCGAAGGGCGTGTGCACCGATGTCGTGATCCGCGCTTTCCGCGATGCGCTGGGCGCAGACCTGCAGGCCCTTGTAAACGCCGACATGCGCGCCAATTTCAAGGCCTATCCGAAAAATTGGGGGCTCGGCCGGCCCGACCGCAACATCGACCATCGCCGCGTTCCCAATCTGGCGACCTATTGGCGGCGGCAGGGGGCATCGCTTCCCGTTACCGACAATCCCGCCGACTGGCGTCCGGGCGACATCTTCACCCAGATGGTCGGCGGGCGCCTGCCGCACACGGGCATCGTGTCCGACCGCAAGGACACGACCGGCGTGCCGCTCGTCCTCCATAATATCGGTGGGGGCACGCGCGAGGAGGATGCGCTTTTCGACCACAGGCTGACCGGCCATTTTCGCTGGAAAGTCTGACCTTCGTTTTCAATCACGGTTCATACGCTGAGGAGTGAGTAAATGGGTTATCGTATCGTTGTCGCCGGAGCCACGGGCAATGTCGGGCGCGAAGTGCTCGCCATTCTCGCCGAGCGCGAATTCCCGATCGACGAACTGGCGGCGGTCGCATCGTCGCGCAGCCAGGGCACGGACGTCGAAATCGGCGACAGCGGCCGCACCGTCAAACGCCAGAATATCGACAATTTCGACTGGACCGGCTGGGACATGGCGATCTTCGCGATCGGCAGCGACGCGACCGCCATCCACGCGCCGAAGGCCGCCGCCGCGGGCTGCGTCGTGATCGACAATAGCTCGCTCTACCGCATGGACCCCGACGTGCCGCTGATCGTGCCCGAGGTGAACCCCGACGCGATCGACGGTTATAAAAAGCGCAACATCATTGCGAACCCCAATTGCTCGACCGCGCAGATGGTCGTCGCGCTGAAGCCGCTGCATGATGCCGCCAAGATCAAGCGCGTCGTCGTCTCGACCTATCAGTCGGTGTCGGGCGCGGGCAAGTCGGGCATGGACGAGCTGTGGAACCAGACGCGCCAGATCTTTGTCGGCGACGAAAAGGACGTGCAGAAATTCACCAAGCAGATCGCCTTCAACGTCATCCCGCACATCGACAAATTCCTCGACGACGGGTCGACCAAGGAAGAGTGGAAGATGGTCGTCGAGACCAAGAAGATCCTCGATCCCAAGATCAAAGTCACCGCGACCTGCGTCCGCGTGCCCGTCTTTGTCGGCCATTCGGAAGCGATCAACATCGAGATGGAGAATGAGCTGTCGGCCGAGGACGCGCAGCGCATCCTGCGCGAGGCGCCGGGCGTCGTGCTCCACGACAAGCGCGAGGATGGCGGCTACATCACCCCCGTCGAATGCGTTGGCGATTTCGCGACCTTCGTCAGCCGCGTCCGCGAGGACTCGACGGTCGAAAACGGTCTCAACCTCTGGTGTGTCAGCGATAACCTGCGCAAGGGCGCGGCGCTGAACGCGGTGCAGATCGCCGAACTGCTGGGGCGCCGGCATCTGAAGAAGGGCTGAAGATAAGGATGCTGTGCCCCTGCGAAGGCAGGGGCCCATCACCAGCGGTTTCGGCAGGACGCTGCCGCTTTTCCGATAAATGGCGACGGCGGGAGATGGACCCCTGCCTTCGCAGGGGCACAGCCTCGCAGCGACACAGCTTCGCTGTGTCTCGACTTCGAGGTGCGAACGGCTAGGAAAGGCACATGACCAGCCCCTATGCCTTCACCCACGCCGTCTGCCGCGCCCCGGCCCCCTCGGCGGTCCACGGCATCCGCGCCGATGGCGGCCCTGATCCCGATTTCACCGGCCTGGCCGCCGAGCACGCAGCCTATGTCGCCACCCTCCGCGACCTCGGCCTCGCGGTCGACGTACTCGAATCGCTCGATGATTTTCCCGACGCGCTGTTCACCGAAGACGTCGCGCTGACCTTTCCGGAGGGCGCGATCCTGCTCCGCCCCGGCGCCCCGAGCCGCGCGGGCGAGGTCGAACATATCCGCGGCGCGCTTGCTGCCCGCCATCCGACCCTGCTCGAAATGACCGTCGGCCATGTCGAGGGCGGCGACGTGCTGCGCCTCGCCGACCGTGTCGTCATCGGCCTGTCCGACCGCACCGACCGCGCCGGCGCCACCGAACTGGCGATGCTCCTCGAACGGCTGGGCTATCGGGCCGAGATCGCGGTGACGCCCGCGGGCGTGCTCCATTTCAAAACCGGCTGCAGCCTGATCGACGCGGGGACGGTGCTGGCCGTCCCGGCGATGCGCGACTGCCCCCAATTTGCCGGGCTGGAGGTTGTGCTGACACCGCTTGGCGAGGAAGGCGCGGCGAATATCCTGCGCGTGCGCGATACGGTGCTGCTCGGCGACCGCTGGCTCGCGACGCAGGCGATGCTCGCGGCGCGCGGCATCAGCTTCCGCCCGATGGCGACCGAACAGATCGCGCGCATCGACGCGGGGCTCAGCTGCATGTCGCTGCGCTGGTGACCGCGACGAAATTCGCAGTAGGGGAGGGCGGATGATCGCAACCGTTTCTGCCACCCCACCCGCGCAGCGCCGCCTGCTTGGCGCACTCCTTGTGCTGCTATTGCTTGCGCAGATCGACCAGCCCTATCCCGAGATCGCGCCGCTCCAGCATATCCCGACGATGCTGCTGCTCGTCGCCTCACCCTGGCTGCTCCGCCGCTGGCCGCTCTCGACCGCATCGGTCGCGTGCATCGCGGCGTTCATGGCGCTCCACACGCTCGGCGGACGTTATGCCTACAGCAATGTGCCCTACGATCACTGGGCGCACACACTGACCGGAATCAGCCTGTCCGACGCCTTCGGCTGGACACGCAACCATTATGACCGCCTCGTCCATTTCGCCTTTGGCGCGCTGTCGGTCATCCCCGTCGCTGAGGTTGCCAGGCGCTGGGGCGGCCTCGGCGCGCGCGGTGCCGCGTTAACCGTGCTTGCTTGGGTTCTGGCCATATCCTGCCTCTACGAAGTCTTCGAATGGCTGCTCACCATCGTCGCGGCGGGCGAAACCGCCGACCGCTACAATGGGCAGCAGGGCGATATCTGGGACGCGCAAAAGGATATGGCGCTGGCAACCCTCGGTGCGATATTGGTGTTGGCGATGGGGCCGGTCGTTCGGAACAGGAGATAGGCATGCGCAAGTTCACCACCCTCGCGATGATCGGCCTGCTCGCCGCGTGCAAACCCGCCGCCGACAAGGCGCCTGCCGACACCGACGCGGCTCCCGTCGCGCCAGCGGTGCCCGAGGCGAAGGCCGACGGCCCGAACGCCGCGACGACCGCGGTCAGCCTCGACGGCGAGGGACTGCGCTTCATCGACAAGACCAGCGGCAAGACCAGACTGCTCGCCTTCGGCGTCCCGCGTGCGCAGGCCGAGGCCGCACTTGCCAATGTCGCGGGCAAGGAAGACGACCGCAGCACCAACGCCGAATGCGGCGCGGGCCCGATGGAATTCACCCGCTATGACGCGATGACGCTCAATTTTCAGGACGGCAAATTCGTCGGCTGGTTCCTCGGCAACGAGCCCGGCGCCGCCACCTATTCGACGATGAGCGGCATCGCCATCGGCACGACGCGCGCCAAGGCGGCCGAATCGGTGACGATCGTCGACCTCGAGGACAGCACGCTGGGCGAGGAATTCAGCATCGGCACCGGCGATAATGTCGTCGGCGGCATGTTTGCGGCGCCGGGGGATACGGCAAAGATCGACGCGCTATTCGCGGGCACCAACTGCTTCTTCCGTTAGGTTCGCCAAAAATGGGCGGCCTTGCTGCGATCCTGTTCCTGCCGGTCCTCGCCTATATTGTCGCACAAATCGGCAGGGATATCCGCGCCAGGATGTGGATCATGTCGATATGGGGTGTCGCTGCGGCCCTCATCCTCATCTGGATGATCGTCCGGTTGATGAGCGGCCCCCAACATTGAGCCGGGTGTCGGATCAATGCCCCATATCCGCCGCCGATGACTTCGGCCCGCCGGGCTTCGGCGGGCGTAGCAGCAGCACCAGCGGCACCGACGCCAGCGTGACCCACATCATGGCCCAAAAATCGTCGATATAGGCGATCATCGCCGCCTGCCGGTTGATCTCGGCATTGACCATCGCCATCGCGGTATCGCCCGCGATCCCGAAACGGTCGGCGGTCGACGGGTCGAGCAGGGCGACCGAGCTGTTGGTGACATGCGCCGCCAGATCCTCGTGGCTCGTCTGGATATTCGCGCCGAGCAGGGTAGTGACGATCGAAATGCCGACCGACGCGCCGAGGCTGCGGAACAGGTTGAGCAGGCTAGACCCGTCGGTGCGATATTGCGGCTCGATCGTCGCGAACGCCATGGTGTTCAAGGGAATGAAGATCAGCCCCATGCCCAGCCCCTGCACCAGCCCGCTGACGATCACCGGCTGCATCCCCATCATCAGCGACCAGTGGCTCATCTGCCAGAGCGAGTAAGCGGCGATCAGCAGGCCGGTACCGACCAGCCAGCGCGCGTCGATCTTGCCGAGCAATTGCCCCGCGACCCACATGCTGGCGAGGATACCGACGCCGCGCAGCGCGAGCGCGACGCCGGTGTCGATCACCGGCCAGCCGAACAGGTTTTGCAGCATCGGCGGCAGCAGCGCCATCGATGCGAACATCACGACGCCGATCACGACCATGAACCCCATCGCGGTGACGAGGTTGCGGTCGGCGAGCATCAGGCGGCTGAACAGCGGCGCGCGCGCGGTGACCATGTGGACGACGAACATCCACAGGCACGAGACGGCGACGCCCAGCTCGATCCAGATTTCGACGCTGTCGAACCAGTCCTGATGCGCGCCGCGGTCGAGCATCAGCTGGAGTGCGGCCAGCCCCAGCGCGAGCATCGAAAAACCGAACAGGTCGAACCGCCGCTTCACGCTTCGCGTCCTTGGCAGCAGTGCCCACATCATCGCGAGCGTGATCAGCCCGACGGGCAGGTTGACGTAAAAGACCCAGCGCCAATTGGCGCTTTCGGTCAGCCAGCCGCCCAATATCGGACCCAATATCGGCCCGATCATGATCCCCATGCCCCAGATCGACATCGCGCGCGCGTGGCGTTCGGGCGGATTGATGTCGAGCATCACCGATTGCGACAGCGGCCCGATAAAGGCGGCGCTGACCCCCTGCAGGAAGCGGAAGGCAACCATCTGCTCGAGCGTCTGCGCCGCGCCGCACGCCATCGAGGCGATGATGAAGCCGACGACCGCGGCCATGAACAATTCGCGCCGTCCGATGCGGTCGGCGAGCCAGCCGGTAATCGGCATCGCCACGGCGGAGGCGAGGATATAGCTCGTCAGCACCCATGTCACCGTCTCGCTCGTCGCGCCCAGTGCCGACTGCATATGCGGGATCGCGACGTTGGCGATCGTCGTGTCGAGGATCTGCATGATCGATGCGCCCATGACGGCGACGGTCAACAGCCCGCGGTAACGGACGCGTTCGTGCAGCGGGATCGACTCGTCGTCGGGGAGCGCGGCGGCGGACGGTCGGCCGGGAAGGGCGTTGCTCGCCACGAAACCTTACTTCGTAAACACCCGGACGTCGGCCGACAGCCCGGCGATCATATCGCGCGCGGGCTTTTCGTCGAAAGCGATCCGTACCGGCACGCGCTGCGTCACCTTGACCCAGTTGCCGGTCGCGTTCTGCGCGGGGAGCACCGAAAATTCGCTGCCGGTGCCCGCGCCGATCGTCAGCACATGGCCGCGCACCTTCAACCCCGGATAGGCGTCGAAGCTGATTTCGGCGCGCTGGCCGACGCGCATGTCGGCAAGGTCGGTTTCCTTGAAATTGGCCTCCACCCATGGATGCACGGTATCGACGAGCGTCACTGCGGGCAGTCCCGCGACCAACATCTGCCCGACCTGGAGCCGATCAGACTGCGCGATCCGGCCGGCGCTCGGCGCGCGAACCGTCGTGCGGCCAAGATTCACCTCGGCCTGCGAGCGTTGGACGCGCGCCGCCTCGACCTGTGGGTTGATCCCGCTCGACGGGCCGCCGGCGAGCTTGGTGCGCGCTTCGGCGGCGGCGGCTTCGGCCTGGCGGACGCTTTCGCGGGCCTGGCTCAGCGCGTGGCGCGCCGCGTCATAAGCCGCCTTGGTGGTGAAGCCCTTTTCCATCAGCGCCGCCTGACGCTGGAAGGTGACTTCGGCGAATTTGACGTCTTCGCGCGCCGCGGCGATGTCGACGCTCGACGTGTTCGCGCTCGCCGACAGATTGCCGACCTCGACTTGCGCGGCGTCGATCGCCGCGGTCGCCTGCGCGACGGTCAGCGCATAAGGTTCGCCGTCGATGCGGAAGAGCAACTGCCCCTTCGCGACTTGCTGTCCGTCGCGCACCGCGACTTCGGTGATTCGTCCGCCGACCTCGGCGGCGACCGACACCTTGTCCATCTGGACATAGGCGTTGTCGGTCGACACCGATCCGCCGCTCGTCAGCCACCATCCCGCGCCGCCCGCGATCAGCAGTGCGGGCAGGCCGAACATCAGGATGCGCGTGCGCCAGCTCGCCTTGGGCGCGGCCTCGGTTTCGAGTGACGGGTTCGGCAAGGGGTCGGCCTTCGGTGCCGCCTTGGGCGGGGTCGCATTTTCGGCCGTGGGGTTTTTGGCGGGACGGGATGGCAAGAGCTGGTCCATCAGGCGGTCTCTTTTTCATTTTGGCATATGCGGCGGGACAAATTGGTGCGAACGCGTTCGACGAGGTCGACCAGCTGGTCGTGCTCAGCGGTGCTCAGCCCTTCGGTTGCTTCGGCGGTCAGTGCGTCAGCGGTTTCGCGCATGCGGTTCAAAAGCTCGCCCGCCCGCGGTGTCAGATAAAGCCGCCACGCACGACGGTCGGCGGGATCGGCGCGGCGTTCGACGAGTTCGGCCTCGACCAGCCGGTCGACCATCCGCGACAGGGTGATCGGCTCGACTTCGATCAGTTCGGCGAGTGGCCCCTGACGGATCCCTTCGTGGCGCTTGAGGTAAGTGATCAGCCGCCATTGCAGCGCCGTGATGCCGCTGCCCTTCATGCGCGCATTGAACGACCGCCGAAACAGCCGCGCGGTGTCGTTGAGCAGGAATCCGATCGTTTCACTCATATCTTAAGATATAATAGCAATAGCTACTATATTCAACATTCGGATTTTGCGGCCAACAATCTCGAATATGGTGTAAATTTTCTTTACACTGCTTGCACCGGGCGTGTTTTTCGGCAGGATGGCGTGATGAGTCTGACCGCCGACCTGTTCTGGTCCTTTCGCTCGCCGTACAGCTATCTTGCTATCGGCCGTTATCGCGCGCTCGCCGCCAGCCACGAGGTGGCGATCAACCTGCGCCCCGTCTATCCGCTCGCGATCCGCCAGCCCGACTTTTTCGAGCGCAACCATCCCAATTGGCTGAGCTACACGATGCGCGACATGATCCGTGTGGCGCAGTTCCATGGCATCCCGTTCGGGCCGCCGCGCCCCGACCCGATCGTCCAGAACATCATGACGCGCGAGATCGCGGCCGATCAGCCCTATATCTATCGCCTGACGCGCATGGGGCAGGCGGCGGCGCGGCGCGGCAAGGGTGTCGCCTTCGCGCATGAGGTCGGCCAGCTGATCTGGGGCGGGGCGCAGGATTGGCATCTGGGCGATCATCTGGCCGGGGCGGCGAAACGCGCCGGGCTCGACCTTGCGGAGCTCGACGCCGAGGCCGCGAGCGAGGCCGTGGCGCTCGACACCGAAATCGCTGCGAACCAGGTCGCACTGGAAATCGCGGGTCATTGGGGCGTGCCGACGCTGGTCGTCGATGGCGAACCCTTTTTCGGACAGGACCGGATCGAAATGGCGAAGTGGCGGATGGAGCAAAAGGGGCTGCGCCCGCGCTGATCGCCGCTTGCCGAACCGGGGGCGAAAAGGGCATAGCGCGGCGCATGACGAGCGAACCCCGATTTTTCGAAGCGCGCGACGGCGTGCGGCTGGCGTGGCGCGAGATGGGAGAAGGCGCGCCCATCCTCCTCCTCCACGGGCTGTTCTCGAACGCCGAAGTCAACTGGATCAAGTTCGGCACCGCCGCGCGCGTCGCCGCCGAAGGCTATCGCGTGATCATGCCCGACCTGCGCGTCCACGGCGCAAGCGACGCGCCGCACGAGGAGGAATTTTATCCGCCCGACGTGCTCGTGCGCGACCTTGAGGACCTGATTGCCCATCTGGCCCTCGCAGACTTTGACCTCGGCGGCTTCTCCCTCGGCGCCCGCACCAGCGTCCGCGCGGTCGTCGCCGGTATGAAGCCGCGGCGGCTGATCCTCGGCGGAATGGGTCTGGCGGGGCTCGCCGGCTGGCAGCGGCGCGGGCAATTCTTCAAACGCGTCATCGCCGAATATGAGACCGCGAAACGCGGCGACGATACGTGGCTGTCGATCCAGTTCATGAAGACAATGAAGGTCGATCGCATCGCCGCGGGGCATCTGCTCGACAGTTTCACCGACACATCGCCCGACATGCTCGCCGCGCTGACGATGCCGACGCTTGTCGTCTGCGGTGAGCAGGACCGGGACAATGGTTCGGCCGAAGAATTGGTCGCGGCGTTGCCTGACGCGCGGCTTGCGACAATCCCGGGGACGCATATGTCGAGCGTGACCGAGCCCGAGCTGGGCGAGGCGATCGCGGCTTTCCTGACGGCTTGACCGCGCTCCCGCTGCGGGCCAAGCTATTGGCATCGCGCCAGAGAGCGCTGTCAGAACATTCCAGAGGACGCACCCCATGAAAGCCATGATTTCGACGCTGTCGCTTGCCCTGTCGCTCGCGGTGGCGATCCCCGCCTTTGCCCAGGCCGCCCCCACGGCAGCCGACGCCGACGCGTTCATCGCGGCGGTCGAGAAGGACCTGTTCGACTATACGGTCGAGGCAAGCCAGGTGAACTGGGTCAACAGCACCTATCTGACCGAAGATACCGATGCGATGGCGTCGCGGATCAACGCGGTGGGCACCGAAAAGTCGGTCAAATACGCGCTCGAAGCCGCCAAATATAAGGATGTCGCGGGGCTCAGTGCCGACACCAGGCGCAAGCTCGACATCCTGCGCACCGGCATCGTGCTGCCCGCACCGACGACGCCGGGCGCGGCGACCGAGCTCAACACGATCGCGACCGACCTGCAGTCGCAATATGGCAAGGGCCGCGGCACGCTGAACGGCAAGGACATCTCGGGCTCCGACATCGAGGCCGAGATGGGCAACCTTCAGAACACGCCGGCGCAGTTCGCCGAAATGTGGACGAGCTGGCACGACAAGGTCGGCGCGCCGATGAAGGACGACTATGCCAAGATGGTCGGCATCGCGAATGCCGGGGCGAAGGAGCTGGGCTTCGCCGACACCGGCGCGATGTGGCGTTCGGGTTACGACATGCCGCCCGAGGAATTTGCCAAGGTCACCGAGCAGATCTGGAACGACATGAAGCCGCTCTATGTCGCGCTCCACACCTATGTCCGCTGGAAACTGAACGAGAAATATGGTGACGCGGTGCAGCCCAAGACCGGCGCGATCCGCGCCGACCTGCTCGGCAATATGTGGGCGCAGGAATGGGGCAATATCT
>CAYRQX010000058.1:0-24035 GCA_964426485.1 uncultured Sphingopyxis sp. | reverse complement strand
ATGGCTGCGTAACTTAAACCAAATGGCCTCCGGCAGTCCCGGGGCGGTTCAATATCGTCGTCACGGCCCAGCGGCGCGAAAGCCGACTTCAGGATGTGCCGCAGGCCGTAACGGCCTTCGGCAGCGAGACGCTGGAGCGGCTCGCGATCCGCGACACCGAAAGCCTGTCGCGCAACACCCCGAGCCTCACCTTCACGCCGGTCGGTCCGGGTGAATCGAATATAGGCCTTCGCGGCCTCAGCACCGATCTCGGTCTTGCGCCGGCCGTTGCGGTCTATATCAACGACACCCCGTTCGATTTTCGCACCGATGCCTTCAGCGGTACGCCGAGCATTGACCTGTTCGACATGCAGCGCGTCGAAGTGCTGCGCGGGCCGCAGGGCACATTGTTCGGGTCGAGTTCGACCGGCGGTACGATCCGCTACATCACCAACGCACCCGATCCGTCCGGTTTTGACGCGCACGGCGAAGCGTTCGTCAACAGCGTGAAAGGCGGCGGCGAGGGATTTGGCGCGAAAGCGGCGATCAACCTGCCGATATCGGCTAACGCGGCGCTGCGCGTGACCGGCACCTACGAGAAGTTCGCGGGCTATATCGATCGCTACGATGCCACAATCGCCGGCCTGACGTCGCCGCTGTCCGACGACGAGCTGGTCGAGAAAGATGCCAACGGCGCCGAAATCTTCGGCATTCGCGCCGCCGTCCGGCTCGAAGCCGGCGACGATCTCGTCGTCACGCCGAGCCTGTTTTTCCAGCGGATCAATGGCGACAACCCGATCGCAACGCAGACCAACCTGCCGGGCTTTGGCCGCGCCAGCGCGATTGGCGATGAGCCGTCACGAACCGACCTCTTTGTGGCCAATCTGACCGTCGAAAAGAAGCTCGGTGACATCGACCTTGTTTCGTCGAGCTCCTATCTTCGCAAGAAGGCGGACTCGCTCCACGACTACAGCCTGCTAGGCTATAATATTTTCGGCGAGTTCGCACCATTCGCCAGCCGTACGCCAGGCAAAGCCGAAACCTATGCCCAGGAATTGCGGCTGACCTCGTCGAACAGCGGCCCCTTCAACTGGATCGCCGGGCTATATTTCAGCCATACCGATCAGACGCTCGGCGAGATATTCGAAGGCCAGCCGTTCTCCGATCTGCTGGACGATTTCTTCGGGCCGGCCGACGGTCCGGTAGGTCCCACCAGCTACACTTATATTCAGAAAACCTCCGAACAGCAGATCGCGGGCTTCGCCGAGGTAAATTTAAAGGCGACCGACCAACTGGAGCTCATCGCCGGGGTGCGCGTCTATCAGCTGAAGAACACCCTCGCGGCGAGCTGCCGAGAAGTCATCCCCGGCATCCTTTGCGGCGCGGACACGCCGCAGGAAACTGCAAAGACGACCAGCGCCAGCCCGCGCTTCACCGTGAAATATCAGCCGATCGAAAATGCGACGCTCTACGCAACCGTATCGCGCGGTTTTCGGGCCGGCGGCGCGAACGCCGCGGTTCCCGTGGCGCTGGGATGCTCGCTCGCCGAATCTGCAGGCCAGATTTTCAAGCCGGACTCGGTCTGGAACTATGAGGTCGGCGCAAAGGTTGAAACGGCTGACCGGGTGCTGACCTTGAACGGCGCTGCCTATCGGATCGAGCAGAAGGGCATCCAGCTTTCGATCCCGGATCCTTGCGGCATCCAGTTTTATGCCAATGCAGGCGATGCGCGTATCGACGGCGCCGAACTGGAAATGAGCCTGCGCCCATCGCGCCATGTAACGATCAGCGGACAAATGAGCTATACCGACGCGCGCTTTTCCAATGTCCCCGCCGATTTCGGCGCGTCGGCCGGCTATGCCGAGGGCGACGCGATACCCGAGACTCCGCGCTGGAAATTCTCACTTTCGTCCGAGGTGCGCCAGCCCGTCACCGACGCCTGGGAAGCCTATGCACGCGGAAGCTGGCAGCATGTCGGCAAGACCCCGTTTGGAATCGACGGCGCGCTCACCTCGGGACGTTTCCGTCCGGCCTACGACATTGCGAATTTCGACATCGGCGCCGAGGGCGGCGCGCTCGACATCAGCCTGTTCGTTCGCAATGCTTTCAACAAGCGGGGCGTCCTCGGTATTGGTTCGGGCGTGACGAGCACCGTGCCGGGGGTGTTCGAGAATTTCACCTATGTGACGCCGCGCACCATCGGTCTCAGCCTGCGCGTCAAGGGCTGATCTCAACGTCTTCGAGGAGGATCAGCATGACCATGAGCAATTATTTCCCGCGGGAAGAATATGAAGCGCGCTGGAAGCGGGTGTGGGATGCCATGCGCGCCAAGGGCTATGAACATCTTCTTGTCTGGTCCCGCGGCGCCGGCTCGTACGACCGGCTCGGCAACGGCCTTTGGCTCACGAACTTCGCCAACACCGGCACGGGCCAGGATTGGGCCGACGACGTCCAGATGGGGGCGTGGACCTTTTCGGCGGTGCTGTTCCGCGATGGCCGCGCGCCTGAACTGCATGCCGCGCAGCCGCCGGGAGAGACCGAATATGCAAGGACCGTCTGCGGCGAGTTAATCGTGCACGAGCCCAGCGTCGTGACCGGGCTTGCCGAATATTTTCGCAAGCACGGCATCGAAGGCCGTGTCGCGGTCGTCGGGGACGATGTCCTTCCCGGACTTTACGATCGCAAGCTGCGCAGCCTCACGCCGCAGATCAAATGGGTGACCGACGAATGGTTCCTGCTCGAGCCGCAACGCGTCAAATCGGAGCGCGAGCAGGAAGCGTTTCGCACGGCGGGCGACATCACGACACACGCGCTGGCGGCCGGTATGGACGCGCTCATTGCCGGCGAAACATCGGCGGAAGCGGCAGCCCGCACGGCGATGGAAATCATACGGCGCGGCGGATGCTTCACGCGGATCGACATGCATCACGGGCCGCGGACGGAGAAGTTTCTCCTCGGCGATATGCTCACCGGCTACGACATGACGGCGCCAACTAAGGGCGATATGGTGCGAGGCTGGATCCAGGGACCGATTTTCCAAGGCTATTGGCTCGATCCCGGCCGCACCGCCGTCTGCGGCGGGAAACCGACCAAAGAACAGCGCCACATATTAGAGGGCGCGACCGACGTCTGCAATTCGATCATCAAGGCAATCCGTCCCGGCGTCACCGCGCGCCAATTGGGCGCGCTCGGCAAGACGGTGGCGGAGCGTTATGCCGGCGAGAATATCGATGTGAATTCGGGTATCTTCGGCCATCAGATGGGCACCTTTTATGGGCCGCACATCATACCGGCGGGCGACCCCGGTACGCTCGACGACGAGGCCGAAAAGCAGGGCAGATCCGCAGCCGAGCGCATGTTCACGGAGTTCGAGAAAATTGACGAACCTTATGAACCGGGGATGTTGATCGCCGTTGAAGCCTTCATGCATCATCATGGCGTGGGACTGAGCGGCCTGGAGGATCATGTTCTGGTCACCAAGGATGGCTGCGAACAGATAACAAAGACCCCGTTCTATCTTTGAGCATTGTGCCGATCAGAGAATGCCGATGTTTCTTTTGGGAATTGAGCGATGCTGACAAACCGAAGGCAATTCATGACGCGATCCGCGATCGGAGGGCTGGGCCTGATGGCCACGCCGCTGATCGCTTCCTACCCTGCAGCCGACGCGCTGGATTCGAAGGCGGCCCAACCGTCGGTTATCGCCACGCACGCGCGCTATTACCGATATTCGCCCGAAGGCGGCCCCCGTGAAGAGACCGCGTGGCTCAATATCGACTTGGGCGCAGTGAGGCCAATCGATGCCGTCCGGATGCGTCCCGCGTCAGCGAGTGGCTTGAAGCAAGATCGCGCTCCGGTTGATTTCTGCGTGGCTTGCTCGATTGACCCCGCGTTCCACGACGCAAGGCCGTTCGCGCTCTGGCGAGCGGAGCATTCTGCCGACCCGCAGAGCGCCTTCGCCCACTTCCCGCCGAAGCGCACGAATGCGCAGTTCATCCGGCTCGAGGCGAGCATCCACACCAAGCGGGGCGACGCCCTTCTGCCTTCGGGACCGGGTGCGATCGAAATTCTGTCCGGCGGTGCCGCAGTGTCCGTGGACGTGCGAAGATGGAACACGGTCCGCCGCGGCATGGCCAGTCGCGTTTCGCGGGGCGATCGGAACATTTGAGCGGCCAGCGATCGCACGCGATATCCTGTGTCAGACAGGAAGCTGGGTGGCATATTTGGTCTGCGACAGCGCAAAATGAGAAGAGGCCGTCGCCACGCCGGGATGACCGAGCAGGACACGCATGAGGAACCGTTCGTAATCGGCGACATCGAGAGCGACCATACGCAAGAGATGATCCCGGTCACCCGACATCGAATAACATTCCATGATTTCGGGCCGCTCGTTGACGAACACCTGGAAAGCGGCAGTCGCATCGCCGCTATGGCTGCGCATGTGCACGCTACACAGGACATTCACACGGCAATTCACTTTCGCCGGATGGAGAAGCCGAACGGCCTTACCCAGCACGCCGGTCGCCTCAAGCGAGCGGACGCGCTGCCAGCAGGAGGTCGACGAACTGCCGACCCGCTCGGCCAGTTCGGCGTGGCTGAGCAGGGCATCGCGCGGCCCGAATGTGAGAGAGGTTCCATCATGGCAAGCAAAAATCTGGAGCGCCCTGCCGGGGCTGCGCAAGACTGGACGATCCCGCAGGCGTGGGAGCGTTACACCGAGGCTGAGCACTAACTGATCGGTCTTCCAAAGCTCCGCCTATGCCAATGCCCCCAAGCGCTGGATCAAGTTGCGTCCCGGGGAATTCCCTGCCGGATAGCCCGCCCGCTATCGAGCGAGAAGTCTGCGACGATCCATCGCAATAACCACTCCGATGATCAGCATAATGCTGGCTTAACCATGCTGCGGTGCAGCATGACACCTTGATTGAGGTTAGCCTCGCCGCAACAGCAAAGGGGTCGTTCGTCATGCCAAGCCTGTACATCTCGCCTGCCGGATCCGGCGACAAAAGCGGCAGCGATATCAACAACGCAGCCTCGATCGGTTCGCTGAACACACTGATCGGAAAGGCGGGTCCGGGAGGCGAGGTCCTGCTGCTGGCCGACCAGGGCGACTACAACGTCACTGGCATCCTCGGCATCACCCGCGGCGGGGCGGAGGGCCAGCCCGTGGTGGTGCGCGGCATCGATTCCGGCGGCAATAGCATGGCCGCCCAATTCACCGGCTCGCGTCCCGCCGACTGGCAGGCGGGCGATGCCTCGGGCAACGAATTGTTCAAGCTCGGCGCGGGGGCGGACAATCTTGAATTTCGCGATCTCAGGATCGATAATGTCGGCACCGCTTTTCGGGTGACGGCCGATCTCGCGAACCTCCATATCGAGGATGTCGACGCAAATAATGTCCGCCGCTTCTTCGAGGATTATTCCAGCGCGCCTTCAGGCACCGCGACGATCACCGGGCTGACGATCCGCGACGTCGACGTCCAGGGATTCTCGAGGGTCGCGATCCGCCTCCAATATGACACGAACAATGTGGTGATCGACAATGTCACCGCCGACATGGCCGGACAAACGGGCGACGACCTGCCCGCGGGCGTCCATCTCGATGGCACCGTTCACAATGTCACGCTGAACCAGGTGGTGATGAAGAATGTCCAAAGCACCGCTGGCGCCTATTTCAACGGCGACGGCTTCGCCACCGAGCGCGGCGTCTATAACGTGCGCTTCATCGATACGGTCGCGCGGGGCAACAGCGACGGCGGCTATGACCTCAAGTCAAGCGGCACCTTGGTCGTCCGCGCGCTCAGCGAGGAGAATGGCCGCAACTACCGGCTTTGGGGGGATGCTACGCTGATCGACTCGGTCGGCCTGAACCCGGTGCTACGCGGCGGCATCTCCGAGCAGAACCAGCTCTGGCTCGACGACGCCGCCAACGTCACCGTGATCGGCGGTCGCTTCGACGATGCCGGATCGCGTACCAAGGTCATTTCCTCGCAGGGGCGGCTTACCTTGCAGGGCGTCGCGATCACCCGGTCCGAACTCTCGACGCTTGCTACCCGCGATTCGCTTCCCGGCCTGGACGGCATCGAGACGATTCGCGAGACGCTGACCGTCGATCGGGGCGACGCCTCGCCCGGCGCGACCGATTATATCGCGCTGCTTCCCCTGCCCGCCACCGCCACGGCGGATGCGCTGCTTGGTACCGCAGGCGACGACATCTTCCTTGTCGATAACGCCGGCGACCGGATCACCGAGGCCGCCAACGCCGGGTTCGACCGCGTCGAGACGACGCTGGACAGCTACACGCTCGCCGGCAATGTCGAGGCGCTGATCCGCCGCGGCGCCGCTGATTTTATGGGCAATGGCAACGCTCTTGCCAATGTGATGATCGGCGGCGCGGGCAGTGACGCTTTGAACGGGCTCGGCGGCAATGACGACATCGCCGGCAATTCGGGCGACGATATGCTCTCGGGCGGCAATGGCGAGGATCTGCTATCCGGCCAATCGGGTTCCGACGTGCTGCTCGGCGGCTGGCAGTCGGACACGCTCTCCGGCGGCACGGGCGCGGACCGGCTGGTCGGCGACCAGGAATGGCTCAGCAGCCAGGGCGCAAACGACCGGCTCGACGGCGGCGACGATGCCGACCTACTGATCGGCGATGCGACCAATATCTATGGCAGCGGCAAGGGGGGCAGCGACCGGCTGACCGGCGGCGCGGGCGATGACATATTGATCGGCGACGGCGACGTGATGACGGACGGCGCCAGGGGCGGCGCCGACACGCTGGAGGGCGGCGACGGCAATGACTGGCTCTATGGCGACGGCCGGGAGTCGACCGCGACTGTGACCGGCGGCGCCGACAAGCTCTATGGCGGCGACGGCCGCGATCATCTGATCGGCGGCGGCGGCAACGACCTGCTTGCGGGCGGCGCGGGCGCCGACTGGTTCGTTTTCGCGCCCGGCTCGGGTGCCGACGAGATCAGCGACTTCACCTCGGGCGCGGACCATATCGATCTCAGCGCCTTCGATATCGCCTTTGAGCAACTCGGTTTCGCGACGAGCGCCGACGGAGTCCGCATCACCATGGGCGCGGACAGCATCTTCGTTCGCGGCGCGCAGGGGTTTTCGCCCGAAGATTTCGTCTTTGGCTGAGGCTCAGCCGAAAACGAAGTCCGCCTGATCGAGCGCGGTGACGCCGCGCACGAAGATCGTATCGGTGCCGCCCAGCTGGATCGTTACCCCCGCGCTGCTCGTGGTGAAGCGCAGCGCCTCATAAGCGATGTCAAAGGCGCTGAGGTCGATCCGGTCGGCCCCGGCGCCGCCGCGGGTGAAGTCGGTGATTTCGTCGGCGCCCGAGCCGCGCGCAAAGACGAAGCGGTCGCTCCCGCCGCCGCCGGTCAGCTTGTCAGCGCCGCCCCGCGCGCCAGCCGCCATGGTCATCGCGTCGCCGACCAGCACGTCGTTGCCGAGCCCGCCAATCAGCGTGTCGGCGCCGCCGATCCCGCTCGCGGTCATGCTCATTCCGTCGCCGACCAATATGTCGTCGCCATCGCCGCCGTCGAGCGTGTCTCTCGCAGCAAGCGACGAGACCCACTCGGTATCCCCGACCAGAAGGTCGTTGCCCGCGCCGCCATATAGCCGGTCGGTCTGCTGGCCACCGTAAAGCGTGTCGTCACCGTCCTCGCCGTAGAGCCCATCCTCGTTCTTGCCACCGTCGAGCCGGTCGTTGTCGGTGCCGCCGCGCAGCGTGTCGTTGCCGTCGTCGCCGGAGAGCGCGTCCTCGCCTTCGCCGCCGGTCAGTATATTGGCCCCTTGGCTGCCGAGCAGCACATCGGCAAAGGCCGAGCCCTGGGCATTCTCGATACTGACCAGCCGGTCGCCCATGGCATCGCCGCCGGTCGCGGTCTGGGCGCGCAGATTGACCAGCACCCCGCCGAGCGAGCCGGCATATTCCGCGGTGTCCGATCCCGCGCCCCCGTCGAGCAGATCGCCGCCCGCCCCGCCGCGCAGCACGTCCGCGCCATCTCCGCCGGCCAGCCGATCCTCGCCGCCGCTGCCAACGACGAAATTGTCGAGCGCATTGCCCGTCATCGTCGCGCCGATCGTCCCGGTATAGACCAGTTCCTCGATATTTGCGCCGAGCGTGTAGCTGGTCGCGGCGGTGCGGATACGGTCGCGTCCCTCCCCCGCCGCCTCGATCACCTGGTCGCCGGCCTCGTATACAACATAGAGGTCGTTGCCGGTGCCGCCGCGCAGCAGGTCGTTGCCGCCGCCGCCGTCGAGCTGATCGTCGCCAGCGCCGCCGAACAAGAGATCGTCGCCGCCCCGCCCATAGAGGATGTCGCCGACCAGCGGATCGTCGCCGCCGGTAATGCTGTCGGCATAGTTGGAGCCGATCACGGTCTCGATGTCGACCAGCCGGTCGCCCTCGGCCTCGCCGCCGTGATTGACGTTGGTGACAAGGTTCACGGCGATCGCGGCGGACTTGGTATAGTCGACCTGGTCGCGTCCCGCCCCGCCGTCGAGCAGGTCCGCGCCCGCGCCTCCCACCAGCTTGTCGTCGCCGTCGAGCCCATAAAGCGCGTCGTCCGCCGCCTTGCCGTAGAGGCTGTTGTCGAGCGCATTGCCGGTGCCGGCAAAGCCGCCGCTACCGACATAGCTCAGGTCCTCGACCCCGTCGGCAAGCGTCAGCGCGGTCAGGGTCGTGCGCACGATATCGACCCCGCCGCCGACCGTCTCGGTCACCTGGTCGCCGGCATTGTCGACCACATAGGAGTCGTCACCCGTGCCGCCGATCATCACATCCGCGCTGGCGCCGCCGTCAAGCGTGTCGTTGCCCGCGCCGCCCTCGAACCGGTTGGCGTTCGCGTCGCCCGTCAGCGTGTCGGCGAAGGCGCTGCCGACAACGCCCTCGATCCCGGCAATGCTGTCGCCTTGCGCATCGCCGCCAGACAGGATGCTGGTCGCGAGGTTGACCGTCACGCCCGCGGCGCTGCCCGAATAAACCGCGATGTCAAAGCCGCCCGCGCCGTCCAGCCGGTCGCCCGCCGCGCCGCCGACCAGTATCTGGTCCGCCCCGTCGCCGACGATCGTATCGGCAAAGCTGGTGCCGATGAACCGCTCAACGCCCTCGAACCGGTCGCCCTCGGCATCGCCGCCGCTGCTCGCGCCGGTCTGGAGATTGATCGAGACGGCACCCGCATTGGCGCTGTAATCGACCGTATCGATGCCTTCCCCGCCGATCAGCACATCGGCGCCCGCGCCGCCCTGAAGCAGATCGTCACCGCCGCGCCCGTCGAGCCGATCCGCGCCCGCACCGCCGTACAGCGCCTCGTCGGCCCCCACGCCGGCCAGCACATCGTCGAAGGCCGAGCCGACCAGCGCCTCGATGCTCAACAGCCGGTCGCCCGCTGCATCGCCGGTGCCGCCCTGCACCGACAGGGCAAGGTCGACCTGCACCGCCGCCGCCGAGCCCGAATAATCGGCCGTATCAAGGCCATCGCGCCCATTGATCATGTCCGCGCCCTGGCCGCCGAGCAGCAGGTTGCCGCCCGCGTCGCCGTTCAACACATCGTCGAACGCCGAGCCGATCAAGCCCTCGATCGCGACGAGCGTCACCCCGCCCGAAGCCGTGCCCGCCGCAAGATCCGCTGTCACTGCGCCCGCGGCGGTCGAAAAGTCGGCAACGTCAGAGCCCGCGCCGCCGTCGAGCCGGTCCGCCCCGCCGTTGCCAGCCAGCCGGTCGTCCCCGTCGCCGCCCGACAACACATTGACCGCGCCATCGCCGACCAGCGCGTCGCCAAACCCACTACCGACCAGATTCTCGATCCCCGTCAGCACATCGCCCGCGGCATCGCCGTCGCTGCCGGTGCCGCCCAGCACGGCGGTCACCGCCCCGGCGCTCGCCGAATAATCGGCGGTGTCAGTCCCGGCGCCGCCGGTCAGCCGGTCCGCGCCAGCGCCGCCGATCAGCACATTGTCGAAACCGTCGCCGGTTAGCACATCGCCGAAGCGCGAGCCGATCAACCGCTCGACCCCTTGCAGCCGGTCGCCCTGAGCATCGCCGCCGCTTCCGGTGCCCGCGGCAAGATCGACTGTGACCGCACCCCCGCTGCCCGAATAATCCGCGCTGTCGACCCCGGCGCCGCCGACCAGCATGTCGGCACCCGCGCCGCCGACCAGCAAATCGTCGCCGCCGCGCCCGTCGATCCGGTCGTCGCCCGCGCCGCCGCCGATCCAGTCCGCGCCTTCATTACCCGACAGCATATCGCCAAAGTCCGAGCCTTCGACGCCCTCGATCCCGATCAGCCGGTCGCCCGCCGCCTCTCCGCCACTCGCCGCGCCATCGGCGAGATCGACAACCACCGCCGCGCTGCTGCTGCCATAGTCCACCCGATCGATACCAGCACCGCCGTCGAGCAAGTCCGCGCCCGCACCGCCGTCGAGCATGTCATCGCCGGCACCGCCCGAAAGCGCATCGTCGCCCGCGCCGCCGAACAGCCGGTTAGCGCGCGCGTCGCCTGCAAGGACGTCGGCGAAGGCCGAGCCCTCGACATCCTCGAACCCGTCGAACAGGTCGCCCGCGGCATCGCCGCCGCTGGCGGAGAGCCGCATCAGATCGACCCGCACCGCAGCATCGCTGCCGGCGTAGCTGAGCAGATCGCGCCCGGCGCCGCCGACCAATATGTCTGCGCCCGAACCGCCGGTCAGTACGTCGTCGCCGGCATTGCCGATCATCATGTCATCGCCGGCATCGCCGATCAGCAAATCGACGCCCGCAGTGCCGCCGATCAGGTCATCGCCCGCCGTCCCCGCCGCGACCACCACGCGCTGCCCGCCCAGCGTCAGCACCGATCCCGTGCCTCTTTTCCAGGTCAGCGCGCCCGCGCCGGTGGCAAGGCCATAGTCCTGCACCGTCAGCGCGCCGTTCCTCTCGGCAAGGTTGAACAAAGTCGGCGAGCCGGGATCGGAGAAGAACGCCCCGTCGATCGTCGCGCTTGCGCCCTCGGCCAGCCAGATATGCTCGCGATTGCCGCCTGCCAGCGGCGCGCCCGCGTCGAGGCTGACGATGTTGCTGAGCTCAGCGCCCGTGCCCCACAGCCGGATGTTGCGGCCATTGCCCGAGACGATCGCCCCGTCGACCACGATGTTGTCGCTCTTCAGGTCGAGCCCGCCATCGCTGTTGCCCGTCGCGATCACGTCGCGCAGCGTGATGTCGTATGTGCCGCGCTCGGTCGCGAAGCCGTCGCCGTTGCGATAGTGGTTCACCGTGTCGAGCGCGTTGCGCATGGCGACGCGATCGATCGTCACGTCGTGCGCGGTGCCGGTGATGTGAACGCCGATCGCGAAATTGTCGCCATCCTGAAACTGGCTGTCGCCGCGCACATCCTCGATCAGCACATTATTCGTATCGTACTGGATGCGGATCGCGCCCTTGGAATAGCCGGCGACGGCGACGTCGCGGATCGTCAGCCCGGTAATCGTCGCGCTGGAATTGGCGCCGGAGACCATATTGTCGAAGAAGCGTGAGACGTTCGCGGCCTCGATATGCTCGATCGCCAGATTCTGCACGTCCGCCCCCACGCGAAAGGCTGTGCCGACATTCTCGAAGGCCAGATCGCTGAAGCGCAGATTGTTCGCACCACCGAGCAGGCGAAAGACCTCTTCGCCCGGGAGGGTGGCCGGGTCGAATGGCTCCGTCCTGGTCCCGGCGATGGTCGCCGCCATCGCATTGCCCGCGCTGTCGACCCCGCGGATCGTCACGGGCGCGCTCGCCGTCCCCCCGGCGACGATCGCCAGCGCCCCGGTCGGCGCGCTATAGTCTCCCTGATCGGCGAGCAGCAGCACCTGCCCGCCCGGTCCCGCCGCCGCGATCAGCTGCGGCAGGTCATCCAGCATCGCAGCGTTCGCGGCGCTCGAGCCGTCGCCCGAACCGCTGCCGGTCGGTGAGATGTAGAGGGTGGGCATGGCAGGGCTCCCGTCATAAGCCTGAAAACACACCCCCCACTTGATCGCAACCAGACAGCCCGCCACGGCATCGGGGTCAACCATTTGCTGCACCTGCGAACGCCGAATCGCCCCTTTGCTCCGACGACCGGAGCGGCGGCGCCTTCGCTCGCCAGTCTTTGGCCGCTACCAAGGTTGGTGCCGGACGATTCACCTTGCCGCACCCCGCAGATTGTCGACGCCTGAAGAACCCGATCGGAGACCCACCGTGCAGCAGGACCTGTCCCCCGGGACGTCGGAGCCGCCCGTGGATAACGGGCTCGCTGCCTTCGCCCAGATCCTCGCGATGCACCGCATTGTCGCGGACCCGGCCGAGCTGCGCCACAGCCTCGGCCATTCCGACGCCGTCACGGCGTCCGATCTGCTGCGTCTGGCAAAGCGTATCGAAGGCGTCCGCGCCCGCGCCACGACCGCCGATTTCGAACGGTTGAGACGCCTTCCCATGCCGGTGATGGCCAGCGGCGCGGAGGGCTGGTTCGTCATCGGCCGCGTCGGCGAAGACGCCGTCGCGGTCCAGCGTCCCGGCGAAGCGATCGAGCGCTGGGACCGCGCCGCGCTGGAAGCCCGCTGGTCGGGCGCGCTGCTCCTCGTCGCCACGCGCGATTCCGCGCAGGTTGCCGCGCCCGCCTTCGACATGACCTGGTTCATTCCCCAGATCGTCAAATACCGGAAGCTGATCGGCGAGGTGCTGTTGATCACGCTCGCGCTCAACCTGCTCGGCCTCGCCGCGCCGCTCTTTTTCCAGAATGTCGTCGACAAGGTGCTGGCACACAACAGCCTGGCAACGCTGCAGGTGCTCGCCATCGGGCTGGTGATCGTTTCGCTGTGGGAAGTCGCGTTCGGCTGGCTGCGGACCCGCCTCTATTCGGAAACGAGCCAGAAATTAGACGTCGAGCTGGGCAGCCGCCTCTTTCGCCACCTGCTCCGCCTGCCGCTCGCCTATTTCGAAAATCGGCGCGTCGGCGACACCGTTACCCGTGTCCGCGAGCTGGAGACGGTGCGCGAGTTCATGACAAATGCCTCGCTCACCGTGCTCATCGATCCGCTGTTCACGATCGTCTTCATGGTTGCGATGTGGCTCTATTCTCCCCTGCTCTTCGTCATCGTCGCGCTCACCCTCCCGGCCTATATATTCGTCTCGCTCGTCGTCACCGGCCCCTTGCGCCGCCGGCTGGACGAGAAATTCGCGCGCGGCGCCGCCAACAACGCGCTGCTCGTCGAGAGCGTCTCGGGCATGCAGACGCTCAAAGCCGCCGCGGTCGAGCCGCAATGGCAGGACCGCTGGGAACGCCAGCTCGCCGCGTACAGTGCCGCCAACCAGCGCGTCATCAATCTCGGCAATTCGGGAAGCCAGGCGGTCCAGCTCATCTCGAAGCTCAGCCTCGCCGCGATCCTGTTCTTCGGCGCGCAGCAGGTGATCGCGGGCGCGCTGACGATCGGCGGGCTGGTCGCGTTCAACATGTTCGCCCAGCGCGTATCGGGCCCGGTGATCCGCATGGCGCAGCTCTGGCAGGACTTCCAGCAGGTCCGCCTGTCGGTCCAGCGGATGGGCGACATCCTTAACACCGGCGCCGAGCCCGGCGCGGGATCACGCACCGCTTTGCCCGCGCTCGAGGGCCATGTCCGCTTCGAGGGCGTGCGCTTCCGCTATGCCGCCGAGGGCCCGTGGACGCTCGACGACATCAGCCTCGACCTGCCCGCCGGTGCCACGCTCGGCATCGCCGGCGCCTCGGGCTCGGGTAAATCGACGCTCACCAAGCTACTCCAGCGCCTCTATCTGCCTGCCAGCGGCCGGGTTCTGATCGACGGCGTCGACGTCGCCCAAGTCGATCCCGCATGGCTCCGCCGCCAGATCGGGGTGGTGCTGCAGGAGAATATCCTGTTCAATCGCTCGATCCGGGAGAATATCGCGCTCGCCGATCCCGTCACGCCGATCGAGCGGGTGATGACCGCCGCCCGCCTCGCCGGCGCGCACGACTTCATCCTGGAGCTGCCCCGCGGCTATGACACGATCGTCGAGGAGCGCGGCGTCAACT
This sequence comes from uncultured Sphingopyxis sp., assembly GCA_964426485.1. Taxonomy (GTDB): domain Bacteria; phylum Pseudomonadota; class Alphaproteobacteria; order Sphingomonadales; family Sphingomonadaceae; genus Sphingopyxis. The sequence goes on along the minus strand of CAYRQX010000058.1, from coordinate 10,017 downwards.
TCTCGGGCGGGCAGCGCCAGCGCCTTGCCATCGCGCGCGCGCTGATCACCAACCCGCGCATCCTGATCCTCGACGAGGCAACGTCGGCGCTCGATGCCGAAAGCGAGGAGATCGTCCAGCGCAATCTCAAGGCGATCGCCGCCGGGCGCACCGTGCTGATCATCGCGCATCGCCTCTCCGCGATCCGCCAGTGCGACCGCATCCTGACGCTCGACAGGGGGCGGATCGTCGAAAGCGGCACGCATGACGAGCTGCTCAAGCTCGGCGGCCGCTATGCCGCGCTCCATCGCCGCCAGATCGGCGTTCAGGCGGGGGCGGCGGCATGAACGCGCTCACGCGTCACTGGACCGCCGTTTGCGACGCGCTCGACAATGAACGGGCGCGGTCGCGCGGCGTTCTGCGCGTCGAGGAGGCAGACTTCCTGCCCGCCGCGCTCGAAGTGGTCGAGCGCCCCGTGTCGCCGACCGCACGGGTCACTGCCTGGTTATTGCTCGGCCTGTTCGCGACCGCGCTGCTCTGGCTTATGCTCGGCCGGGTCGACGTCGTCGCCTCGGCGCCGGGCAAGCTGGTCCCCGCCGACGACGTCCAGCTCATCCAGCCCGGCGCCGCCGGGATCGTCCACGCGATACTGGTCCGCGACGGGCAGCGCGTCCGCGCCGGCCAGCCGCTGGTCGAGCTCGATCCCACCGTCTCGGACGCCGACACGGCGCAAGCCGGCAAGGCGCTGGAAATCGCCGTGCTCGACGCGGCGCGGCTGCGCGCCATACTGTCCGCACTCGACGGTCGGGGTCTGCGCTTCACCCCGCCCGCCGGAACTGCGGCCGACGTAGCCGACACCCAGATCGCGCTCGCCCGCGCCCAGCTCGCCGAGATCAGGGCGGCTAGCCAGACGCGTGCCGCCGACACCGAATCCGCCCGCGCCGCCCGCGCCGAGGCGGAAATACAGGCAGCCAAGCTCAGCGAGACGCTCCCGCTGCTCGACGAGCAGATCGCCGCCAACGAGAAACTGCTCGAAAAGGGCTATGTTTCGAAGCTGCGCGTGATCGAAATGCGCCGCCAGCGCCTCGTGGCCGCGCGCGACCGGGACGCCGCCCTCGCCACCGCGCGGAAGGCGGAGGCGCAGATCGGTGTGGCCGGCGGCAATTCGAGCCAGTCCATTGCGGAGGCGCGCGTGCGCATCCTCGCCGATCTCGCCAAGGCCGAAAGCGACGCGCGGCTACGCAAGGAGGAGCTGACCAAGGCAACGAAACGCAGCAGCCTCCAGCAACTCGTCAGCCCCGTCGACGGTACGGTCACGCAACTGGCCGTCCACACCGTCGGCGGCGTGGTCGAAGCCGCCAAGCCGATCATGGTGATCGTGCCCGCGCGCGGGAAGCTGGTCGCCGAAGTGGCGATCGCCAACAAGGATGTCGGCTTCGTGCGCGCTGGCCAGCCGGTCGCGCTGAAGGTCGAGGCCTTTGCCTTCACGCGTTATGGCACCGTGCCGGGCCGGCTCGAACAGATCAGCTCGGACGCGGTTCAGGACGAGAAGCGCGGGCTCATCTACACCGCGCGGGTGGCGCTGGACCGGGCGACGATCCGGCGGGATGGTGCGACGGTCCCCCTCACCCCCGGCATGGCGGTCACCGCCGACATCCGCACCGGCCGCCGCTCGCTCGCATCCTATCTGCTGAGCCCGATCGACGAGATGCGCGCGACGGCCGCGCGCGAGCGTTGACACCTTCTCCCCCCGAGAGAGAGAGAGAGAGAGAGAGAGAGAGAGAGAGAGGGGAGTGCCGCGCACTTCCAGGCCTCGCACAGCTTCGCACCAAGCTGCTCCCACATCAGCTCAAGCAACGCGCGGCTAACACGAATCAAATGGCTGTTTTCGCGATTCTCAGTCGCAAAGCCAAACGGCCAAAATTGGGTGCGTAGCCGACCTCGCGCCCGACCGACTTGAGCCTCAGCCTTGGGCTCTGCCACTTGTCGAAACAAGTTTGCGGTGTCGACCAACTCACCCATGCCGCCGACGCCAGCGCCGCAGCCTTTGCGCAAACTCACACCTCATCCGAGCCTGTGTCTAATCAATCCTTGCTATCTCGCCGGGAGCGATTCATCATAAGCTTACAGGGGCCGCGGGGTGTGGCCTCCGAATTTCATATGCAGAAATTCGTTTTGATTTTCAGATATTTGCAATCTTGCACCGGCTGGCTGGGGCGGCAGGATTCGAACCTGCGAATGGCGGCATCAAAAGCCGCTGCCTTACCACTTGGCGACGCCCCAACGGGCCGGTGCGAGCGCGTCTATAGCGTCTTGATATACATTGGCAAGGCGACGCCTCAGAGGCGCGTCACCCAGCCATGCGGATCGGCGGCGCGGCCGCGCTGGATGTCGACCAGCTTGTCCTTGAGCTTCGTCGTCACTTGCCCCGGGCCGCCGGCGCCGATGGTGAAGCTGCTCTCGCCGCGCGTCACCTTACCGACCGGCGTCACCACCGCGGCGGTGCCGCAGGCGAAGCTTTCGGTCAGCTTGCCGCTTTCCGCATCGGCCTGCCACTGGTCGATCGCATAAGGTTCCTCGCGCACCGTCAGCCCGGCGTCGCGCGCCAGCGTGATGATCGTGTCGCGCGTGATGCCGGGCAGGATCGTCCCCGTCAGCGGCGGCGTGACAATGCTGCCGTCGCCCATGACGAAGAACATGTTCATGCCCCCCAGTTCCTCGATCCAGCGATGTTCGGCGGCGTCGAGGAAGACGACCTGGTCGTGACCCTTGGCCGTCGCCTCGCGCTGCGCGACAAGGCTGGAGGCATAGTTGCCGCCGCATTTCGCGGCGCCGGTGCCGCCGGGCGCGGCGCGGGTATAATCCTCCGACACCCAGAGCGAGATCGCGGGGGCGCCCGACCTGAAATAATTGCCGACCGGCGAGGTGATGACAAGGAACTGATATTCGGCCGCAGGCTTGACGCCCAGGAACACTTCGCTCGCGAACATGAAGGGGCGGAGGTACAGCGCGCCGCCGTCGACCGGCGGAAACCAGTGCGCATCGGCGGCAACGGCTTCCTTCACTGCGGCGATGAACAATTCTTCGGGCAGCTCGGCCATCGCCATGCGGCGCGCGCTGGCGTTGAAACGTGCGGCATTGGCCTCGACGCGGAAAAGCGCCATCGAGCCGTCGTCGAGCCGATACGCCTTCAGCCCTTCGAAGATTTCCTGCGCATAATGAAGCACCGCGGTCGCGGGATCGAGCGACAGTGGCCCGCGCGGCATGACCTGCGCATCATGCCAGCCCTGTCCCTCGGTGTAACGGATCGACACCATATGATCGGTAAAGACGCGCCCGAACGCCGGGTCGGCAATCGCCGCCGCCCGTACATCGTCCGCTATCAGATTGGGGTGCGGCAGATGGGTGAAGGCGGGAGCGGACATGCAAAAATCCCTGTAGCTGGGGGGTCTGTGGTGCGCGCCTCTTGCCAAATACGGGCGCGGCGCGCAACGGTAGCGACTATGCCGGATGAAAATTTTCTTTCACAAGTACCCGCTGCCTCTGCCCTTTTCTTGCGCGAAGACGAAGTACGCCGCGGCATCGAATTCCTCTTTTTCGCGCATGCCTCGCTGTGGCGCGCGATCGATGCGCGGCTTGCCGAAAAGGAGATCGGGCGCGCGCATTACCGCGCGCTCTATTTCATCGCGCGGCAGCCGGGGCTGACGATTTCGGAGCTGCTCGCCTTGCTTGGCATCACCAAACAGTCGCTCGGGCGGGTGGTGAAGGAGCTGGAGGCGCGCGACTATCTGACGACGCGACCGGGCAATCGCGACCGGCGGCAAAAGGAGCTGCGCCTGACCGACGCCGGCCGCGCGGTCGAAACGGTGATCTTCGCCACGCTGCGCGACACGATGAGCCGCGCCTACACCCATGCGGGGCAGCAGGCAGTGACCGGGTTCTGGCAGGTCAGCGAGGCGCTCGTTCCGCCGCGCGAGCGGCGGCGGATCGCGATGCTGGGGAAGGACGCGGGCTAGGGCCTAGCCCTCACCCCGCGCAATATCCGCCAGTTCGCGCCCGCGGTCGCGCGCCGCCCGCAGCACGTTGGTAAGCAGCGCAGCGAGCTGGCCGTCGCTGTCGAGCACATCGAGCCCGGCCTGCGTCGTCCCGGCCTTGCTCGCGACCTGTGCGATCAGCGCGCCGGGTTTTTCGCCGCTATCGGCAAGCAACGCGGTCGCGCCGCCGAACGTCGCGGTCGCGAGCGCCAGCGAATCCTCGGCCGACAGACCGAGGCGTTCGCCCGCCGCCGCATAGGATTCGATCAGGCGGAAGACGAACGCCGGGCCGCTGCCGGTGAAGGCGGTGACGAGGTCCATCGTCGAATCGTCGGCAAGCCGCACCGTCTTGCCCAAAGTATCCAGCAGCGCGTCGATCGCCGCATCGTCGGCAGCGCCCAGCGTCGCGACCGCCGACACCCCGGCGCCGATGCGCGCGGCGAGATTCGGCAGGATGCGGACCTGCGCGCCGGCATCGGGAAAACGCGCCGCGAGGTCGGTCAACGACACGCCGGCGAGGATCGACAGCAGGTGAACGCCGTCGGTCGCGAGCGGTGCCAGCACATCGGCGACGTCGCCCAGCTGCTGCGGTTTCATGCCCAGCATGATCCAGTCGGCGCTGCCGCCCGCAGCCTGCCATTCATCGAGCGACGCGTGCTGGGCAATGCCCGCACGCGGCGCGGCATAGGGATCGACGATCGCGACCAGCGCCGGGTCGAGACCCGCCGCCAGCCAGCGATCGAGCATTGCGCCCGCCATATTGCCGCATCCCACGAGCAGGAACCGGCCGGAGAAATTCCGCAATGCTTTGGTCATAGGTCCTACTTTTCTGTCCTTAGCGACAGCTGCTCTCGGGCCCCGACAACAGGTCGAGGCAGCGGCCGTCAATCTTGTTCGCATCGACGGGCACACCGATCAGCGACGCGAGCGTCGGCATGATGTCCACCGTCATCACCGCATTGGGTTGTTCGAAACCGGCCAGCCCCTTGCGCCAGAAGAGGATCGGCACGCGGCGGTCATAATCCCACACCGACCCGTGCGTCGCGACATAGCCCAATCCCGATTCGGGGATCGGCGTGACGCGCGGCTTCAGCACCACGATGAAATCGCCCGACCGGGCCGGGTGGAACGACGCGCGCAGCTTGTCGAGCAGGCCCCATGTGTCGGGCGCCTGCTTCGACATCGGGCGGCCCGTCAGTTCGTCCGCGGTGACCACCGCTTCGATCTGCGGATGCGCGCGCAGCCGCGCCAGTATCTCTACCATCGCCGCCTGGCGTTGCGCGGAGGTCAGCGATTTCGACAGATACATGTCGCCGAACGGGCCGTCGCCATAAATCAAGGGTTGCGGCAGGCCAAGTTTTTCAGCGACCGCTTTGCCCAGCAATTCCGGAGCCAGCGCCGGATCGACTCGCTGTGCCGCGGGCCAGGCGTTCTGGCGGTTGCGTTCGGGCATGTCATGCCCGCCATGGTCGGCGGTGAGCGCAACGGCATAATCGATGCCCGTCGCGTCGAGCCGGGCGAGGAAATCGCCCAGTTCGCGGTCGAGCCCCATCATCTGGAGGCACATTTCGCTGCCCTCGGTGCCCGCACCATGCCCGACATAATCGGTCGCCGACAGCCCGACGATCAGCAGGTCGGTGCCGCTGCCCTCGCCCATCTTGCGGGTCTGGCGCAGCGTCGCGGCGGTGGCAAGGACGGCACCGTCGGCCTCGGGCGAAGCCATGAAGCGGCGGAAATCGCCGCCATCACGCGCCAGGCGGCCCGTGCCGACCGTGCCGCCCTTGTCGTCCACCGGAATCGCGATGGCGTGGTTCGCGCAGTCGGCCGGGAGCGTCATCGCCGGACGGGGCTGGGCAATGGCAGCGGCGATCGCTGCGCTTGCCTGCATTGCCGTGGGCGACAGGGCGGCGCCGCGATAGCTGGTGAGGCCATTGGGCGCGAGCCACAATAGTTCGTCGGCCTGCCGCCCGCCCATCATGATCGCCGCACGGTCCTTGCCCGATACCGAAACGATCTGCGCGTTGGGATCGCGGGCCTTCATCAGGTCGCCGAGCGTCGGGACGAGCAGATGGTTCACCGACGGCGCATATTGGCCGCTCTTCGACGAGGTACCGGACACCGTCTCGTCTTCGGCGCAATAGACGCGCTTGTCTTCACGACCGACCGACAGGTCGAAATAGTTGTTGGCGACGATGCCCGCGCGGCCGGGATGACTGCCGGTCAGGATCGTCGCGTGGCCGGGGCAGGTCTCGGTCGCGCCATGCGCCTGATAGCCCGAAGGGAAAACGACGCCCGACGCGAGGCGCGCGAGGCCGCCGGTGAAACGCCCGCGATATTCGGCGAACAGGTCGGCTGAAAACTGATCGACCGCGATCATCACGACAAGCTTCGGCGCCGGAGTCGCGGCGGTAACCTTTTGCACCGGCGGCGCCGAATTCTGCGCAAGGCCGGTTCCGGCAGCGGCAACACACAGCGCGGTGGCAAGGGCGGTGGACAGATATTTCAGCTTCACGGACGGCTTCTCCAACTCAGGGGTGTCAGCGCGGGCTGTCCTCTCGTCGAAAGCCGCCTATATGGCAAGCCTTCGAAAGACGAACGGGCGCGGGCATAGCCATGAATTTGCAGAGTGAGGCTTTTGTGACACGCGGATGGCGCGCCGTGCTGGCTTTGCTGGCGTTGACGCTCATCGCACTCAGCCCGGCGCACGCGCAATCGACCCATATCCAGCCAAAACTGGTCGCCGAGTCGGCGGCCCCCGCGCCCGGCAGCGGCACGACGCTCGCGCTGACCATGGCGCCCGAAAAAACATGGCACGGCTATTGGGTGAACGGCGGCGATGCGGGGTTCGGCCTGTCGGTCGAATGGAACGCGCCCGAGGGCGTGACGATCGCACCCTTCCGTTACCCGGTGCCCGATGCGCTGATCCTGTTTGGCATGATGAACCATGTCTATGAGCATCCCTATGCGCTGCTCGCCGAGGTGCAGGTCGACAAGAGCGTCGCGCCCGGCACCGACCTGACCTTGTCGGGGGTGGCAAACTGGCTTGCCTGCACCGACAAGGTCTGCGTGCCCGAGAAAGCGGTGATTTCGGTCGCGCTAAAAGCGGGCTACGGCAAGATCGCGCCCGCTGAGCGCACGCGCTTCGATCGCTGGCGCGCGCTGCAGCCGCAGCCGCTCGACCGCCACGGAAGTTGGGAAAAGCGCGGCGACATGGTGCGCTTTGCCATCCCCCTCCCCGCGAGCACCGCGATCGACGCACCGCACCTGTTCGTCGAGACGCAGGATGTCGTCGATTATGCCGCGCCGCAAAGTTTCAGCCGCAATGGCGATCAGATCATCGTCGAAACGCGCGCCAAGGGCGAAAAGACGGGACCGGTTTCGGCGCTGCTGAAGCTGGGCGGCGGACGCGGGCTGTCGTTGACGCTCGACCCCGGCGCGGTCCCTGCCGCCGGCGAGACGATCGCCGGGAAAGCTGGGGGCATCGACATGGGCCTGTTCTGGACCGCGCTCGGCGGCGCGATCCTCGGCGGGCTGATCCTCAACCTGATGCCGTGCGTCTTTCCGATCTTGAGCCTCAAGGCGCTCAGCCTCGCGCGTTCGGGTAGTGATGCGAAGACCGCCAAGGTCGAGGCGCTCGCTTACACCGCTGGCGCGATCGTCACCGCGCTGCTCCTCGGCGGCGCGCTGCTTGCGCTGCGCGCGGCAGGCGAGCAGGTCGGCTGGGCGTTCCAGCTGCAGCATCCGCTGAGCGTGCTCGTGCTGCTGATCCTCGCTCTCGCGATCACGCTCAACCTGCTCGGCACCTATGAATTGCCGTCGTTCGGCGGCGGGCAGGCGCTCGTCGACAAGGGCGGCGCAGCGGGCGGTTTCTGGACCGGCGCGCTCGCCGCCTTCGTCGCGACGCCGTGCAGCGGCCCGCTGTTGGGTGCAGCGCTCGGCGCGACGCTGGTGCTGCCCGCCTGGGCGGCGCTGCCGATCTTCGGGGGCTTGGGTCTCGGCCTCGCCCTGCCCTTCCTCGCGGTCGGCTTTGTGCCCGCGCTGCGCAATCGCCTGCCAAAGCCGGGGCCTTGGATGGCAACGTTCCGCAGGTGGATGGCGCTTCCTATGGGGCTGACTTCATTGGCATTGGCATGGCTGCTATGGCGGCAGACCGATGGAGCGGCGTGGCACTATTGGGTGGGCGCCATTTCCATGATCCTGCTCATCGCGACCCAGATCGGCGCTCAGCAGCGTGGCGGAGGCGATAGACGACTTATCGTTGCCGGCGCCGGCTTGTTGCTCGCGCTGTTCATGGTGCAGATGATCTGGAAACTCGACGATTACAAGGCCACCGCCGCTGTCGCTTCGGCGAATGGCGATACCTTCTCTCCCGACGCACTCGCCAAAGCGCGCACCACCGGCAAGCCCGTTTTCGTCTATTTCACCGCCGACTGGTGCCTGTCGTGCAAGGCGAACGAAGCGGGGGCGATCAACCGCGAGGCGGTGCAGACCGTGTTCGCCAAGGCGGGCGTCGTCACGCTCGTCGGCGACTGGACGAACGGCGATCCCGTCATCACGCGCACGCTGGCCGAGCATGGCCGCAACAGCGTACCGCTCTACCTCTGGTACGCGCCCGGCGCCGCGAAGCCCGAAATCCTGCCGCAGATTTTGACGCCGGGGATGCTGACAGAAAAGGCCAGCCGATGACCGAAGTATCAATAAATAGGGACAGTCCCTATTTAATTGCGACAGCGTGATGGCCAAGCAGCGCGCCGACCAGTTGCTCGTCGACCGCGGCCTCGCCGAAAGCCGGACGCGCGCGCAGGCGCTGATCCTTGCCGGGCTCGCCTTCGTCGGCGACCGCAAGATCGACAAGGCGGGGCAGCAGGTCGCGGCAGATGCCGAGATCAGCGTCAAGGGCCGCGACCATCCATGGGTGTCGCGCGGCGGGATCAAGCTCGACCATGCGCTGACCCATCTCGGCTGGGACGTCAGCGGCGCGGTCGCGATCGACGTCGGATCGTCGACGGGCGGGTTCACCGACGTGCTGCTCAGCCGCGGCGCGGTGCGCGTCTATGCCGTCGATTCGGGCACCAACCAGCTCGCGTGGAAGCTGCGGCAGGACGAACGCGTCATCGTCCACGAACAGACGAGCGCGCGCATATTGACGCCGGCGCACATCCCCGAACCGATCGATCTGATCGTCTGCGACGCGAGCTTCATCGCGCTGTCGAAGGTGTTGCCGGTCCCGATGTCCTTCGCCCGCGACGGCGCATGCATGGTCGCACTGATCAAGCCGCAGTTCGAGGCCGAACGCCACGAGGTCGGCAAGAAAGGCGTCATCCGCGATGCCGTAGTGCATACACGCGTTTGCGCCGAAGTGCGCGAATGGCTGACCGGCGAAGGGTGGGACGCCGTCGATCTTGTCGAGAGCCCGATCACGGGCCCCGAAGGAAATGTGGAATTTCTGATCGCTGCGGTGAAGCGAGCCGCTTGACGCTGCGCCGCACAATCGCGACACCGATGCAACGGATTCGCGTGTGGGGGATAATGCGGACATGACCGAAATCGCAACGCCGGGACAACTTCGCATGTCCTATCTGCGCTGGGCGCTCGTTACCGTGCCGGCAATCGTTCTCGCGGGCAGCCTGTCGGGCCTGCTCTCGAACAGCGGCTATGGCAATCGCTGGTTCGCCTCGCTCGACCTGCCGCCGATCACGCCGCCAGGCTGGGTGTTCGGCACCGTCTGGCCGATCCTCTACATCTGCCTCGGCCTGTCGCTGGCGATGATCTTGCACGCGCGCGGCGCGAAAGGGCGCGGTTTCGCGCTGCTGCTCTTCTTCGTCCAGCTGATCGCCAACTTCGCCTGGTCGCCGCTGTTCTTTGGGCAGCATCAGGTGACGACCGCGCTCTATGTCATCATCTTCATCCTGATGGTGACCATCGCCACCGCCTTCGCCTTCGCGCCGATCCGCAAAGCCGCGGCGTGGTTGCTTGTCCCTTATATGATCTGGCTGAGCTTTGC
>CAYRQX010000057.1:0-24042 GCA_964426485.1 uncultured Sphingopyxis sp. | reverse complement strand
GCTGTGGCGGGCGGCGCATCATGAGGCCGCGACCGACGAGGATCTGGCGGTGCTCGACCGGCTGGGAATCGAAACGGTGATCGACCTGCGCGGCGACGACGAGCGCGAAATGCATCCGTGCCGCCGCAGCGAGAATTTTTCGGCGCGGGTGCTGTTCGCGGGCGGGATCACGGCGGGTCTCGCGCCGCATCTTCAGGCCGCGGGCGGGACGATCGATGTCGAGACGGCGCGCGATCGGATGATCGACACCTATGCCGGCATGCCCTATCGGCCCGCGCTCGTCGCGACGCTGCGCCTCTATCTGGCCGCGCTGGCCGAATATGATGCGCCAAGCCTCGTCCACTGTGTCGCAGGCAAGGACCGCACCGGCTTTGCGGTCGCGATCGTCCACCGGCTGCTCGGGGTGCATGAGGACGATCTGATGCACGATTATCTGCTCACCAACACCGCAGGCAAGATCGAGGAACGCATCGCCCAGGGCGCCGCACATATCCGTTCGCGGTACGGCGCCGAAATCCACGACGATGCGATCCGCGCGCTGATGTCGGTCAACCCTGCCTATCTCGATGCTGCGCTCGCCACGGTCCGGCGCGATCATGGCGACATCCCGACCTATGCCGAGGCGGTGCTGAATTTCACCCCCGCCATGCGCGAGGCGCTGGTCGACCGGCTGGTCGTGTACTGACGGTAATCAGTTCCCCCGGACCAGCACCCCGCCCTTCACCACCGCATCGACGCTTTCGAGCTGGCGAACATCGGCCAGCGGATCGCCGTCGACCGCGACGATATCGGCATAACGGCCGACCGCGATCGCCCCGACGTCCTTCTCGCGCCCGAGCGCCTCGGCGGCATTTTTCGTTGCAGCCTGGATCGCCTGCAGCGGGGTCATGCCATATTCGACCATGACGCGAAACTGGCCGCCGACCTGACCGTGCGGCATGACGCCCGCGTCCGAACCGAACACCATCCGCACGCCGGCCTTTACCGCTTTACGAAAATTGTCGCGCTGGATCTGCGCGATCTCGCGGTCCTTGCGCAGATTATCTTCGAGCACGCCATTCTTCGCGCCTTCGGCCTGGGTATATTCGGTGTTGTAGATGTCCATCGAGAACCACACCGGCTGCTTGCGCGCAACCGCCATGCGGATCCCCTCGTCATCGACTAGGCTGGCATGTTCGATCGTGTCGACCCCCGCCGCGATCGCAGCGCGGATGCCGGTCGCACCATGCGCGTGCGCGGCCACGCGGAGTCCCCATTGGTGCGCTTCGTCGGCGATTGCGCGCAGTTCATTTTCGGGCACCTGCAACTGCCCCGGTTCGGTGTTGCGCGAAAAGACGCCGCCGGTCGCGCAGACCTTGATGACCTCGGCGCCATATTTGCGCTGGCGGCGGACCTGATAGCGCAACTCGTCGGGTGTATCGCCGACCCCCTCTTCCTTGCCGTCCTTCTTTTCCAGGCTGGGCGGCAGGAAAGTGCTGTCGCAATGCCCGCCCGTCGCGCCAAGCCCATAGCTGGCCGGGACGATGCGCGGCCCGGTCGCGTAGCCCGCGTCGATCGCCTGCTTGAGGCCGATGTCGTTGCGGTCGCCCGATCCGACGTTGCGCACGGTGGTGAAGCCCGCGCCGAGCATGTCGTTGGCATTTTTGACCGCCGTCATGCCCCAGAAGCTGTCAGTGAATTCAAGCCCGCGATAACCGCCGATGTCGGCGGGGCCGTCGAGATGGACATGCATGTCGATCAGGCCGGGAAGCAGCGTCTTGTCGCCAAGGTCGATATGCTTGACGTTCGATCCCCAGCGCACCGTACGCGCATCGGCGATATTCGTGATCCGGCCATCGGCGCCGACGAAAATGGCAGGAAATTCGGCCGTCTTGCCGCTGAGCACGTTGATGTAGCGCGCGGCGGTGATCACCGTCTGACCGGCCGCGTCCTGCGCCATGGCGGGGGCGATCGCGGCAGCGAAAGCCGCCGTCGAGCCCAAAGCGATTCCTCGCAGAAAACTGCCGAACTTCACTCGCGATTGCATGTTGACCCTGTCTGTTGTTGGTGCCTGGATCGAGTGATGGCAAAGCGGCGCAAAATAGGACAGCGGAAAATGCGTCACGCGGCCGTCCGGTGTTTTGCGACCCACCAGACACCGAGCAAAGCGAAGGCGGTGCCAAGCATCGTGCCGCCGGCGATGTCGCTCGCCCAATGGACGCCGAGCATGATGCGGGAGAAGGCGTTGAGGACGATCATCGCAGCCGCGAGCGTCCATGCATAAGGGCGCCACCGCGGCGGCGCGAGCCAGGCGAGGAGAAGATAGACGGTGGCGGCACTCGTCGCATGGCCGCTCGGGTAGGAAAAACTCGTCTGATGGTCGAGGTGATCGATGACATCGGGGCGCGCGCGACCGAAACCGAGCTTGAGCAGGCTGGAGGCAAGGTTCGAGAGCAACGACGCGCCGCCGAGCGCGATGGCGCAGCGCGGGCCGCACCAGTGCCAGACGAGGGCGCAGAGCAGGACAACGATGATCCAGCGGGGGGTGCCGCCGCCGATCCAGCTTGCTCCTTGCATGAAGGCGATGAAGGTGGGGCTGCTTTCACCGATGCGGATCGCGAGGCTGTGCGAGATTTGCCAGTCGGTGGCCTGCGTCCATCCGGCGCCGACCGCGAGGCCGATCAGGATGACGACGAAGATGAGCGCCGTCGCTATGGCGGGAAAGTTTGAACGTCGAAGCAAGAAAATCCTCCCTGTGGCCTTTCGGCTGCCCGGCAGGCCGGCCGCTCAGGATAAACTTTCCCCATGGGGAGCTGGCGGCCCCGCAGCGGCCGACGGAGGGGCCCTCCACCACCCTGCGGGTGGTCCCCCTCCCCATCGCTACGCGACAGGGAGGATAGAATTGTCAAATATGCAGCGGCCGCCCGAACGCCGCCAGCACGCCCTCATGCATCGTTTCGCTGAGCGTCGGATGCGGGAAGACGGTGCCGATGAAATCATCCTCGACCAACTCGGCGGTCTTGCCGATCGTATAGCCCTGGATCAGTTCGGTGACTTCGGCGCCGATCATATGCGCGCCGAGCAGCTCCCCGGTCTTCGCGTCGAACACGGTCTTGGTGAAACCCTCAGATTCGCCGAGCGCAATCGCCTTGCCGTTGCCGATGAAGGGAAAGGTGCCGACCGTGACTTGGTAGCCGAGCTCCTTGGCTTTCGCTTCAGTCAGGCCGACGCTGGCAATCTGCGGGCGGCAATAGGTGCAGCCGGGGATGTTGCGCGGGTCCATCGCGTGCGGATGGCCTCCCGCGATCGCCTCGACCGAAATCACCGATTCGTGCATCGCCTTGTGCGCGAGCCACGGTGGCGCGGTGACATCGCCGATCGCCCAGATGCCGGGGACGTTGGTGCGGCACATCGCGTCGGTGTCGATATGGCCCTTGGTCGTCTTCACGCCGAGCGCTTCGAGCCCTATATTCTCGGTGTTCGGGACGATGCCGATCGCGACGATGGTGTGGCTGAATTCGGCCGACTCGGTCTTGCCGTCCTTGGTCTTGATCTTGGCGGTGACGCCGTTCGCGGTCGCCTTCAGTTCTTCGACCCCGGCGCCGGTGAAGATCGTCATGCCTTGTTTCTTCAGCTGCTTTTCAAGGAAGGCCGACACGTCGGCGTCCTCGACGGGGACGAGGCGGTCGAGCATTTCCACGACGGTCACTTCGCAGCCCATGTCGCTGTAGAAACTCGCGAACTCGATCCCGATTGCGCCCGAGCCGATCACGAGCAGCTTCTTCGGCATTTCGGGCGGGACGAGCGCGTGGCGATAGGTCCAGATGCGCTTGCCGTCGGCGGGCGCGAAGGGCAGATCGCGGGCGCGGGCGCCGGTCGCGACGATGATATTCTTGGCGGTGAGGGTTTCGGTGCTCTTATCGCCCTTCACCTCGAGCTTGCCCGGCGCGGTCAGCTTGCCCTCGCCCATATGGACGGTGATTTTGTGCTTCTTCATCAGGAAAGCTACGCCCTGGCTGAGCTGTTTTGCGACGCCGCGGCTGCGCTTCACGACCGCGTCGATGTCGGCGCTGATCTGCTGCGCGATCAGGCCGTAATCGCCCGCATGCTGCATATAATGATAGATTTCGGCCGAGCGCAGCAGCGCCTTGGTCGGGATGCAGCCCCAGTTGAGGCAGATGCCGCCCAGATTCTCGCGCTCGACGATCGCGGTCTTCAGGCCCAATTGCGCCGCGCGGATGGCGGCGACATAGCCGCCGGGGCCGGAGCCGAGGACGATAAGGTCGTAGTTGGTGTCAGCCATTATGGGCTCCTTCTAAAGCCCCTCTCCCCTTGCGGGAGAGGGGTTGGGGAGAGGGGGTGGACGCTTCGTCCTGCAACGCCGCCCAGATGGCTTCGCTGACACCCTCGGTTTTTGTCAGAATATCGTTGTTCCAGAATCGGAGAATGCGAAAGCCTTGCTCTGCAAGATAAGCATCGCGTGCTGCATCATATTGGCTTTCCGCGTGCTGCGAGCCGTCCGCCTCGACGATCAGACGATTTGCGAAACAGACGAAATCCACGATGTAGCGGTCAATCGGAACCTGGCGTTTGAACTTGTAGCCGACGAACCGTTTGGCGCGAAGCAGTTGCCATAATGCTCGTTCGGCGTCGGTGGGCTCGGATCGCATATGCTTTGCACGAGCGAGTGCGACAGGCCGCCCCCCTCTCCCCAACCCCTCTCCCGCAAGGGGAGAGGGGCTATGGGATGCGTTCGACATGTTACGCCACCAGCCCCAGCGGGTTCTCCACCAGTTCCTTGAATGTCTTCATCAGCAGCGCGCCATCCGCGCCGTCGATTGCGCGATGGTCGAAGCTGCCGGTCGCCGACATGACGGTGGCGATTGCGAGCGCTTCGTCGACCACATAAGGCCGTTTCTCGCCCGCGCCGATCGCCATGATCATGCCCTGCGGCGGGTTGATCACCGCGGTGAACTGCTTGATCCCCATCATGCCCATATTCGAAATCGAGGCGGTGCCGCCCTGATATTCAGCGGGCTGGAGTTTGCCTTCCTTCGCCTTCGCCGCGAGTTCGGACATTTCGGTCGAGATTTTCGACATCGACTTGCCGCCGGCGTCGGTAATGATCGGGGTGATCAGGCCGCCGGGGATGCTGACCGCGACCGAGATGTCGGCGCGCTTATACTGGCGCATCACGTCGCCACCGAAGCTGACGTTGCAAGCGGGCACGCGTTCGAGCGCGACCGCGAGCGCCTTGATCAGCATGTCGTTGACGCTGAGCTTGACGCCGCGGCTTTCGAGGCTGGCGTTGAGTTCGCCGCGCAGCTTGAGCAGCGCGTCGAGGCGGATGTCGACGGTGAGGTAGATGTGCGGCGATTGCTGCATCGACTCGGTCAGGCGGCGCGCGATCGTCTTGCGCATGCCCGACAGTTTCTCGTCCTCGTGCGGGATGCCGAAATCGGGGATGGAGCCAGCGGTTGCCGGTGCGGGCGAAGGGGCTGCGGTCGGTGCGGCGGCGGGAGCCGGAGCGGCGGGCGCTGCGGCGCCAGCGGGTGCGCCTTCCAGGTCGGCCTTGACGATGCGGCCGCCGGGGCCGGTGCCGGTCAGGCTCTTGAGGTCGATGCCCTGTTCGGCGGCGAGGCGCTTGGCGAGGGGGCTGGCCTTGATGCGGTCGCCCGATGCGGCGGGCGCGGCCGCGGGAGCCGGCGCAGGGGCAGCGGCGGGCGCTGGCGCGTCGGCCTTCGGTTCAGTTGCTGGCGCCGCAGCCGGCGCTGGCGCAGCCTTGGCGCTCCCGGCATCTTCACCCTCGCCCGCGATCACTGCAATTACGGTGCCGACCTTCACATTGTCGGTGCCTTCGGCGACGAGAATCTGGCTGACGACGCCTTCGTCGATCGCCTCGAACTCCATCGTCGCCTTGTCGGTTTCGATTTCGGCGAGCAGGTCGCCCGACTTGACCGTGTCGCCTTCCTTGACCAGCCATTTGGCAAGGGTGCCTTCCTCCATCGTCGGCGAGAGGGCGGGCATTTTCAGTTCGATTGGCATGGTTAGGCGTATCCCTGTCAGTCTCGCAGGCGTCGCCTGCCGCTACGGTTTGTTCCTCGCCATAAGCCTTGCGTCGGTCAAGGTCTAGCGGGCCAACTTGCGTTTCATACGAATGTGACGCACTCTTGGCCCCAAGCAAAAACACGAGGGGTCGGGGCGATGCGGACATATCTGGTGGTGATCGATGACAGCCCGGAGGCGACGCTGGCGCTGCGCTTCGCCGCGCGCCGCGCGGCCCGGACAGGCGGCGGCGTGATGGTGCTGGCGATCATCCCGCCGCAGGATTTCGTCGCGTTTGGCGGCGTCCAGGCGACGATCGAGGCGGAAGCGCGCGAACATGCCGAGGAAATAGTCGCGGCGGCGACCGATGCGGTCGTTCAGGAAGGTGTGACCCCGCAGACGCTGATCAAGTCCGGCAACCCTGCCGAGGTCGTGCGCGACGTGATCGGCACCAGCGACGAGATTGCGGCGCTGGTGCTCGCCACGGCGGCAAGCGGTGCACCGGGGCCGCTCGTCGCGCATTTCACCGGACAGGATGCGGGGACGCTTCCCTGTCCGGTGATGCTGGTGCCGGGCGGGATCGATATCGCCCGGCTCGATGCTCTGAGCTAGGCGGTTGCAGGACGCGACAGCGCCGCAGCGCCTTTCGCTTCGTAAATTGCAAATGCGAGGACCGCGATCGCCTGTGCGATCACGACTGTAATGCCGACCGCGGTCATCTGACCGGCGAAGATTACGAGAACGGCGAGACTGGCTGCGACCCACCCGAGATTGCCTATCGCGATCAGGTTTGCGAGGCCCTTGCTTGGCTGCTTCTGATTGGCGACGAACAGCATCAGCAGCGCCGAAGGCAGGCCGATCCAACCCGCGACGGTCACCACATCGGAGGGGAGGCCGAGCAGCGCGGCGACCGTCGCGGTCGCAAAAACACACAGGATGAACAAGGCCGTGCAGGTGACGGCATCGATGATCAGCGTGTTCTTGAGATTGAAGATGGACATGATGTTCTCCTTTCGATTGCCCGTCTCATCTGGCCCAGCAAATGCAGCCAGTCGATTACGTCAAAGGTAATGGAAAAGGAGAAGGACGGGGTATAGCTCTGGCAGCAGAAGGAGACGGACATGCAAGTCGCACCGCTGGGCGCCCAATTGCGCGAATGGCGCACTCGCCGCCGGATGAGCCAGATGGACCTGGCGCTTGATACCGATATTTCGACGCGGCACCTGAGCTTTATCGAGACGGGCCGATCGAAGCCGAGCGCGCAAATGTTGCAGCGGCTCGCCGATTGCCTCGAGGTGCCGCACCGCGCACGCAATGCGCTGCTGCTCGCGGCGGGCTATGCCCCCGATTATCAGGAACGGTCGCTGGACAGCGACGAAATGGCAGGAATGCGCGCGATCGTCGACCATGTTCTGAAGGGGCACGAGCCCTATCCGGCGCTCGCGGTCGACCGCCACTGGAACATGATCGCGGCGAATGCGGCGATTATGATTTTGATCGAGCAGGTGTCGCCTGCCCTGCTCGCCCCGCCGGTCAATGTCTTGCGGCTCGCGCTGCATCCGGGCGGGCTGGCGCCGCAGATCGTCAATTATCGCGAATGGCACGAGCATATATTGCACCGGATCGAACTGCAGATCGAGGCCAGCGCCGACGCGGGATTGATCACGCTGCGTGACGAACTCGCGGGCTATTCGGTCGAGGCGAACGATAATCGAACGGGGCAAGTGAACAGCATCGCGGTGCCGCTGATCCTCGATACGATCATGGGGCAGATCCGTTTCGTGTCGACCGTGACGATCTTTGGAACGCCGGTCGATATCACCTTGTCGGAACTGGCGATTGAAGCCTTTTTTCCGGCGGATGCAGAAAGTGCCGCGCTTTTGCAGCAGTTGGCCGCACTATAACCGACAACACTACCGACCTATACTAGCGTCGCTTGCCCTTGTGCTTGATATTCGCCGGGCGGCCGCGTTTGCCGACAACATGCTTGCCCGCCTTGTCCTTCATCCCGTCACGCCGCGGCGGCCGATTCCGAAAGCCCCCTTCGGGCGCATCGGGAAGCTCGAAGCGCAAGGCGCCGCTGATCGGATTGGCGTCGACCAGCCGAAGGTCGAGTCGCTGGCCGGTGGTGAAACTGACGCGGCCATGTTCGCTGTCGAGGCTGCGCGCGGCTTCATCGTAAAAGAAGCGTTCGCTGCCCAGCGTCGACACCGGCACCAGCCCGTCGCCACCGAGCCCGTCGACGGTCGCGAAGAAGCCGAAGGGCTGCACGCCGGTGATCCGCGCCTGCACGATCTCGCCCTTCCTGGTCGAAAGAAAGGCCGCGACATAACGATCGACCGTTTCGCGCTCGGCCTCCATCGCGCGGCGTTCGAGCGCACTGATCGCCTCGCCGATGCGCGACAGGCCTTTCGCGTCGGCTTCGCCGAGGCCCGTGCGTTCGGGCAGGCCTTTGGGCTTGCCGGGCACTTCGAGTTTGTAGCTGTCGACGAGCGCGCGGTGGACGATCAGGTCGGCGTAGCGGCGGATCGGCGAGGTGAAATGCGCGTAACTGCCGAGCGCGAGGCCGAAATGGCCCGCGTTGGCGGGGCCATAATAGGCCTGCGTCTGGCTGCGCAATATCGCCTGCATGATTTCGGGCAGCCGGTCGTCTTCCGAAAAGCCGTCGATCAACCGGTTGAACACCGCGGGGGTGATGACCTGCCCGAGCGCGAAACTCTGTTCGAAGGTTTCGAGATAATCCTTGAGGCTGACCAATTTTTCGCGGCTCGGCGGTTCGTGGATGCGGTACATCACCGGCGATTTCTTCGCCTCGAGCGCTTTCGCCGCCGCGACATTCGCCGCGATCATATAATCCTCGATAAGCCGCATCGAATCGAGCCGGTCGCGGACGCGGATTTCGGCGATGCCGCCCTGCTCGTCGAGGATCACCTGGCGTTCGGGCAAGTCTAGATCGAGCGGCGCGCGCGCGGCGCGGGCTTTGGCGAGCAATGCCCAGCAGGCCCACAGATTTTTGAGCGTCGGGAGCACATCGGCATCCCAGTCCTCGCGCGGCGCATCGGCATCATAGGCCGCCTGCGCATGTTCATAGGCGATGTTCGCGCGCAGCCGCACGAGCGCGCGCGTGAAACGCCATGACGTCACCTTGCCATGTTTGTCGATGACCAGATGACACGCCAGCGCGGCGCGTTCCTGCCCAGCCTTAAGCGAACAGACGCCCGCCGATAGAGTTTCGGGGAGCATCGGGACGACCTGGTCGGGGAAATAGACGCTGTTGCCGCGCCGCCGCGCCTCGCGGTCGAGATCGCCGTCGGGGCGGACATAGTAACTGACGTCGGCAATCGCGACGATCGCGCGGAAACCGCCCTTGTTGGCCGGTTCATCGTCGGGGATCGCCCAGACGGCATCGTCATGGTCTCGCGCATCGATCGGGTCGATCGCGACGATCGGCAGGTCGCGCAGATCCTCGCGGCCGTCGGGGGTGAGCGGCAGCTTCACTGCCTTTTCTGCCTCGGCGAGCGTTGCGGCGCCAAAGACATGTGGGATTTCGTGCCGTGCGATCGCGATCATGCTGAGGGCGCGCGGCGCAAAGGGATCGCCGAGGCGTTCGACGACCTTCGCCTTGATCGCGGGGCCGCGGCCGGCCAGTTCCGCGCGAACGAGGTCGCCGATATTGGCGTCGCCCTTGTCGGTGACCGCAAAGTCGTAGCGTGCGCGCTTGTCGGCGGGGCGCAGCCACAGGATCGGTTTACCCCCCGGCCCCATATCCTCGACGAGCACGCCGATCACCGTCTCGCCGCCCGATTGCAGTTTTTTCATCGGATGCGCGACATGGCCATTGCCGCGTTCCTCGGTCCGCGCGAGGATGCGGTCGCCCATGCCGAGTGCGCCTTTGCGGCCCTGTTCCATCACACGCAGCCGCGGCGCTGGGCCGGCGGCTTCCCAATGTTCGGGGACAGCCCACACGGTGCCGCCTTCGATCGCCGCCACGCGCAGCACGGTCACCCGCGGCAGCCCACCATGTTTGTGAAAGGCGCGTCCGGGGGCGAGGTCGACCAGCCCTTCGTCGGTCATGTCCTTGAGCAGCGCCTTCAGCGCGATCTTCTCGTTACCGTGGAGCGCAAAATGTTTCGCGATCTCGCGATTGCCGACGGGTTTGTCCGACGCCGCGATGAAATCGATGATCTGTTGGCTGCTGGGCAGGCCGGGTGCGCTATTCGGACGGTTCTTCATCGACAAAAGCTATAGGCGTGCGGGCCGCGTTTACCAAGCAATCAACACGGAGCGCGCAAATGGGTCAGCTATAGGCGATCCAGCGCCCCAGCGTTCCCGCGGTCAGCCACAACGCCAGCGAGACTGCGGCCATCGCGCGCGCCGTCGTCGGTGCCACACCCGTCCAGTCGGCCATGCGCGCGCGCCAGAGCAGCCTAAATATCCCGGCATTGACCAGCGCCAAGACGATGACGATCAACTTGCGGACAAAGACATCGGATTTTGCCAGCGCTTCGCTGTCCGCGGCAAACAAGATGGTACCGCTGGCGACCATCACCAGCAAACCGGCAAGGGCAACGGGCGTCAGGGCGCGCGCCAGGGCGGCGACCGGCAAGCTGCGCCACAGGCCGACGACGCGCAGGTCGACGACGCCGATCGCACCGACCAGCATCACCAGCCCCAGCAAATGGAGCGTGTTGGCCACCGGATAGATGGTCGCTGATCCGCGCGCCCACGGCCCGACGCCGACAAGGTCCAGCCAGACAGAGGCAGCGGTCAGCAGCGGTTCCACCCGGCCGTGCTCAACGCAGTTCGACCGTCTTTTCGCCGATCATGACCCGCTCGACTCGCATTTCAGAGGTGCCGTCGCGGCGGAGATAGCCGGTGAGGCGGACGGGTTTGCCCGGCTCCACCTCGGCGCGGTTCAGCCCGCGGGCTTCCATGCGGCTGGTCGGGGCGAGGATCACGTCCCAAAGCTTGCCCTTCCAGCGCATCTTGGCGGCGCCGTGGGGATTGCCCCAGGACAATTCGGCAAATGATCCGCTCAACGTGACCGGCTTGCTCTCGTCGTAGGACGACCAGCCGTGATGGGCAGCGACGGGCACCGCGATACCGGCCAGCGCCGCCGCTGCGATCAGCATGGGAAAACGCATGTTCAGTCTCCTTCTGCCCCCAAGGGCGAAGGCTAATGATGCTAGGCTACAAGCGCAAGTCGCGCCGACGGTCAATAAGTCCGTCCGATGAGCACGCGTTCGACCGCCGGCTCGCCGGTGAAGAAGCAAGTGCCATCGGCGGCGGCGGCATCGAGCGGCGTGTTGCGCATCGTCAGCTTGAGCGCCTTCAGCTGCTCGACGACTTTGTCGAGCGCCGCGCCCGTCGGTCGCGCCCATTGCACCTCGACCCAGCCGACGAACTTGTCGTCGCCGGCATAATGTGCAGCGAGATCAGTCACATCACGGCGAATGTTGGCATGAAGCCGCTCCTTCGCCTCGGCGTAGAGATTGTCCTGAATCTCGCCGAGCGTCGCGACAGCGGCGGCCACGAATTCGCCGCGCGGGACGAAGTCGCTGTTGAGCTTGCCATCGCCCTTGTATAGCCGGTCGCGGCGGATCACTGCGACATTGCCGCCGGCGACATCGCGGGGGCCGATTTCGACGATGATCGGCGCGCCCTTCTTCACCCAGCCCCAGCGTTTGGTCTGCGCCTTGTTGGCGCCGGCGTCGAGATGGACGCGCAGTGGCTCGCGGAAGGCGTCGAGCGCTTTCAGCTCGGCCTTGAGCGACGCGCAATAGTCGAGGATCGCTTGATCCTCCTCATTGTCGCGCAGCATCGGCACGATGACGATCTGGTGCGGCGCGATGCGCGGCGGGCAACGCAGGCCATCATCGTCGCCATGCGTCATGATGACCGCGCCGATCGTGCGGGTTGAGAAGCCCCAGCTGACCGTATGGCACAGGCTATGCCCGCCGTCCTTGTCCTGGAAGCGGATGTTCGCCGCCTCGGCGAAACCGGTGCCCAGATAATGCGAAGTGCCGGCCTGGAGCGCTTTGCCGTCCTGCATCATCGCCTCGATCGAATAGGTCGCGGCGGCGCCCGGAAAACGCTCATTTTCCGGCTTTTCGCCTGCAATTACCGGCAGCGCCAGCGCCTCTTCGGCGACGGTGCGATAGAGTTCGAGCGCGCGCATCGTTTCAGCGACGGCGTCTTCCTTGCTGTCGTGCGCGCTATGGCCTTCCTGCCACAGGAATTCAGCGGTGCGCAGGAACATGCGTGTGCGCATTTCCCAGCGCACGACATTTGCCCATTGATTGACGCGCAGCGGCAGGTCGCGCCACGACTGGACCCAGCGGCTCATCGCGGCGCCGATGACGGTTTCCGAGGTCGGGCGGACGATCAGCGGTTCTTCGAGCTTCGCCGCGGGGTCGGGGATCAGTTTGCCACTGCCATCCTGGATCAGCCGATGATGCGTGACGACCGCCATTTCCTTAGCAAAACCATCGACATGATCGGCTTCCTTCTCAAAGAAGCTCAAGGGAATGAAGAGCGGGAAATAGCAGTTCTGGACCCCCATATCCTTGATGCCTGCGTCCATGATCGTCTGGATCCGTTCCCAGATGCCATAGCCCCACGGCTTGATGACCATGCAGCCGCGCACTCCCGATTCCTCGGCGAGATCGGCTTCGGCAATGACATCCTGATACCAGGCCGCGAAGTCGGCCTGCCGGGTTACGCTGAGCGCATGTTTGACCATGATATTCCGTAATTTCCGTAGCTGGGGCGCCGTGGCGGCCCGATTAATTCTTTTCGGCGAGCGCCGCCTTGAGTTCGGCGACTTCGGCCTTGAGTGCGGCGATCTCGGCGTCCTTTGCCTTGCCGCCGGCGGCGCCCGGGATGAACGCTCCCGCCGCCTGCTGGAACATCTCCATATTCCGGCGCGTCAGTTCTGCCAGTGGGTTCGATCCCAACGCGCCCTCGAGCGCCGAGCGGACGTCTTGTTGATTCTTGCGGAACGCGGTCATCGAAGCTTCGAGATATTGCGGCACCATCGACTGCATCTTGTCGCCATACATGCCGATCAGGTGGCGCAGGAAATTCACCGGCAACAGCGTTTCGCCGCGCGTTTCCTCGTCCATGATGATCTGGGTCAACACATTGTGCGTGATGTCGTCGCCGCTCTTGGCATCGACGACGCGAAAATCGCGGCCGTCGCGGACCATCGTGCCCAGATCCTCAAGCGTGATGTAGCAGCTGCGCTCGGTATCATAGAGCCGCCGGTTGGCATATTTCTTGATCGTGACGACGTCATCTTCCGTCGCCCCCGTCCTGGACTTCGCCATCTTGACCTGCGCTCCTAGCAATGCCGGGACCATGGCGACCGCGCCGCCCGGACATTCGAAGCCCCCGCATTAGCATCAAATAATGATGCGTCGCAACATGCGCCTATAAACGCGGCTCGCCCCGTCTGGCGCATGATGCCGCGAATCGTTATCTGCCGAAAGAGTGCGCGCGCGATCGCGACGAAGCGCCCCGCGCAATCGGTGGCCCGCGACCGCGGTTCACCCAGCCTCAACAGCTAAACGTAATTTAGTTTCAACCGAAATCGATGCGGTGGTATTTTTGACGCAAGGACGCGGACGTGAAGGTCATTCCTTTCGCCGCAGGGCATTTTGATTTCAAAGCTCTTGACGCGACAGCAGCTGCCCGTGTTGCGAAAAAGTCACAGCGCCGCAGCAGAGTCTTAAGACTGTCAGAAATTTTACATCAAACTCTTGTGCCGCCAAAATTTTCGGTCTCTCTAAGGGGCAATCCGTTCACTCCCACCTTTTGGACGGACAACCGGGGAATTACATTATGAAGAAGACTAGCCTGCTAGTTCAGGGCTCCGCTCTGACTCTTGCTTTGTTCAGCGCAATGCCCGCGATGGCACAGGATGCCGCGCCCGCGGACGAAGTTGCGACCGAAGCTGACGAAGGCGCGATTGTCGTCACGGGCTCGCGCATCCGCCAGCCGAACCTGGAATCGGCCAACCCGATCGCGGTCGTCACCGGCGCCGAAATCTTTCAAACCGGCGGCATCTCGGTCGGCGATCTGCTCAACGAACTTCCGCAGCTGCGCAGCACGTTCAGCCAGCAGAACTCGACCCGCTTCCTCGGAACGCGCGGCCTCAACCTGCTCGATCTTCGCGGCCTCGGCACGCAGCGCACGCTGGTGCTCGTCAACGGTCGTCGTCACGTCGGTTCCGACGTGCTGTCGAACGGCGTCTCGGTCGACACCAACACCATTCCCTCGGATCTCGTCGAGCGTATCGATATCGTGACCGGCGGCGCATCGGCTGTTTACGGGTCGGACGCGATCGCGGGCGTCGTCAACTTCATTCTCAAGGACGATTTTGAAGGTGTTCAGCTGCGCGGCCAGAGCGGCATTTCGCGCTACGGCGATGCCGGCAACCAGTTTGTTTCGCTGACCGCGGGCAAGAATTTCGCCGATGGCCGCGGCAATGTCGCCGTCAACCTCGAATATGCACGCAGCTCGGACTTCTATGCGTCGGGTCGTCCCTACCTCGACACGAACGATGCGTTCCTTATCGTCGAGTCCGATGCGCCGGGTTCGCCGAACGGTGCGGCTGGCGGCTTCGACCGTTATTATTATCGCGACATTCGTTCGACGACGATCAGCCTTGGCGGCATGGTCGCAGCCTATCCGAACCCGACGACCGCGCCTTGCGGTCGCGGCGGCGGCACCGCCTTCACCTGCGCCTTCCTGTTCCAGCCCGATGGCAGCCTGATCGCGCAGACCGGGGATCGCAACGGCCTTGGCCCGACGGGTCCGTTCATCGGCGGCAATGGCTATACCGGCCGCGAAGGCAAGCTGATCGCGCTTTCGCCGCAGCTTCAGCGTTACTCGGCCAACATGATGGCGCATTTCGAGATTTCGCCGGCATTTGTTCCGTTCATCGAAGCGAAATATGTCCGTTCGGAAGCCGTCGGCTCGCAGAGCGGTCCATTCTTCTCGCAGGGCGCAACGCTCGGTGACGTCGGCGGCCGCGAACGCATCCGCCTCGACAACCCCTATATCACTGGGCAAGCGCGCCAGCTCTTGACCGATACGTTCCTCGCCTCGACGGTTAATCCCAATACGGGTGCCGCAATCGCACCGACCCGCGATGCCGACGGAAATATCATCCGGACTGCGGCAGAGAATTTGGCATTGCAGCGCGCGGCGATCACGGCTGGCACCTTCCGGTTCAGCCTGCGTCGCAACTGGGTCGATTTCGGTATCCGCGACGAAGAAATCACGCGTGAAACCTATCGCGCCGTGATTGGCGTGCGCGGCGATTTCAACGACGACTGGAACTATGAAGTCTTCGCCAACTATGGCGAGCACAAGGAAAGGAACCTCATCAAGGGCAACGTCAATATCCAGCGCTACCTGCTGGGCATCGACACCGCACGCGATGCGAATGGCAATATCGTCTGCCGTTCGAAGCTTCCCGGCAACGATCCGCTGTCGTACATCTTTGGCACCCCGCTCAGCGCCGGTGACGATCCGCGCCTGGCCGCCGACGTCGCTGCCTGCGTTCCGATCAATCCGTTCGGCGAAGGCTCGGTCACCGAAGCGGCGCGCAATTATGTGCTCGTCGACTCGCTGGCGACCGGCAAGATCACCCAGCTCAACATCGGCGGCTTCGTTGCTGGCGACACGAGCGAATTCTTCAACCTGCCGGGCGGCCCCGTCGCCTTCTCGCTGGGTGCCGAATATCGCCGTGAAACGCTGGACTATGATCTCGACGATCTGACGCAGGAAGGTTACGCCTTCTACAACGCGATCCCGGCCTTCGACTCGCCTTCGTTCGAGGTGAAGGAAGTCTATGGCGAAGTGCAGCTTCCGTTGCTGCGCGACATGCCTTTCGCTCAGGAACTGACCCTGCGCGGCAATGGTCGTATCTCGGACTATAAGGGCGCGACGGGCACCACCTATACCTATGGTGGCGAAGTCATGTGGAAGCCGGTTGAGGATATCGGGTTCCGCGCCACTTATGCTCGTTCGGTTCGCGCTCCGAACCTTGCCGATCTCTATTCGGCGCAGGGGCAGAACTTCGCTCCGGGCTTTGGCGACCCCTGCTCGGCCGTCAACCTGGCAACGGGTTCGGCCAATCGGCAGGCGAACTGCACGGCCGCCGGCCGTCCGGCTGGCTATGATTTCCGCTACAGCTCGTCGCTGGAAATCCTGAGCGGTGGCAACACCGATCTGAAGGCGGAAAAGTCGGACTCCTATACCTTTGGTATGCTGCTCCAGCCGCGCTTCCTGCCCGGCTTCTCGTTCTCGGCCGATTATTACACCATCACGGTCGATGACGTGATCACCGCTCCGTCGGCGCAGCAGATCGCGAATGCCTGCTACGATCTGCCGGATATCAACGCCAACCCGTTCTGCGGACTGTTCGAACGTGCGGGTGCCGATGGCGGCCCGCGTGGTGAGATCCCGTTCCAGATTCTCGAGGGCTCGTTGATCCAGACCAGCCAGAACTACGCGAAGCTGAAGGCTCGCGGTATCGATGCGCAGCTCGATTATCGCTACACCGACGGCGACTGGACCTTCACTCTTGGCGGTCTTTACACTCGCGTTCTGCAGCGTGACGAATTCCTGAACCCGGCCAACCCGGACTTCAAGAACCGCATTCTGGGCGAACTCGGCGATCCGAAGAACCAGGTCAATGTCAACGTCAGCGCGAAGTACAAGAATGTCACGGTCGGTTACCAGTTCCGCTGGATCGACAAAATGTACCTGAACACCTACGAAGACTTCAATGAACTGAACGGATTGCCGCCGCAGAACCTCGATTATGCGTCGGTCCAGAAATATCCGTCGGTTGCCTATGTCGATCTGCGCGCACAGGTCGATATTTCGGAAGCCTTCAACTTCTACGCTGGTGTGGACAACGTCTTCAACCGCAAGCCGCCGTTCGGCGTGACGGGTGTCGGCGCCGGTTCGGGCATCTACGACAACCGCGGCCAGTATCTCTACGCTGGTATCGTCGCGAAGTTCTGATCCAGCATCAGACGCGCTATAATTGGGGGCCGGAGCGATCCGGCCCCCCTTTTTTTTGTCCGGCGTGTCGTTACAGTCCGGCCATGCTGTACGGATCCCCCATCGAACAAGCGAACCAGCTGTTCGCGCAAAAACGTATCGAGGATGGCGTCGCGCTGCTCGCACGCGCGGGCGAAAACGGCGACGTCGATGCGCTGATGCAGTTGGCGGTCATCGATTTCGCGGGCAGCCACGGCGTCCGCAACTTGCCGCGTGGTCGCCAGTGGCTGCGGCGGGCGGTCGAGATCGGTCATGTCGATGGCGCATTGATGGAAATTGCGCTCGTCGCGAACGGATCAGGGCAACAACGCGCCGACTGGGCCGGCGCGCTGACGCTGTTGAAGATCGCGGCGCGCGGAGACCCGGTGGCCGCCGCGCAACTCGCGCTCATCCAGCGGTTGAAACTTGACGAGCAGGGCCGCCCCGTGGCGATGCCGCGCGGCGAAACACTTTCGGACACGCCGCACGTCATACGCTATCCTGGGCTGCTATCCCGCGACGAATGCGCGCACATCGCGACGGTCGCCGGGCCAATGCTGGAACCGTCCGCGATCGTCGATCCGGCCACCGGTCAGCTCCGCCCGCATCCGGTCCGCACCTCGATGGCGGCGGTCATTGGTCCCGCCAAGGAAGATCTTGTTATCCGCGCGATCAATCACCGCCTTGCCCTGCTGACGGGCACGGCCACGGACCAGGGCGAGCCGCTGTCGGTCATGCGCTATGACCTGTCGCAGCAATATCGGATGCACGTCGACGCCTTGCCCGGCACAGGCAACCAGCGGATCAAGACCGCTATCGCCTATTTGAACCACGGCTATGAAGGCGGCGAAACGCTGTTCGAGCAGGGCCCAAAAATCGCCGGACGGCAGGGCGATGTCATCATATTCGACAATGTCAAAAGCGATGGATCGCCCGATCCCGTATCACGCCATGCGGGCCTGCCCGTTGTGCGGGGCGTCAAATGGATCGCGACCCGCTGGATACGCGCGGCGGGCTATGATCCGTGGACTTACCGCCCGGGGACCTAAGTCCAGATCCGCTCGAACCGGCGACCCAGGCCCGTCAGCAACTCATATTGCGACAACCCGCTGCGCGCCGCCGTCGATGGCAAATCATAATCGAGCGCAAGCCAGTCGCCCTCGCCGATTGCACCCGCGTCGCGGGCATCGAAGGCGACAAGATCCATCGAAATGCGGCCGATCAACGGTAGCGCATGTGTCTGCCACGTCGCGCCGCCGCCCGTTCCCGCATGGCAGCGCAGAAAGCCGTCAGCATAGCCCATATTGGCGATCGCGACTCTGCTGTCGCGCGGTGCGATCCAGGTTGCGCCATAGCCGACCGCATCGCCCGCGCGAACCACCCGGACCTGAAGCACGCGCGTTTCGGGATATACAACCTGGCCAATATGACCCTTGGCTTCGCCGCGCGGGATGCCACCATAGAGCGCGAGCCCGGGCCGCGTCAGGTCGAACGAATAATCGGCGCCGAGGCAGATAGCGGCGCTGTTTGCGAGGCTGTATCGCCGCGCGGGAATGGCCTGACGGGCTTGATGAAATGCCGCGAGTTGCTCTGCATTCTGGTCGCTGTCCTCGTCGGCTGACGCGAGATGGCTGAGCAGGGTTTCGATGCAAAGCCCGTCGAGCGCGCCGCCCAACGCTTCGTCTAGGCGCAGGCCAAGGCGATTCATTCCGGTGTCGATCATCACGTCGCACGGGCGCGCGCCCGCCGCTTCGCGCCAGCGCGCGACCTGTTCGAGGCTGTTCAGAACGGGCCGCGCCGGAAGCGTGCGCGCGGCGATCATATCGCTCGCCCCGACCCCGTGCAGCACCGACAGCGACACGCCTGCAGGCAAGGGCATCAATGCCGCCGCCTCGGCCCAGGTCGCGACGAAAAAATCGCGGCAACCCGCTGCGGCAAGGCGTCGCACGACATCGCACGCACCAAGGCCGTAGCCGTCGGCCTTGATCGCCGCGCCGCACGCCGCACGACCACTTTGCGCGGCGAGCCAGCGCCAGTTGGCAACAAGGGCCGCGCTGTCGAGACGGAGGCGGAGCGGCGACGGGACTTCGATCATGTCCCTGCCCCTATACAGCTTCGCGCGCTGCGCCAATGGGTTGATCAGCGCGGCGCCGACTTCTCCCATTGGCCCTCGACCGGGTCCTTGAGCATGAAAGCGGTCACGAGGAACGCGACCAGTACCACGCCCCAAGTATACCATAGGCCCGAATAGGCGTTGCCGGTCTTTGCGATGATGAAACTCGCGATCAGCGGCAGGAAGCCGCCGAAATAGCCGGTGCCGAGGTGATAGGGAATCGACAGCGACGAATAGCGGACATGGGGCGGGAACATTTCGGACAGCAGCGCGGCGACCGGGCCATAGGTAAAGCCCGACAGCGCGCTGAGCCCGAGCAGTGCGAGGAAGATCACGACGATGCTGCCGATGCTCGGAATCTGCTTGGCGAAATCATAGCCTATCGCTTCGAGAGCGGGCTGGAGCAGCGCGGGGTCTTCGCTCGCAACCTCGCGGTCGCCGATGCGGATCCTGACGCTGTCGAAGCTGCTGTCCGTCGCGGCGACGGTGTAGGGAACTCCCAATTTAGTCAGCTCGCCCAATGTCCGGCCGCAGGCGGTTTCCTGCTTCTGAGCGAAGGGGTCGAAGCTGCACTGCGATCCCGTAACGGTGACCGGCGCGCGTTCGGCGGCGGCCGACAGCGCGGGATTCGCGACGCTGCCCATCCACCAGAACAGCGGGAACAGGAAGATGAGGGTCGCGGCATAACCCCAGACGATCGGTTTCTTGCGTCCGATGCGGTCGGACAAATGTCCTGCCCACAGGAAAAATCCCATGCCGACAGCGGCCGCCACCCCGACGATGATTTCGGCGGCAGTATCCTCGACCTTCATCGGTCCCTTAAGGAAGGACAGGCCCGAAAACATCGCAGTGTACCAGATGACGGTGAGGCCTGCGGCAATGCCGAACAGCGCGATGAAGATGCGGCGCGGGTTGCCGGGATAGGTGAAACTTTCCTTCAGCGGGTTCTTCGCCAGTTCCCCCTGCTGCTTCATCGCCTGGAACACCGGGCTTTCGGAGAGTTTGAGGCGCATCCAGAGCGAAATGGCGAGGAGGATCAGCGACAGCAGGAACGGCACGCGCCAGCCCCAGCTCTCCCAGACCGCATCGGGCATCAGCGCCTTGCACCCGAGCACGACAATCAGGCTGAGCACAAAGCCGCCGACGACGCTCGCCTGGATGAAGCTGGTGTAGAAGCCGCGCTTTCCGGGCGGCGAATGTTCAGCGACATAGACCGCCGCACCGCCATATTCGCCGCCGAGCGCGAGTCCCTGCAAGATGCGAAGCAGGATGACGATGATCGGTGCCGCGATGCCGATGGTGGCGGCCGACGGGATCATTCCGACCCCGGCGGTCGCGATGCCCATCAGCGTGACGGTGACGAGGAAGGTATATTTGCGCCCTAGCCGGTCGCCGAGGAAGCCGAAGAGCACCGCGCCCAAGGGACGGAAGCCAAAGCCGACCGCGAACCCTGCCCAGACGAGCAGGGTTTCGAGCGTCGCATTGTCGCTGGGGAAAAAGGCCTTGCCGATGATCGCCGCGAGCGTGCCGTAAATGAAAAAATCATACCATTCGAACACGGTCCCCGCCGATGAGGCGGCGATGACCATGCGGATGTCCTTCGCGGTCGGTTCGTAAACGGCGCCGGGGCCGGCGGCGGCACTTTCGGTCATCAGGCTCTCCCCCGCCCCATATTGCATGGGGCTTTCGCCTCTCTCTACCCGGCAAGCGCCGCCGTGCAAGCCTTCTTGGCGGCGGCACCGGAAGCTGGCAGACTGCACCGATGCAGTTCATCGATCTTTCCATCCCGATCACCAACGACGTCATATCGGACCCGCCGGTGATGCGCCCCAATATCACCTATATGACCCACGAAAATACGTGGGAGCAGATCGCGATGTTCTTTCCTGGCTTGACGAAGGACGACCTGCCCGATGGCGAGGGCTGGGCGGTCGAGATGATGTCGCTGAGCACCCACAATGGGACGCATATGGACGCGCCATGGCATTATCATTCGACGACCGACAGCGGTGCCTCCCCCGCCCCGTCGATCGACGAAGCGCCGCTCGACCTCTTTTTTCGTCCGGGGGTAAAGCTGGACTTTTCGGATCGCTCGCATGGTCATGTCGTGAGCGGCGCGGAGGTCGAGGCCGAACTGGCACGGATCGGACATGATCTCCAGCCGCTCGACATCGTGCTCGTCCAGTCGGGCGCGATCTATGGCACCGACAATTTTACCGATCAGGGTTGCGGCATGGGCGCCGAGGCGACGCTATATCTGACTACACGCGGCGTGCAGGTCGTCGGCACCGACGCGTGGAGCTGGGATGCGCCGTTCAGTCACACCGCGAAGCGCTGGGCCGAAACGCGCGATCCGTCGATCATCTGGGAAGGGCATAAGGCGGGGCGCATCCGGCCCTATTACCAGATCGAGAAGCTCACCAACCTCGCGGCGATCCCTGCGACGGGTTTTACCTTCAGCTGCTTCCCGGTAAAGATCGAGCGCGCGAGCGCGGGGTGGATCAGGGCGGTGGCGCTGATCGACTGACCTTCTTCGTCACCCCGGACCTGATCCGGGGTCCACTACACCGCAGCAGCAATGGATGCCGGATCAAGTCCGGCATGACGATGGCTCAAAGATTCTTTGTGAGTATCATCCATAGCGTCCAGCCGGCCAGCACCAGCAACGCACCGAAGGTCGCAAGGACGCCGACCTGCCGGCCGAGCGGCGCCTTCCCCGGCTCCGACGGTGTATAGAGCCCGATCACATGCGCGACGCGGCCGATGAGGAAGATCGCGCCGATGATCATCAGGCCCATATGATTGGCGCGCGCCGTCTCCAGCAGCCCGAGCAGTATGATCGTGATCGGAGCATATTCGGCGAGATTGCCGTGCGCGCGGCTGGCGCTGATCAGTTTGGCATCGCCCTGGTCGCCGAAAGCGGCCTTCACGCGCAGTCGCTGGCGCACCGTGTCGATCGCGGTGACGAGCAGCAGCAGCGCGCAAACGGCGGCCACGAACGCGGTTACGGGTAATGTCATGAGCCCTCTCCCCTATTTCCCTCCGCGAGACTAGCCGCGATGTCGGGCGCGGGAAAGGTTAGAAGAGGCGCGACCCGTCGGGAACTTTGCGATCAGGTGCGAAGAGGATCACCGCGCCCTCATCATCGGCAAAGCCGAGGGTCAGCACTTCCGACATATATTTGCCTATCTGGCGCGGCGGGAAGTTGACGACCGCGGCGACCTGCCGCCCCGACAGCTCTTCAAGGGCATAGCGATCGACGATCTGCGCGCTGCTTTTCTTCACTCCGATCGCGGGGCCGAAGTCGATTTTCAGCTTGAACGCGGGCTTGCGCGCCTCGGGAAAGGGCTCGGCCGCGACTATCGTGCCGATGCGGATGTCGACGCGGAGGAAATCGTCGAAAGTGATGGGGTCGGCCGCCCCCGCGTTCTGGTCGTGATTGACGTGCATCCATCAAACTCCGTTTGCCCTGAGCGTGTCGAAGGGCCGTTCTTGTCTTCAGCGCCGTAGAAGGAAGAACGGTGCTTCGACAAGCTCGGCACGAACGGGGGTGGGAGTTACTCCATCTCTAAAATCACCGCATCGACCGCCAGGCTGTCGCCTTGCGCGGCGTTCACGGTCTTGACGACCCCCGCTTTTTCGGCGCGCAGAATATTCTCCATCTTCATCGCCTCGACCGTCGCGAGTGGCTGACCCGCCTCGACCTTGTCGCCCGCGCCAACGTGCAGCGCGACGAGCAGGCCGGGCATCGGGCAGATGAGGAATTTCGACAGATCGGGCGGAATCTTTTCGATCATATGTTGGGTCAGCGGCGCAATATGCCACGGCAGCACGCGGACATCGTGGATATGCCCGCGCGTCGTCATCCGCCAGCCGGTGCGCGTCTTTGCCACCTTCACCGCCAGTTCGGTGTCGTCAATTTCGGCGACGACGAGCCCGTCGCCCGGCGTATATTCAAGCGCGATGTCGATCGGGTCGCCCTCGACCTTGATATGCTTCTCGCCAACCTTGACCTTGTGCGGCGCGCCGTCGATCGTGACCTGCCATTTGGCGGGCGGTTCGAGCCGGTCGCCGAGCTGTCCATCGGTGCGGCGCGCGCGGTCGGCCTCGGCAGACGCCATGAAGCCCGCGATTGCCGCGAGCGTGCGCGTGATCGCCCCATCGGTCGGGGCGCCGTGGAAGCCCTCTGGATATTCCTCGGCGATGAAGCCCGTCGTCAGATCGCCCGAGCGGAAGCGCGGATGCTGCATGATCGCCGAGACGAAATCGATATTATGGCCGAGCCCCTCGATCTCGAAGCGGTCGAGCGCCGCTATCTGGAGGTCGGCGGCTTCGTCGCGCGTCTTGCCCCATGTGACGAGCTTGGCGATCATCGGGTCGTAGAAGATCGACACCTCGCCGCCCTCCTCAACCCCGGCATCGACGCGGACACCGTCGACGCCGCGCTCGTCGCCTTCCCACGCCGGAACGGGGGTGCGGTAGCGGACGAGCCGCCCGGTCGAAGGCAGGAAGCCGCGATAGGGATCCTCCGCATAGACGCGGTTCTCGATTGCCCAGCCGTCGATCTTGATGTCCTCCTGCGTCATGCTCAGCTTCTCGCCCGCCGCGACGCGGATCATCTGTTCGACCAGGTCGATGCCGGTGATCGCTTCGGTCACCGGATGCTCGACCTGCAGGCGCGTGTTCATTTCGAGGAAGTAGAAGCTCTCGCCCGTCGGATCGGCGCCCGACACGATCAGTTCGACCGTGCCTGCGCTGTAATAGCCGACCGCCTTCGACAGCGCGACGCACTGTTCGCCCATCGCCTTGCGCATCTTCGGCGTCACGAACGGCGACGGCGCTTCCTC
>CAYRQX010000056.1:0-24276 GCA_964426485.1 uncultured Sphingopyxis sp. | reverse complement strand
GAACCGCTGGAGCGGGATGCCCATGATCGACGCGAGCTGCTTCGCAACCTCGGTCTTGCCGACGCCGGTGGGGCCGCTGAACAGATAGTTGCCGATCGGCTTTTCGGGGTCGCGCAGGCCCGCGCGCGACAGCTTGATCGCCGACGACAGCACCTCGATCGCGGTGTTCTGGCCGAAGACGACGCGCTTCAAATCGGTCTCGAGGCTCGCGAGGGTCGCCTTGTCGTCGCTCGACACCGATTTGGGCGGGATGCGCGCCATCGTCGCGATCACGGCCTCGATCTCCTTGGCGGTGATCGTTTTCTTGCGCTTCGACGGAGCCACGAGCATCTGCATCGCGCCGACCTCGTCGATCACGTCGATCGCCTTGTCGGGCAATTTGCGGTCGTTGATGTAGCGCGCGCTAAGCTCGACCGCGGCATTGATCGCGTCGGGGGTGTAGCGCACCTGATGATGCGCCTCGAACGCGCTGCGCAGGCCCGCGAGGATCTTCTTCGTGTCCTCGAGCGTCGGTTCGACCACGTCGATCTTCTGGAACCGGCGGAGCAGCGCGCGATCCTTTTCGAAATGGTTGCGGAACTCCTTGTAAGTCGTCGAGCCGATGCAGCGGATGACGCCGCCCGACAAAGCGGGCTTGAGCAGGTTCGACGCGTCCATCGCGCCGCCTGAAGTAGCACCCGCACCGATGACGGTGTGGATCTCGTCGATGAACAGGATCGCGTGCGGCAGGCCTTCGAGTTCGGTCACGACCTGCTTCAGCCGCTCCTCGAAATCGCCGCGATAACGCGTACCGGCAAGCAGCGCGCCCATGTCGAGCGAATAGATGACCGCGGGCAGCAGCACCTCGGGCACGTCGCCCTCGATGATCTTGCGCGCGAGACCCTCGGCGATCGCGGTCTTGCCGACGCCGGGATCGCCCACATAAAGCGGGTTGTTCTTCGACCGGCGGCAGAGGATCTGGATCGTGCGATCGACCTCGGCGCCGCGGCCGATCAGCGGGTCGACCTTGCCGATCTTGGCCTTTTCGTTGAGGTTGACGGTGAACTGGTCGAGCGCGGTTTCCTTCTTGGATTTGCCGCCCTCCTTTTCCTTCGCCTCTTCCTTTTCCTCGGGTTCGGCCTGCGGCGAGGGCTTGCCGCCCTTGCCGACGCCGTGGCTGAGGTAGGAGACCGCGTCGAGGCGGGTCAAATCCTGCTGCTGCAGGAAATAGACCGCATAGCTCTCGCGTTCGGAGAACAGCGCGACGAGGACGTTGGCGCCCGTCACTTCATCCTTGCCCGACGACTGGACGTGCAGGATCGCGCGCTGGACGACGCGCTGGAACCCGCTGGTCGGGCTGGGGTCGCTGTGTCCCTCGACCTTCAGGCTGTCGAGTTCGGTGTCGAGATAATGGACAACCGCCGATTGCAGGTCGTCGATTGCGACGCCGCAGGCGCGCATCACCTCGGCGGCATGGTCGTCGTCGATCAGCGCGTAGAGCAGATGCTCGAGCGTCGCATATTCGTGGTGACGCTCCGACGCGGCTTTCAGCGCATTGTGCAGGGTCTTTTCGAGGCTCTCCGAAAAGGACGGCATGGACTTTTCTCCTTGCGAGGCCCGCCGGGGGAGAGAGGCGGCCCCTAGGAACACAAGGTGGCGATGCCGCCGCCGCCCTGCAAGGGAAAAGCGGATGGCGTTTGTGAAATTACGATGACGGGGTTGTGTTGGTTAACGGGCGTTGGGGATTTGGGGTGCAGCGTGGGCTTTGGGGAGGGGGGCGGACATTGGTTCATTTTCCTTCGTCATCCCGGGTTGGATCCGGTGTCCGGTCGGCGCAAGGACCGCGTAACGATTCCAAAGTTCAGGAAAGTTCAGCCCCATGCGTCCCCCGGTTTGGACCCCGCAGCGAGCTGGACGCACCCCCCAAGCAGAGCAGCGACCGCTTTTCCGTTCACCAAAAGAAAGAGCCGGTGAAGGCTGGCATAGCCGGATAATGTAGGAAAGGCTTATTTGAAGGCGGCGTCGGCTTTGGAGTGGTGAGCGGCCTTTGCCGATCCTCCCCACTTGTGGGGAGGTGGCAGCGCGCAGCGCTGACGGAGGGGGGGCGTCCTTCCGCAACCTCGGCTTACTCCGCCAGCCCCCTCCACCACCTTCGCTGGTCCCCCTCCCCGCAAGCGGGGAGGATTTTTACGTCCGCAACCGGTCGAAACCGGTCATCCAACCTTGCTCAACGCGGCGCCATCATCCCGCGCCGTCCCACCACGACAAAACAGGCGTGCAGCAACGATCCGAAAGCCAGCGATGCAAGGTCCAGCGGATGCGGCCCGCGCCAGATGATCGCAACCAGCATCAGAATATTGCCGGAGATCGCCGATATGCCGGACGTCAGTTGCCGCCAGAGCTCGTCGAACCGCCGCCACATCCACATCGATACGCCGACAAAGCCTTACAGCGAGCGTCGTTCTCACGATTGTAACGGGGGCCTGCGACGAGCGGGCGCCGCGGCCGCAATTGGGTGACTTGCGGTTCCGGTCGACGGGCTTGCGGTTCCAGCCTGCAACTGGCAGGTTGCATCCCGATGGGACCGATCGCGAAAAAGGCTGTTTGCTCATGATGATACGTGTCTTTGCCGCCCTCACTCCCTTACTCCTAATTTCATGCGGCGGAGGCAGCGACGACGCCGGCGGCGGAACGCCGCCGGCTGCCAACGCCCCGCCGGTCTTCACCTCACTCCAGACCGCCAGTGTCGTCGAAAATACGACCGCAGCCTATCAGGCGACCGCAAGCGACCCCAATGCCGACGCGCTGACCTTTGCGATCGACGGCGGAGCCGACGCCGCTCGCTTTTCGATCACGACCGCAGGCGCGCTGCGTTTCAACGAGGCGCCCGATTACGACCTGCCCGGCGACGCCAATGGCGACAATGTCTACACCGTTCAGCTGCGCGTCAGCGATGCGGGCGCCAGCGCGACGCAGACCGTCAACATCACCGTCACCAACAGCCGCGAGGGCATCGCCGTCGCGCGCGTCGGCACCGGCTTCAGCCAGCCAACCTACGTCCTCGGAATTCCGGGGAGCAGTGACGTCTATGTGCTGGAAAAGGCGGGCCGGGTCTATCGCCTGACCCCCTCGACCGGCGCGAAGACTCTGCTCTTCACAATCGGCGATCTGTCGACCGATGGCGAGCGCGGATTGCTCAGCATGGCGTTGCTACCCAACCCGGCGAATTCCGATCGCTTCATGATTTATTGCACCAATACTGCCGGCGATATCGAGATTCGCCAATATGGAACCCTCTCGGGGTCGCCGAGCGTGCTGGCGCGGCTCACGATACCGCATCCGGGCGCGAACAATCATAATGGAGGCTCGATGGTCTTTGGCCCCGATGGCCATCTCTATGTCGGAGTGGGCGACGGCGGCGGCTCGGGTGATCCCGGCAACAATGCCCAGAATCCCAATTCGCGGCTCGGCAAGATATTGCGGATCAGGGTTGTCGAAGATCCCTATGCGGGTGCCTCGCCGACCTTTTTCACCCCGGCCCCCGGCAATCCCTATCTCACCGGCGGTGGCGATCCCTATGTTTACGCCCTCGGCCTGCGCAATCCGTTCCGCACCTCCTTCTCGGGCTCGACGCTGATCATTGGCGACGTCGGCGAAGGCGCGGCCGAAGAAATCGACCTGATTACGACCACCCAGCCGGGGCTCAACTTCGGCTGGCGTTTCAAGGAAGGAACGCGGCCCTTCACCGGCACCGCACCCGGCGGCCTGACCGATCCGGTCGCCGAATATGGCCATGGCAGCGGCCCGCGACAGGGCAATTCGATCACCGGCGGCTATGTCTACCGTGGTCCGGTGGCCTCGCTCACCGGCCAATATGTCTTCGCCGACTTTGTTTCGGGCAACATCTGGTCGGTGCCGTTCGCCAGCCTGGTTCCCGGCCAGACGCTGGCATCTTCGCGCTTCGCGCGACGGAACGAGGATTTCGCCCCGGACGCCGGGACGCTGAATTCGATCGCATCCTTTGGCGAGGATAGTGCGGGCAACCTCTTCCTGATCAGCATAGGCGGCGACATCTTCATGGTGCGCCCCGGCTGACAGCTTGCTCCCGCGCACGCCTCGCGCCACAAGGGCGATGTCCCCAGGAGCCACCCATGAAATCATTGCCCTTTGCCGCCCTCGTCGCTCTTCAACTTGCGCTCGTGCCCGCCGCGCAGGCAAAGCTTTCTAAAGCCGAAAGCGCGATGGCGAAGACGGTCGACGCCGAGCAGGCGCGCTCGCTCGCGCTGCTCGAAAAGCTCGTCAACCAGAACAGCGGGTCGCTCAATCTGGAGGGCGTCGAAAAAGTCGGGGCGATGATGCGCGCCGAACTCGAACCGCTCGGCTTCAAGGTTGAATGGAAGCCGATGCGCGACACCGGGCGCGCCGGCCATCTGATCGCAACGCACAGCGGCAAGCCCGACGCCAAGCGACTGCTCCTGATTGCGCACCTCGACACGGTGTTCGAACCCGACTCGCCGTTCCAGCGCTTCGAACGCATGGGCGACAAAGCCAAGGGTCCGGGTGTCGGCGACGACAAGGGCGGGATGGTCGTCGTCGTCGCGGCATTGCGCGCGATGCACAAGGCGGGGACGCTGAACGCCGCGAATATCGAATTTCACATGACGGGCGACGAAGAGGATGCGGGCGATCCGGTGGAGAAAGCGCGCGCCGACCTGATCGCAGCGGGCAAGCGCGCCGACGTCGCGCTGGGTTTCGAGGGGCTGATCCGCGATAACGGCGCCGACATGAGCTCGATCGCGCGCCGCTCGTCCGAAAGCTGGCAGGTCACCACGACGGGCAAAACGGGGCACAGCTCCGGCATTTTCAGCGCCGACGCCGGCGACGGCGCGATCTATGAACTCGCGCGCATCGTCCACCGTTTCCGCACCGAGCTGCCCGAACCCAATTTGACCTTCAACGTCGGGCTGGTCGCGGGCGGCGAACAGGTCACGCTCGACGACGGCAAGATTCGCGCGAGCGCGAACGGAAAGACCAATATCATCGCTGCGACCGCGATCGCGCGCGGCGACCTGCGCACGCTGTCGGCTGAGCAGGCGGCGCGCGTGAAGGCGAAGATGGCGGCGATCGTCGCCGATCATGCACCCGGCACCGGCGCGACCCTCGCCTTCGACCCCGGCGGCTATCCTGCGATGGCGCCGACCGACGGCAACCGCGCGCTGCTGACGCGGCTCAACGCCGTCAACCGCGACCTTGGCCTCACCGAAATGGCCGCGCTCGACCCGCTGAAGCGCGGCGCCGCCGACATCAGCTTCGTCGCACCGCACGTCGACAGCCTCGCCGGACTCGGCGCCTATTCGACCGGCGACCACGGGCCCGAGGAGACGGTCGATATTCCCAGCATCGCGCGCCAGGCGACGCGCGCTGCCATATTGATGTCACGACTTTCCGCTGAAAAGCGCTGAGCTGTCCCAATTGGCAGTTGGCCTTTGCTTGATTCATCCGCCACAGTGATTAGGTAGCAATACGAGACGGAAACCACCGCCGATGGGAGACAGGATATGAGCACCGAAACGCACCTCAAGCAGAATTACATCGGCGGCCAATGGGTCGATTCGAAGGGCGGCAAGCTCCACGACGTAATCAACCCCGCAACCGAGGAAGCGGCTTCGACCGTCGTGCTCGGCACTGCGGCCGACGTCGACGACGCCGTCGCTGCCGCGAAAGAAGGCTTCAAGAGCTTTTCGCAGACGACGCGCGAGGAGCGGCTCGACCTTTTGAACCGCATCGTCGAGGAATATAAAAAGCGCGCACCCGACCTGGCCAAATCGATGGCGAGCGAAATGGGCGCTCCGGTCAGCTTCGCGGGCACGGCGCAGGTCGGCGCCGGCATTGGCGGCTTTCTCGGCACGATCGCCGCGCTCAAGGATTTCAGCTTCACCGAAAAATATGCTGCGGGTATGATCGCCTATGAACCGATCGGCGTCGTCGGCATGATCACGCCGTGGAACTGGCCGCTCAACCAGATCGCGCTCAAGGTCGCCCCGGCACTAGCCGCAGGCAACACGATGATCCTCAAGCCTTCCGAAGAATGCCCCGGCAACGCGGTGATCTTCGCTGAAATCCTTGAGGCCGCAGGCGTTCCCGCGGGCGTCTTCAACCTCGTTCAGGGCGACGGCCCGACCGTCGGCAACGCGATCAGCGCGCACCCCGGCATCGAGATGGTGAGCTTCACCGGCTCGACCCGCGCCGGCATCCTCGTCGCCAAGGCGGCGGCCGACACCGTCAAGCGCGTTCATCAGGAGCTCGGCGGCAAATCGCCGAACATCGTCCTGCCCGACGCCGATTTCGCCGCCGTGCTGCCGCCGACGGTGCAGGGCGTGCTGGTCAACACCGGCCAGAGCTGCATCGCGCCGACGCGCATCCTCGTCCAGAAGGACCGCGAGGCCGAAGCGGCCGGCTTCATCAAGGCGATGTTCGACGGCACCTCGGTCGGCGACCCGATGAGCGAAGGCGGCCATATCGGCCCCGTCGTCAACAAGGCGCAGTTCGACAAGATTCAGGGTCTGATTCAGTCGGCGATCGACGAAGGCGCGACGCTCGAGACGGGCGGCACCGGCCTGCCGTCGAATGTCAACCGCGGCTATTATATCAAGCCGACGGTCTTCTCGGGCGTCACCCGCGACATGCGCATCGCCAATGAGGAAATCTTCGGCCCCGTCGCGACGATCATGGCTTACGGCGACCTCGACGAAGCCGTCGATATCGCCAACGACACCGAATATGGCCTGTCGGCGGTGATCTCGGGCGATCCCGCCAAGGCGGCCGCCGTCGCGCCGAAGCTGCGCGCGGGCATGGTCGCGGTCAATGCGTGGGGCCCGGGCCCGGGCGCGGCGTTCGGTGGCTACAAGGCGTCGGGCAACGGCCGCGAAGGCGGGGTGTTCGGGCTGAAGGACTTCATGGAAGTGAAGTCGATCAGCGGCATTCCGGGGTAACTTCTCCCCTCCCGCTGGCGGGAGGGGTCGGGGGAGGGAATGTTGCGTCAACAACCCTCCCCGCTGCAACTAGCGGACAAGTCCGGCATTATGTAGCAAACGCACCAAGCCCCGTGTGGGATTATCCGGCATTTGCTGGGATAAGGCGGGATGCACGAGAATGTTGTATCCGGCCTAGTGAG
The DNA here is from genome assembly GCA_964426485.1 of uncultured Sphingopyxis sp. Classification (GTDB taxonomy): domain Bacteria; phylum Pseudomonadota; class Alphaproteobacteria; order Sphingomonadales; family Sphingomonadaceae; genus Sphingopyxis. Next base: position 17,123 of record CAYRQX010000056.1, on the reverse strand, counting down.
GCGACGGCGCGAACTGGCGCTAGAGGCTGACACGGTGCGCGGTCAGTATGAGGCCTTGCTTGCCGATGTTGCGGCGCTCGACCGCGCTATCCTGATATTCAGGCCGGAAGCGGACCTAAGCGATATTCCGCCGCTCAAATTCACCCGCAAGGCGCACTGGGCAAACAGGGGCGAGGTTACGCGCGCCATCATCGACACGCTGCGAACGGCTGGCGAGCCGCTATCGACCCCTGAATTAGTCACGCGGGTACAAGAGGCGCGTTCCCTTGCGACCGATAGGCAAAGCCTTAGGACCGCAACGACGCGCGCTAGGAAGGCGCTGGCGCGGCTGCGCGACCAAGGCGTGATCGCCAGCCGAGAGACGAGCGGGCAGTATCTGGAGTGGGAGATTGCGCGGTAATTGTGAACCTCAGCGAACGTATGCGGACGCACGCGGACGCCAGCAGTACTATTTACTCGCGATTCAGGCCGTGTTAACGCCGCGCCGGATAGGGGTATGGTATGTCGACCGACTTTCCGAGCCATGGGATTTAGCGCGATTGCGCTCACCATGACCGTCAAATTCAACTTCAGTCAGGAAAAGGCGCTTGCGGCGCTAGCCTTCATTGCGTCCACAGAGGAGGGGCTATCCCCCTTGTTCGTCGCGAAGGTACTATTTTTCGCGGAGAAGAGCCACATCAACGCATATGGACGCCCCATACTGGGCGATACATTCATTGCGATGCCGCGCGGGCCTGTTCCATCGACAATCAAAAACTATATTGATGAGCGTTGGGATTGGGTCGAGCGGCCCGATGGTTTCGACGCTGTCGTAAGGATTGTAAATCGTGCGGGTCTGCGCAGGCTAGAGCGCGGCACCGATGGGGGTGATATGACCCTTCTGTCGGAAACCGACAAGCAGGCTCTTCGCGATGCCATCACCTTTTGTAATGGCAAATCTGCCAATCATTTGTCCGACCTTACCCATTTTGAACGGGCATGGATGAACGCGCCCGCTAATCGTCCGATGGACTACGAGGATTTCGTGGACGACGACAATCCCCACCGTGGCGAGATCATCGAGTCTCTCAGGGAATATGCTGCCTACGGCGTACTTTAATGCCGTTGGTTGTTGGCAATCTGTACTACATTTGGTGCAGTTTCATCCAACCGCCCCACGAAAAGATTTCCATCTGCATTTGCGATGAGCGCCCCCTTTTTTTCTGGGTTAACACGGCTGCGAGACACCATCAGATAGCTCAGATTCCAATCGCCGCTGGCGAAACCGGGGGCATAGTTGCGGATTGCTTTATCGACGGATCAAGCGTCAAGACGGCTTCCCCAATCGATCTAGGAACGGCGAGAGATATGGGGCCGCTCGCGCGTGTAGTATGTGACCGGCTGTTGCTAGCTTTAAGCAATCCCATCGCCTCTCTGCCAGAAAATCATCGGCAGAAAGCTTTAGCGGGGCTCACTTAAGCCGCGCGCTGCCAATAGCCCTTCCAATCACGGCTAACCCGCGACCCCATCGCGGCGGCTGTCACCATTGCAGCCTGATCGCCGTTCGATACGCGGCGGTTATCTTCACGCCACGATGCTTCGCGGGCATAGGCGCCGATGTACGGGCCAGCGATATGGTGGTGCGTACCGACTTCCATCCGGCGAAGGCGGCTGAAATAGCTTTCGGCCTGATTGGTGCAGACGCCCTTGTCGAAATACTGGACCGAGTGATTGACGCGCTCGGTCATCCAACCGGCGTGAAGGGCGTCCCAGCCCGCACCTTCGTCGGCGTGCAGCGTCGCAAGGTTGACAACGTGATCGCGGACGTAGGGAACGGCATCGCCTTCGTTGGCGACAACGAAGGGGAGCGACTTGCCGCCGCGCTCGCGCATGATGACGACGCACTGGCGCTTGCCCGAACGGTTGAAGGCAAGGCGGCGGTCCTTGCGGTCGTCCTTGTGGTTTTCCGGCTTCACGTAACCACCGAAATAGGCGCCGTCGATTTCGACAATGCCGTCCAGCGTGCGGCCCATTTGCTCGCGGGCCATCGCTTCGCGCAGCTTGTGGGTGAGAACGAACGCGGTCTTGTACTGGCAGTCCAGATCGCGGCTCAATTGCAGCGCAGCAACGCCCTTGGCGCCGTTGACGAAGATAACGATTGCCGCGAGCAGATCGACGAAACCCAGCTTGCGGCTGGCGAAGATCGTGCCGCTGGTGACGCTGAACTGGTGGTGACAGGCAACGCACTTGAACTTGCGGCGAGTGGCAATGTCGTAGGTTTCGACGCAGCCGCAACGCGGGCAAACTGCCTCGCCATCGGTTTCGGGCCAGCGCATGTCGCAGAACGTCTTGTATGCGCCGTCCTCACCCATCGTGAACACAGCTTTCAGGCTCAGCGTGCGAGCCTTTGCAGAGAGAAGGAAGTGTGAACCGTGTGCCATATCATCGTATCCAGTGATGTTGTGCACTGGATATGATGGTTTACACCGCCATTGTCAATGGTCTATATCATCGTTTTTGATGATAAAGGATGCGGATATGGCGAAGGCCGATGCTGCCACCGTTGAATACGAGACTCGCGCCAAAAACTTGCTAAAGGGGGAGATTAAACGGCGGGGGATTACCTATGCACAGCTTGCGGAAAAGCTGGCGACGGTTGGCGTCACAGAGAACGAGCGGAACCTCAATAACAAGATCAGCCGGGGCGGCTTTTCAGCGGCGTTCATGCTGCAATGCTTAGAGGCTATCGGGGCGTCATCGTTGCCGTTGCGGGACTAAGCCTGATTGTGATGGCGATGGGAATAGGCGCCTATTTTGGGGCGCTATATTCCCCCCATAAGAAGCAATATCAGGCTGTAGGCAGCGGTCATGCCAGCGGCGCAGAGTACCGCGGTCCAAGCGAGAGTCTTTCCGATATTTCGGGCATTCCCGGCGCAGCCGAACGCGCGATAGCCAACCCACCACCCGCCAGCGGTGAGGACCACGAAAAGCGCGATCTCGCGGCTCAAGAGTCGATGTCGGTTTGGGCCTTTTGGATGATGCTTGTCGCCGTTTTCTCTGCCGTCGTTACGACCATTGGCACTATTTTTCTGTATAAGCAGATCAGTTTGACTCGCGAGGCCGTCGAAGACACCGGAAAAGCCACTAAGGCGATGGAGGCGCAAAACGACCTCGCCAAAGACACCGCGCGGCGCCAGCTCCGGGCGTATCTGGGTGTGACGATGTGCCAGATAGAAAATGTGCTGCCGGGAAAAATAGCCCGCTTCAAATTGCAAGTAACCAATCACGGGCAGACTCCAGCCACGGAGGCGGCGATAGCTTCCTGTAGCGGCCTGATAGCCGCTGAGGATTTTGAGATGTGGCGCGCCAGATTCAAGCATCGTCCGAAACCCCTTGGACCGCTCACGCCGGGCGATTATAGAGAATACGGGGCTGAAATAACGGATTGGGTTGACGCCGATGCGGATATGCTGATCTCCGGCAAATGGATTGCAGTCTTTGCAGCGGTCATTGTTTATCGGGATGTTTTTGGACAGCGCCACTTCGTCGCCTGCAAGGCTAAACTCGACCCCATTAGACTGGCTGAGGGCAAAGCTGGTTTGACCGCCCTCGACAGGGGGAACTTCGCTTCCTGATAATGCCAGAAACCCAGCTAAAACCGCGCCTATCAAACGCCCTAACTCCTTACCGGAGCGGCAATGAAGCTTGGTGCGTTTGCTACATAATGCCGGACAAGTCCGCAAGTCTCACTGCCCCTCCCGCAAGCGGGAGGGGTTTTGCTTTGGACCGATAGCGATTAAGCGCTGCTCCATGATCACGCGCTCGCCCCTCGCCCCCGCCGCCTTCCCCACGCTCCCCGAAATCGCGGGAGTGACGCGCCGCGTCGCGCGCGCGCATTACAAGAATTGGGACCGCTGCGACCTCACTTTTGTCGAGCTTGCCCCCGGCACGACCGTCGCAGGCGTCTTCACCCGCAATATCTGCTGCTCGTCCGAAGTCGAGCTTGGCCGCGAACAGGTCAAGGACGGCAGGGGCCGCGCGCTGATCGTCAACGCCGGCAACAGCAACGCCTTCACCGGCTATCGCGGGCGCGAGGCGGTCGAGCAGATCATGGACCAGGTGGCCGGCCACCTCGGCTGCGACGCCAGCGAGGTGTTCGTCAGCTCGACCGGCGTCATCGGTGTGCCGCTGCCCAAGGACAAGGCGCGCGCCGGGGTCGACGCCGCGCTCACCGCCGAGCCTTGCTCGTGGGAAGCCGCCGCCGACACCATCGGCACCACCGACACCTTTGCCAAGGGTTCGGGCGCCAGCGCGATCGTTGGCGGCCAGACCGTCCAGGTCGCGGGCATCGTCAAGGGATCGGGCATGATTGCGCCCGACATGGCGACGATGCTCGGCTATATCTTCACCGACGCAGCGGTGACGCCTGCGCTCCTGCAGGAGATGCTCAGCGAAGCGACCGGCGGCAGCTTTAACAGCATCACCGTCGACAGCGACACCTCGACCAGCGACACGGTGCTGCTCTTCGCAACCGGCCGGGCGGGCAACGTGCCGCTGACCACGCGCGACGACCCGGGCGCTGACGCGCTCTACGCGGCGATCCGCAGCGTCGCACTCGACCTCGCGCATCAAGTCGTGCGCGACGGCGAAGGCGCGTCGAAGTTCATCGAAATTCAGGTCACGGGCGCGACCAGCGACGACAGCGCCAAGCGCGTCGCGCTCGCCATCGCCAACTCGCCGCTGGTCAAGACCGCGATTGCAGGCGAGGATGCGAACTGGGGCCGTGTAGTCATGGCGGTGGGGAAAGCGGGCGAACCCGCCGATCGCGACAGGCTCGCGATCCGCTTCGGGGATCATTGGGTCGCCAAGGACGGCCTGCCCGTTGAAGGCTATGACGAGGCGCCGGTTGCGGCGCATCTCAAAGGCCAGGACATCCGGGTCGGCGCCGATCTTGGTCTCGGCGAAGGCCGCGCCACCGTCTGGACCTGCGACCTCACCCACGGTTACATCAGCATCAACGCCGATTATCGGAGCTAACGCCCCATATCGTCACCCCGGACTTGATCCGGGGTCCACCGCCCACCTTTGCGGGTCAGCATGGATCCCGGATCAAGTCCGGGATGACGACAATTAGATTACAGCGCCCCTTCGAGCCAGCCCTTGAGCGCGCTCTTCGGCGCCGCACCGACCTTGGTGTCGGCGATCTCGCCATTTTTGAACAGGATCATCGTCGGAATGCCGCGCACACCATATTTGCCCGGTGCATCGGGATTTTCATCGATATTGATCTTGGCGATCACGACCTTGCCAGCCAGTTCGTCCGAAATCTCCTCGAGCGACGGGCCGATCATCTTGCACGGGCCGCACCATTCGGCCCAGAAATCGACGAGCACGGGGGTCTCGCTGTCGAGCACGTCCGACTGAAAGCTGGCGTCGGTGATGGCTTTGGTACCCATAATCTGAACTCCTGAAATATCGTTGCCCCCAAGCTAAGGCGTCGGCGCGTCCGGCTCAAGGGTCGAACCCGGCAAATTCGCCTTGGTTGCAATCAAGCCGGGCTTGTGCGCGTCGAGCAAGGCATGATCGAGCACGATCAGCCGCGGCGCGGCCGTATAGAGCAGCGCCGCCTCGACGCGTCGGCCCGGAAAAATCACCGCCAGCGCGTCGCGATACGCCGCCATCTGCCGCAGATAGGCGGGCGCGACATTTGCGGCATTCGCCGGGACATGCCGCCCCGTCTTGTAATCGACCACCGTCACCGCATCGTCGTTGACGCGAAGCCGGTCGACGATCCCCGCGACCACCACCCCGTCGACCACCGCCGATAACGGCACTTCGGCAAGGCTCCCCGGACCGAACAGCGCGGCATGCGCCGGATCGTCGAGGACGCCGAGGACCTCGTCGACCATCGCCGCGCGCGTCCCATCATCGAACGACGCCGCCTGCACCGACAGCCAGTGCAAGGCCGCAGCACGCCGACGGTCCGGCGCCACCGGCGGCAATCGCTCGAACAACGCGTGGAGCAACAATCCTCGCTCGACCGCGACCGCGCGGCCGCCACCCTGCGGCGGCGAGGCAACATCGTCGTCACCCAGTGCCGAGGGCGCCAGCGGGCGCGGCGGGCGCGCCTCTTCGGGGGCAGGTTTCAACGCCCAGTCGGGAATCGCAATCGCCGGTGCAGCCACCGCCGGCTTGTCGCGCTGCCGCGCCCACGCCTTTGCATTGACCGCATGGACGCGTTTTTGTCCCCAGCGCGGGCCCGCATCCTGCCAGTCCAGCCCCATGCCCTCCATCACCCCGTCAACCGCCGCGTGCCAGCAAAGTTCGGGCAGCGAGCGATCCTCCTTCTTGGTGATGCCGGTGACGATCAGCAGTTCCTCGGCGCGCGTCATCGCGACATAGAGCAGACGCCAGTGCTCCTCGATCTCGGCGCGCGCTTTGGCGTCATGCGCCTCGGCGATCCGCCCGTGTCGTTCCTCCTTCGCCATGCCGAACACCGGCAATCCGTCCCACCCCTCCAGCGACAGGTCGAAGCCGCGCTGGCGCTGGACCGGATCGTCGGTCGCGTCGGCAAGGATGACGATCGGCGCCTGCAGGCCCTTCGACCCGTGCACGGTCATCACCCGCACGACGTCGCTGCGTGCCTCGGTCTGTCGTTTGACATCCGCGCGGCTCGCCTCGACCTCGCTCAGGAAAGCGAGCAGCGACGGCGTGTGTTGCCGCTCATACGCCAGCGCCTGATTCAGCAACTCGTCGATCGGGTCGCGCGCCTCGCGCCCCAATCGCGCGTAAAGCCGCCGCCGCCCCTGCATCGGCCCCGACAATATGCGGTCGAGAAAGCGATAGGGGGTCGTGAAATCGGCCATGCCGAGCAAATGACGCAGCGCTGCCATCGTCGCGGCGGGCACCTCGGCTTCGCGCGCGCGCAGCTGCTCCCACAGGGCGCGTTTGCCGCGCCCATGCGCGAAACCGAACAGATCCTCCTGCGACCAGCCGATCAGCGGCGACACGAGCAGCGCCGCAAGGTTAAGATCGTCGAGCGGCTGGATTGCAAAGCGCATCGCCGACAGCAAATCCTGCACCCCCAGCGGCTGAGTGAGCGCGAAGCGGTCGACACCCGCGACCGGCACCCCAAGCGACTGCAACCGCGCCACGATCCGCGCCGCAAGGTCGCGGCGGCGGCGGACGAGGATCAAGATATCGCCCGGCGCGACGCTGCGCCCGTCTTTGCCATGAAGGGTCCAGTCGCGAACCTCGTCGGCGATCGCGCGCGACAGGCGCAGGCTGGCGGGGTCGCTTGCGGGAGCGAGCGAACCGCCGCCCTCGCCCGCATCATCGTCGCCGGCTTCCTCATCGTCCGCCTCGGTGGCAAGCGCCTTGCCGACGGGCAGCGGCTGCCACAATTCGACACGCCCCGGATGCTCGCTGCGGAACGGCTCGTGCGGCGGCTCATCATTCGCCAAGCCCATCAATTCGGCGCCGCCGCCGCCGACCCATGCGTCGACGACATCGAGCACGGCGGGACTCGACCGGTAATTGGTGACCAGATCGACCTCAGCGAACGGCTGCCCGCCATCCGCCGCCCATTCGCCAAAACGAAGGCGCGCCGCCTCGAACGCCGCGGGCTCGGTGCCCTGAAAGCCGAAGATCGCCTGCTTGCGGTCGCCAACGGTGAACATCGTGCGGACCCGCTCGTCCTTCGCGCCCGTCCCGGCGAAAAACTCCTCCGCGAGCGCCGCCACGATCGCCCATTGGCGCGTATTGGTGTCCTGCGCCTCGTCGACCAAGATGTGATCGGTGCGCTGGTCGAGCTTGAAGCGCACCCATTCGCCGAACTGCCCGAGCCGCAACAGCGAGCCCGCAATCGCGATCAGATCGTCGAAATCGGCCAGCCCGCCCGCGCGCTTCGCCAGCGCATAGGCCTCGGCAAAGCGGCTTCCCAAATCCCACGCCGCGGCCAGATCGTCGGCGACTTGCATCGCCGCAGCGGTTGCGAGCAGATATTGAGCGGTTTCGACGATTCGCACCGCGCTATCGACGCAATCGGTCATCCGCCCCTTGTCGCCTGCGAAGTCGGCGCGCAATTCGCCCTTGCCGGTAAGGAAACAGCCGAGCAACTCGCCAAGTCTGGCGGCGCGCGTCGGCGCATCGGCATCAATCCAGCGTGCCATCGTATCGGCGCAGGCGAGCCCGGTCTTCGTTCCCCAACCCGCGCCGCTGGCCGCGACGGCGCGGACATGCGCGTCAGCGATCGCCCCGTCCGCAATCCGGGTCGCCAGCCAGGCTTCTGCTTCGCCGTCGGGCAGCCCCAGCGCGGCGCGCAGGTCGTTCCGCCGCGGCGGCAATATCCGCGTCTGGAACGGCGCGGCAAAGGCGTGGGCGCAGCGCACGAGGAACGCCATCGCGGCATCCTGCCCCATCCGCCGCGACAACATCGCCGCGTGGCCGCGCATCGCGTCGCCCTCGGTGCCCGGCACCGAAAGCAGCTTCGCCATCACCTGCCGCTGCAACTCTGCCGCCTCGCCCTCTTCGAGCGCGCGGAACCCCGGCATGATCTTCGCCTCGAGCGGAAAGCTCGCAAGCAAAGTCTGGCAGAAGCTGTGGATCGTTTGCACCCGGATCGCGCCCGGGGCGCTGTCGATCACGGTGGCAAAGAGCGCGCGTGCACGGTCGAGGATACCCGGCTGCTGCCAATCGGCGCCGAGCGCATTGAGATCGACCCGCAAATCGGCGTCGTCCATCCGCACCCACAGCGCCAGCCGCTCATGGATGCGGTGCGCCATTTCGGCGGCGCCCGCCTTGGTGAAGGTGATGCAGAGGATCGCGTCGGGCGCGACCCCCGCGAGCATCAGCCGCAGCACGCGCGCCGACAACACCTGCGTCTTGCCCGTCCCCGCCGACGCGCCGAGCCACACATGGTTGCCCGGCTCCGCCGCCGCCTTCTGCCCCGGATCGAGATCGTGGAGCCGCGTCATGGCATGTCCCCACCGCGCCCGAACCATTCGTCGCGGCGCATCAACTGGTCGTAATCGGTAAAGCGTTTGGCATTGTCGCCGGGTGCGAACACCCCGTCGCCGAGCAGATAGGCGGCGGTGAGTTCGGCGAACGCGTCATAGGCGCGCGCGACGGCATCCTCGGCGGTCTTGAGCTTGCGCCGGCTCCCATGCGTCGGCGCGATGCTGCCGTCACTGCCCTTGGCGCGGTCGGCCTTGAGGCTCCAATATTCTAGCGCATTGATCGGTCCGGCGGCCACGCCATCGACCTTGCCCATTTCGGCGAGCAGGCCGAGCAGGCCCAGCTGGTTGTCGAGCCCGTCAAACGCCGCGCTGCCGCTCGGCGCCGCGCCGGTCTTGTAATCGACGATCGCGAGGCTGCCGTCGGCCAGCCGGTCGATACGGTCGGCCTTTCCGGTCAGCCTGATACCGTTCAGTTCATGCACACCGCTGACCTCGGTCGCGATCGGCTCGCGCCCCTCGGCGCGCGCCGCCCACACGCGCTCGGCGGCCCAGCGCAATGCGGGCTCGATCCGCGGAAACCAGAAAGCGCGCGCGAGCGCATCGAGCGCCGGGTCGCCCAGCAGGCGGGCGAGTTCGGCCTCGAGCGCCTCGGGCGTCGCCCCGGCGCGCTGCCAATCCTCCAGAAACGCATGCACCCGCGTGCCGAGCCAGCGCGGATCGGGCCCGGCGCGCAGCGGGTCGAGGACCGAGAGCCGCAGGATGCGCCCCGCGTAAAAGCCATAAGGATCCTTCGCGAGCAGATCGACACCGGTCACGCTGATCTGGCCCGGCCGCGCATCGGCGGGCGGCTGCGGCTGCGGCATAAGCGCGGGCTTGATCGGCCCCGGCGGGACGTCGAGTGTCGCCGCCAGCGCCGCCACGCGCTCGCCATCTACGCACGCCTCGGGCAAGTCGCCCGCCAGCGCCGCAAGCCGCAACCAGAATCGCGACGCGACGGCGGGATCGCCGCCGCTGCGCATCGCGCGCGTCACCACCACCTCGCGCGCCGCAAAGGCGCCCGCGAAATCATGCGCCGCCGCGCCCTGCTGCCGTTCGGGTGCGGCGAGGCCGAGCATCCGGCGGATGCCGGGCGCGAGCCACGGGTCGGGACTCTGCTGTTGCGGCCAGCGCCCTTCGTCGAGCCCGCCGAGGATCATCACATCGGCGCGCTGCAACCGCGCTTCGAGCAGCCCCCAGATGAACAGCCGCGGATGCCCGCCATAGGGCGGCCGCACGCTCTCACCCGCGAGCAGGTCGGTGAGCATCGCCGGGAAATCGGCGGGTGTGACAAGCGCCGGGCCGTCGCCCTTCGCCAGCGCCCAACGATCGAAGATTTCGGACAGCGCGCGCCCCGCATGGCCGGTCCACGCGCCCTCACCCGTCAGCCAGCCGAGCGCCGCCTGCAAAGCACCGAGCAGGACCGACGGCGGCGCGGAAGCGCCCGCCGCGAAAGGAGCCAGCGCCGCGCCCAGCCCCCCGGCAACCTCCGCCCACCAATCGCCGATCAGCGTCGCCGCGCCATGGCCGCGCGCCTTCGAATCGGCAGTGCGTTCGGCAATCCGCGCGGTCACCCCGTCCCATCCCGGCACCAGCCCCGGCCCGCGCAGCACAAGGTCGAGCCGCCGCACCTGATCGAGCCAGCCGCGCCGCACCGCGCCCGCGTGCACCAACGGATGCCCGAGCATCGCAACGAGCCGCACCGGATCGAACGCCGCCGCAAATTCCGCCAGCGCCAGCAGCAGCGCGCCCGGCGGCGTCTGCCCGAGCGGCTGCCCCGCGCTGTCGTCGACCGCTATGTCCCAGCGCGCGAGCGCCGCCGCAACGCGCGTCGCCAGCGCGCGATCGGGGGTGACCAGCGCGGCGGTGCGCGCGGGCGTTTCGAGCGCGTGGCGCATCATCAGCGCGATCCCCTGCGCCTCCTGCCCGTCGTCGGCGAACACCGCCGCGCTGACCCCCGCGATACCGGGCCTCAGATCGCCTGCCTGTTGCCAGCGCGCGGTGTAGGCGGCGGGCGCAAAGAGCAGCGAGGTGAAGGGCCCACGCGCCTCGGGCCCGTCGAAGGGCGACACCGCATCCCAGGGCTGCACCTCACCCCGCGACACGCCCATGCGCCCCAGCAGCAGTTTCAGATGATATTGCGGGTGCGTTTCCAGCGGACGCCCTTCGACTTTTTGGGCGCCGGGCTTGTCGGGATCGGCCTTTACCGGCCCGATCGCGTCCCACTCCTCACTCGTCATGCCAAGGTCGAGCCCCGGCAGCACCACCATGCCCTCGGCCAAGTCGGCAACGGTGCGCAGAAGCCGCGCGATCGCTGGCGCCGCCGTCGTGACGCCCGCCGCCACCACGAAGCGCGCGGGCGGCGCGATGCGCCATCCCCTGGTCACGCGCGCGAGCAGGCGGTTGCGGCGGTCGGCGCGGTCGATATGCCCCGTCGCCGCGAGCAGCTTCGGCCATTGATCGACAAGCAGCGACAGCCGCCGCCACGACGCCTGCCAATGCCCCGCGAGGTCGCCGAGCGCGCTTTCGATATCGGCGAGCCGCGCGGGCGCGACCTCTTCATAATGCAGCTGGTCGATCACGCGCCCCAGCCCCTCGGCAAGCTGGAACGCCGCCGCGCCGGTGATCGGCTCCTCGCCTGCGGGATTATGTTTTTCGATCAGCGCCGCGAGCATCAGCCGCCGCTTCAGCGCGTCGATCGCGGGCGGAATCGCGTCGCTCTCGTCGATCGGGTCGAGCGCGAGCGCGACGCTTTCATCGAGGTCGGCGTCGCCGATCACCGCGAGCCGCGGCATCAGCAGCCCCGTCCCGCCCGCGCGCACGAACGCCGCCTGCACCGCGCTTCGCGCGCGATTGCTCGGCAGCACGATCAAGCCCTGCGCCAGCCCGAGCGCGCCGTCGGCGTAGCGCGCGATCAACCCGGCGGCGAGCGCGTCGGCGAAGGCCCGCTGGACAGGGATGGAGTAGATGGTGGGGTGGCTCTTCGCCATCATCACACTCTCCTCGTCATCCCGGCAAAGGCCGGGATCGCACTATATCGTTTCCGCTCGCCGGGATGACGAATGAAATCAAACCTCACTCAGCGCGGCTTCGGTCGGCGCGATGCTCGCCGGGGTGCCGACGTCGAACCACTGGCCCATGTGCGACAAGCCGTAAAGCCGCCCCGCCGCAATTGCGCGGTCCCACAATAGGTTGGTCGAAAATGGCCCCTCGGGCGGGTCATCGAGCAGGCGCGGCGAAATGAGCTGGATGCCGGTATAGACAAAGGGCGCGATCCGCCCGGGCTTGCGGCGCGACAGCTTGCCGTCGCCATCCATATGGAAATCGCCGCGCCCGCCATGCCCCGTCGCGCTTGCCTGTCGGACCAGCAGCAACAGCGCATCCATCTTGTCGCCATCCCAATGGCGCGCGAGATGCCGGATGCTGTCCTGTGGTCCGTCGGTCCAGATATTGTCGCTGTTGACGATCAGGATCGGATCGCCCGTAAGTTGTGGCAACGCCTTGACCATCCCGCCGCCCGTTTCGAGCAACAGGTCGCGCTCGTCCGAAATCGCAATGCTGAAGCTGCGCTTTTGCGCCGCCAGATGCGCTTCGAGCGCGTCGGCGAGATAATGGACGTTGACGACGACATGCCCGACCCCCGCCGCCTCGATACGGTCGAGGCTATGGTCGATCAGCGCCTTGCCCGCGACGCGCACCAGCGGTTTCGGCCGGGTGGCGGTGAGCGGGCGCATGCGCTTGCCGAGCCCCGCCGCCATCACCATCGCACTTTCGATCTTCACGCCCACGCCTCCGCCCGTTTCGAAGCGGGCACATTGGCGTCGAACCATTGCCGAACGGGGACAAGCGACGGATGCGCCAGGTCGCGTTCGAGCAGCCCCCACATGCGCGGCTGGAAACTCTTGTAATGCGGCTTGTTGTCGCGTTTCCACAGGCGGACGAAGACGCCAAGAATGCGCGTGTTGCGCTGCGCCGCGAGCGCCCAATAGGCGGCCTCGATATCCAGCCCCGTAGCTTGCGAATAACGCGCAAGCATCGCGGCCTCGACCGCCGGGCTCACGTCGCGCCGCGCATCCTCCAGCACCGACGCGAGATCATAGGCCGGATGGCCGACGCGCGCATCCTGGAAATCGAGCAGCCCATAATGGCCGATGCCGTCCCTGCCCGGCACCAGCATGATATTTTCGGCATGATAGTCGCGCAGCACCGTGACGCGCTTCAGACCGTCCTGCTCGACCGGTGCCAGCACCTCCGCCCATGCCGCGCGAAACGCATCGCGGTCGACCTCGATGTCGAAGGCGGGGCAATACCAGTCGCTGAACAATGTCACTTCGTCGAGCCATTGATCGAGCCCGTGCACCGGCAGCCCGTTCATCGGCGGTCGCGCGTGCAGGTGGACGAGCAGGTCGGTCACCCCCGCATAATAGTCGGCCTCGGTATGCGGCGCCTCGTCGACCGTTTCGCGCAGCCGGACATTGCCGAAATCGTCGATCAACAGCAAGCCCTGCTCCAGATCGCGCGCGATGATCGTCGGCGCGGTCAACCCTTGTTGGCACAGATATTCGGCCACCGCGATGAACGGACGCGGGTCCTCGTGCGGCGGCGGCGCATCCATCAGCACCGCCTGCCGGTCGCCATCGACAATGCGAAAGTAACGGCGGAACGACGCGTCGCCGGCAAGCGGCAAAATCCGGGCATCGCCCCAGCCATGCGCGGCAAGAAAGGCGGGCGCATGGGGGGGCGGAATCATCAAAGCGGCCATCTTGCTCCCCAAGCGGGCGGCACCACCGCTGTCAAGACGCGCGCGTCGCCGTCGCCCGAAATCCTGAGCAGCAGCGCGCCCGGCCAGCCTTCGCCGCCCAGCCGTTCGGGCCACTCGATCAGCAGTGCCCCATCATAAAGATAGTCGTCGAGCCCCAGTTCGATCAGCTCATCCTGGTCCTCGATACGGTAGAGATCGACATGCGCCACAGCCAGATCGACCTCGGGCGGCGCATAGGGCTGGACGATCGCAAAGGTCGGGCTCGGCGCCTCGCCCGCCAGCCCGCGCGCCTTCAGCATCGCGCGCGCCAGCGTCGTCTTGCCCGCGCCCAGATCGCCCGACAGCAACACAACGTCGCCGGGAAGCAATGCCGTCCCGATCGCAGCGCCAAGCCGCTCGGCATCGTCGAGGCCATAGTTGCAGGTAAAGGCCGTCATGCGCCGCGCGGCAGACTGATTCGCACAAGCGTGCCCTGGCCTTGCTCGCTGACCACTTCCATCGTTCCGCCATGCGCCGCGGCGAGCTGGCGCGCGAGCGCGAGCCCGATGCCCCCGGTCGCGGTCCCCGCATGCTGCCCTTTGGCGACCGCGGCGGCCGCCTCCGGCATGCCCGGCCCGTTATCCGACACGATGATGTCGATGCCGCGCGCATCGCCGTCCGCATGGAGCAGCACGCGCGCGCCCGATTTTCGCGACGGCGCGGTGAAACGCACCGCATTGTCGAGCAACCCCGCGACAAGGCGCGAAAGCCGCGGTGCATCGCCGTCGATGCTGCCGAGATTCGCCGCGATATTGCCGACGAGTTCGACTTTCTCACTGTCGGCAAAGGGCTTGGCGTTCGCGAGCGCGCCCTCGAGCAGCGCGCGGACATCGACCGGCGCACGTTCGACCACGAGCGTTCCCGCCTCGCCCTGCGCAAGGTCGAGCACATTGTCGATCTGGCGGGAGAGCACCGCCACCGAATCCATGATCGCGTCGATATAGGCGCGCTGCTGGTCGCCGAGCTTGCCGGCGTAACCCGCCTGCAGCATCTCGCCGAAGCCGCCGATCGAGGTCAGCGGCGTCCGAAGTTCATAACTCATCCGCGACAGGAAGGCGGTCTTGGCCTTGTCGGCGGCTTCCAGCGCCTCGTTGCGTTCGCGGAGGGCCCCTTCCATCTTCCGGCTCGCGGTGATGTCGAGCATGATGAGCAGCGCATTGCCGTCGGGCAGCGGGATCGAAGCGAAATCGAAATGGCGCCCGTCGGCAAAGCGGACCTCGCCAACGCGCTGTTGCCGTTCCAATGTCGCCGCGCGGATCACTTCCTGCACAATGCTGATCTGGTTCGGTTTGGCGAGCCGATCGGCAAGCCCGCCCATCAGCGCATCGACGCGCGGATGCGCCGCAAGCGTTCCCTCGTCGATGCCCCATAGCCGGCGGAAACGCTGGTTCCACAAATGCAGCCGCCCGTCGGGCGCGAAGACCGCCACCGCCTCGAACAGATTGTCGAACGTCGCGGTGCGCACGCGCAGCAGCGTGTCGCGCGCGCCCGCAAGCTGCACCTGCTCGGTCTTGTCCTCGGCGATCAGCAACAGGCCGCCATCGGGCGTCGGCTGGGCAACGACATGGAGGTGCGTTCCGTCGCGCAGCAGCCAATCCTCTTCGCTCGCCCCGGGCTGCGCGAACCAGTCGACATGGGCCTGCCGCCATTCGGGATAGTTGCGCACCTCGGGCGTGCGCCCGCGTTCGCGCCAGGCATCGAGCAGCCGCGCAAACGGCAACGCCTCGGCGACATCGTCGGACTCGATACCGAACAGGCGGCGGAACGGCAGGTTGGCGAAATTGAGCCCCTGGTCGGGACCGAATTGCGCGACCGCCGCCGACAAACGGTCGAGCAACTCGCGCTGGGTATCGACGAAGCGGCGGTGCGCGCCGCGCTCGGTTTCGAGTTCCTGAATGTCGATCGCATAGCCGGCGATCCCGATCACGCGGCCACCTTGGGGCGCCAGCGGCACGTCGACAACGCGCATGATGCGGCGCTCGCCCTCGATCGTCACCGGAATCGTGCGGACCTGCGCCGAACCCGCGATGCGCGCCTCATCAGCGGCTTCGGCGGCGCTCACACCGGCAACGGTTTCGCACAATTCGATCGCGCCATCGATCACCGCGACCGCGCTCTTCGCCTCGACCGCGCGGACATAGGCATTATTGACGAGCGCGAGATTGAGATCGGTGTCGCGGAACCACATCGGGAACGGCGCCGCCTCGATCAGCCCCGACAAGGCCTCGAACGCTGCCAATGCCTCGTCGCGCTCGCTGCGCGCATGTGCCAGCGAGCGCTGTCCGTCGGTCGCGTCGCTCAGCCAGAGCAGCACCCCGCCCGGCCCGCCGACCGCGCTCGGCGCCGCGGCGCCATGGACGATGATTGCCCGATCGCCGCCTTCGGGCTTCAGGCTCAAGGTAAAGGGCTTGGCGCCGCGCTGCGCGCCGATGATCGCCTGCCGCAGCGCATCATGGCCCGCGGCGTCAAGCCCGCTGCCCAGCCCCCGCAGTTCGTCAAAGTTTCGGGGCCCGCGCTCGAGCCCAAGCCAGCGGCCGAGCCGCTCACTCGCCTCGATCCGCCAGTCGGCGCGAACGATGACGGGAAGCTGCGGCGACGCTTCGACGAGGCTTGCGAGCCGTTCGGCCTGCCCCGCAACGAACGCCGAGCGTCGCTGCATTGCGATCCCGCGCACGGTCGCCCACAATCCGGCGAGCAACCATAGGGCGGCGAACAGGCCGAGCGCGAACAAAAACGCCGGGGAAAGCGACCCGCTCATCCCGTTTCAATCTTCCACGCTGCGGCTATGTTCGGTGCCATTCTCGCCAGCCCTAAAGGCGATGGAGTCATGTTTCAATCGCATGTCATACGGATCGGCGCGCCGCATCGTCCGATGGGCGCGCCGTCCACAGTTTTTTATCGCTCTGAGGAGGGCTGAGCTCCCCTCCGGTCAATAACGATAATGGTCGGGCTTGAACGGGCCTTCGACCGGCACGCCGATATAATCGGCCTGCTTCTGGCTCAGCTTGCTGAGCTTCACGCCCAGCTTGTCGAGGTGCAGCGCCGCGACCTTTTCGTCCAGATGTTTGGGCAGGACATAGACGTCGTTGCCGTACTGCTCGCTGCGCGTCCACAGTTCAATCTGCGCGAGCGTCTGGTTGGTAAAGCTCGCCGACATCACGAACGACGGGTGACCCGTCGCGTTGCCGAGATTGACCAGGCGACCCTTCGACAGAATGATGATCTGCTTGCCGTCGGGAAATTCGACCAGGTCGACCTGCGGCTTCACTTCGGTCCACTTGTAATTGGCGAGCGCCGCGATCTGGATCTCGCTGTCGAAATGGCCGATGTTGCAGACGATCGCCATATTC
>CAYRQX010000055.1:0-24485 GCA_964426485.1 uncultured Sphingopyxis sp. | reverse complement strand
CGGTCTTCACCGCCAGCTTCTTCTTGCCGACATAGTTGCGGAAGGCGTCGGCCTCGGGCTCCATCACCTCGAAGCTCTCGGCATCGGTCTGTTCCGCTGTCGCATCGCCGCGGCCGCCGGTGAACGGCACCGCGACGTTGAAACCCGCGTCCTTGATCGCCTTTTCAAGCCCGACCACACCGCCGAGCACGATGGCGTCGGCGATCGACAGATTGCCGCGCAGGCCGTCGAGCGTGCTCAAAACCTTGCCGAGGATCGCCGGTTCGTTGACCTCCCAATCCTTTTGCGGGGCAAGGCGCACGCGCGCGCCGTTGGCGCCGCCACGGAAATCGGACTTGCGGAACGTGCTGGCCGATGCCCACGCCGCCTTGACCAATTCGCTGACGGTCAGGCCGCTTGCGGCGATCTTGTCCTTCACCGCCTTGACGTCGGCGTCCGACGGCATCGTACCCGCAGGAATCGGGTCCTGCCAGATCAGGTCTTCGGCGGGCACTTCGGGGCCGAGGTAACGGACCTTGGGACCCATGTCGCGGTGGCACAGCTTGAACCAGGCGCGGGCGAAGGCATCCTTGAACGCCTCGTGGTCGGTGCGGAATTTCTCGCTGATCACGCGGAATTCCGGGTCCATCTTGAGCGCCATGTCGGCGGTCGTCATCATCGTCGGAACCTTCAGATTCGGATCCCAGGCCGCCGGGGCCATATCCTCTTCCTTCTGGTTGATCGGCTGCCATTGCTGCGCGCCGGCGGGCGAGTGGACGAGCTCATAATCATAGTCGAGCAGCAGGCGGAAGTAATTCTCGCTCCATTCGGTCGGGGTGTTGACCCACGCGCCCTCGATGCCACTGGTCACGGCATGCTCGCCGATGCCCCCGCTTTCGTGGCTGCTCACCCAACCGAAGCCCTGCGCCGCCAGATCGCCGCCCGAGGGCGCCGCGCCGAGCAGCGACGCATCGCCATTGCCGTGCGCCTTGCCAAAGGTGTGGCCGCCCGCGGTCAGCGCGACGGTTTCCTCATGGTTCATCGCCATGCGATGGAAGGTTTCCTTGATGTCGCGCGCCGACAGCAACGGATCGGGGTTGCCGCCCGGACCCTCAGGATTGACGTAGATCAGGCCCATCTGGATCGCGGCCAGCGGTCCTTCGATTTCAGCGAACCCCTTGTCGGGATCGATGCGGGTCTGAACACCCTCGTTGACCCATTTGTCTTCGCTGCCCCAATAGATGTCGCGCTCGGGCTCGAACACGTCGGCGCGGCCGCCGCCGAAGCCGAACACCGGGCCGCCCATGCTTTCGATTGCGACATTGCCGGTCAGGATGAACAGGTCGGCCCAGCTGATCTTGTTGCCATATTTCTGCTTGATCGGCCACAGCAGGCGGCGCGCCTTGTCGAGGTTGCCGTTATCGGGCCAGCTGTCGAGCGGCGCGAAACGCTGCTGCCCGCTGTTGGCGCCGCCGCGCCCGTCGGCGGTGCGGTAGGTGCCGGCGGCGTGCCACGCCATGCGGATGAAGAAGGGACCATAATGACCATAGTCGGCCGGCCACCAGGGCTGGCTGTCGGTCATCAGCGCGGTGAGGTCGGCCTTCAGCGCCTGATAGTCGAGCAGCGCAAAGGCTTTCGAATAATCGAAGTCGTCGCCCATCGGGTTCGACGGGCCGTTAGGGTTGAGAACTTCGGTGGCCAGCATGTCGGGCCACCAATCCTTGTTGGTGCGGCCAAGCAGCGAACGCACGCCGCCGGGCTGGTGAACCGGGCAACCGCTGCCGATGGGGGTCTGGTCGTTCATGCAGTCTCTCCTTATGGGGTTTTCGTTGGATCAGGGTGGCGCGGCACGATGACGTGCGCGTGACGCGCGGGCGACCATATGGTCACCGCTAGCACGTCGATCGGGGCCGGTCGCGAGTCGATTGGATCGTCCTTTCGCCTTGGTATGGAAACGATAGGCCGCCCTCCTGCATCGACATAACCGAATAAGCTGAATTCAGTCATTGAACGAACCGATTACAGCGGCGGCGGTTGCTGAAATCGAGTGACGTTGGTCGCGCCGCCGCCACGCCCCGGCGAAACGGTCACAGCGCGGTGCAACATTGCGGCGGCGCGGCGGGTTGGCCTGATGTCACCCGCACAATGGTGTGACGAAATGGAGAGAGAAAGTGGCTAACCAAAACCCCAATGAGCAGCAGCAGCGCGACGAAGAACAGCGTCGCAAGCAGCAGCAACAGCAGGATGGCGGCCAGGATCGCCAGCAGGGCGGTCAGCGGCCCGATCAGGACCGCAATAACCCGCAGCAGCGCTGATCATCAGGCTGCATGAAAAAGGGGGCGCCCCTCGCGGAGCGCCCCCTTCTCTGTATCCAGCGAATGGGCTGGATCAGAAACTGACCTTCACCGTCCCGCCCCAGGTCCGCGCATCACCGGCGGTCCCGGCGATCAGTCCGGTATTGCCAGGGGCGACCTGCAACAGCTCGATATAGTTCATGTCGAACGCGTTGCGGACCCACCCGAAGACGTCGAAACCCTCCGCGTGGAACCCGGCACGGAAGTTCGTCAAAGCGTAACCCTTGACGTTCGTATAGATCGACGGCGACGCGTTCGAATTCCACTGCGAGCGATAATTGCCGTCGACGCCCAGATAGACTTGCCCTTCCTTCGCCAGCAGCGTGACGAGCAAGTTGGTCTCGGCGCCATATGAGAAGGCCCATTTGGACACGCCGGGCAGCCGCTGTCCGGAAATATCGCACTGCCGCGGGCTGAGTGCGTCGGCAACGCCCGGCTGCGAATAGTCGGGAACAGCGCTCGCCGGCTGGAGCGGACCCCCAGAGAGTTCTGGCGGGCACGGCGCGTTGCTGAACTTCTTGTATTTGGCGTCGGTGTAGGCGCCGTTGGCATATGCGGTAAAACGGTCGCTCGCGACGATCTTGAGGTCCGCCTCGATCCCTTGCGACGTCACCTTCTCCGCATTGGCGAGGTAACCGCGCACGGTGCCGAACTGGCCGCCGTTGACCGTCGCCTGGAAATTCTTGATCTCGGTGCGGAACGCCGAGAGGTTGAAGGTCGCCCGGCGGTCGAAGAACTGGGTCTTCAGCCCCAATTCAAAATGGTCGATCGCTTCGGGCTTCACGGTGCTGGCGTCGAAATTGACTGTGTTGTCGGCGTTGAGCGGCAGGCCGTTCTGGTTGATGCCCAGCGTCTTGAAGCTCTTGGCATAGGTCGCATAGGCAAGGACGTCGGGCGCGACCTTGTAATTCACGTTGAGGTCGTAAGTGAAGTTCCAGGCGCTGTCGGACGGCGCGCTCTCTTGCGGCTGATACACGCCGCACTGCGCCGCCAGCACGGAACCCGCCGCGGGTGCCGGGGTGCAGGAAATGACATTGCCCGCGCCGTTCGTGACGATGCGCTGATAAAAGCCCGACTTCTTGTCATAATTGACCCGCGCCCCCGGCTGGATCGTCAGCGCGTCGGTCACCTTCCAGCTCAGCTGTCCGAACAGCGCCGCGCTGGTGCTCTTGAGATATTGCGTGTTGGTGGCGGTCAGACCGTTGAGGATGCTCGGATCGGCAGCCTGGGCCCCGGTCAGGCTCCAGCGGCTGGCATCGGCACCCTGTTGTTCGGTGCCCTGCGTATCGATCCGCTGTTTGAAGCCGAACAGGCCGATGACGAAATCGACCTGGTCGCCTTCGTAATTGTATCGGAACTCCTGACTATATTGATCCTGCTGCGACGGGTTCTGCGATTTCGAGACGATCGACAGGCCGGTGAAGTCGCGATCATTCTCGGGCTTCCAGTCCCAGAAGCGCCAGGCGGTGATCGAGGTGAAGGTGCCGGGTCCGACGTCCCATTTCACCCGCGCCGAAACGCCGCCGATCTTGTTACCGGCGTTGAGGCTGGCGTCGATGTCGGTCAGACGGTCGAACACATTGCGGCTGGGAACGGCATAGGGCCGCGTCGGATTGGCAGCATTATACGCCGCGACCAGCCCGTCATACTGGCGTGCAAGGGCGCGCTGCGTCCGGCCGACGCGGACCAGCGACGTGCCATAGCCTTCAGGGTCCTGTTTGCTGTAATCCGCCGACAACGTGATGCTAAGGTCTTCGCTGGGCTTGAACAGTAGCTGACCGCGCAGGCCCAGATTGTCCTGCTCGTTGATCCAGCGGTCGCTCGTGACGTTGAAGATCGTCCCCCGCCGACTGGTCGCGGCGATGGCGAGACGCGCCGCAACCGTTTCGGACAGCGGGCCGGACACCGCCGCCTTGGCCTGTCGATAGTTGAGGTTGCCGACGCTGACCTCCGCCCGTCCCTCGAAATCGAAGGTCGGCTGGTTGGTCGTGATATTGATCGCGCCTGCCGTGGTGTTCTTGCCGTAAAGCGTGCCCTGCGGCCCGCGCAGCACCTCGACCTGCTCGACATCGAGGAAGTCGAAAGTCGCCGCGGCGACGCGCGAATTATAGACGTCGTCGACATAAATGCCGACGCCCTGCTCGAAGCCGTCGCTGGTGAGCCCGAACGGCACGCCGAGGCCGCGGATGTTGACCGAGGTATTGCGCGGGTTCGACGTATAAACCTGTAGCGTCGGGGCCAGCTGCTGCAGCTTCACCACGTTGAAGTTGCCGGTTGCCTCGATCGAATCGCCCCGAATGACCGATATCGCCACCGGCACTTCCTGGGCGGTTTCCTGACGGCGGCGGGCGGTGACGATGATGATGTCGCCGCGGCTGAGTTCGTCATCAAGCTGTGCGGCGGCGTCCGTGGCAGCGGTGGCGGTCGTCGCGGTGGCGGGAATGGCTTCCTCCGCCTTCACGGCCGATATTTCCGTCGCTGCGGCGGGCGTGGCGCCGAGCGCGAGAAGGAGCGAAAGGGTCAGCGATGATGCCTGCACATGGCGGCGGCCCGCCGGGTATTTTGCGGTCATGACAATTTCCTGTTGCAAAGAAATTGCCACATCCGGTGGACCGGTCTGCGGCAGGATGAGGGAAGAGTCCCTCTTGGGAGCGGTTGAAATCAGTTGGGGTAGCGGTGCCGTTCGGTCACATCGACCTGCACCAGCCGTCCTTCGTGCACGGTCAGCTGGATCGCCCCGAACTTCAGCTTGTCGAGCGCCTCAAGCACCGTCTGAATGGCGCGCGGCAGCTGTTCGGAGCCGCCTTTTTCGGCCTCCTCGCCAGTGCTCATGATAATTCCTTTCCCTAGTGGATCCGCGGCATGAGCATATGACAAGTAAATTAGTAGACAATGGTTGATTTGCTTTCTGCGCCGAAAGGTTCGGTTGTCGCGCCAAACCGATTCCGCGATGCGCCAGGATGAAGGGTGCGAGACCGCCAGGGATTGCGCGCGAGTCCCAGTGCTGGCAAAGGCTGGCGCAATGAGCAAAATGAACGATCTGATGGCCCGCGGAACCGAGCTTCTCGGCAGCGACTATGCCATTCTCTGCGGTGCGATGAGCTGGGTTTCCGAACGCCATCTGGTCAGCGCGATCAGCAATGCCGGCGGGTTCGGCGTGATCGCGTGCGGCGCGATGACGCCCGAGCTTTTGGATGCCGAGATCGCGGCGACCAAGACGCTGGCAAAACGCAACTTCGGCGTCAATCTGATCACGATGCACCCGCAGCTCTTCGATCTGATCGATGTCTGCGCGAAACATGCGGTCGGTCATGTCGTGCTGGCCGGCGGGCTGCCGCCCAAGGGCAGCCTTGAGGCGATCAAGGCGTCTGGTGCAAAGGTCATCTGTTTCGCCCCGACGCTGGCGATGGGCAAGAAGCTCCTCCGTTCGGGCGTCGATGCGCTGGTGATCGAAGGGATGGAGGCCGGCGGCCATATCGGTCCGGTGTCGACAAGCGTATTGGCGCAGGAAATCCTGCCGACACTGGCCGACGAAGTTCCGGTCTTTGTGGCAGGCGGTATCGGCCGCGGCGAGGCGATCGCCGCCTATCTGGAAATGGGCGCATCGGGGGTCCAGCTCGGCACGCGCTTCGTCTGCGCGACCGAAAGCATCGCGCATCCCAATTTCAAAAAGGCCTTCATGCGCGCATCGGCGCGCGAAGCCATCGCCAGCGTCCAGATCGACCCGCGCCTGCCGGTCATCCCCGTCCGTGCGCTCAAAAATGCGGGGACCGAGGCCTTCACCGCCAAGCAGCGCGAAGTCGCCAACAAGCTCGACAAAGGCGAGGTCGACATGATGGAAGCGCAGCTTGAAATCGAGCATTATTGGGCGGGCGCGCTGCGCCGCGCGGTGATCGACGGCGACGTCGAAAATGGTTCGTTAATGGCAGGGCAATCTGTCGGTATGGTATCCGAAGAAGAGAGTGCGGCAGCAATCGTCGCATCTCTGGTGCAACAGGCCGAAGCGGCGTTGCACGCTCGGGGTTGATCCCGCATAATTATGCGGATGGGGAGTGGGTCATGAATTTGTCGCGTAAGATCATCGTAGCCGGTCTGCTGGCGAGCGTCGCCGCCTGTGCGCCCAAGCCCCCGCCGCCGCCGCCGCCTCCCCCGCCGCCAGTCGTGATCGTTATCCCGCCGCGGCCCCTGCCGCCTGGCAACGCCGCGCTGACCCAAATTTTGCCTGGGCGCGGGCTCGATGGACGCTTCATCACCGCGAATAGCGGCGTGACCGGCGACCGTGCCTTCTGGCAGCTGAAGATCGGACTCAATGTCGCGGCGATCGGCTGCCGCGGGCTCGAGGAAACGACGCTCGTTTCGGCGTATAACAACATCATCAAGACGCACGGCAAAGTGATCAAGTCGACCGAAAAATCGGTGATCACCCAGCTTGGCAAAGAGAACAAGAACAACGGCATCGCCCCGCGCGACCGCTTGTCGACGCAGCTTTTCAACTATTTTGCGCAGCCGCCCGCGCAGCGCGGTTTCTGCGCGCGCGCGAACGAGATCGCCCAGATCGTGTCGTCGACGCCGACAGCGCAGCTTGTCGAACAGGCACCCGCGCATCTCGCGCGGCTCGACGAGCCGTTCAGCGAATTCTACCAGGCCTATGCCCAATATCAGGTCGATGCGGTCGCATGGGATGCGAAATATGCGCCGAAGCCGGCGATCATGAACACCCCGGCGCCAACCTCCGCGGTCGGCCCGACCGCTTCCGTGACTGTGCCGTCGGGTAACAACTGACCGGGGCCCCGACCGCATAGGAATAGAGTCGACAATCGCGCGCGGGGTATTGGCGCGCACCGCATCCTTCTGTTAGCAGGATTGCGATGACCAACGCCCCGCCACCGCCCTCGTCGGCCGCCCAGTCGGCGCGCACCATCCTGACCCGGTTGCACGAGGTCATGGCATCGCGCGCCAATGCGCAGGGCAAGCTGAACCAGGTCGTCGGCATTATCGGCGAATGCCTCAACAGCGAGGTCTGCTCGATCTATCTGCTGCGCGAAGGCGCGCTCGAGCTTTATGCGACGCGCGGGCTGAAGCAGGAGGCGGTGCATGTCACGCGCCTCGGCCTTGGCGAAGGGCTGGTCGGCATGATCGCCGACCAGATCGAGACGCTGAACCTCGACGAAGCCGCTGCGCACCCCGACTTTTCCTATCGTCCCGAAACGGGCGAAGAATTGTTCCACAGCTTCGCGGGGGTGCCGATCATCCGCCGCGAGCGCGCCGTCGGCGTCCTTTGCGTCCAGCACGCCGATCCGCGCCGTTATGACGATATCGAGATCGAGACGTTGCAGACCGTCGCGATGGTGCTGTCCGAACTGATCGCCAACGCCGATCTGGTCGACACCGCCGCGCGCACTGACGCCGCCGCCGCCGACCAGTCGGCGCAGCGGCTGAACGGTCAAAAGCTGGTCGATGGCATGGGCGCCGGGGTCGCGGTGTTCCACCAGCCGCGCATCACGATCGAACATACGGTCGCCGACGATACGGAGGCCGAACGCCACAGGGTTTACGCCGCGTTCGACAAGATGCGCGAGCAGATCGACCGCATGGCGAGCAGCGCCGACTTCGGCGTCGGCGGCGAGCATGAGGAGGTCATCGAGACCTATAAGATGTTCGCCTATGACGAAGGCTGGTCGCGGCGGATCAACGAAGCGATCGACAGCGGCCTGACCGCCGAGGCGGCAATAGAACGTGTCCAGCAACGCACCCGCATGCGGATGCGCCAAATCGACGATCCGTTGCTGCGCGACCGCATGCACGATCTGGAAGATCTGTCGAATCGGCTGATCCGCATCGTGTCGGGACAGATGGGCACGGCGGCGCAAATGGGCGGACTGCGGCAGGATTCGATCCTGATCGCACGCAACCTCGGGCCCGCCGAGCTGCTCGAATATGACCGCCGCCGCCTGAAGGGCGTCGTGCTCGAGGAAGGGTCGCTGACCGCGCACGTCATCATCGTTGCGCGCGCGATGGGGGTGCCGGTGATCGGCCGCGTCAGCGACGTGCGCGCCTCGATCCGCGAAGGCGATTTGCTGCTGCTCGATTCGGCCGCCGGATCGGTGCATGTCCGGCCGACGCAAGCGGTGCAGGACGCCTTCGACGCCAAGCTGGAAGTATCGCAAAAGCGCCGCGCCAACCTCGCCTCGCTGCGCGACCTGCCCGCGGTCACAAAGGACGGCGTGCCGATCGAGCTGATGATCAATGCCGGGCTGCGCGAGGATATAGCGGCGCTCGACCTGACCGGCGCGCGCGGGATCGGGCTGTTCCGCACCGAATTCCAGTTCCTTGTGTCGGCAACATTGCCATCGCGCGACCGACAGCAGCGGCTCTATCGCGACGTGCTCGATGCGGCGGGCGACCGCCCGGTCATCTTCCGCACCGTCGACATCGGCGGCGACAAGGCGTTGCCATATATGAACGTCGGCGACAGTGCGCTGGAAGAAAATCCGGCGATGGGCTGGCGCGCGCTGCGCCTTGCGCTCGAGCGCGAAGGACTGCTGAAGGTCCAGGCGCGCGCGCTGATGGAGGCGGCTGCCGGGCGGACGCTCAACGTCATGTTCCCGATGGTGTCCGAACCCTGGGAATATGAAGCGGCACGCAATTTGTTCGTCGGCCAGCGGGCATGGCTCGCCAGCCACAACAGGAAATTGCCGGTCGCGATCCGTTATGGCGCGATGCTTGAGGTGCCGGGCCTGCTCGAAACGCTCGACCTGATGCTGCCGCACCTCGATTTCCTGTCGATCGGCACCAACGACCTCACGCAGTTCCTGTTTGCCGCCGACCGCGCGCACCCCCGACTCGCCGAACGCTATGACTGGTTATCGCCGACCGTCATGCGCTATCTGGCCCGCGTCGTTCGCACGGTGTCGGGATCGAAGGTCGCGCTCGGCGTGTGCGGTGAAATGGGTGGCCGCCCGCTGGAGGCGATGGCGCTGCTCGGCGTGGGCATCGAACGCCTGTCGATCACTCCCGCCGGCGTCGGCCCGGTCAAGGCGATGATCCGATCGCTCGACCTCGGGGCGCTACGCGCCGACATGACGGCGATCCTGGCACAGCCATCATCCAACCCGCGCGGTCAGTATCAGGCCTGGGCGGCTGCACATGGGGTTGATCTGGGCGATTAAGCCGATTTTTGCCCGAAATTAACCTTTCGACAGGGATGTTTTGGTTAATACACTCTTGCACCCACTCGGGAGGCTGGAGAAGATGATGCAGTTGGTCAAACGGTCCTACTCGGGTGTCATGCACGCGATCGCAAACCTCGGCCCAATGGAAAAGCTTTCCGAAAATGCGCGCCAGAGCGACGAATATGGCTGGCTCCGCTGGTCGGCATCGCTGCTCGCAATCCATGATATCGAACGCATGATCGCGCTCGGCCTGCCTTGGTGGAACGTCGCCGCAACGCGCGAAGTCGCAGAGTTTCTCCGGGCACGGCCCAAGCCCCGCGTGTTCGAATATGGCGCGGGCGCCAGCACCATCTGGCTCGCGCGCCATGCCGCCAGCGTCGTGTCGGTCGAACATCATGCCGAATGGCATCAGCGCCTGACCAAAGAGGTCGCACATTACCCCAATATCGAATTGCGCCATCGCGAGCTCGACGGCGATGCCTATATCGGCGCGATCGACGCGGCGGACGGTCCGTTCGACCTGATCGTCGTCGACGGGCGCCGCCGCACCGAATGCCTCGCGCGCGCGATCCCGCATCTGGCCCCCGGCGGCATCATCCTGCTCGATGACAGCGGCCGCAGCCGCTATCGAAGCGCGATCGAAAATTGCGGGCTAAAGGAGCGCCGCTATTTCGGCCGATCCTACTGCGTCCCCTACCCCGATTTCACCAGCATCCTTTATGGCTGAGACCGCACTGGCTCGGCGTCGGCCGTCGTTCGAACGGATCGGGCGGTGGGTCGGCGGCGCAGCACTCGCGGGCAGCATCGCCTTTATCGGCGAACGGCTGTGGCGCCTCGACTGGTCGACGCTCCAGCCGCATGCGTCGTGGGAACTTGCGGGCGCCATGATCGGTGCGCCCCTGCTGTTCGCGACCGCCGATCGCGCGCTGGCACGTGCGTGGACTGCGGTCGTCGATCCCGAGCATAGTCAGCCGCCCCGCGACATGGCGCGCATCTATGCCCGCGGCGTGCTGATGAAATATCTGCCGGGTTCGGTATTTCAATATGTCAGCCGCCAGATCGAAGGCGCCAAGACCGGGATCGAGCATAAGCTGCTCGCCAAATCGGTCGTGGTCGAAGTCGGCCTTCATCTGGTCAGCAGCATGTCAGTCGCCGCGGCCTGCCTGACGTTCGAACGCTCGCCCGCCGTTGCGCTTGTGGCGGCGGCCGTGGTCGTCGGCGCCGCGCTCGCTGCGCGGCGGCCGTTGCTGACCGCGCTGGCGTTTCAAATTCTCGCTTTCGGCGCCTTCGCTCTGGCAGCGGCGCTGATCGGTGCCGCGGTCCTGCCCGCCGGGGCCAGCCTCGCCCATTTCGCGGCGCTGTTCCTGTTCGCCTGGCTCGCGGGTTTCGTCGTGCCGGTTGCGCCCGGCGGCATCGGCATTCGGGAAGCCGCGCTCCTCGCGCTGGCGGGCGCGGGGTTACCGGCCGCCGGGTTGATGGCCGCGACGCTGGCGCTCCGCGCTTCGTCGATCGCCGGCGATCTGGGATATGGCCTCGTCACCCTGGGACGCCGCCGCACCTGATCGCCGGCAGGACTCCTAGAACGGCATGAACAGCGGGCCGCCCGCATCGGGCTGGGCCGGGACCTTGATATCCTTGCCCCAGATCAGTCGCGCACCTTTGTCTCCCGTCGTCGAGGCGCGATAGGCGCCGCGATCGAGATGGACGAACTGGCCGGGCGCCACCACGCGGTCGCCGATCGCGACGCTCGCGTCGCGCACCGTGTAGAAACCGGGCACGCGGACCTTGAACGCATAGCCGCTTGCGCGGGCCGGAATATCTTCGCCCGCGACCCAGAAAGGGCCCCACAGATGCACGAAGGTGTCGCGGATCGCGGCAAGATCGCCGGGGAGGAAGGCGGGAACGGGCCCTTTGCCGTTCAGCGCGTCGTCGAACATATAATCATCGTTCACGAGCAAGGGCACCGGCTTTGACGCCATGGTTTCTTCGAGGCTGGGGAAACCGCCGAGAAGATATTGATCGATACCCCATGGCGTCATGAACACATTGGCTTTCGGAAAGCTGCCGAGCATTGCGCAGCTGTCGAAATAGGCCACGCCGCCGGGGAACATCGTTTCGGCGACGCGCAAGATCTGGCGTTGGCGCTCAATCGGGTTCGGTGGTTCCTTGTAAAGGACGAAGCTGCCACCGAGGAGCAGCAGCGTGGCCACCGCTATCGCGCGGTAGCGCGCAACCAGCACCGCGAAAACCACGCCGCAGGCGACCGTCACCGGCGGCAGCATATAGACGTAAAAATAAGGCGCCGTGTTGTGATAGAAAAACAGCGTCAGGATCGGCAGGTAAAAGCCGGTCAACGCCAGCTTGTCGGCTTTGGGCAGCGCCACGTTCCAGACGATGAACGGAAACGCCAATATCGCGAGCGACAGAACGACCGAAAGCTGCACACCCTTCACCAGCGATTGCCAGTAGGTCACATAACCAAAGTGGAACATCTTGCCGCCGGCGCGCGAGACGACCTTCATCGCCTCAAAGTCGCTATTGCCGGCCAGGCTGCTGGCGTGCGCGAGATAGACCAGCGCGAATGCGCCGAGGGCGGCGCCGCCGAGCGCGGCGCCCCGAAGGAGCAGACGCCGCTTGTCTGCCGACTCCGACCAATGGAGGCAAGCAAGGCCCAGAAACACCGGTGCATAGAGGATCGTCTTGATCGTCAGCATCGCCGACAAGCCGGCAAGCAGGCCGACGACAAGAATCGGGACAGTGGTCAGGCGAAACCGCAGCAATATCCAGGCTGCGGTCATCAGCATCGCAGCAGCGGGCGCGTCGAAACGAAAGGAAGTGCCGTGCTGGAGCACATATCCGGCGGTCAAATATGCCAGCGCGCAGAGCATGGCGGGCACCCGCGCCACGAAACGCGACGCAGCCCCGAAAATCGCCGCCGCGACGATGATCTCGCACAGGAGCATGAAGATCCGGATCATGATGATATGGTCGACGCCGACGCCCGGCAGGTCGACCACCCACACGAAGGCGCGCGTGTAAAGCGTCTGCAGCGGTTCGGTCAGCGTGCCTTGCGCAAGCTTTTGCACCTGGCTGTAATGATAGAATTCATCCCAGTTGATCGCGCGGGTGAGCGCAAGATAGAGATGCGCCGCGAGCGCCAGCGCGATCCCCGCTATCGGCCAGAAAAGGGAGCTGGCGTCGGGAAATTTTTCGACGCGGGCGTCCAGCCCCGGCATTGCCGTCGGCACCCCGCGGCGCCTTTTCAGCGGTTCGCCACGCCGATGGCCCCCGGCTTCCCCCTGCTGCCCCATGGTCCAGTCAATACTCCGTAAAGATGGGCCCGCTCGGCCAAGCAAAAGCCGGCCGGCCCAGATCGTCGCCCCACCGCAGAGTCACTTCGACGTCACGTGGTCCCGCGACGCTGTGCGTTCCCCTCGCCAGCTGGACCAGGCTGCCGACGGGATGATGTTTCCCGTCAATATCGACGCCCCCGCCCTCGACGGTATAGCGTCCGGGAACCGCGATCTCGACCGCAATCGGCCGTTCACCCGGCGCGACGACCTTTCCGGCAACGAACAGCCGTCCCCAATGCGGAATATAATTCTCGCGCAGGATCCTGTCGTCTTCGGGAAGCAAGCGGCCGTCGAAAGATGTGTCGTGGAAAAGACTCCGCAGAACCACATTATTGGCCAATAGCATCGGGACCGGCTCGGCCTTCAGGGCCTCGCTGTAAATCGGTTCGCCCGCCCGATAATAATTTTCGAGGCCCCATCCGCTAGCGAAGTGATTCACCGCGCGCGGGAAATTTCCCGCCATTCCGCTGTTGTCGATATAGGTGACGGGCGCGGGAAATACAGTCTGGATGCCGGTCAGAATTGCCCGCTGGCGGGGCAGCACGTCGCGGTCCTGCGCGAAGGACAGCAGCAGCGTGCCGGCGAGCGGAACGAAAGCAACGGCAAGGACGCCGTAACGCTGCCTGAGCCAGCCTACCACCGGCGCGACGGCAACAACGGCGGGAGGCAGGATGAAGGCGAAGTGATAGGGGAAGGCATTGCGATAGACGGCGACCGTCGCGAGCGGCGCCAGAAGGGAGAGCAAAAGAATGCGCTCCGTCCAGCCGCGTCCGGACCGACAGGCATAAAGGATCGTAGCGAGAATGGCGACCGACAGCAGCGGGGCAAAGACGATCTGCAACACGAGCCATGTCCCATGCGGAAAGACGCGTTTCGAAAACATGCGATCGATCGAAGCGCGACCAAGATCACCGACGTCGCGCAAAATGCCGACTGGCCCGGTCTCCGGCAGATTTGGCGCCAGCCAGAGCAGCGTCAGACCTGCCAGCGCGACCAGTATCGCCGCGCTCGCCAACGCCCGGCGGTGAGCGGGCGCCTCCAGCCGAAACAGCAGGGCGCCCAGAAAGGCGGGCGCGTAAAGCACAGTTTTGATCGTGGAAAAAAAGGCCAGCCCGACAAGGACAAGGATCATCGTGATTTCCCTGCCGCGCAGCGGGCGGCAGAGGGTCAGCCAAAGCGCCGCCATCAGCAGCGCCGCCGCGATCATATCGGCCCGCAGCGCGAAGGCGTGCAGGAACACATAGCCGCCGGTCGCGTATATCAGGCCGCAAAGCAGCGCCGTTTCGCGGTCGGCAAAGCGGCTCGCCATTCCCGCGATCGCCGCGATCGTTACGATTTCGAACGGTAGGATGAGGAGACGGATCAGCTGGATATGGTCGATATTATCCCCGGGTAGCGCGGGCACCCAGAAAAACAGCGCCACAAAGGGCGCCTGCAGCCATGGCGCCGGGCGCCCGAGAAGATGCTGGTGAATCTGGCTGAAATGGAAAAATTCGTCCCAGTTCACGCTTTTGGCATAAACGAGCTCAACCTGAAGCAGCAGCACCAGAGCCAGCATCGCGCAAAGAATCTGCACCGCCGTCGGGCGAAGCAATCGCGTCGCGAAATCTCGCCGCTGCGCCACCGATGCCATGGTCAGCGTTCGGCCCGGCGCTTCCCGTGGGCCTCGCCGACAACCGGATCGGAACTGCCTCGATTCGCGGCGTCCAGATGCGCCTCGATCTTGTGAAGGCGGATAAGGCCAGCTTCGATCAGCTTGCGGTTTGCGGCGATCAGGTCGGCGAGCAGGCCCATCACCGCGACCATCGCGCCAAGCACCAGCAACGCGCCGCCGATCACCAGCGACTGGATATGCCCGTCGCCCCCGCCCTGCAGGAAAAAGATCAGGAAACGCACGATCGGGACAACACCCACGAACGCAATCGCCAGCCCCAGCCCGACAAAGGCGCGCAGCGGATTATAGGTCGTATAGGCGCGCGCCATCGTGATGCCGGTGTTGACGATGAAGCGCGGGATCGATTTGAACAGGCGCGACGGGCGAAGCGTTGCGTTGGTGCGGATCGGCACGCTGAGGATCGACAGGCGCTTGCGCCCCGCCTGGATCAGCATGTCGGTCGTATAGCTGAATTCGGTCGTGATGTTGATCCGCTGCGCCGCCTCGCGGCTGATCGCGCGAAAGCCGCTGACCGCGTCCGAAACCTGCACATTGGCGAGGCGCTGGACCATCGCGCTGCCCAGCTCCTGCAACCGACGCTTGACCGGGCCAAAATGCTCATTGTCGCCGACGCCGCGGTCGCCGACGACGATATCGGCGCGCCCGTCGAGGATCGGTGCGACAATCTTGGAGATATCCTCGCCGACATATTGGCCGTCAGCGTCGGTGTTGACGATGATGTCAGCGCCCGCGGCGAGCGCCGCATCGATGCCTGACCGGAACGCAGCGGCAAGACCGCGATTGGTACGGTGGCGCACGACATGATGCACGCCCCACATGCGGGCGACCTGCGCGGTATTGTCGGTGCTGCCGTCGTCGATGACCAATATCTCGATCGTGTCGACGCCGTCGATCTTGCGCGGCAATGCGGCGAGCGTCGCGGGAAGGTCTTCGGCCTCGTTCAGGCAGGGAATCTGGATAACCAGCTTCATCGTGCCGTCCTCCGGCCCGACGCCAATTGTCCCAGTCCGCTCTGATCCATGGAAGTTCCCCAAAATCCGTGTCTCAGCGGACTAGAAGCTTGTGGTTAACATCCCAATAACACTCGCCCGCGCCGCCATTGTCACGGCGCGCATGTTTATGTTATGTTCTTGGCTCGATTCCTTGAGGAGAGAGTGATGAGCGAGCAAGCCCCCCGTGCCAGCGGCCAATGCCATTGCGGCGCGATCCGCTATTCGATGTCGACCGCGGTGCAGCATCATGCGCTGTGCCATTGCAGCGATTGCCGCCGTCATTCGGGCGCGCCGCTCGTCGGCTGGGCGCTCGTCGGCAACGACGAGATCGAAATCAGCGGAACGCCCAGCATCTACACCTCATCCGAACATGGCCGCCGCCATTTCTGCGGTAATTGCGGCACCGGGCTCTTCTACACCAACGACGCGATCTTTCCGGGCCAGATCGACGTGCAAAGCGCGACGCTAGACGATCCCGACGCGATCCCCGCGCAGGCGCAGATCCAGACCGCCGAACGTATCGGCTGGATGGAGAAATTGAACGGCCTGCCCGCGTTCGAGCGTTACCCGCCCTTTGAATGATCAGCGGCCCGCGGCGACGATCGCCTTGACGAGCGCCGCGATGTCGAGCCGGTTCTTGTCGTCGTCATAGCCCTGCCGCACGATCACCAGCGCGCGCGACGGAATAACGACGACATATTGGCCGCGGTTGCCAAAGGCGCCGAAGGCGTCGGCTGGAATACCGTCCGACTTGCCCAGCAACCAGAAGCCCGCGCCATAGCCGAAAGCGCCATCGGGCTGCGGCCCGCTGGGCGTCGTGACGAAGCGGCGCCAGTCGGCGGGGAGCAAGCGCTCGCCCTGCCACATGCCGCCATTCTGATAGAGAAGGCCCAGCCGCGCGAGGTCGCGCGCCGTCGTCCAGACCTGGCTCGACAGGATATAGTCGCCATCCTTGTCATGCTCGACAAAGGTCCGCGTCATGCCGAGCCGGTCGAAAAAGGCGGCCGGGTCGAGCGGCGTACCCGCCTTTTGCAGCGCCGCCTTCAGCGACAGCGTTGCCAGCAGCGTGTCGTTATTGGCATAGCGATACCGGGTGTTCGGCGGATTGAGCAGCGGCCATTGCGTCGTCCACTGGCGCACCGACGCACCGCCCATATAGATGGCATCGCTGCGATTGCCCGCAGTATCGCTGGTCAGGCCGCTCGCCATGCGCATCAATTGCTCGGTGGTGATCGCCGCACGCGGATCGCCCGGCGACTGCCATTCGGCGATCATCGCGGGTTTCGTCACATCGATCGAGCCCTGTTGAACGGCATGGCCGATCAGCGTCGCGGCCATCGATTTGGCGACCGAAAAAGTGCGCTGGGCGGTGTGAACATCGTGCCCGCCCCAATAATGTTCGAGCACGATCTGGCCGTTCTTCACGACCAGCAGCGAGCTGGAGCGGCCGCCAAAGCTCTCGACATTTGTCGCAACCCGATCCAATGGCGTCAGCCCTCTGGCGATCGGCGCGCGCGCGTCCTTGTCGCCGATCGGCCAGCGCTGCGCGTCGAGATCGGGGCGGCGATCCGCCCGAGGCGCCGTCGCCGGCGGCGCACCGATCGGCAGCGTGACGCAGCCTTCGGCGCTGTCCCACATCGCGATGCGCGGGGGCATATCATCGCGATATTTGACGCTGACGGTTTTTGATTTGTCGTCGACATCGGCCTTCAAGGCGCGGACATCCGCCTCGATCTCCGGGTAGATGCCGGTAAGTTCGTCGCGCTCGATCGCCTCGACCGGCTTGCCCACGCCGTTCCACAGGGACGAGCAGACGAAGGCCGCACGATAGCCCGCCGCCCATGCGCGGTTCAGCTCCGCATTGGGCTTCGGCGCCTGCGCGGCAGCGGACACCGCACCGGCAAGGAGCGCGGCGGCGAGGACGCGCAGCAGGTCAGGGGCGATCGCCGAAAGCCTGCCGCTGCGCCTTTTTCGCGCGATCCCACCAGGCCCGGCGGATGACATTGGCGACGCGATCGGCGTCATCCGATCCGAAGCGGACGAGCAGCGCGTGCCAACCCTCATAATGGGGCGTTTGCCAGAAGGTGTCGGGATCGGTTTCAAGCAGGATTTCCTTTTCGCCGGGTTTGCACATCACGGCGAAACTGCCGGGCTCGCGCCCCGGCGACGCCAGCGCCTTGCCGTTCAGCTTAGGACAGGGGGTGCCGTAAAAGGAAAGCATTTCGACATCGGGAAGCGCGCACGCGAACGCGACCACATCGTCCCAGCTGTCGAATGTCGCCGCCATAATGCCGATGCCGATCAGTCTTCCAATGTCCCGGCCGCGACCTCGACGTCGCGCCCAAGGGTGAGGTCAGTCCTTGGCGCGGCGCCTTTCGTCCCACCAGGCAAGGCGCTCCGCGATGCGCTTTTCAAAGCCACGGTCGACGGGGCGATAGAATTCCACCGGCGCCATGCCGTCAGGCCAATAATTGTCGCCCGAAAAGCCGTCGGGCGCGTCATGGTCATAGCTATAACCCTCGCCATAACCCAAATCTTTCATCAACCTGGTCGGGGCGTTGAGGATATTGGCGGGCGGCGCGAGGCTGCCGGTTTCGCGTGCTGCCGCCCATGCCGCTTTTTGCGCCGCATAGGCGGCGTTCGACTTGGGCGCTGTCGCGCAATAGAGACAGGCCTGGACGATCGCGAGCTCGCCTTCCGGCGAGCCGAGAAACTGATAGGCGTCCTTGGCAGACAGGCATTGCACGAGCGCCTGCGGGTCGGCGAGGCCGATATCCTCGCTCGCGAAGCGGACGAGTCGGCGCAGCACGTAGAGCGGCTCCTCGCCCGCGACGAGCATCCGCGCGAGCCAATATAGCGATGCCTGTGGGTCCGATCCGCGCAACGCCTTATGCAGCGCCGAGATCAGATTATAATGGCCGTCGCGATCCTTGTCGTAGACAGGCATGCGGCGATGGAGGAATTGCGCGAGTTCGGCAGGGTCGAGCGGCGTGTCGATCGCGGTCGCGAACAGGGTTTCGACCTGGTTGAGCAGGAAACGGCCGTCGCCATCGGCGCTGGAGATCAGCGCCGCCTTGGCGTCGTCGGTGACAGGCAGGGGCCGTGCGACTTCGGCCTCGGCGCGTTCGACCAGCATTGCCAGCGCGTCTTCGCCGAGCCGGTTCAACACCAAAACCTGCGCCCGCGACAGGAGCGCCGCATTCAAAGCGAAGCTGGGGTTCTCGGTCGTCGCCCCGACGAGCACGACCGTGCCGCGTTCGACATAGGGCAAAAAGCCATCCTGTTGCGCGCGATTGAAGCGGTGGATCTCGTCGACGAACAGTAGCGTGCGCTTGCCCGCCGCCGCCATCTTCTCGGCATCGGCGAACGCTTGCCGAAGGTCGGCAACGCCCGAGAAGACCGCCGACAGCGGCGCGAAACGCATACCTACCGCTTCGGCGAGCAGCCGCGCGATCGTCGTCTTGCCGGTACCCGGCGGCCCCCAAAGGATGATCGACGACAATTGCCCCGCCGCGACCATGCGGCCGATCGCGCCTTCGGGTCCGGTCAGATGTTCCTGCCCGACGACATCCAAAAGCGTGCGGGGCCGCAATCGTTCGGCCAGCGGCACGGGGCCGATAGGCGCGCCGCTGCGCTGTGCCGGTGTCTCTTCGCCGAACAAATCCCCGGCCATGGCGTCCTCAGTTCCTGCGCCGCTGTTTCTGGCGGATCAGGCGGATATAGGTGTCGGCGACCGCCTGGTTGATCGCATCCCACTGATAGGCGCCGCTTTCGAGCACCGCCGCGGCGCCATGTTCGGCGCGCAATTCGACATCGCGGCAATAGTGCTGGAGATGGTCGGTAAAGCCGGTGATCGAGCCGGGCGCGACGAGATAACCGGTCTGCCCATGCTTGACGATGCTGGCGCTGCCGGTAGCGCGCGCCGCGACAACGGGAAGCCCGCACGCCATCGCTTCAAGTGTCACATTGCCGAAGGTTTCGGTGACCGAGGGGTTGAAGAAAATGTCGCACGAGGCGAGCGCATGCGCGAGATCCGCGCCGCCCTGGAAACCGACGAAGTTTGCATCGGGCAGGCGCGATTCGAACCATTCGCCCGCCGGCCCTTCCCCGATCACGACAACCTTGTGCGGCACACCGCGCCGCTGGAGCACATCGATCGCGTCAGCGAACACGTCGAGTCCCTTTTCCATCACCAGCCGGCCGAGAAAGGCAATGGCGGGAACATCATCGGCAATGTCGAGCGAGCGGCGCCATGCCATGTCGCGGCGATCGGGATTGAAAATCCCTTGCTCGACGCCGCGCGTCCAGATGCCGATGTCGTAGTTCATCCGCTGTTCGCGCAGCACCTGCGCAAAGCTCTCGGACGGCGCAATCAGCGCATCGCACTTGCGGTAAAGCTTGCGCAGCCAGGCGACCATCACGGGTTCGAGGAACGACAGATTATAATAGCGGACGTAAGTTTCGAAGCGCGTGTGTACCGAACAGGCGACCGGGAGCCGCCGACGCCGCGCCCACGCCGCCGCCTGCCGAGAGACGCGATCGGGACTGGAGATATGAACGATATTGGGCGCGAAAGCGGTGATGTCTTCGCGAACGCGCGATGAAAAGGACACAGGAATGCGATATTCGCTGCGCCCGGGAATCGCGACCGACGGCACGCTGACCAGATCGCCCGTCGGCTCGAAAGCCGGGTGCGCGATCGTCGGCGAATAAACACGCACTGCGGCGCCGTGGTCCTGCAAATAGCCGACAAGGCGGTTCAGCGCCTTGTTCGCGCCATCGGTGGTCATGTTATAATTGCCGCTGAACAGGGCGATGCGAAGGTCGGAGACGTCCATCGCGCCTGCGCTAATCCCCTCGCGGCGCAAACGCAACGCCGCCGTCAGGCCATGATACTATAGGGCTCGCCCGGTTTCGCACGGCACATGCGTTTCGACACGCGCGTTTCCTCGCCCTCGACGATCGCAATGTCGGTGATCGACAGGCATTTGCTGCCGTTGGGTTCGGTGTTGAGCGCGGTGATCGTCGATGATCCCGCCACGCCTTCGCGCGTCGGGCTCGTCCATTGGGCGGTCGCCCCGACCTCTTCCTTTTTAGTGACCGCCACGGTCGCCTCGGCGGCGACTTTCTGCTCCTTTTCGTCCAGCTGGCAGGCAATTTCGGCCACCAGCACCGCGCCGACCAGCCCCGACACGAGCGTCCCGACCCCCTTGAGCCCGACGGCGCTGCCCGCGACACCGCCGAGCAGCCCGCCAAGCGCCCCGCCACGCTTGCGCGCCTTCCGGCATTGGGGGTCGGGCGCGTCGCTGCCAGTCAGCTTCGCCTCGCCATCCTTCTTCTTTGAGGGCTCGGCAGTGGCTTCAGGCACGGCGACTTTGACGGCAGACGCCGGCACCGGATAGCCGTTGCAACCCGTGTTGAAGCAGAACCGGTCGGCGAGATAAGCGCGATCGGTCCGATACTCCGCCTCAAGTCCGCGATATGCGGCGAGGTTCGCACCTGCGGGATCGGAGGCCGCATGTTCGGCCATGACGGCCTTATAAAAGCGATCCTGCGTTGCCGGGGAATAGCGCATATTTCCGCCGACCTTGGCCGTATAAAGCGATGACAGCGCGTTTTGATAGACGATCATCGCCTCGCGATAGGGCAGCATTTTTTGCGTGTAATAGGTATCGATCGCCACCGTGCAGCGGTTGATCGCCGCCGCCTTGTCGAACGGCGCGTCGATCTTTTTAAAATCCTCGCGGCACTTGGGGTAGCTGCGGGTGTCGAGCACGGGCCGCTCGGGGAGAGGGGGCAGCGCCGGCTCGGCGACCGGCGCCGGGACAAATGCCTTGTCGCCTTCGCTCGGTGCGCCTTGCCAGGCCGCGGCGGCAGCGCTGGTCGACAACAGCATCAGAAAGATGGCGCCCCACACCGATCGATATCGCAGCCTTGTTCGCATAACCGAACTCCCACCCTTATATTCAAGGCTAGGCCCGAATGGGCGCCCCCACAAGCCGGGTCAATGACGCGGATCACACCGGCCAAACGGGCATGGCGTGATATTGTTTTGGCCGTGGCGATGGCATAGCATGAGCGCATCGGCGGTCGGGGCTCCGCAAGCTGGGGATGATAGCATGAACCGTTGGATCAGATCGGTCGCTGTACTTGCCGGATTGCTTGCCTGCACCGCCGCGACGCCGCCCGGCATGGACCCCGACAACCCGACTTGCCCCGCCAATCCCAGCTGGTCCGACTATAAGACCATGGTCCTGACCCCGTTCCAGCGTAGCGGCGAAACCGTGCTGCTGGCCGAAGGGCGCGTTGATAGCGAACTTCCGGCGCGCCTCGAAAAGGTCCTGACCGATAATCCGTCGATCAGCGAAATCTGGATACGGTCGCCCGGCGGCGATGCCCGCGCCGGCAATGCGGCGGGATTGCTGATCCGCAAATTCAGCAAGGAACGCCAGATGATCACCCGCATCCCGTCGGGCTGGACCTGTTTCAGCGCCTGCAATTTCGTCTTCATGGGGGGCCGCGCGCGCACCATCGATCCGGGCGGATATTTCATGGTCCATATGTTCACCATGACGGGCGACAAGAACGCCATTCAGTCGAGCGTCGCGATGGGCGCCGAGTCCACCACCGAGTTGATCAGCGACGTCGAGCGCGAGGCGGCGCTGATGGCGACCGAGGACAATGACCTGCTGATCCGCCTCGATGTCTCGCGCGATCTGCTGTCCGACATCATGTACCGGCAGAAATCAATTGCAACCGGGGACGACCGGTCGACGCGCCGATGCCTGACGCGCAAAGAGGCGCTGAAATATAATGTCGTCAACGTCGACGGGGATTAGCCGGGGCGCCTAGGTCAGGACCCTAGTCGCCGGTTTCCGATGGCGCTTCGAGATCGACCTGTACCGGCGGATGAAGCCGCAGGCGATGGACGCGGCGTTCATCGGCCTCGGTTATTTCGATCCGCCAGCCGCTTGGATGCTGCAGGATCTCGCCGACCTCGGGGACATGGCCCGCGAGCACCGCCGCGAGGCCGCCTAGCGTGTCGACATCCTCCTCGACATCAGCCAGCCGCGGGTCGATCGCCTCGCCGATGTCGTCGAGCTCGGCGCGCGCGTCGGCGTCCCAGCAACCGCCGTCGCCGGGGGCGAACAGCGCGGTCGGCTCGTCGTCATGCTCGTCCTCGATCTCGCCGACGATTTCCTCGACCAGATCCTCGATCGTCAGCAGCCCCTCGGTGCCCGAATATTCGTCGATGACGATCGCCAGGTGTGTGCGCTTCGCGCGCATTTCGGCGAGCAGGTCGAGCACCCCCATCGATTGCGGCACGTAGAGCGGCTGGCGGATGAGGTCGAGCAAGGGCGGTGGCGGGCGCCCCTCGGCAAGCACGGCAAACACATCCTTTACGTGGATCATGCCGACCACTTCGTCGAGATTTTCGCGGTACACCGGCAGGCGACTGTGCCCGGCTTCGGCGAAGGACGCGACGATTTCGGTAAAGCTCGCGCTTTCGGGGATGGCGATGATGTCGGCGCGCGGCACCGCGACATCGTCGACCGTCTGTTCGCCGAAGTGGAGGAGGTTGCGCAGCATCTTGCGCTCGATCGGCGAGAGGTCGCCGACGATATGGCTGCCGCGCCGTTCATGCCCCTCTTCCTCGGCCTCGTCGATGACATCTTCGATCTGTTCGCGCAGCGATGGTTCCTTGTCGCCGCCGAACAACAGATTTTTCAGCCCGGACAAGAGCCCGGGTCTACTACTGTCCTCCTCCGATCGGTTCGAAGATCCCTGGTCGTCGGACATATATACGGCTTTTCCCTGTTAATCCTGATCCGCATATGGATTGGCGATGCCCAGCGATGCAAGTGCTTTCACTTCCAACGCCTCCATCGCGCTGGCCGAAGTGTCGTCCATATGGTCGTAGCCGACGAGATGCAGCGTGCCGTGGACAATCAGGTGTGTCGCATGATCGGGGACCGAAATCCCTTTCTCTTCCGCTTCGCGGGCGCAGGTTTCGCGCGCGAGCACGATATCGCCGAGCAGGATTTCGCCATCGTCGCTGTTCGCGAGGCTTTCGAGCAGGTCATCCTGCACCTGCGGGAACGACAGCACGTTGGTCGGCTTGTCACGCCCGCGAAAATCGCGGTTGAGCGCATGCACTTCGGCATCGTCGGTCAATCGCACCGAGACTTCGACGAGCGGCGCGGCGTCGGCGAGCGCGGCATAAGGCGTCAGCGCGAGCGCCGCGGCGACAGCCTCCGCAGCCCGCACCTCCCAGTCGAGCGCGTCGGGCCAGGGCGTCGCGGCGTGGGTTTCGACGCTCAGCATGCCAAGTCTCGCGAGAGGGCGCTGGCGGAAAACTGCGCAACGTCACGCGCAATCGGTGTCGTCAGGGCAGCCTTCGCCGCCGCGGGATCATCGTTCAGGGCCATGCCCATCCGCTACCCCGCCACATTCATGGAGGACAGCGTTTTTTCCTGTTCCGGCTATGGCTGGTGGGGGGTGATAAGCGGGCGTTGTCATTTTCGGTTATCCCGGGCCGGGGCCGCGATCCGGTCGGCGCATGCGCCGGGCCATCATGCCAAAGGTCAGGAAAGGTCACCCTATTGCAGTGCCCCATTTGTCGCGCTCGACCGACAGATGGCAGCCGGACCTTGGCCGAATCCGGCATCCGGGCAGCGACCGCTTTTGCCTGCCATTTGAAAGAGCTGACATGAAGGCTGACACAGCGGAATAATGTAGGAAAGGCTTATTTGAAGGCGGCGTCGGCTTTGGGGTGGATGGCGGACGTACCCATCATTCGTCATCCCGGACTTGATCCGGGATCCACGGCAGCGCTGCAGTCATGGACCCCGGATCAAGTCCGGGGTGACGATGAAGGATAGGTCCGCTTCTGGTCGTTTCCCGACATTCGTCATCCCGATCTGATAGAGAAATCTACCATATGTCGCCAGCCGCCATCC
>CAYRQX010000054.1:16171-26026 GCA_964426485.1 uncultured Sphingopyxis sp. | reverse complement strand
AAACGCTCCAGACCCGACAAAACACCAGGGCCAGCAACGCGCGCCATCAACGCAGTCAAAAGAACAGAAAGCGAGGTCATGCCGCGATGGTGCGGACTAAGCGAAGCGAGCGCAAGCCGCCAATCGCGTCAGTATGGCCTGCGATCCCGATAACGGAACCGGCGTGCACCGGCCCTTCCCCGAAGAATTATATCAGAAACGACTAGAACGCGCCGTAAGATCGATAGTCTTCGACATGCGCATTGGGCCGGCGAAAGCTGGTAAAACTCATGCTCGCCGACAGGTCGAGCGCCTCGACCTGATGCCACCAGCCGACGGGGAGGAAGACCGCCTCACCCGGCGCGATTATCGTCTCGAGGACCGGCGGCGTCTCCGGGTCGCCGGCTCCCGGCGGCAGCGGCGCATTGCCCCAGTCGGAGAAACAATGATGGCTGTTCTTCATCCGGTCGAACGCCCACGGCGGTGCCATCCGTACGCGCTTGCGGCCGACCACCTGCACCAGCAGATTATTGGTGAGGTCGTGATGCCAGGGGGTGAGCGTGCCTTTTGGCCCGAGCCAGAAAAAGCCGTCGCGGTCGCGGGGTTCGAGCAACGCGATCGGCGCCATATCGTCCCAGAGCGGTGCGAGCGCCGCAGCGTTGGTGCCGCTATTATAGGCGGTGAGGTAGATGTCGTTGCTCACCTCGTCCTTGCGCAGCCAGTCGATCAGTTCGGCGAAACGGACCATACGGCGGTGATCGTCCTTGGCGAGTTCGTAATCGGGGCTACGCTCGCGCTCGACCTGCGCCTCGACGACGGCTTCGCCCGCAACGCCGGCAAAATGGTCGAGCGACCAGCGCGTCAGCGCCGGCCAATGGTCGATGAGGCCGCCAAGTTTCGCGGGCCGGTTCGCTTCGTAATAGTGACGATAGAAATGATCGGGATCGACTGCATCCAGCATGGTGAGCATGAATCCGCCATCGGCTTCGCGCGCCAGCCGGTCCTGGTTCGCAAGCAGCCAGCTCTGCTTGGCCATCCGCGCCGCCTGCTTGCGCAGCATCGCCGCCATCGGATCTTTGGCGAGCCGGTCGACCTCATATTTCGCGGCGGCCGCCGACACGCCCGCGGCGACCAGCCGCCTGTGCAGCGCGCCGTCATCATCACCCGCCGCGAGGCCTTCGGCAAGCAAGGTGCGTTTATCGGGTTGCGACATTCAAAAGCTCCTCGGCCCGCTCAACGGCATCGAGATTGCAAAAATATGACAGCCTAGTCGCCCACCGGCCCCCTATAACCCGCTCCATAAACCGCCGCGCGAAAATCGCGGTGGAGCGTGCCGTCATAGGGCATCGTCTGGACGAAGAAGACCGCGGTGAGCTTGTTGGCGGGGTCGACCCAGAACAGGGTCGAGGCCGCGCCGTCCCAGAAAAATTCGCCGACCGCGCCGCGATTCTCCTCGCGCGTCTGCGGCGGCGATTTGCGGACCGCAAAGTCGAACCCGAAACCAACTGCGCCCTTGCCCGGCAACCACGCGCGCTCGGTGATTGCGGGGTCGAGCTGGTCGGTTGCCATCAGCTGGACCGTCGAGGGTTTGAGGATGCGCGCCCCCCCGAGCTCACCCTTGTTCAGGAGCATCCGCGCGAATCGCTGGTAATCGTCGAGCGTCGAGGCGAGACCGAAGCCGCCAGGGGTCAGCGCATTGTCGCGAAAATTGAGCTTTTGCGCCTCGGCGGCATCCTGCTGAACCAGCTTGCCGTCGGTCTTCACATTCATCGCCGCAAAGCGCGCCTGCTTCGCATCGGGATGGCGCCACGCGGTATCGGCCATCTCCAGCGGTTCAAAGATATGCGTGCGGACATAGGCGGCAAATCGCTGGCTCGACAGCTTCTCGACGAGCGCCGCCTGCACATCGACCGCGATGCTATATTCCCACTGCGTCCCCGGCTGGAACAGCAAGGGCACGCCCGCGAGGCGCTTGCTCGCCTCGGCAAGCGGGGCGGTGAGCGCAAGCGGGTCGGCGGCGACATAGGCGGCGTGCGCTGGGGTCGGCCCGGCGCCATAAGCGAAGCCTGCGGTATGGCGCAGGATGTCGCGCACCGTGATCGGCCGTTCGGTGGCGACATAGCGCGGCTGGCCGGCGGCATCCTTGCCCGCATAGACGCGCATGTTCGCATATTCGGGGAGATATTTGGAAAGCGGGTCGTCGAGATGAAACTTGCCCGCCTCCCAAAGCTGCATCAGCGCGACCCCGGTCACCGGCTTGGTCATCGAATAGATTTGCGCGATCGTGTCGCGGCGCATCGGACGCTTCGCGTGGCGGTCGGCCATGCCCGCCGCGCCGAAATAGACCTCGCGCCCATCCTGCCAGATCAGCGCCGAAGTGCCCGCAGCGCGGCCGTCAGCGACCATCGCTTTCAGGGCGGTGTCGATGCGCGCCTTGTCGATCGCCAGCGTTTCGGCGGGGGCGGCCTGTGCCTGGGCCTGCGCCTGCGGCGCGATAACCGCAAAGCCGCTGCTCGCCAGCATCATCGCCAAAACCATTGCTTTGCCGCGCATATTCCTCCCCTGCCCCGGCGCTGCGCCGTATTTCGCATCGCATCCCATGCGATGCGTCCCGTCAACCATGCTATCGCTGAATAGGTCTGCGGCGCGGGGCGCCCGCTATTCGGTTGCGGGCGCTTGCGCGGGCGCAACCTCCTCGGGTTCCTCGGCAGCGGTCAGGCTGCCGTTCTGGACCAGCCAGCGCGGATAGCCCGTCTGCACCGCCGCCATGATGCGGTCGATCGCGGCGGCGACCTGTTCGCCCTCGGCCTCGCGGTCGCGCTGGACAATCACGCGGCGCGCCTGCGAATCGATCAGCACGCGGTCGCGCGGCACCAGTTCGCCGACCGTCAGCCCGGCAAGGATCGCGCGGCTGTCCTCCTCGCGCTGCTCCAGCGTCGCAAGGCGGCGATTGAGCTGCTCTTCGACCTGCACCGCGGCGTTGGTCTGCTGACGCAGCTGAACGATGCTGACGCGCGCACCGCGATCGAGCTCGCCGCGGATTCGTGCTGCCAGCTCGGTGTCGAGCTTCGCGGCATAGCGGTCGACGAGCACCACGCCGTCGACCGCAATCGCATCGCGCTCCATGCGCACATTGAGGCTGTCAACGCGGTCGCTCTCGCCGAGCAGCGAACGGAGTTCGGTTTGCACGACCGAGCGCGCACGCACTTCGCCCGCGAGGCTGTTAAGCGTCAGCGCGAGCGGGATCGAGAGAATCCCGAGCGTGACGATGATCCCCATGACCTGCATCGCGGTATGCTGCGGGGTCAGCGACGGTCCGAATTTGTTGATGCGCGCGATGATCGTCGCGGCAAAGGCGATGGCAAGCGTATTGGTGAGGAAGAGCAACGCGGCGCCAACCGCAAAATCGAAG
The DNA here is from genome assembly GCA_964426485.1 of uncultured Sphingopyxis sp. Taxonomy (GTDB): domain Bacteria; phylum Pseudomonadota; class Alphaproteobacteria; order Sphingomonadales; family Sphingomonadaceae; genus Sphingopyxis. The sequence continues at coordinate 22,635 of CAYRQX010000054.1, read as the reverse complement.
CGCCCCGTCGCAAGGCCAAAGCCGATCGTCGACAGCGGCGGGACCAGCGCGGTCGCGATAGCGACGCCGACCATCACCCCAGACAGCTTGCGCATGATAGCATAGACGCCGGCGATCCCCCCGACCACCGCAACGCCAAGGTCGAGCAGCGTCGGCTGCGTTCGGGCGCGCAGTTCGGGGGTGACGTCGCGGATCGGCGAGAGCCAGATGATGAACATCGCGACGATGATCGCGACCGCCATCCCCGCCGCCATCGTCACCAGCGAGCGCTTGATCAAATTGCTTTCGAGCGTCGCAAGGCCGAAGCCGACACCCATGATCGGGCCGAGCAGCGGCGATACGAGCATCGCCCCGATGACGACGGCAGTCGAGCTTTGCAGCAGCCCGAGCGTGGCGATCGCCGCCGACAGCGTGATCAGCAGCAGGAATTTCTGGTTAAGCCGTGCATCGCGCGCGACGCTGGCGAGGACAAGCGCGCGGCCGTGGACATCCTCCTCGGCCGCGCTCAGTTCGTCGTCATCGACTTCCCGGCCCGGTCCCGGCCGCGCGGACCGGCGACCACCGGCGCTAAACGGTGCGTCGCCCAGTCCGGGCACTCCGGGATGATTGCCGGCCATATGGGCGGACGGTTAGATCTTGCCGGTCAGTTCGGGCACGGCGCTGAACAGGTCAGCGACGAGGCCGAAGTCGGCAACCTGGAAGATCGGGGCGTCTTCATCCTTGTTGATCGCGACGATCGTCTTCGAATCCTTCATGCCGGCGAGATGCTGGATCGCGCCCGAGATGCCGATGGCGAAATAGACCTGCGGCGCGACGATCTTGCCGGTCTGGCCGACCTGATAGTCGTTGGGGACATAGCCCGCATCGACCGCGGCGCGCGAAGCACCGAGCGCGGCGCCGAGCTTGTCGGCGAGCGGGACAATGACTTCTTCATATTTCTCGGATGAGCCGAGCGCACGGCCGCCCGACACGATGACCTTGGCCGAGGTCAGCTCGGGACGCTCCGACTTGGCGATTTCGGCGCCGACGAAGCTCGAGATGCCGACATCGCTGCCCGCGCCCACGGCTTCGACCGTACCCGAACCGCCCGAGGTCGCGGCCTTGTCGAACGCGGTGCCGCGAACGGTCAGGACCAGCTTTGCATCCGATGATTCGACGGTCGCGATGGCATTGCCGGCATAGATCGGGCGGGTAAAGGTCTTCGGACCCTCGACCGACAGGATTTCCGAAATCTGCATCACGTCGAGCAGCGCGGCGACGCGCGGCGCGATATTCTTGCCGGTGGTCGTCGCGGGCGCGAGGAAGGCGTCGTGGCTGCCCATCAGCTCGGCGACGAGCGGCGCGACATTTTCGGGCAGATTGTGATCGAAAGCGGCATTGTCGGCGATGTGGACCTTGCCAACGCCCGCAATCTGCGCGGCTTCCTTGGCGACCGCATCGACGCCCGAACCGGCGACGAGCAGATGGACTTCGCCGAGCTTCGCAGCGGCGGTGACCACCGCGAGGGTGGCATCCTTGACGGCCTTGCCGTCATGTTCGACCCAAACCAGAGTTTTCATGAATGCACTCCCATCGCCTTGAGCTTGGCAACCAGTTCATCGACATCGGCGACCTTGACGCCGGCCGAGCGGACCGGCGGTTCCGAAACCTTGACGACCTTGACGCGCGGCGCGGTGTCGACGCCGTAGTCGGCGGGGGTCTTGGTATCGAGCGGCTTCGACTTCGCCTTCATGATGTTCGGCAGCGAAGCATAGCGCGGCTCGTTCAGACGCAGGTCGGTGGTGACGATCGCGGGGAGCTTGAGCTTCACCGTTTCAAGGCCGCCATCGACTTCGCGCGTCACATTGACGCTGTCGCCATCGACATTGACCGCGCTGGCGAAAGTGCCCTGCGCCCAGCCGGTGAGCGCGGCGAGCATCTGGCCTGTCTGGTTATTGTCGTCATCGATCGCCTGCTTGCCCAGGATCACGAGACCCGGCGCTTCGGCATCGGCGATCGCCTTGAAGATCTTCGCGAGCGCGAGCGGTTCGACGGCGTCGTCGGTCTGCACGAGGATCGCGCGGTCGGCGCCCATTGCGAGCGCAGTGCGGAGCGTTTCCTGCGCCTTCGCCGGACCGACGCTGATCGCGACGATCTCGGTCGCGACGCCCTTTTCCTTTAGGCGGATCGCTTCTTCGACCCCGATCTCGTCGAACGGGTTCATCGACATTTTGACATTCGCAAGGTCAACGCCCGTGCCGTCGGCCTTGACCCGCGGCTTGACGTTGTAATCGAGCACCCGTTTCACGGGGACGAGGATTTTCATGGGCTCTTGGCTCCTCTCAGCAAATTGTGCACTGCGCCATAGTTGCGCTTTACGTAAACGTCAACCTAGCTTCCCTCTCCCCTTGGGGAGAGGGTTGCGCAGACTTGCCAGCTTGCTGGCTAGTCGAAGCTGGGTGAGGGCGTGAAACGTCGCAGACCCTCACCGAGTCCGACCAGGGCCTGACGGCCCAAGTCTTCCTATCCTCTCCCCCAAGGGGAGAGGTTTCAAGCTCAAGCCGCGCGGACTTCCGCGACGATCTTCTTTGCCGCATCGCCCAGGTCATTTGCCGCAACGATCGGCAGTCCCGAATTGGCGAGGATGTCCTTGCCTTCCTTGACGTTGGTGCCTTCGAGGCGGACGACGAGCGGGACCGACAGATTCACTTCCTTCGCCGCGGCGACGATGCCTTCAGCGATGATGTCACACTTCATGATGCCGCCGAAGATGTTGACAAGGATGCCCTTCACGGCGGGGTCCTTGAGGATGATTTTGAACGCCGCGGTGACCTTTTCCTTGCTCGCGCCGCCGCCGACGTCGAGGAAGTTCGCCGGGAATTCGCCGTTGAGCTTGATGATGTCCATCGTCGCCATCGCGAGCCCGGCGCCATTCACCATGCAGCCGATGTTGCCGTCGAGCTTGATATAGGCGAGGTCATATTCCGACGCCTCGACCTCGGCCGGGTCTTCTTCGGTCAGGTCGCGCAGTTCGGCGAGGTCCTTGTGACGGAACATCGCATTGCCGTCGAAAGCCACCTTGGCGTCGAGCACGAGCAGTTCGTCGCCATCCTTCCCTTCGCAGACTGCGAGCGGGTTGATTTCGATCTGCTCGGCATCGGTGCCGAGGAACGCGGCATACAGGCCGGCGAGGACCTTGGAGGCCTGCTTGGCGAGGTCGCCCGACAGGCCGAGTGCTGCGGCGACGCTGCGGCCATGGTGCGGCTGGAGGCCCGTGGCGGGATCGATGATGATCGTGTGGATCTTTTCCGGCGTGTCGTGCGCGACGGTTTCGATGTCCATGCCGCCCTCGGTCGAGGCGACGACCGCGATGCGGCTCGACCCACGGTCGACGAGCAGGGCGAGGTAGAATTCCTGCTTAATGTCGGCGCCATCGGTGATGTAAAGACGATTAACCTGCTTGCCATGCTCGCCGGTCTGGATCGTCACCAGCGTATTGCCGAGCATGTCCTTGGCATGCGCTTCGACCTCTTCGATGGTCTTGGCAAGGCGGACGCCGCCCTTGGCATCGGGGCCCAGCTCCTTGAACTTGCCCTTGCCGCGGCCGCCCGCATGAATCTGCGATTTCACGACGTAAAGCGGTCCGGGGAGTTGCTTCGCCGCGGCGACGGCTTCCTCGACGCTCATCGCAGCAATGCCCTTGGGCACGGCAACGCCAAATTTCGCGAGCAGTTCTTTCGCCTGATATTCGTGGATGTTCATGAGGTCTGCCGGGCCTTTCGACTCTGATGCGGGAGAGAATTGCCGCCGCATAAGCACAAGTAGCGCGGCAAGGCTACCCCTGCCACGTCCAGAAAATCTTGGACTGCCGAAAGCGCGGGCTAAGTCGTTAGCGCAGCGCGCAAAGCGCCGCAGAACTGGTCGAGACGGTCAGTATCTCGGGATCCTTCAGCGCGCGGACCTTGCGAAAAAACTGCTCGAGCGTGAGATCGGTGACATGCCTGTCCTTGAGGCTGCCGAGCGCCGACAGGCGGCGTAGCTGGAGCAGCGACAGCCGGTCGACCATGCGTTCGGCCATGCACGCCGACATCGCCTTCGACAGGCCGGCATTGTTGAGCCCGGTGCGCAGCCGCGTTTCGGGGGTCGCGCATCCGGCGAGCGCGAGCGTCAGCAGCATGGGAAGAAGCAGAAAGCGTTTCATCGCCTTGGCCTATAGTGACAACGGCCGTGAACCCCAAGGCCGTTTGTCCTGAGGAGCCATCGAGCTTGTCGAATTGGCGTCTCGAAGGACACTGCCACACGCCGGCGCCCTTCGAGAAGCGCCTCTTCGGCTGCCTTGCAGGCGCTCAGGACAGGCTTCGACTTCGCTCCATCTCTTCTCAGGACAAACGGATGAAAATGCTCAGCGCCCGTGAAATTCAGCGACGGCGCTCGAAACCGACTGCATCAACGCCATGCGCGCGGGAATGCTCGAAGTGGTCGTGCCCAGCATCACGACGATCGCATAGCGGGTGCCGTCGGGCGCGGTGGCGATGCCTATGTCGTTATAGCCCGCGGTCATGCCGCCCAGATTCTGCCCGGTCCCGGTCTTGTGCATGAATTTCCAGCCCGGCGGCAACCCGGCCTTCAGCCGCCGCGGCCCGCTTCGCGTGCGGCTCATCACGTCTTGCAGATATTCGGTCGATTCGGGCGACAAAAGCGTGCCGCGCGCGAGCCGTGTCAGCGCGCTGGCGATCGCGGCGGGGCTGGCGCCATCGACCGGGTTGGCAAGATAATTGTCCATCGCGGCGCGCCGTGTCGCGGCCGGCAACCGGGCGCGCGCGGCTTCGAAATTGCGCCCGACCGAATAGCTTTGCTGCCACGTCAGTCCCGCGGTGCCGGCCTGCAAAAGCCGCTCGCCGGGGCCAAAACGGATCGCGCCCAGATCTTTTTTCGCGATGAAGGCGCGCACGGCATCGGGGCCGCCGACGGTGCGCAGCAGGCTGTCGTTCGCGGTGTTGTCGCTCTGCGTGATCGCGGTCTCGATCAACTCGCGTACGCTCATCGTCACCGATCCCTCACCGCGCACGCGCGCGGCGAGAGGTTGGTAGAACAGGGTAAGGTCTTCGGGGCCGATGCGGACACGCTGGCCCAGCGTCAGACGGCCCTGGTCGACCGCATCGAGCACCGTCAGCGTGACCCACAGCTTCGACACGCTCTGCTGCGGGAACAGGTCGCCGCCGCGCTGGGACAGGGCCCATTCGCCATCGATGCGCTGCACCGCGATGCCGGTCTTGCCGGGAAAGGCGCGCCAGAGTTGATAGATACGGTCGTTGAGCCCGGCGGGGGCGCGGCGGAAGCCGGGGTCCAGCGGCCCCGCAGGGCGCGGCATCTGCGAGCGCACAGGCTGCCCGATCGGAACGGTCACTGCGCCGGACGGACTGCGCACTGCGGCCTGCGGCTGCGTGCGCGGCTGCGGCACGATCGCGGCGCTGCTGACGCAGCCCGCGAGCACCACGGCGCTCATCGACACGGCAAGGAGCGGCCTGACCGATAGTTTAACCTTCATTCAATCCCCGCATTTGCGACTTTTCATCCCGACCCCGTTCGGACATTTTCTGCGTCACGCAGGTGCGCGGGAGGGGCCAGCGATTTGCGGTGAATGATTCTTCTGCCGCGACCAATGGCGGGAACCCTCGGGTTCAGGGAGCGGGCCTGGCCCGGACCATGTCGGGATAGAGCCGCTTCAACGCCGCGAGTTTCGGCGCGTCCCAGCGCAGGATATAGCCGTTCTTCGGATTGCGACGCATGAAATCCTGATGATTCGCCTCGGCAGGATAGAAACGCTTGTACGCCTCGACCGGCACGACGATGGGCTTGGCGAAATATTTGCCCTTGCCGATCTGCGCGAGATAGGCGGTCGCGACCCGCCGCTGGCTGGCGTCGAGCGGCACGATCGCGGCGCGATATTGCGGCCCGCTGTCGGGGCCCTGCCGATTTTTCAGCGTCGGGTCGGCGACCACCGAGAAAAGGACGCGCAGCAGGCTGCCATAGCTGACCTGCGTCGGGTCATAGACGATGCGAACCGCCTCGGCATGGCCCGACTTGCCGTCGTGGGTCAGTTCATATCTGGCGGTCGCCGCGCTGCCGCCATGATAGCCCGATTCGACCGAAATCACGCCTTTGACGTTCGAAAAGACGCCTTCGACGCCCCAGAAACAGCCGCCCGCGAGCACGGCGGTCGCGCGCTTCGAATTCACGGCGGGATCGACGAGCGCTGCGGGCAGCTTGACGACGCTTTCGGCCTGCGCCGGGGTGCATTGCGCGACGACCGCGCCTGCGACCAGCGCCGTTACGGCGCGAAGCGAAAGGCTGCGCCGCAGCAGCGTCATGCGGGGATCGGCAGCGCCGGCTGATTGAGCACGATATAGGTTGCGCCAATCGCGAAGCCAGCGAGCATGGTCAGGAACCAGTCGGAGCGGAGCATGGAGAGCATAGTGGGCCTC
>CAYRQX010000054.1:14695-16161 GCA_964426485.1 uncultured Sphingopyxis sp. | reverse complement strand
CGCATTGGTTACACCGACGATATGGAGCGCCCCGACCAGCCGTGCAGTGATGGCAGTCACCCTAATGCGAATGACTTACTATCCGGTGAACCGGGCGGTTAACCGCCGTTCAGGTTCAAATAGTCGCCACCACCGGGATTACAAGACCGATCGGTACAAAATAATCTTGCGTGCTTGAAATGACGCTTAACAGAGCGCGGCGCACGCCTGCTGGATGCGCACGCACGCCTCCTTTAGCACCGCTTCCGACGTCGCGTAGGAAACGCGGAACGCGGGCGACAGGCCAAAGGCGCCGCCGTGCACCGCCGCAACCTTGGCGCTGTCGAGGAAATAATCGATCAGCGCTTCGTCGCTGTCGATCGGCTTGCCGTCGGGGGTTTTCTTTCCCATGCACCCGCTCGCGTCGGGATAGACATAAAAAGCGCCGTCGGGGGTCGGGCAGTTGAGGCCCGGCGCGTCGTTGAGCATCGCGACGACCATGTCGCGGCGCTTTCTAAACGCCGCGTTGCGGTCATCGAGGAACTGCTGCGGCCCGCCGAGCGCAGCGGCGGCGGCGGCCTGCGCGATCGAACAGGGGTTCGACGTCGACTGCGACTGCAGCTTGCCCATCGCCTTGATGATCCATGCCGGGCCGCCGGCATAGCCGATGCGCCAGCCGGTCATCGCATAGGCTTTCGAACAGCCGTTCACCGTCAAGATGCGGTCGATCAGGTCGGGGCAGCGCTCAGCGAAGGTCGAAAATGCGAAATCGGCGTACCAGACATGCTCATACATATCGTCGGTCATCACCATCACATGCGGATGGCGGCGGATGACTTCGCCGAGCGCGTCGAGCTCTTCGCCCGAGTAAGCGGCGCCCGACGGGTTCGACGGCGAGTTGAACATCACCCAGCGCGTCTTTGCGGTGATCGCGGCGTCGAGCTGTGCCGGGGTGATCTTGTAATTTTGCGCCGCCGTGCCCTCGATGATTACCGGCGTGCCGCCCGCAAAGGCGACGATGTCGGGGTAGCTGACCCAATAGGGGGCGGGGATGATCACCTCGTCGCCCGGATCGACGGTCGCGACGAGCGCGTTGAACAGCGTGTGCTTGCCGCCGACATTGACCGTGATCTGGTCGAGCCCGAAGTCGAGTCCATTGTCGCGGCGAAACTTGCCGCGGATCGCTTCCTTCAGCGCGACCGTGCCGTCGACGAGCGTATATTTGGTCTGGCCGTTACGGATCGCCTCGATCGCCGCTTCCTTGACGAAGTCCGGCGTGTCAAAATCGGGCTCGCCCGCGCTCAGGCCTATCACGTCGACGCCCGATGCTTTCAGCGCCGACACGCGCGCGGTCATCGCGAGCGTCGCCGACGGCTGGATACGATTGAGGGCGGCGGAGACATGGGGCTTTAGCGACATGACGATATCTTCCGTGGCTTGCGCGGTCGGGCTGCAAAAGGACAGGAAATTGCGCGGGGCCGCGCCTA
>CAYRQX010000054.1:0-14685 GCA_964426485.1 uncultured Sphingopyxis sp. | reverse complement strand
CCCCCGCCGCAAGCCCATCAGTCCATCGAGGATGCCGCAGCGTCCGCCAGCCGCGCGGGGATCAACCCGCGGAGCGAATTGCCGATAAAAAATCCGCTCTCCAGATCGGCGAGCCGCAGATGCGATTCGACCGCGCGGCCTTTTTCGATCAGCTCGGCGCGCAGCACGCCGGGAAGCAGCCCCAGCGCCAGCGGCGGGGTCAGCAATTGCCCGCCGCGTTCGACGAAGATATTGCTCCAGCTCCCTTCGGTGACGAATCCCGGCTCGTCGACGAACACGACCTCGGCCGCGCCGCTGTCGTGCCGCGCACTGTCATAGGCGGCGCGCAGGCTGGTCTTGTGGGTCAGGCGGAAATCGCCCGCCGCCATCGGAGCGGGCCGCACCGCGACGGGCACCGGCAGTTCGGCGAGCCGCGGCAACGGCGACACCTCGACCGCGAGCGCGCCCGACGGCGCCAGCCGCATCCGAACACGCGCGGCGCTGCGCAGGCGGAAGGTTGCCGATTGCAGGCTGTTGCGCGCGCCGTGCCGGTCGAAGGTGAACCCCAAAACCGCGGCGCTCGCCTTCATGCGCGCCAGATGGCCTTCGACCCGCTGGACGCCCTCCACCGGATCAAAGAACATCGTTTCGATGAGGTCGAAGCTTTCCCCCGCTGCGCCCACAAATTCCCCCTTGGCCAGACATTCGCGCCATTCTTCAGCCGGTTCGCTGTCGGCGACGATTCCCGATCCCAGTCCCAGCGTGGCGCAAGCAGGACCGTCCTGCAAGGCGCTTTGCGGTAACAAAAGCGTCCGGATCGCAACATTGAACGCCGCATCGCCCCCCGGCTCGATGAACCCGATCGAGCCCGTATAGAGCCCGCGCGCATCCGTCTCCAGCGCGTCGATGATTTCCATCGCGCGCACTTTCGGCGCGCCGGTGATCGACCCGCACGGAAAGGCCGCGCGCAGCACGTCGACCGCGCCGACACGCTCGGGCAACCGCGCACTGACATCGGAAACAAGCTGATGAATCGTCGGAAAGCTCTCGACGCGGAACAGGTCCGGCACCGCAACCGATCCCGGCACCGCGACGCGCGACAGATCGTTGCGAATCAGGTCGACGATCATCAGATTTTCGGCGCGTTGCTTGGGATCTTCGGAAAGGTCGCGCGCCGCGGCCGCATCGGCCTCGACATCGGCAAGCCGCGCCGCGGTTCCCTTCATCGGCCGCGCCATGACCTGCCCCTCGCGCAGCGCGAAGAAAAGCTCGGGCGAGTGTGAGACGATGGCCTGCTCGCCGGTCCAGATCACCCCGCCGTAACCCGCGCGCGCCGTCCGCCGCAGCCGCGCGTGCAACGCGAGCGGATTGCCGAGCACCGGGACATCGGCGCGAAAGGTGAAGTTGGCCTGATAGATGTCGCCCGCGCGGATCAGCGCGAGGACGGCTTCGACTGCGGCGAGATAGTCGGCGCGGCCGACGCGCGGTGCGACCCGGCCGATCCACGCCGACGCCGGATCGGGGAGCAGGGCCGCCACTTTGTCGGCGTCGATCCGCCGCACCCCGCTGAACAACCCGAACCAGCCGAGCGGGGCGTCGCCGGTTTCGGTATCGACCGCACCGCGCCACGCCGGCGCGAGCGCCTTGCCGGCCTCATAGGTCAGATAGCCCGCCGCGTGGAGCCCGCGAGCCTGCGCGGCTTCAAGCGCAGAAAGCAACGCCGGAACCTCGGCCGCCGAATAGGCCGTCAGCACATCGACGGGATCGACGAACAGCCGCGCTGCCGCCGCGCCTTCGACGCGCGCATCGTCGAGCAGGACGAAGGGCGGACAGTCCGGCCCCGGAAGCGGGATCGCGGCGCTGCCCGTCATCGCGGTATCGTCATCGGGGTATCATGGATGCCGGTCGCGTGCCGGTGGTCAGCGGTCGCGCTTCATGCGGATCGTGCGGCCGCCGTCGACCGTCGCGAAATAGCTGCCCATCGTCGCGACCTTGATCTTCACCTTCTGTCCCGGTTTCGGCTGGCGCGGCAGGCGGGTGGTGTCGATCTGCACCCACACCGCGTCATCTTCCATCACGAACGTATATTTGCCCGAGCGGTCGATACTCACCGAACGGATCGTCGTTTCGATTTCCCTGACCTCATCCTCGTCGCCGCCGAAAATTCCGCCGAGTTTCGGGAAGGAAAAGCCGAACAGCCCGCGCCGCGCCTTCTTGGCGGTCTCGCGGTCGGTGAAGGTGATTTCGCGCGCCTGATCGGCGCTCGACAGCTCGCCGACCTCGCGGTCGAAACAGGCGAGGCGCGCCGCTGGATCGGCGATGTCGCGGCAGGCATAGAGTTCGCGGATCTGCGCCGGCTGGGCCGGCGGCAGCTTGTCCTTCGCGGCCGCCGGAACGGCAAGAGCACAGGCAAAAAGGACGATCGGCGTGGCGGCACGCGATAACAGCTGCAACATGGCAAAACCCCTGGCGAAGACAATATGCGCTGCCTAGCCGCCCCGGCTGCGCGCCGCAAGCGAGCCCGGTTGCAAATCAACGCTTACTGACCCTAGTGTAAGGAACCCCGCCTATTCGAAGAGGATATCACCCCCCGATGGACAGCCGCTTTTCCTGGTCGACCGATTATCGCCACCCCACGGCCTGGGATCAGGAATTCGCGCCATTGTCGCTGCCCGACATGCTCGCCGCCAGTGTCGCGCGGCGCGGCGATGCGCCGATGCTCGATTTCCTCGGCCGCCAGTTCAGCTATGCCGAGGTCGCGCGCGGCGCGGCGCGGGTCGCGCGCGGGCTGCAACAGCGCGGCATCGTCAAGGGCAGCCGCGTCGGCCTCTTCCTGCCCAATGTGCCGCATTATGTCGCAGCCTATTATGGCGCGCTCGCCGCGGGCGCGACGGTGGTCAATTTCTCGCCGCTCTATACCGTCGCCGAACTCGAGGCGCAGGTCGAGGATTCGGGCACCGAGCTGCTGTTTACGATCAGCGCCGCAGCGCTGCTTCCCACCGCCCTGAAAGTGCTCGACGGGTCGAGCCTCAAGCGGCTCGTCGTCGGCTCGGTCGCGGGCGGGCTCCCCGCGACGAAATCAATGCTTTACCGCCTGTTCAAGCGCAGCGAAGTCGCGGCCCTGCCCGCCGACCCGCGCATCATCCGTTTCTCGGCGCTAACCGACAATGACGGCAAGCCGGAGCCTGCCGCAATCGATGCTGCACAGGACATCGCGCTGATCCAATATACCGGCGGCACCACCGGGACGCCCAAGGGCGCCAAGCTGACCCACCAGAACCTCACCGCCAATGCGCGGCAGGTGAATGCCATCGATCCCGATCATGACGCCGCCGACCGCATCCTCGGCGTGCTCCCCTTTTTCCACGTCTTTGCGAACACCTGCGTGCTCAACCGCACGATCCTCAATGGCGGCGCGATCACGATGCTGCCGCGTTTCGATGCGAAGCAGGCGCTCGACGCGATCACGCGGACGAAAACGACCGCGCTGCCGGGCGTGCCGACGATGTACCAGGCGCTTCTCGATCATCCCGATCTGGCGAAGACCGACTTCTCGTCACTGCGCATCTGTATCTCGGGCGGCGCGCCGATGCCCGCCGAACTGCGCGAGAAATTCACCGCCGCAACCGGCGCCTCGCTCGTCGAAGGCTATGGCCTCACCGAAAGCTCGGGCGTTGTTGCGACCAATCCCTATGACGGCCCGGTGCGGCCCGGCACGATCGGCCAGCCGATCCCTGCGACGCATATCCGCCTGCTCGACAAGGAAGACCCGTCAAAGGATGCGCCGGACGGCGAGCCCGGCGAACTCGCGGTCAAGGGACCGCAGATCATGCAGGGCTATTGGAACCGGCCCGAAGCCGACAAGGACAGCTTCACCGACGACGGATGGCTGCGCACCGGTGACGTCGCGGTGGTCGAGGAGGGCGGCTATATCCGCATCGTCGACCGGCTGAAGGACATGATCGCGGTCGGCGGTTTCAAAGTCTACCCGAGCGTGATCGAGGCGCATCTGTACGAACATCCGGCCGTGAAGGAAGCGATCGTCCTCGGCGTGCCCGACGCCTATCGCGGCGAAGCGCCCAAGGCCTTCGTCACGCTCGAGGATGGTTTCGACGTCAGCGGCGAAGCCCTCGCCGCGTGGCTCAACCCCCAGCTTGGCAAGCATGAGCGGGTGAACGCGGTCGAGGTGCGGCTGAACCTGCCCAAGACGATGATCGGCAAGCTCGACCGGAAGGCGCTGCGCGCAGAAGAGGGCGCATAGGCACCTTGCCCGCCCCCTTGATGGGGGAAGGATAGGACACCTTGCGCCTTCGGCGCCAGGCGGCGTTGGATGAGGGCAGGAGAATTTTGCGATGTCCACAATGTGACATTGTAACCTTTGGCATGATATGCCATATCCAGCGTCGCAATTGCACCAACGGAGAATCGGGTGACCCAAGTCGCCAGCCCTGCCCTTGTTCTGACGCGTCTCGGCGCGGTGATGCGGGCTGCGCGCGACGCGCGGCCGCTGACCGCGCTCAGCGGCGACCAGCTGGCCATGGGGCTGTCAGGGCTGTGCCTTGTCCATTGCCTCGCGACGACGGTGTTTTTCGCCTCGATCGCCTCGGTCGGCGGGGTTTTCCTCGACAATCACCTGTTTCACGAGATCGGCCTGATCGTTGCGATCGGCTTTGCGCTGATCACACTCGTATCAGGCGTGCTCAGCCATGGTTATATGATGCCCTTCGCGGTCGGCAGCTTCGGGCTCGGCATGATGGCGGGCGCGCTGGCGCGGCCGCACGACGGCAGCGAAGTGGTCGCAACGATGATCGGCGTCGCGGTCGTCGCCTTGGGTCACGACCTCAACCGCCGCGCGCGGCACTGATCGCACCGGATCGGAGATGTCCGCAACTTGCGGGCGCCCCATAAACAGCCTACATTGAACCGTAGTTAGCGCGGGATTTCCCACGCCTGAGGAAACGCCAATGGGCAAGCATGACCATGCGCACGTCGAGGCCAGCGGCGCCTCGCTCGCCAAGGCGGCGCAAACCGCGCTCGAGGGCGCGGGCGAAGCGTGGACCGACATGCGATCGCAGATTTTCGACGCGGTCGCCGCAATCGGCAAGCCCGCGAGCGCCTATGAAATCGCCGACATCGTGTCGCAAAAGCGCGGCAAGCGCGTTGCGCCGAACAGTGTTTACCGCATCCTCGACCTGTTCGTCGCGAACAACCTCGTCCGCCGCGTCGAGAGCGCGAACGCCTTTGTCGCGAACAGCCACCCCGGCTGCCTCCACGACTGCATCTTCCTGATCTGCGACAGCTGTGGCAGCGCGGTGCATGTCGACAACGACACCCTGTCGACCGGCGTCCGCGCCGCCGCCAACGCGACCGGTTTTGCCGCCGAACGCCCGGTGATCGAGGTGCGCGGCAAATGTGCTGAGTGCCAATAAGGTGAGCCGCCGCGCTCCCCCGGACAGCTAGAGCATGTTCGGGGGGCTTCAGCATGGGATCGAAGCACAACGGACGCCCACGCCGACGCGCGCGTGGGTCTGGACGCTGGCGTTCGGCGTCGCCACGCTCCTCTTCGGCCTCTATCTGGGTCAGACATTCCCGCAGTCGGGCCATGACATCGCCCCCGGCTATGGCGCGCCTGTCCTCGCGTTCGAATTCGCCGGCGGTCAGGCCGACCTCGAAGCGATCTTTGGCTTCTATACCGATCCCGAACAGGTCACGCGCCTCGCCGCGATGCGAACGGGCAACGAGCGCGACTATCTCTATATGCTGCTCTACACGGGCTTTCTGATCAGCGGCTGCATCGCGCTGTGGCACGAGCTTCGCTTCCGCGCGCTTCTGGCGGCGGCGGTGCTGCCAATCGCGGCAGCGCTCAGCGACGCATATGAAAATTACCTGCTCTTCGACATCCAGGCGGCTTTCACGCTCGGAGACTATTCGCCGGCGATGGCGAGCCTGCCCTACCCCGTCGCCGCCAAATTCCTGCTTCTTGCCGCGACCAATGTCGTGATCGGCGCTGCGGCGACGCAAATGGGACGCTGGTGGGCGTTGTTCGGCACCATCGCGATCCTCGCCGCCATCCCGACGGTGATGGCGATCATCACCCCCGCTGCCTTCGCGTGGGCGCTGATCCCCTCGGCGGCGGGTGGCTGGCTGCTGCTGCTCGCGCTTGCCGCGGCGGGCAGCTGGCGGGGGTTGGCGCACAAACGCCCTTTGGTCGATTTCGAGGCCGCTGCGACCGAGCCGCCCGCCCTGCCCGCCGCCGAACCGGGACGTCCGGTATTCGGCCGACGCCGGACCTGAGGCGACACACCCATTTCGTCATCCCGGCGAACCCGAGGCCACCGATGTTATAACTCGGCTGGCATCGGGCGACGGGTTATCGTTAGCGAAGTCGAGTATCCCCATCAACGACCCGTGAAGCGTTGCATGGATTTCGCCGCGCTTCGCGCCGGGATTCAGCACGATCTTGCCGACCAGCGAACGAATGTCGCCCGAAGCATCGAGCCGCGTTTCTGGGTCCGCGAGTGTTTCGGTCAGGCGTTCGACCTTGCGCTTGTAGATTTCGGCGATGCCGGGGTGGATGTCTGGAACGTCCTCCGGCGCCTCGGCAAGACGCGCGGCGATTTCGGTCTTTTCCTGTTCCAGTTCGGCCATGCGCGCCTTCATGGAGGGCTGATAAAGCCCGTCCTCGATCGCAGCCATGATGCCAGCGACAGCCTTGTCGATTTTCACGAGGGCGCGCCGATCGGCATCGGCCTCAATCCGCCGCTCGCGGTTCTCGCGGTTGATGTGCGCCGTATAGGCCGCGACCGCCGCCTCGATCTTATCCGCCGACACGAGCCGACCGGTGATGCCCGCCAGCGCCCGGCGCTCCAGCTCATCGCGGCGTATCGTGCGACCGTTGGTGCAGGACCGACTGCGATGATGACCGGCGCAGCCATAGCGGTCTCCTACGACGATCGCATAAACACCGCCGCAGACACCGCATTCGAGAAGGCCCGAGAGCAGATAGGCGGGCCGACGAGCGCCATGCAGGGCGCGTGCTTGTGCGGCTTCCTTGATCCTGGCATGGCGCTCGGCAAGCGTCGCCTGCTGGCGCTTGGCCGCTGCCCAGAGGTCATCACTGACGATGCGAAGTTCGGGAACCTCGTTCCTGACCCATTCGGCTTCGGAGTTGAGCCGCGTGACGCTCTTGCCGGTGCTTGGGTCTTTGACCGAATGCTTGTGGTTCCAGACCCGCACGCCGACATAAAGCTCATTGTTGAGGATACCGGTCCCTCGGCGAATATCACCGCGGATGCTGGTATCGCGCCAAGCCTTGCCCGCTGGCCCTGATATGCCATCGGCATTTAGGTCGCGCGCAATCGCGATCGGGCTCTTGCCCGCCGCGAACTCGCGGAAGATGCGCTCGACGACCAGCGCCTCGGCGGGATCGATCTCGCGTTCGCCGCGCACCAGTTCGCCTTCGCTCGAAAGGCGTCGGATCATGCGATAGCCATAGCCGACGCCCCCCGCCGAGAAGCCCTTCTCGACGCGCCCGCGCAGGCCGCGATGCGTTTTCTTTGCAAGGTCTTTGAGGAACAGCGCGTTCATCGTCCCCTTGAGCCCCACATGAAGCTCGGAGATTTCGCCTTCGGCGAGCGTGACGAGCGGCACACGCGCGAATTGGAGATGCTTGAAGAGCGTCGCGACGTCAGCTTGGTCGCGCGACACGCGGTCGAGCGCCTCGGCGAGGACGATATCGAACTTGCCCGCCTGCGCGTCGGCGAGCAGCCGCTGAACACCCGGACGCAGGATCATGCTCGCGCCCGAGATCGCGGCATCCTCATAGACGGCTTCGATCTGCCACCCTTCGCGCGCTGCGCATTCGCGGCAGATGCGCTGCTGGTCGGCGATCGACGCCGAACTCTGTTGATCGGAGGAATAGCGGGCATAGAGCGCGGCGCGGATCATGACATCTTCCTTTGGAGTAGAGGCAAGCGGAACATGTGTCCGCTTGCCTCGCTATGACAGTCTCGCGCGCCATGCCCTTAGGGTCAACGCTTGCGGACCTTCACATATTTACGGAAGATCATTGTCGTTGGCGGCTTTCCGCGCGCGAACATGCTCGCGCGCGATGTGTCGTCCGATCGCCTCCGCGATGCGCGTCAAGGCCGCGTCAACGGCGGCAGGAGCAAGTGCGGAAGAGTTGTCATTCGCGGCCGTGAGCGGCCGCGAACGCGGCGCTTCGTCCTGGTTCATACCGGCCCATCGCCAATGGGCCGATTGTCATTTTCGGCGCGGTAGCCGGGCGGGTCGGCGATCCAACGGTTGACGGCCGACTCCCACCACCCGGCACCATGGACGCTGATCTGCACCTGCGCCGGGAAGGTGCCTTCGGCGATCTTACGGTAGAGGGTGGAACGTGACAGTCCGGTGCGATTGAGAACGGTCGGTAGGCGGATGATCCTTTCGGAGACGGGCATGGCATTTACTCCATCGGCTGGCTTCGGTTGGGCTCCCCTGGGTGTAGAATTGGCGATCCTGACAAACCGCGCAAGAGTGCCAAAAATGGTGCCAACTTGCTCTGTCGTCTCTTGTCGTTTCTTGTCGTTTCCTGTCGTTTCCCAGCGTGCGATTCTTCGGACGAAATTAATTTCCCATGCTGTCCCAGCGAAGAGGTTTGGTGCCAAGTTTGGCACCCTCCCGCATAGCCGTAGACCGAAAGGTCCGATCCGACTCGTCCGTGTCTCTTGGGTGGACTATTCTATTTTCGAGTAGAGATCGGCAGGTTAGCGCCTCATGTCGGCCGGTCGGACAGCGGAGAAGATTGCCCTTAGAGCGGACACTCCGTCTGACCAAAACGAGGTCATCCACCGATATCCGCGGTCGTAGACGTCGATCGCACCAATCGTTAGGCGGGATGCAATTTCTCAACAGGCGGGCTATCTAAACCAATATGCACCTTGGGCCGTATTTACCGCGACAACTTCAATACTCGATCGAGGATACGGCATATACCGTCGGCCACGATGGACTATTAGCCTTGGCTTCCAACCTCGTGATCCTTGGTGAAGCGGGGATGGGCAAGTCGCGCCTCCTAGAAGAGTTATCTGTCGAAGGCGCAAAATTTGTGACGGCGCAGCGCCTGGTCAATTCGGCTGATCCGGCCAAACTCGTTGGAGATGCAAGGTGGCTGCTCGTTGATGCAGTTGATGAGGCATCGGCATTCAAGCAGGGAGAGGCGGTTAACCTTGTCCTTTCTCGGATCGAACAGTCCGGCGTTCCTCGGTTCATACTCAGTTGTAGAGCCGAGGATTGGCAGGCGGCAACCTCTGCATCGCTCATCGCGGAGACGTTTGGCGCACACCCGCTTGAACTGACATTGAAGCCATTATTCCATGATCAAATTCTGTCATATCTGACGGCCGAGTTGGGGCACGAAAAAGCAATCTTTGCTGAAGCTGAATACCGGAAGTTCGGCCTGACAGAGTGGCTTGGTAACCCTCAGACCCTCCTGATGGTCGCCGAAGTCATCAAGCAGGGTCGCTCGCCGCATTCCACTAGTCAGCTCTTCTCCGACTATGTTGAACTTAGTCTTCCCGAAGCGAATGATGCTAGGCGTTCAAAAGCCATTGAGACAACAACCGGGCACCGAAAGGACATTCTTGGTGTCGCGTTTGCTGCCCTAATATTGTCTGGGAAGACGGCATTGGCGCGGCCAGGCGCGCCACTGAGCGACGAAGATTTAAGACTTTCAGAGCTTGGCGCGTTGGCCGAGGGATTCGACTGGGACATGGTTTCAGGCAACCGCTTGATCAGGATCCTGCATGGCGATCCCAACCGCCTGACCTATTCGCATCGCCGCATCGGTGAATGGCTTGCGGCACGGTGGCTCGCACATAAAGCCAGCGACCCGGATGTGCGCGATCGGTTGTTGTCCGCCCTCATTGTAAATGGCATTGTACCTGCCAGTTTACGCGGACTGTTCGGCTGGCTTGCCCAATATCCCGGCATGTCTGAAAAAATCATCAGCACCGATCCGTTGGCGGTTATTGAATATGGCGATGCCGACGGTCTCGCGCCGAAAGATGCCATCGCGTTGCTCGATGCTCTCGACCGCCTAGCGCAGGAAGATCCTTATTTCGCGGGCTGGCACGAGCTGCGGGCAAAAAGCCTCGTATCGGAGACCATGCGAGAGCGAACGCTAGGCGCTATTCGCGATCCGAACCGTAACGCTCGTCTCCGTCTATTGCTCGCTTCGCAATTCAAGGGGGAGAAACTTCCCGAACAATTGATCAGCCAATTGCGATCAATGACGCTCGACCCGTCATTGTTCTACGCTCTCCGAGAGGAAGTTAGCGAATGTCTTGTTGGAAATGTCTCGGTGCCGGAGTTCGTCGATCTCATCGAGACACTGCGCCGACAAGGGTCTCACGATGCGACGAGGCTGGCTTCGAATCTACTCCTAGAAGTTGGCGTAGGGCACTTCGCGGATGAAGTGATCGTCGAAGCGATTATGGCGGATTGCGGCCATACCATCTGCGCTATCGCGAACGAGGGCGAAGACACAGTGGCCGCCAAAACATGGCGATACCGTCGTGATATACCCGATGAGCGATGCGCGCCCGTTCTCGACACCTTGGCAGATTATGCCACCTCCCTTCTCCCAGAATATAGAAGCGTTGAGTCCAGCGACATCATCAACCTTGGTGACGCCCTGATCTCGCGAGCGTTGGCTTTTGACCGGGTTGAGCCTGAACGGCTGCTTTGCTGGCTTAGCGCCTTCGGTGGTCGTGACTCCTACATCGACGAGGACACCAAGAGCATATCCCAATATCTGCGCGATGATGCAGAAACGCGCCGGGCCATCCAAACAATCTGGTTCGACCGGGCCAAAGACGAGAGCGATTTCTTCGGAGCGAGTTACCAGATTTCACAGGTCAATCGCGAGTTGCCCTTCTCGGACGACGATCTCGCGCACTATCTGTCGTGCAAGGGAAGTGACTACCCCATGTGGGAGACGGCCGTCCGTCAGGTGCGCCATTCCGCGGAGGACGGCGTACAAACGAGGGCCACCGCGCGCCGTTTTTTCACGAGCGATGCCGAGTATGAAGCGTTTGTCGATTCACTCCTGAACCCGCCTCCGCCGCACTGGCAAGCTGAGCAGGATGCACGATCAGCCAAGCGGCAATCGGAGCGAGACACGTCTTGGGCAAAATTTAGAGAGGGGCTGGCGGCCGATGAGGAAGGCCTTAGGCAGGCGCGTTTTGGGGTCATGCATCAAGTCGCTAACGTGTATTTCGGCCGATACTCTGACCTGCGTGAGCTAAAATCGGTAGATGACCGGCTCGAAGCTCTTTGTGGCCCTGAAATGGTGGGTCCGGTGCTGGCTGCCTTCGAGACCTATTTGAATATTTTACCTCCCTACCCGCACGCAGCGCTCATCGCGGGGAGCTACGGCGAGAACAAGGGTTGGTCTGCGCAATATATATTGCTCGCCGCGCTGGCGGAGCGAGTGCGTTCGACCGGCTCATTGGGCTATCTGGACGAGGACCAGCTTCTTCAGGCGCAACTGCATTTCTCAAATCATGCTCTGTCTTCTGACGAGTGGAAAGATGTCAAAGATGCGGTCTGGGCTGCAACCCGGTCCGACGCGCGCATATTTGAGCGCTTTGCCCGCCTCCTTTTCGAGCCTTCGCTTGCTCGCAAAAAGGAGCATGTTGCAGGTTCCCACGAACTATTGACCGATGGCGCCGAAAGGCACCCTAAAATCGTCAGCCTCCTTGCCGCGGAATGGCTTGAGCGCTTTCCTGACATGCATTTTCGGCCAGAAGCCGAACTCATGGACGTTCTATTGTCACGCGGACATCAGGAAATGCTCGCGCCCTTGGTAAGCTCGAGGCTGGGGATGGAAGGCCTTGACGAGGAGCGGCTGCGGAACTGGCAAGCGGCCTCCTTGATCTGTGATTTTGAGTCTGCATCCGTGACCTTGGGCGGGATCGCAACGAGTGACCCGAGCCTATTCTGGGCTATCCGGTCGCGGCTGGGTGCGCGCCGGCCGTATGACACTGCGACCGAAAATCATTCGCTCGAGCTGTCGGCGTGGATGGTCGAACATTTTCGCGCGGTACTGCCGCTGACCAATCGGCCGTCTGGCGTAACGATGGGAGAAACTAATCCTTGGGATGGGAGCGAGGCAATTTCGCGGCTGATCGACCGTATTGGTACCGATACATCCAAGCATGCCGGAGACATTCTTGAGCGCCTTGCCAACACCCACGACGCGTACCGGGAAAGGGCGTTGGCCGTCCTTGCAGAACATCGCCGCAAGCGGGCCGAGCTAGCAAGAATCACGCTATCTGTGGACGGGCTGGCAAGCATCTTGAGCAATGGACCGCCCCGTTCCTTGCCAGACCTGCGAACCCGCATGATGCAGTTGTTCGACCGTGTCGAGGCTCAGGCGAAGAACAGTCCGACGGACAGTTGGGTCGCTTTCTATCGCGATGACCTCAAAACCCCCCACGGAGAAGAGCGTTGTCGCGATCGCATAATTGAGATGCTGCGACAGCATGATCACGACATCCAGTTCAGCCCTGAGAAGCACCTCGGACTGGATCGTGAGGGAGACATCGCATGCGAGATTGCAGGACTTCATCTGCCCATCGAAGTCAAAGGACAGTGGCACGATGATCTTTGGACGGCGGCAGACGCTCAGTTGGCCGTTCAACAGGCATCGGATCATCTCGCGGGCGGCTACGGAATCTATCTCGTCCTATGGTTCGGTCCGTTCGGTAAGCCGCTAAAAGGGCCGCCAAAGTCATTGGGTATTTCCAAGCCGCAGTCCCCATCCGAGCTCGCGGCTGCGCTGACTCAGGCCAGCAAGGCGGCTCGGGAAGGTGAGGTGGTCGTTCGCGTTCTCGACCTGTCTCGTGGCTGAAACCTTTCCCGGTCGAAATCGACCGGGACCGGAACGAGTTGAGGCCTGGGATTGGCGGCCGCCTGAAGGCATCGGCGGTTTTTCTTCCTCCGAAGACGACGCACAGGGCCCTCAGCCGCAATCGGACACATTTGATCTCGAAATGCATTGGTCTCGCGGCGGGTATCGTGGCAGCTTGTTCGCCGAAACTGACGACGCAAGTGCGGCCTATCTCGACACGCTCATCGCAACCGAGTTAATCGTGCTGCCTGCAGCGACGGTTTCGGGCATCTCGATCGTTCAGAATGATTTTCTGCGCACGCTGGCTCGTCACAATGGTTGCGAACTCGAGACCTTCAGAAGAAGGCTGCAGTGGGACTCAGGTTCCTTCTATCACCTGATCGAGGATTTATGTGACAAGGAACTGATATTTCGTCTGCCTTGTCGTCCATTGTCAGATCGAAGTGACCTTTTCTATTTCTGCGACACGGGGATTCTCCATCGCCTCTTCAATGCCAAATGGAGTCCGACCGGGCAAGGAGCGAAGAATTTTGCGAAAAGCTGGGAGGGCTTTGTCGTCCGAACGATTTGGCGTAAATTTGGCGCCGCAGCGGAAACCTTTGCGTGGAGGCAAAACGACAGGGATGAAATCGATCTGGTTGTGCGATTTCCGCTGAGTGGCGAGTGCTGGGCGATCGAAATCGGAATCGGAAATGATAAGCGGCCCGCGTCAGGCTTTTGGGTAGGTGTGCGAGCGCTCGGAGCCACGCACCTGCGTGTCATACATCGGGGGCTCATCGATCGAACCGGCAGGTGTGAGCGGGTCACGCTCTCGCAGTTTTTGGCGGACAGATTGGAGGGATTCTAGGACTCACTTCCGGCGATTATTGCACCTGACATGACCCCCTGATTTTCCTCCAACATTGATTAGAGTCCGGCCTTGAAGGAAGGACGGACAGATGAAGCGTACGAGGTTTTCGGAAGAGCAGATCATCGGCGTGCTGAAGGAAGCGGAAGCTGGCGCTAAGACCGGTGACCTTGCCCGGCGGCATGGGGTATCTGAAGCGACGATATACAACTGGAAGTCGAAGTATGGCGGGCTGGAGGTATCCGATGCCCGGCGACTGAAGGAACTCGAGAGCGAGAACGCGAAGCTCAAGCGGCTGTTGGCCGATGCGATGCTCGACCAGGCTGCGTTGAAGGATCTCCTGACAAAAAAGTTCTGACGCCCGCTGCCAAGCGGGAAGCTGTGGCTCATCTCCAGGCTTGCCACGGGATGAGCGAACGGCGGGCGTGCCGTGTCATCGATGCCGATCGCAGAAGCGTGCGTTACCGTTCCACACGGGACGACGATGCCGAGCTTCGCGAGAAGCTGCGCGAGCTGGCGAACCAGCGGCGCCGCTTCGGCTACCGTAGTCTTCATATCCTGCTGCGCCGGGATGGCGTGATGATCAACCGCAAGAAAACCCAGCGGCTCTATCGTGAGGAAGGGCTGGCGGTCAGGCGGCGACGGAGCCGCAAGCGAGCCGTCGGCACGAGGGCACCTGCTCCGGTTCTGGCGCTGCCGAACCAGCGCTGGAGCCTCGACTTCGTCCATGATCAGATGGCGTCGGGCAGGCGATTCCGCGTGCTCAACGTGGTCGATGACGTGACCCGGGAGTGCCTGGCAGCGGTGCCCGACACCTCGATCTCGGGGCGCCGTGTCGTGCGCGAGCTGACCGAGCTGATCGCCCGGCGTGGCAAGCCCGGCATGATCGTCAGCGACAACGTCCTATGTTGGGAAAGCGTAGCGGGAAAATGCCAGCAGGTCTCGT
>CAYRQX010000053.1:0-26316 GCA_964426485.1 uncultured Sphingopyxis sp. | reverse complement strand
GCTGCCGGGCTTTTCCTCGGCTTCCAATATCCCGTCGAAATCCCCGGCGTGTCGAACGTCCAGTTCCTGCGCGAGGCGCTCAATGCGCAGCGCAAGGCGCGTGGGCAAGAACCGCTGTCGGGCGGCGATTTCCTGAAGCTGGCGCGCGAAAAAGCGGGGCTGCTCAAGATGGACATGGACATGCTCAAACGCCCCGTGAACGTCGGCTTTTCGGGCGGCGAGAAGAAGCGCAACGAGATGGTGCAGATGGGCATCCTCGATCCCAGGCTCGCGATCCTCGACGAGACCGACAGCGGCCTCGACATCGACGCGCTGCGCACCGTTGGCGACGGGATCAATACGATCATGCGGCGCCCCGACAAGGCGGTGCTGCTGATTACCCACTACCAGCGCCTGCTCGACTATGTGCAGCCCGATTTCGTGCATGTGCTGGCCGCGGGCCGGATCGTGAAGTCGGGCGGACCCGAGCTGGCGCGCGAGCTGGAAGCGCATGGTTATGCGGAGATTGCGGCGTGATGAGCGCGCATTTCTCTTTCTTTCGTCATGCCGGACTTGATCCGGCATCCATGACCGCGTGGACCCCGGATCAAGTCCGGGGTGACGAAGTGTGGGAGATCGCGGCTTGACGACGAGCGCTCTCCCCTCGCGCCGCGACGAAGCCTGGCGCTATAGCGACATCGCCGCGGTAACCGCGGCGTGGCCGTTGCCCGCGCCGGAAAGCATCATCGTGCCCGCAGGCGGCGATTTCAAACGCGCGATCGTGCAGGATACGGGCGAGATCCGGCAAATCGAACTCGTGCTCGGCAAGGGCGCCACCGCAGCGCTGCATATCCTCAACATCGGCGGCGCCTATGGCCGCATCGAACTCGCGGTGACGCTGCACGAAGGCGCCGACTTCACGCTCGGCGCCGCGCAGATCGGCGGCGGCGAGCAGAATCTCGAAATCGTCACCGCCGTCACCCACGCTGAACCCGGCGCGACGTCGCGGCAGGTGGTGCGGTCGGTGCTCGGCGGCCATGCCACCGGCACTTATCTGGGCAAGGTCGCGGTGGCGCGCGACGCGCAGCAGACCGACAGCGAACAGGATGTGAAGGCGATGCTGCTCGACCGCAGCGCGACCGCCAACGCCAAGCCCGAACTCGAAATCTTCGCCGACGATGTGAAATGCGCGCATGGCTGCGCAATCGGCGAGCTCGATGCAATGGCGCTTTACTATCTGCAGTCGCGCGGGCTGCCGCCGGGCGAGGCGAAGAAGCTGATGCTGCAGGCGTTTGTTGCGGGCGTGTTCGATGGCGCCGACGATGAGGCGGCGTTGCAGGAACTGGCGCTGGCTAAGCTGGGGGAGTTGGTGTGAGCGTCGCGACAGCCACCAACATGCCCTCCCCTAACCCCTCCCGCCTGCGGGAGGGGGACATCAGCGCCGATTTTCCCGGCCTGACGCCCGGCTGGCACTATCTCGACACAGCCGCGACGGCACAAAAGCCGCAGGCGGTGATCGACGCGACGGTTAACGCGATGGGCCGCGATTATGCGACGGTGCACCGCGGTGTCTATGCACGCTCGGCCGACATGACGCTCGCCTATGAGGCCGCGCGGCGGCGGATTGCGGCGTTCATCGGGGCGAAGGACGAACAGATCGCGTTCGTGCGCGGCGCGACCGAGGCGATCAACCTTGTCGCTTATTCGCACCCGAAGAAGGGGCGCGTGCTGCTGTCGATGCTCGAGCATCACAGCAATATCGTGCCGTGGCAGCTGGCGGGGTGGCAGGTCGACGTGTGCCCACTGACCGAAGACGGTTGCATCGACCTCGACGCCGCCGAAAAGCTGCTCACCTCCGAACATAGTATGGTCGCCCTCGCACATGTCTCGAACGTGCTCGGCAGCCCGCTCGATGTCGCACGCGCGGCAGACCTCGCGCACCGGGTCGGCGCCGAACTGCTGATCGACGGCTGTCAGGCGGTGCCGCGCCTGCCGGTCGATGTTGCGGCGCTCGGCTGCGACTATTATGTTTTTTCGGGGCACAAGCTTTATGGCCCCACCGGCGTCGGCGTGCTCTGGAGCGACAAGCTCGACGCGCTGCCGCCCTGGCAGGGCGGCGGGTCGATGATCGACCGTGTGACCTTTGAAAAGACCACCTATGCTCCTGCCCCGACGCGCTTCGAGGCGGGAACGCCGGCGATTATCGAGGCGATCGGGCTGGCGGCGGCGGTCGATTATGTCACGGGCGTAGGCATCGACGCGATCCACGCGCATGAATGCAAGCTCGTCGGCATGCTGCGCGAGGCGCTGGCGCGCAAGAACAGCATCACACTTTTCGGCCCCGAAAACAGCGCCGGAATCGTCAGTTTTGCAATGGCGGGGGTTCATCCGCACGACATCGGCACTATCTTGGATGAAAGCGGGGTCGCGATCCGCGCCGGGCACCATTGCGCACAGCCGCTGATGGAGCATCTCGGCGTCTCGGCGACCGCGCGCGCGAGTTTTGGCGTTTACAGCAAGGACGACGATGTGGCGGCGCTGATCGATGGCCTCGCCCGCGTCGAGAGGATTTTCGGATGAGTGAGGACCGCATGAGTGAGACCGGGATTCGGGTCGAGGAAGTGGAAAGCGTCGAGGCACCACCGAAGGCACGCGTCGCGGATGTCGAGACCGCACCCGAGAAGCTGGAGCGCAAGCGCGACTATCTGGAGGGCTTCCTTGCGGCCAAGCCCGCGGCCGTCGCACCGAGCGCAGTCGGCGGCGACCTTTACGAAGCCGTGATCAACGCACTGAAGGACATTTACGACCCGGAAATTCCGGTGAATATCTACGACCTTGGCCTGATCTATAATGTCGAGATCGACGAGGGTCATGCCGTCGTCACGATGACGCTGACGACGCCGCATTGCCCGGTCGCCGAATCGATGCCCGCCGAAGTCGAATTGCGCGTCGGCGCAGTGCCGGGCGTCGGCGATGCCGAGGTCAATCTGGTCTGGGATCCGCCGTGGTCGCCGCAGAATATGAGCGACGAAGCGCGGCTCGAACTGGGAATGTTGTGATGACCGAAACGAAAACGCGCGCTCGCCCTGCCGCCGTCACGCTGACGCCGAACGCCGAGGAACGCGTTGCCGCGTTGATGGCTGCGGCGCCCGAGGGTTCCATCGGCGTTCGCCTGTCGACCCCCCGCCGGGGCTGCTCCGGCCTCGCCTATTCGGTCGATTATGTCACCGAAGAGGTGAAATTCGACGAGAAGATCGAGACCCCCGGCGGCATTTTCTACATCGACGGCGCGTCGGTGCTCTACCTGATCGGCAGCACGATGGACTGGGTCGAGGATGATTTCGCGGCGGGCTTTGTGTTCGAGAATCCGAACGCCAAGGGTGCGTGCGGCTGCGGCGAAAGCTTCACCGTCTAAAGGCGCTTTTTTGCGCCGAATATGCTAAGACTCCCCCTTCAGGGGAGCCTTGCCATGACGCGCATTTTCTACCTGCTTTACGCCGCAATCGCCTATGCAATCTTTCTCGCAGTATTTCTGTATCTTATCGCTTTCACCGGCAATCTTCCCGGCGCGCCGCTGACGGTCGATCGCGGGCCGGAGTCGTCGCCGGGGCTGGCGCTGCCCGTGAACCTCGCGTTGATTGCGCTGTTCGGCTTGCAGCATAGCGTGATGGCGCGGCCGGCGTTCAAGGCCGTCTGGACGCGCTATGTCCCGCCGCCGATCGAACGGTCGACCTATGTGATGACGACAAACCTCGTGCTCGTCATCCTCTTCCTCGGCTGGCATCCGATGACCGCGCCGGTCTGGACCGTCGAAAACCCTGCGGGCGCGGCCGCGCTGTGGGGTCTGTTCGGCCTCGGCTGGACAATCGTCCTCGTCAGCACCTTCCTGATCAATCATTTCGAGCTGTTCGGTCTGCAACAGGCGTGGTTCGCCTGGCGCGCGCGCATCGACGCAAAGCCGGTTTTGCATCAGCCCTTTTTCTACAAGCTGGTCCGGCATCCGCTTTACGCGGGCTTTTTCCTCGCCTTTTGGGCGACGCCGGCGATGACCGCGGGGCACCTGCTGCTCGCGATCGGCATGTCCGTCTATATGCTGGTCGCGATCCGGCTCGAGGAGCGCAACCTGATCGACACCTTCGGCGCCGATTATACCGCCTATCGCGAAACGACGCCGATGCTCGTACCCGGCACCGGCGGACGGAGGCGCGCCTAGCGGCAGACGGTCCAGTCCGCCGTCCGCGCCGCCATGTCCAAATGGAAATGGTCGGCGTGCGCGCGGTTATAGTCGGGCGACAGGATCGTACTGAACAGGCCGCATGTTTCGTCGCGGACCGCGTGCAGAAACTCGCTGCGCTTGTCGCCCGGCGCCCAGTCGTTGATCAGCGAAATGCGCGTGCCGTCGGCAAGGACGAAGGCCGCGATGTCGATCGCGTTGGCGGTGGAATGCTGGCTTTGCGCCTGCTCCCCGGCGATCTTGCGGCAATTATAGCTGCCAAGATTTTCAAGTTCGACGACCCTTTGCCCGAAATATCTCTGCGCGAGCGGCTGAACCACGTCGCGGTTCCACAGCGCCATCGCGGCGGTGACCGCACAGCTGGGCGCCGCACCCGCAGGCCGCATCGTCGGCACAAAGCGGTCGCCGGTCAGGATCATCCGCTGGCTCGCGCGGCACGCGCCGCTACCGATCGCCGGCCGCCGGAGATAGCCAGCCTCGGCGCGGTCGAAGGCGGCGAAGCAGGCGCTGTCGTCGCTGGCGAGCGCCACCAGCTTGCGGTGCGTCGCCCAGCCCTGCGGGTGCGCGAGTTCGAAGCGGGCACCGGGGATATGTTCGGGATGATCGCGCACCCACTGCATGCCGAGGATCGCGCCGAGGGTCAGCAGCACTGCGATGGCGAACCCGATGAGATAGGGACGAAGAGTCTTCACCCGGCCTTAGTGGCGCGCCCGCCGCGTCGGCACAAGCGGCGCGGTGCGGGCTAGCCCGATGCACCCGCACTGCCGGGATCGGGCAGCACGACGGCCGCGCGTTCGCGCGCGAGGCGCGCGAGCGAAATCCAGAATATCGCAAACAGCGCCAGCGAGAAACCGCCCGAATAGGCGAGCTTTTCAAAGCTGGGATTCTTCCAGTTGAAATAGACCATCTGGAAGAAATTGAGTGCGACAATCGCGCGCAACATCCATTCGACGTTGAGCTTGCCGAGAATATAGCTGCCGAACGGCGCCATGAAGAGCACGACCGGATAGGCGCAAAGCCAAGTTTGCACCTGATAGGCGCTGATGTCGCCATCCCAGAACAAACGATAGGCATAGCCGAGGATCGAAATCGCAGCCATCACCATGATGCTGATATGCGTCGCGACCTTTTCATTCATGCGAAAGCGCGTGACGAGCAAGGTATAGATGACGATGTCGGCGCCGGTCCCGAACAGACTGGCGCACATTCCGCCGACCAGCGCGACGCCGCCCAGCATCGCTCGGTCGCCCGTGCCGCGTACCGCAAGCAGCGGGCGAACGCCGCGATGTTTACCGAAGACATAGGCGAGCGCGAAGGTCGTGATGAGGCTGAGGAACAGCGCCTGGATGACGAAGACGGGGATCGACTGGAGCAACAGCATCCCGAGAATGAAGCCGGCGAAGGCAGCCGGGACGAGCCAGAGGACGGGCGTGTAGGCGGGCAGGTGCTGGCCGCGGCGCGACAATATCCAGATGCTCGCACTCGTCATCCCGACCGACTGGATCATCAGGCTGAAATCGCGCGCCATTTCGCGTTTCACGTCGAGGAAGATACTGAGCACCGGAAAGGCGACGGCGCCGCCGCCTTCGGGGGTCAATCCGGCAACAAAGGCGCCGAGGACCATGATCGCGGGATAATACCAATGCTCCCACAGGAAGACGAATGAGTTCAGCGCGGCGAACAGCAGCACCCACAGCAGCATCATGCCGGCATACCAGCCGCGGAATATCCGGCTTTCGAAAAACAAGGCGCCCCCTCCCCGCGTTCGGTGTCCGGCACACTGCCCGGACACTTCCTCGGCCTATGCTATATGCGAACGCTCACAGCTGGCTAGGGGGCCTGGCGCGAATTGCTATGCAAGCGGAACGAAGCTGACCGTCAGCCCGTCTTTCGGCCGCGGGATCGGCAGCACCTGCCATTCGGGCGCATAGCCCTCGGCGACGACGATCCGGTGCGTCGTGATGACGTGGTGGAAAAAGATCTTTGCCTGCATATAGGCAAAGTGCAGGCCGAGGCACATATGCGCGCCGCCGCCGAAGGGCACCCAGGCATATTTGTGCCGCTCGCGCGCGACCTCGGGCGAGAATCGCATCGGGTCGAATTTTTCGGGTTCGGGCCAATGCTCGGCCATCATATGCGTATAGGCGGGGCTGACGCCGACCGACGTGCCGGCAGGAATCCGGTAGCCGCCATATTCGAAATCCTTAAGCGCGCGCCGGGGGAAGCTCGGCACCGGAGGGACGAGACGCAGGGCCTCCTTGAACGCCCATTCGGTCATTTCGAGCTGGCCGAGGCTGTTGTGCCCGACGCCCTCGCCCGCGGGCGACACGGCGAGCATCTCTTCGCGCAATTTATCCTGCCATTCGGGATGCTTCGCGAGTTCCCAGACCATTGAGGTGATCGAGCTGGTGATCGTGTCGTGCGCCGCCATCATCAGGAAGTTCATATGGTCGACGATCGCCTCGACGCTCATATGATCGCCATTGTCGTCGCGCGTGCGGCAGATCTGGCTGAACATATCCTCGCCCGTGCCGTCGCGGCGCTCGGGCACCATCTTGCCGAAATAGTCGACCAGATAAGCGCGCCCCTTGGCCCCGCGCCCCATCGCGGTGAAGGGCAAGGGCACCCGCACGACGCCGATCGACGCCTGCACCATGTCGACGAACGCCTTGTTGACCTTGTCGGCCTCGGGCCCCCACGGAATGCCGAGGAAGCTGGTCGCGGCAAGGTCGAGCGTCAGTTCCTTGATCGCGGGATAGAATTTGAAGGTCTTGCCGCTCCACTTGCCGATGCGATCGCGAATCCCCTCGTTCAGCGATTCGGCATAGTGGCGCATCGGTTCGGGCTTGAAGGCGACCGACAAGATTTTGCGATCGGCGCGGTGCTTTTCGAAATCCATCAGCATCAATCCGCGCGGGAAGAGCAGGTTGAGCACCGGCCCCCAGCCCTGTTCGGACGAGAATATCTTGTCGCGGTCGAACATGACGAGTTCGTTCGCCTCGGGGCCGTGGAGCGCGACGCTGCGCCCGCCGAAGCTGTTGTTGCGATAGACGCGGCCATATTTGGCCACCATGCGGTTGGTGAACCCGCGATAGTCGCCGAGCTGTTCGAGCGTGTTGCCGATTACCGGCATGCCGTCCTCGCCCGGGATATGATCGATCGCGCGGTCGGAATTGCGCGGCAGCCAATGCTGTGTGTCGGGGCCGAAGCGCTTTTCGGACCAGTGGCTGTTCATCGGCTGGATATTCGTCGGCGCGTTCATCGTATCCTGTCCCTCGTCCATCCTGTCGGTCGCGTCAGAGGTAACGCACTACTGACATCGATGCAAGTAAGCCCTTTCTGCGCGTGGGACGCTATTCACCGCAAATTCAACTCGACTCGTGCAATTCGCTTGTCACTGTGACGGGTCGCAACCGTTGGACCCGAAAGGACAAAGCCCATGGCGAAGAGTTTGAAGCGCCCCCTCTCCATCGCGCTTGGCGCGGTCGCGACGACGATGCTCGGCGGCTGCTATTATGGCGACGTCTATGGGGCGAGCTATGCGTCGGGCGGCGATTGTTCTTCGCGCTATGGCGACGCCTATTATGATTATGACGGCTATGCCTATGACGACGGCTATGGCTATGATTGTTACGACGCGTCGGATTACGGCGGCGGCTTCGTCAATATCGGCTTCGGCGGCGGCTGGTACGACGATTATTACTACCCCGGCTATGGCATGTGGATGTTCGACAATTACCGCAATCGCTACCCGCTGCGCGGCCAATATCTGAATTATTGGGGCGGGCGCCGCGCGTGGTGGAAACATCATGGCGGACGGAACGACTGGAAGCCGGGCCGCCCCGGCGGCTGGAATCGCGGCGACCGCGACAATGACCGTCCGCGCGGCACGCGTCCGGGTCGGCCGAATCGCCCGGGCGACGGCGCGACCGGCGCGCCCCCCGGATCGAACAACCCCGGACGCCCCGGTCGCCCCGAGTGGGGCGGCGGGCGCCCGCGCCCGGTTCCGCAGGAAGGCACTGCGGGCCGCCCGCGCCCCATACGCAACCTGCCCGCGACCGAGCCCGGCGAGATGTTTTCCACCCCGCGCGGCGACCGCGGCGGCGCACGCCCGCCGCGTCAGCGCCCTGCCCCGTCGGCCATGCCCGACCGTGCGCCGCGCGCCGGACGGCCCGCACCCGCCTATCGCCCGCCCGCGCAGCCGCCGGCCCCAGCGGTGCGCAGTGCGCCCGAACCGCGGCAAGCCGCACCGGCGGGCCGCGCGCGCAGCGACCGCGGCAACGACGCGCGTCCCGATTAAGACCTAAGCCGGCGGCGCTGCCTCCGTCGCCCGTCCGTCCTTCACCCCGGCCGACACCACCGTCGCGGCGACGAGGTCGCCGACGACGTTCAATGTCGTGCGGCACATATCGAGGAAGCGGTCGACGCCGAGGATCAGGCCGATGCCTTCGGGCGGCACGCCGACCGAGGCGAGGATCAGCGCGATCACGGGCAGCGATCCCGCAGGAACGCCCGCGGTGCCGATGCCGCCGAGGATGCACACGAGCATCACGACGATTTGCTGCTGCAGCGTCAGGTCGATGCCGAAGAATTGCGCGAGGAAGATCACCGTCACGCCCTCGAACATCGCAGTGCCATTCTGGTTCGCGGTCGCGCCGATGGTGAGCACGAAGCGCGCGACCTTGTCGGGCAGCCGCAGCTGATCGTGCGCGACGCGCAGCGCCGTCGGCAGCGTCGCATTCGACGAGGCGGTCGCGAACGCCATCACAAACGCCTCCTGCGTCTGGCGAAAGAACAGGACCGGCGATTTCCCGGCCAGCGTCTTCAGCAGGATGGGGAAGACGATGAACATCTGAAGCGCAAGCGCGAGCAGCACGACGCCGACAAAGGCCGACAGGCGGATGATGAGATCCCAGCCGAACTGCGCGGCAAGGTTGAACATGAAACAGAAAACCGCGATCGGCGCGAGCTGGATGACGATGCCGATCAGCTTCATTACCACCTCGAACACGCCCTCGATCGCCGTTTTCAGCGTCTCGGTCCGCGGGGTGCTCACCAGCATCAGCCCGATGCCGAAGAACAGCGCGAAGAACATCACCGCGAGCACATCATTCGCGCCCATCGCCGCGAAGATATTGTCGGGGACGATCGCGACCACCGCGTCTATCCCGGATTTCGATTCACCCGCCCGCTCGGCGATCGCCTGCGCGCCCGCAGCACCCTCCGCCATCAGCGAGCGTGCCAGCGCGGGATCGACCCCAGCGCCGGGTTGGATCAGGTTGACGACGGCCAGGCTGATGACGACCGAAATCGTCGACACCGCGATCGTATAGACGAGCGTGCGCAGGCCAACCGATTTCAGCGCGCGCATCTCGCCCATTTCGGCCACGCCGACGATCAGCGCCGAGACGAGCAGCGGGATGACGAGCATGAACAGCAGGCGGAGGAAGATCTGCCCCAGCGGCCCGGTCACATAAGTGGTGACCGTGTCGACCCACACCGCGGCCGGTGCGCCATAATGGACGCCAAGCCCGATGATGAGGCCAGCGAGAAAGCCGACCAGCATGCGCCAGCGCAGCCGCCGGGCGCGCGCTTCGTCACGTCCGGCGTCGTCGATTGCTGCCGCTTCGGCCATATGTCAGCTCCTTGCTCGCCCCGGTCGGGCGGCCCGAAGCTCGCTTGCTACGCGCTACCCGGCCGCTGGCTTGTTTTCACCCTCCGCTATGTCATCACGAAGATCGAGCCCGCGGGTTCCATGATGCGGCGTATGCGCCGGCGCGTGCGGCCGTTCGAGGTCGGGCGGTTCGGGCGCTTCCAGCATGCCCTCCCATTTGGTGATCACGCTCGTCGCCACCGCATTGCCGACGACATTGGTCGCGGTGCGGCCCATGTCGAGGAACTGGTCGATTGCAAAGATCAACGCGACGCCCTCGACCGGCAGGTCGAACATCGCGAGCGTCGCGGTGATCACGACCAGGCTGGCGCGCGGCACCGCGGCGATGCCTTTCGACGACACCATCAGCGTCAGCAGAATCAGGATCTGCTGCGTGATCGACAGATCGATGCCATAAGCCTGCGCGATAAATAGCGTCGCGAAGCTCGCATACATCATCGACCCATCGAGGTTGAAGCTGTAACCCAAGGGCAGCACGAAGCCCGAAATGCGGCGCGGCACGCCGAACCGGTCGAGCTGTTCGAACAGCTTGGGCATCGCAGCCTCGGACGAGGCGGTCGAAAAAGCGATCAGCAGCGGCTGGCGGATGTAGCGGATCAGCGAGAATATCCGGCGACCGAGGAAGATCGCGCCCGCGCCGAGCAGAATGACCCACAGCACGACGAGCGAGAGATAGAATTCGGTGACCAGCTCCGCATAGGTGCCAAGGATACCGAGACCATATTTGGCGACGACGCCGGCGAGCGCGCCGAACACCGCGATCGGCGCGAGGCGCATTACATAGCCGGTGATTTGCAGCATCAGTTCGGCGAGCGCCTCGGCGCCGCGCACCAGCGGCTTGCCCTTGTCGCCGATGGCGGTCAGGCCGACGCCCGCGAACAGGGCGAAAACGAGGATCTGGAGGACATTATTGTCCGCCATCGCCTGAAAGATATTCTTTGGGAACACATGTTCGATAAACTCGAACAGATCGAGTTTCTTGACCTCGCCCACCTCGGCGATCGAATATGCGCCGACGGTGAGGTTGAGCCCAGCGCCGGGTTCGAAGAAATTGACCATGATCAGGCCAAGGCTGATCGAGATCAGGCTGGCGAGGATGAACCAGGCGATGGCGCGCGTGCCGATACGGCCGAGCGCCGAGCTGTCGCCCATATGCGCGATGCCCGCGACGAGTGTGGCGAGAATCAGCGGCGCGACGACGAGCTTGATCAGGTTGAGGAAGATCGTCGAAAGCGTGCTGAAGCTGCGCAGCCAGTAAGTGAAAGCTTCGCTGTCGGCGGGGACATAGACCCGCACCAAATAGCCGGCAATGACCCCGAGGATCATCCCGATCAGAATATACAAAGTCAGGCGATGGCCCATAAATTACTCCCCTGTCCCGCCGCGGCGGGTCTTTATGGGAAGCGGGCCTAACAGTCCCGCGCGCCGCGGGCAATCGCCCCGCGTCACGTCATGAAGAAGACGATCGCGAAACAGGTCGAAACGCCGGTGATGATATTGAGCGGCACGCCGATCTTCACGAAATCGACGAAACGATAATCGCCCGCGGCATAAACGATCGTGTTCGTCTGATAGCCGATCGGGGTCGCGAAACAGGCCGAGGCGCCGATCATCAGCGCGATAACCAGCGGGCGCGGATCGACGCCGAGTTCGGCCGCGATCGCCAGGGTCACCGGGGTCATCAGCGCCGCGACGGCATTGTTGCTGAGCAATTCGGACAGGATCAGCGCAAAGAAATAGATGCCGAACACCAGCACCCACGCCGGCGCGTCGGCAAGCGAGGGCTTTACCCAGCCGACCATCATCGCGACCGCACCGCTCTGTTCGAGCGCGAGACCCACCGCGAGCATCGCGAAGATCAGGATCAGCACGTCGCCGTCGATCGTGCCCCACGCCTCCTCGCTGTCGATACAGCGCGTGACGAGGATGACGCCGATCGCAATGATCGCGGCGACGCCGATGGACATGACGTCGAGAGCAGCCAGGGCAACGACACCAAGCATGCACAGGATCGCGATCCACGCCTTGCCGCGCCGGAACGCGCGGACCTTGGCGAGATCGGCGCCGATCAGATGCGGGTTGTCGCGCAGCGCCTCGACCTCGCGCGCGCCGCCCGCGACGAGCAGCCGGTCGGCGGGACGGATGCGGACGCTGGCGAGATCGGGCCCGGGCTCGTGCGCGGGGCGGTCGAGGCCGATGATGCGCGCGCGGACCTTTTGCAGGAACGGGATGTCGACCAGCCGCTGACCGATCGCCGGATGGTTCGACGCGATCATCGTTTCGACGACCATATCGCCCTCGCCGGGCTCGCCCGAACCAATGCCGAGGCGGAAACGGCGCTGTTCGCGCCATGTCATCAAAGTCGCGCCATCGACGCGCACGATCAGCCGGTCGCCGGCCGCTAGTGTCCAATGTTCGAGGTCGGCGCCATGCACGACCGTCGAGGCGCGGCGCACCCCGACGACGCGCCCCGATCGCGGCAAGTCGCGGAAGGCCTCGGTCGTCATTCCGACAAGCGGGTCATCCTCTTCCAGCGCGAGTTCGGTCAGATATTGATGCGCGTCGTGCGTCCCGGCGGGGCCCTTTATCGGGCTGTCCGACGGCAGGAGCCACCACATCAGCGCAAGGCCGATCACGCCCGAGGCAGCGGTGACAAGGCCGATGGGGGTGATTTCGAAGATACCGAAGCGTTCCATCCCCGCCTGACGCACAATGCCGTCGACGACGAGGTTGGTCGAGGTGCCGATCAAGGTCAGCGTGCCGCCGAGCACCGCGACGATCGACAGCGGCATCAGCAGCTTTTTGGCGCTGACCCCGGTCACTTCGGAAAGTTTCATCATGATCGGGATCAGCACCACGACGACCGGCGTGTTGTTGAGGAAGGCCGAAGCGACGAGCGCCCCCACGAGCACTTCGACAATCGCCAGTCGCGGGTGTTTCTCGGCGCGCTTCATGATCGCGTCGGCAACGCGCTGGATCACGCCGGTGCGGATCAGCGCGCCCGACAGCACGAACATCGCGCCGATGACGATCGGCGCCGAGTTCGAAAACACCGAATATATACCGTCGGCGTCGAGAATGCCGAGCGCGAGATAGACGCACGCCCCCACGACCGCGATTACCGTCGCCGGCAGACGCTCCATCATAAAACCCACGAAGATGCCAGCAAGAACGACCAGCGAAATGACCGCCTGTTGCGCTTCGATGAAAGCTCTCAGCGCGTCGATCATCAGCCGTTCTGCGCCCGGTGGAGCAATTTATGGTCGGCAAGGACGAGCGCCATCATCGCCTCGACCACCGGCGCGCCGCGGATGCCGACGCAGGGGTCGTGACGCCCCTTGGTGACGATGTCGGTCGCCTCGCCCGCCTTGTTCACCGTGGGCACGGGAGTCAGGATCGAACTCGTCGGCTTGAAGGCGACGCGCACGACGACGGGCTGGCCGGTCGAGATGCCGCCCGCGATGCCGCCAGCGTTGTTCGACAGGAAATCGGGGCGGTTGCTGCCGTCGGTCGCCGGGCGCATCGGATCGGCATTTTCTTCGCCGCGCAGGCGCGCGGCGTGGAAGCCCGCGCCGATCTCGACGCCCTTCACGGCGTTGATCCCCATCATCGCGGCGGCAAGGTCGCTGTCGAGCTTGGCATAGATCGGCGCGCCCCAGCCGGCAGGCACCCCGCTGGCGGCACATTCGATGACCGCGCCAAGCGAACTTCCCGCTTTGCGCGCGGCGTCCATCAGACCTTCCCAGCGCTGCGCTGCGGCGGGGTCGGGACAGAAAAAGGGATTGCGGTCGATTTCTTCGAGGTCGAAATTCGCAGGATCGATCGCATCGCCGCCGATTTCGGCGACCCAGGCGTGGATCTGAACCTCGGGGATCACCAGCCGTGCGACCCCGCCCGCGGCGACGCGCGCCGCGGTCTCGCGCGCGCTCGACCGGCCGCCGCCGCGATAATCGCGAATGCCATATTTGGCGTCATAGGCATAATCGGCGTGGCCGGGGCGATAGGCCTGCGCAATCTCGCCATAATCCTTCGAGCGCTGGTCGACATTCTCAATCATCAGGCTGATCGGCGTGCCCGTCGTCTTGCCTTCGAAGACGCCCGACAGGATACGCACCTGATCGGGTTCCTGCCGCTGCGTCGTGTGGCGCGACTGGCCGGGGCGGCGCTTGTCGAGATAGGGCTGGATGTCAGCTTCGGACAGCGACAGGCGCGGAGGGCAGCCATCGACGACGGCGCCGAGCGCGGGGCCATGGCTTTCCCCCCAGGTCGTGAAGCGAAGAACGCGTCCGAAGCTGTTGAAACTCATACCAGCGAGATGTCCGGAGCGTCTTCCTGCTTCATGCCGACGGTGTGGTAACCCGCATCGACATGGTGCGTTTCGCCCGTGACTCCGCTCGCGAGGTCGCTGAGCAGGTAGAGCGCCGAGCCGCCGACATCGTCGATAGTGACGTTGCGGCGCAGCGGCGCGTTATGTTCGTTCCATTTGAGGATCAGACGGAAATCGCCGATCCCCGACGCGGCGAGCGTCTTGATCGGGCCGGCCGAAATCGCGTTCACGCGGACGCCCTGCGGGCCGTAGTCATTGGCGAGATATTTGACGCTGGTTTCGAGCGCCGATTTCGCAACGCCCATGACATTATAATGCGGGATCACCTTTTCGGCGCCATAATAGCTGAGCGTCAGCAGCGAGCCGCCGCCCTTGCCCGTTTCGGGGTCGAACGGCGTCATCATCGATGCCGCGCGCTTCGCGACCGCGGTGAAGCTGTAGACGCTGATGTTCATCGTCATCAGGAAGTCGTCGAGCGTCACATCGGCATAATGGCCGCGGAGCGCCTCCTTGTTGGTATAACCGATCGCGTGGACAACGAAGTCGATCGTCGGCCAGCGCGCCGACAGCGTCCCGAACGCCTTGTCCAGATTGTCCATGTCGGACACGTCGCAGTCGATCAGGAAATCACAGCCGAGCTGGTCGGCGAGCGGCTTGACGCGCTTCAGCATCACCTCGCCCTGATAGGAGATCGCCAATTCGGCGCCATGCGCGTGCAGCGCCTTGGCAATGCCCCAGGCGAGCGACTTGTCGTTCGCAAGGCCCATGATCAACCCGCGCTTGCCTGTCATCAGACCCGTCATTTCTTGTCTCCGGTAATCATATCGTCGACGCGCCCAATAGCGTCGTGGCCCAAATCCTCAACCTCTACCAAAGCGGCATTGAGTTCGGCGCCCATCACCATACCCAATCCGACGAGGTAGAAAAAGAAAAGCGCGACCATCACACCCGCAAGGCTGCCATAGGTTGCGTCATAGCTGAGCAGGCTGGCGAGCAAGGGCGGCAGCGCAAGGGTGACGCCGATCCACCACAGGGTCGTGAACAAAGCGCCCGGCCATTTCGGGCATTTGAGCTGGCGGTATTTCGACGGCGTCAGGCTGTAGAAGAGCATATAAATGGCAAGGAACAGCCCGGCGCCGGACACCCCGCGCGAAATGGCGACCACGCCCCACGCCTGAAACTGCTCCGGCAGCACGCGGGTGACGAATTGTTCGATCCCGACGATCAGCACCTGCATGCTGAACGACAGCAGCATCAACACGACAGCCCCGGTGATGATACCGATCGACAGCAAGCGGTAGTGGAAGAACCCCTTGCTGAACTGTGTGCCATAGGCACGGCGCAAGATGTCGCGCACCGTTTCGATCAGACTTCCCACGGTCCAAAGCGCAACGAGCGCGCCGAGCCACAGGAAAATGCCCGTGCGCGCCGTCATCACTTCGCGGATCGGCCCCGACAGAGCCTTCGCGACCGTGGGCGGCATGGTCGAGAAGACCGCCTCGACGGCGCGCTCGCCGCCGACGCTGCCGCCGAAAATGGACAAGGCGGCCGCCATCAGGATGAAAAAAGGGAAGAGCGCGATCAGCGCGAGATAGGCGAGATTGCCCGCGTGGATGAAGCCGTCGGTATAGGTGCCGACGACAACGCGGCGCATGATCTTGAAGGCACGGGTCCCAGGACCGAGCGTTTCCCGGCCGCGATGGAGCAGGCCTTTCGCGTGGGCGCGCAGTTCGAAACGCTTGGCGCGCTCGGCGCGCGCCTCGGGCGAATGCGGTGAATGCCCCCCCGCCAGAAACTCCTGATCGACCTCGATAGCGATCTCGCGCGCGAGTTGGTCGATAGCGGCCGCTTCGGCAGGCGCCGGGCGGGGGGGGGTGGTTTCAGCCACGCATCACACGCCAAGCTCCGCCCGCACGTCGCGCGGATCGACCCATTCGCTGAGCAGCCTGATCAGCGCCTCGTCGTCGGCGGGCAGGTCGACCATCAGGCGGACGAGCTGGTCGCCGCGGCCGCCGCTTTTCTGGCTGAATCCCTTGCCCTTGAGACGCATCACCTTGCCCGACGAGGAGCCGGCGGGGATCGACAGCATGACGGGGCC
The DNA here is from genome assembly GCA_964426485.1 of uncultured Sphingopyxis sp. GTDB lineage: Bacteria > Pseudomonadota > Alphaproteobacteria > Sphingomonadales > Sphingomonadaceae > Sphingopyxis. The sequence continues at coordinate 10,004 of CAYRQX010000053.1, read as the reverse complement.
GTCGACCGTCGGCACCTTGATCTTCGCGCCCTTGACTGCCTCGTTCAGCGTCACCGGCAGGTCGAGGCGGATGTTCGCGCCCTCGCGTTCGTAAAAGGGATGATCCTTGACCGTGATAGTCACGATGCCGTCGCCGTTGCCGCCCGGACCCGCCTGCCCCTTGCCCGCGAGACGCATCTGGGTGCCGGTTTCGACCCCGGCGGGCAGTTTCAGATCGATCGTCGCGCCATCGGCGAGCGCGATGCGCTGCGGCGCCTGAGTCGCGGCGTCGATGAAGCTGACCGCCAGGCGATAGGCGACATTGGCGCCCTTCTGCGGCGGCGCGCTACGCCCGCCGAAGCCGCCGAAGGGTCCGCCCCCCGGGCCGCCACCGCGGCCGAACAACCCCTCGAAGATATCACCAAAATCGGCGCTCTCGTTACCGAAGCCGCTGAAACCGCCAGGACCGGTGCGCGGGTCGCCACGAAAACCGCCGCCGCCGCCGCCATAGCCGAAGGGCATGGCGGGATTGCCCTCGCCGTCGATCTCGCCGCGGTCGAACTGCGCGCGCTTCGTCTTGTCCGACAAGATGTCATACGCCTTGGTCACGTCGGAGAATTTCTCCGACGCCTTCGGGTTGTCCTTGTTCTTGTCGGGGTGCAATTCCTTGGCGAGCTTGCGGTACGCGGACTTGATTTCCGCTTCGCTTGCAGTCTTTGCAACGCCTAGGGTGGAATAGGGATCGGCCATTTTGCTCCTGTAGCCCGATTAGTGACCGGGCGTGAAGCCCGATTGCGCCTCGATGTGGGAATGTGCCGCACAAGGTCAAGTTCCCTCGATATCGCGCTCGACCATCTGCGCACGGACCATTATGACCGCGCGAATGAAAGATGATCCCTTTGCCCTGTTCGATGACTGGTTCATCGAAGCACGCGCGAGCGAGCCCAATGATGCCAATGCGATGGCGCTCGCAACGACGACACCGGACGGCCATCCGTCGCTGCGCATGGTGCTGCTCAAGGGACATGGGCCCGACGGCTTTGTCTTTTATACCAATCTCGACAGCCGCAAGGGCGGCGAGCTGGCGGCGAATCCCCACGTCGCACTGCTCTTTCACTGGAAGTCGCTGCGGCGGCAGATCCGCATCGAGGGCGCGGTGACGCCCGTCGAGGATGCCACTGCCGACGCCTATTTCGCGACGCGCAGCCGCGACAGCCAACTCGGCGCATGGGCGAGCGACCAGTCGCGCCCGCTGGCCAGCCGCGAGACGTTCGAGGCGCGCTTCGAGGACATGCAGGTGCGGTTCGATGGACAGGACGTCCCCCGACCGCCGCGCTGGTCAGGCTGGCGCGTTAATCCTTCGGCGATCGAGTTCTGGCAGGATCGCGCGCACCGGTTGCACGAGCGCACCCAGTTCCGGCGCGCCCGTGATGGCTGGACGAAAGGATTGCTGTATCCATGAGTGCCGCACGCCGTATTCCGATTACGCAGGTCGATGCCTTTGCCGACCGGCCCTTTACGGGCAATCCCGCCGCGGTGATGCCGCTCGAGGAATGGCTCGACGACGCGACGTTGCAGGCGATCGCGGCCGAGAATAATCTTGCCGAAACCGCCTTTCTGGTGCCCGACGAAAGCGACGAGGCCGATTATGAACTCCGCTGGTTCACCCCGTCACTGGAGGTGGCATTGTGCGGCCATGCGACGCTGGCGAGCGGGCACGTCCTGCTGACCGCGGCACAGTGGCGGAGCGACATGATTTTCCGCACGCGCAAGGCCGGTATCTTGCGCGTCGCGCGGAACGGCGAAGACGGCGGCTACAAGATGGCGCTGCCCGCCTATACCCCCGCGCCGAAGGCGATGTCCGACTTCGTTAGCGCGCTCGGCGGCGATCCGGTCGAGACGATGTGGCACGATGGCGGCTATGCGCTGATCGCCTATCGCGACGCCGCAAGCGTCCGCGCGCTGACACCCGACATGCGCGCGCTGAAAGAGGGCGGCGACATTCTTTATATCGCGACCGCGCCGGGCGCCGGCGATCCGTCGGGCGCCGACGTCGTGAGCCGCGCCTTTGCACCCGGCGCCGGGATCGACGAAGACCCGGTGACCGGATCGGCGCACAGTGTGCTGACCCCCTATTGGGCAGTGCGGCTGGGCCGCGACCGCTTCGCTGCCTATCAGGCGAGCGCGCGCGGCGGGCATGTCGGCTGCCGCCTCGACGGCGACATGGTCGAACTCACCGGCACTTGCGTCACGACGCTCGTCGGGGATTTTTTGCTCTGATGGAACACGCCCTCTCCGAGACTTGCGAGCTTGCTTCCTGGTCGCAGCGGGTGGGGGTCATCGGCCTAGCGCAAGGCTGCACCACACCCCAACCCCTCCCCTGAAGGGGAGCGGCTTTAATTTCAAAGCGCCGCCGTCAGATCGGCGAGATGCCGACGCAGCGCCGGGAACTGGTCGTCGGTGGTGACGCCGAGCCGGACGATCGTCAGCCGCTGCGACGGCGAGACGATGATATATTGCCCCTGATGGCCGATGCACGCGAACAAATCGTTCGGGCCGCGGTCGGGCCATAGCGCCGGGGTGACACCTGCGGGGCGTTTGCGATTGAGCCAGATATGCCCGCCATATCCCGCGTCATTCTTCGACGGCGTCAGCATGAACCGCAGCCAGGTTTCGGGGAGCAGGCGCTGGCCGTTCACGACGCCGCGGTTGCGCAGAAATTCGCCGAACCTGGCATAGTCGCGGGCGGTCGCGTGCATGATCGATCCGCCGATCATCGTGCCATGCGCGTCATATTCGGGGGTCAGGCTGGTCATGCCGAGCGGTTCGACCAGTCGCCCGCCGATGAAGTCGCGCATCGCATCGCGCCGCGCGTCGGGGTTTGACGACGGCGTCAGCGTGTCGGCGATGATGTCTGCCAGGATGACGCTGGTCGCCGAGCTATAGTTGAAGACCTCACCCGGCTGCGCCGCCGCGGGCTTGGCCTCGGCAAAGCCCGCCATGTTCCCTGCGCCGCCGCCGAACAGCATCGCCACGGTATCGCCGTCCCACACCGGGTCGCCATTTTCGACATGCTCGAGCCCCGAGGACATGTGGAGCAGATTGCGCAGCGTGATCGCACCGCGCGGATCGCCGCTGCGCTGCCACGCCGCCACCGGCGCCGGCCCGTCGAGCGACAATTGCCCGTCGGCGACGAGGAAGCCGGTAAGCACCGCGGTGATGCTTTTCGCCATCGACCAGCTTATCAGCTTCGTGTCGGGGCCGAAGCCCGCGGCATAGCGTTCATAGATCGGCTCGCCGTCGCGCAGCACCAGAAGCGCGCGCGTCTGTCCCACATCGTCGGAAGCGGTGAACAGCGCATCGGCGCGTGCGCGGATCGCGGCGGGGAGCGCAGGCAGCGGCCGCGGCGTGTCGACCGCCGCGACGCCATCGAGCGAGGCGCCGAATTTCGGCGCGGGCGACGCGGGCGCCATATTGCCCTGCCCCGCTGCCTGCGTCAGCGTCCAGGCGCCGAGCATCGCGAGGGTGGCACTTGCCAGCAGCCGTTTTTTCGTGATCATGGATCGAGTGAATAACATCAATCCGACCGGCCCGACAACGGGCGAGGTGCCGCCCCCTGCGCCGCCGCCCGCGAATCCCCCGCATCCTGCGAAGAAACCGAGTCGCTGGGGCGGTTGCCTGCCCTGGGCGATCGGGATCGCGCTACTCCTCGCGATCTTCGCAATCTGGAAATTCCCCTCTTTCGAAGCGCAGGCCGAGCTGGGTTCGGCCTATGCCGCGCGCGTCGGCTGTTCGTGCCGCTATGTGCAGGGGCGCAGCCTCGAAGGCTGCCAGAGCGATTTCGAGCCGGGCATGGAAATGATATCGCTGAGCGAAGATCCCGCGACCAGGACCGTGACCGGCAGCGTGCCGCTGCTCGCGTCGCGCAGTGCACGCTATGCGGGTGCCAGCGGCTGTTTGCTCAGGCCCGAAAACTAACGCACTAGGCGGCGCGCGAGCAGCGCCAGCGCCGCGGGCACGCCGAAGACGACCAGCGCGATGCCCGCTTCCTCGGCCCAGCCGTAGCCGGCATGGAGCACCCCGACGAGCAGATTGCCGATCGCGACGAGCAGCCACAGGATGAGGAACAGCCGCGTCGCCCACACGGCATCCCTGATCGTCAGGCGCAGCAGGATCAGCAGGGCGATCCCGGCGATCAGCATGATCATCGTGTGCGACATCTTTATTCCTCCCCTTCGGCTCGCAGAATATCCGAACGATGGCGGCTTCGCCACTCGCCCGGCGACATGCCGATCTTGCGGCGAAAGATCGCGCACAGATGGGCGTGGCTGGAAAAGCCGGTCGCAAAGGCGATCTCGGCGATCGACAGCGGGCGGTTCATCAGGAACCAGCAGGCGTGGCGCAGCCGCTGGCGCAGCACATATTGCGCCGGGGTGCGTCCGGTCGCGCGCGCGAAATGAACGATCAGGCTGTTCACCGACATGCCCGCCTCTGCCGCCATATCCTCGACCGTCAGCGACACTTCAAGCTGGGTCTGGATGAACACCATCAGGTCGTTGATGCGCTGGATGATCGCGGGAGACTCTGGACGACCCACCATTGGCTCGAGCGTCTTGGCAAGGATGGCGACCATCGGGTCAGCCGCTGCAGCATCACCAGCGAGCAGCGCACGGGCGAGCGCCGCCAGCGCGAGGTCTCGATGCGCCGCGAGCGCGCGCGTGTCGGGCACGACCGCCAGAAGCGCGGCGGGGATTTCCACCTCGATGGTGCGAACCCCGCCGCCCTTTGCCGCGCCGCGATAGATATGGCCCGCAGGGATCAGCCACATTTCACCGGGAAGCGGATCGCCGAGCGAGGTTCGCTGATCGTCGAGCCAGGTTTCGAGCCAATGATAGCTTCCCGCTTCATACAGGATCAGCACATGGACATCGCGTTCGATCGTCCAGTTCGACGGGCCATCGATCCGGTCAACGATCGAGGCGACCCTGAGTCCTCCCACTTCCATTACAGGAGTATGGCAAGAATGGGAAAATGTGAAAGCCTGCTATTCTGCCCAACAATATGGTTAAATCGCCCCACCCAAAGTCCTCGGCCCTAGTCGCAGCCGAGACAAATGCGGTGCGGGCGAGACTGAATAGGCGTGCCTCAGATACGCAGAAACAGACCCCCCCGACGGCGGGCGGCGCGATCGCCGCCCGCCACTTTTTCTTGGGCGAAATAATGGGGTTATTTAGTTCCCGGCGAGGAATTCATCCATTGCCCGATTGACCGCATCGGGCGCATCCCACGGCACGAAATGGCCGCATTCGGGGACATGGACGATGGTCACATTGGGAACCAACTCCTCCATGCCTTCGAGATTGCACGGCGGCAGTGCGACATCGTCGAGCGCCCAGATGACGAGCGCCGGGATATTGAGCTTCGGGAAGGACGCGGCGGCCGGTTCGTCATAGGGTTCGTCCATCGCGGGAACCACGGCGGGCGAACCGCGATACCAGTTGATCATCGCGCGGCAGGTGTCGCGATCCTCCCAATCCTTCAGCAGCCGGGCGATCTCGTCGGGTGGCTGGACACCGCCGCTCGGCACGCGTCCTTCAAAAGCGTGCGCGAGAATGCCCGCGATGCCACGCTCCTCGATGATCGCGTCGCTCGCGGGATCGCGAAAGGTGCGGATATATTGGCTGGCCGCGCGCTGGTCGGCATTCGTCGCGAGCAGATGTTGGAAGATGGCGGGATGCGGCGCATTGGCGATCACCGCGCGGGTGACCCGCCCCGCCCACGCCGGATGCAGCCCGCCCGGCTGGCCGCCCAATGCAACGCCCCATGCGATCGCCCCGCCCCAATCGTGGCCGACGATCGTGAATTCGCCAACGCCCAGCGCATCGGCGAGCGCGAAGATGTCAGAGATCAGCTTGTCGGGGGTGTAGGATTCGGCGTCCTGCGGCTTCGACGAGCCGCGATAGCCGCGCTGATCGGGCGCAATGCACCGAAAGCGAGCCGCGAAATGCGGCAGCTGATAGCGCCAGGTGCGATGCGATTCGGGAAAACCGTGGAGGAAGATGAGCACCGGCGCATCGCGTGGCCCCATGTCGACGACGTCGAGTTCGACCCCGGTCGAAAGCTTCACCCGCTGCTGTTCGAAATCACCGATCATCGACATCGCTCCCTCGGGATGTTTTGGTTTCTTTTCGAAACCAATCTGACGGGGATTGGGAACGGTGGCAAGGGGGTGCGGCGCGCAAATCGCGAAGAGGATCGTCTGCTTTGGGATGGGAAACGGAAATTGGTGCTTCGCCATTTCTAGGGTATACGCGCGGTAATCGGCGGAGGCGCGAGTGACAACTGAACAAGTGACAGAAGTGAAGAGGCCAGCGCGGCAGCGGGCCGACCAAATCAGGGACTTTCGCTGCAAGAACCTGATCGTGGTGATCGAGGAACCGGAGAACCCCCGTAACATCGGCACCATCATTCGCAACGTGAACGCCTTGGGGGCGGAGAAGGTTTACGTCGTGGACCCACGCCACGTCTTGTCGGACGATTGGCAGGAATTACGTTCCGAACCGAAGCTATCGAAGCTTTCAGTCTCCGCCGTCAAATGGACTTTCGTTAAGCGGTTCGACAGCACCGAGGAATGTCTCGCTCACCTTGAGAAGAACCGTTTCGTCTCCATAGCCACATCGCCACACGTTAAGGGGAAGACGAACAGGTATCTCCATGAAGCGAACTTTGCAGAGCGCGCGAAACTTGCGGTTTGGTTCGGTAACGAAGCAAGAGGGCTGAGCGATCTCGCTGTCGCGCGAAGCGATGTGTGCGTCAGCATTCCGATGTTCGGAATGATCGAGAGCCTCAATCTCGCGACAAGTTCCGGGATCGTCCTGTATGAGGTGACGAAGCAACGACGCGAATATGCCAGCAGGCATCGACTGCGTGACAACAGGGGCGAGCGAGCTACTCCATTACCAACGATAATGGCGGCTGATCGATAGGGGCTCAATGTCGGCAATTGGTCAGCAGCCCCCCCTTTAAGGATAGCTCACCGTCTTCGGCACTTCGGGGATCGGGATAAATTCCTCGCTGTCGCCGGGGACGAGCGGGAATTTGCGATCCTTCCAGTCATGCTTCGCCTGATTGATGCGCTCGCGCGATGAGCTCACAAAATTCCACCAGACGTGGCGTGGCGTCTTGAAGGCCTCGCCGCCGAGCAGCATCACGCGCGCGTCTGTCGTCGCCCGGAGCGTCATCGCCTGCCCCGGCTTCAATATATAGAGGCTGTAGCGATCGAGCGCCTCGCCATCGAGGCTGGCGTCGCCGAGCGCCACGAGCACCGCGCGCTCGTCGGCTTCGGTCTCGATCGGAATCGTCGCGCCCGCGTTCATCAATATGTCGGCGTAGATCGTCGCGGCATGCTGGGTGATCGGCGAGGTCGCGCCCCACAGGCTGCCCATGATGACGCGCGCGGACACGCCATTGTCCTCGATCAGCGGCAGGTCATCCTTTGCGACATGCTCGAACGCCGCGTCGATCTCTTCCTTGCCGTCGGGCAAAGCGAGCCAGGTCTGCATCCCCGAAATGCCCGATCCGGTGGCGCGTTCGGCGGCGGGGGTGCGTTCCGAATGGACGATGCCGCTGCCCGCGGTCATCAGATTGCATGCGCCGGGGCGGATCGTCGCAAAAGTACCGAGGCTGTCGCGATGGTCGATCGCGCCCTCGAACAAATAGGTGACGGTCGCGAGGTTGATGTGCGGGTGCGGCCGCACGTCCATGCCGCGGCCGATGTCGAAATGCGCCGGGCCGAACTGGTCGACGAAGATGAAGGGGCCGACCATCGTCCGCGCCTTGTTCGGCAGGGTGCGGCGCACTTCGAAAGCGCCGAGATCGTGGGTCGAGGGGGTAATGATGTCGAACATCAAGCGAGCCTTTCCAATGTTTTCCTGGTTTTTTCGGTTTCGACATTGCCCGTGTTCAGCGTCGAACCCGGTTCGAGCAGCAAGACCTGACATTCGCCGTCCAATGCCTCGGGGCAATGTTCGGTGCCGTGCGGCACGATGATGAATTCACCGGGCTCGACGATCACGTCGCGGTCGCGAAACGCCATCTTCATCCGGCCGGCGACGACAAGGAAGAGTTCATCTTCGCTATCATGGTGATGCCAGTCGAATTTGCCGGCGAACTTCACCAGCTTGACCTGAAAATTGTTGATGTCCCCCGCGACGCGCGGGTTCCAGTGATCGTGAAAGGTCGCGAAGGCGGCGGCGAGGTTCACCTTGTCGGGCATCGTCATTCTCCCGGTGCGGTTGCCTTGATCGCGAGCGCGTGGACACGCTGGCCCGGCAGGTCGCCCAGCGCCTTGTTCACCGTGCGCTGCCGCGCGACGCGGTTCATTTCGGCAAAGCCCGCCCATTCGATCGTCAGGCTGAAATGCGACTCGCCGCTGCCGTCGTCGCCCATATGGCCGTGATGGCTGGCGCTATCGTTGCTCAGAATGAAATTGGCGTCGGGAAAGGCTGCGCGGAGCAGGCTTTCCATCTCTTGCTGTACAGGGCCTTTGCTGCTCATGGGGTTGACCATAAGCGCATCGTCGCCAAATTATAAGACCTCCAACACCTCTCGAAAGTCTGTTGTGCCTTCTTCTGCACGCCCGTCACGTTTTCATGGCCGCGTCCCGCGCGAAGAGCCCTGCGCCGCGCCCGGATGCCGCGAGCCCGGCGAATTTCGCGCGCCGATGGCATGGACGCGCTCGCCCGACGGCCCGCCGCAATATCGCTGGCTGTGCCTCGACCATGTGCGCGAATTCAACGCGGGCTATAATTTTTTCGAGGGCATGACCGCCGACCAGATCATGGAAGCGCAATCGCCTACGTCTGGCTGGGAAACCGAAAGCCGCACATTTCGCGCCGCGGGCAGCGCCGACCTGCCACCGCGCTGGGCCGATTTCCGCGATCCGATCGACGCGCTGGGCGCGCGCTTCCGTCAGCGGATGGACGAAGCGCGGCGCGAGGCGGCCAATCCCGGCCTGTCGCGCGAGGAGCATGCGGCGATGCAGTTGCTCGCGCTGCCCGCCGATGCCGACCGCGCGGCGCTGCGCCGACGGTACAGCGAACTGGTCCGCAAATATCATCCCGACCGGAATGGCGGCGATCGCAGTTTCGAAGCGAGGCTGGGTGAGGTAGTCCAGGCGTATCAGTTGCTGAGAAAAACCAAGGCATTCGCATAGGGAGACGCATGATGACCGACCTGAACGAAGCCCGGATCGAAGTGGTGCGCCGGCATATGGCGCTCGAGATCACGCATGATTGGGACGGCGTCATCGCAACCTTCGACCATCCGCGATACGAATTGATGGGGCCGGGCACGATCTTCGACGGCGAAGCGGCAGTGCGTTCCTATTTCGCCACATCGCGCGAGCCCTTTCCCGATCAGGCCAATGAAGTGATCGCGATCGCCGCCGACGAAGCGAAGAACAGCGTGCTCGTCGAATTCTGGCTGACGGGCACGCATCTTGGCCCGCTGAAGCTGGGGCCGCGGACGATCGAGCCGACGGGCAAGGCGTTCCGCATTCGTATGGCCGCCAGCTTCGAATTTGCACCGGACAGCGACAAGATTGTCTGCGAACGTCCCTATTATGACCAATCGGCGGTGATGAAGGCGCTCGGTCTGCTCTGAAAGGCGTTGCAAGCCGCAACCCGTCGCTATACCGCGCTAGCGACTCTGTCCCTCTCCCCTTGGGGGAGAGGGTTGCGAAGACTAGCCAACAAGCTGGCAAGGCTGCGTATCCTTCTCCCCTCAAGGGAGAAGGTTCAAAAGATCTGAAAGCACGAAGACATGACCGATATCCCGAACAGCCTTCCCGACCATCACGGCTCGACGCTCCTTTCGGCGCCCGATGTCGAGGTCGATGCGCGCGAGTTGTTCGGCGTCGATATCGACATGAAGGTTCCGGCGTTCAGCGAAGCCGACGAACGCGTCCCCGACCTCGACCCCGCCTATGTCTTCGGCGGCGACACGACGCTCGCGATCCTCGCGGG
>CAYRQX010000052.1:12415-26381 GCA_964426485.1 uncultured Sphingopyxis sp. | reverse complement strand
TCGTCCGCGCTCAGCGCGGTCGGTTGCGAAAAGTCGAAGCGCAGCCGGTCCGGCGCGACCAGGCTGCCCTTCTGCGTCACATGCCCGCCCAGCCGGTGGCGCAGCGCCGCATGCAGCAGGTGGGTCGCCGAATGATTGGCGCGCAGCCGCGCGCGGCGATCGGCGTCGATCGCCAGATGCACCGTATCGCCGACCGCGATCTCGCCGCTGTCGATCCGGGCATGATGCGCGTGCAGCCGGCCCAGCGGCTTCGACGTGTCCTCGACAACCGCGGACAGGCCCCGGTCGTTGCCGATCGTGCCCGCGTCGCCCGTCTGACCGCCGCTTTCGCCGTAAAAGGGTGTCTGGTTGGTGACGATCGTCACCGCCTCCCCCGCCACCGCCCGCTCGACGCGCACGCCGTCGCGGACCAGCGCCACTACCTGACCCTCGCCCGCATCCGCGGTGTAGCCGATGAACTCGCTCGACCCGACCTCGTCGGCGATGTCGAACCAAACCTCGTCACTCGCCTTCGCGCCCGATCCCTTCCAGGCGGCGCGCGCGGCGCGCTTCTGCTCGGCCATCGCCGCGTCAAACCCGGCGCGGTCGACGCTGATCGACGCCGCACGCAACGCATCTTCGGTCAGGTCATAGGGAAAGCCATAGGTGTCATAGAGCTTGAACGCGGTCTCGCCGGGCAGCGTGTCGCCCGCACCCAGCCCGCGCGTCGCATCGTCCAGCAGCCGCAGGCCGTTGGTCAGCGTCTGGCGGAACCGCGTTTCCTCCTGCAACAGCGTCGCCTCGATCAGCGGCTGGGCGCGCAGCAGCTCGGGATAGGCGCCGCCCATCTCCGCCACCAGCGACGGCACCAGCCGGTGCATCAGCGGCTCCTTGGCACCAATCAGGTGCGCGTGGCGCATCGCCCGGCGCATGATCCGGCGCAGCACATAGCCGCGCCCTTCATTGGCGGGCAGCACCCCGTCGGCGACCAGGAACCCCGACGCGCGCAGATGGTCGGCGATCACCCGGTGGCTCGCCCGGTGCGCACCGTCAACGCCCGCGCCCGACAGCGCACCCGATTCGTCGATCAGCGCGCGGAACGTGTCGGTGTCGTAATTGTCGTGCACCCCCTGCAGCACCGCGGCAATGCGCTCCAGCCCCATGCCGGTGTCGATCGACGGGCGCGGCAGGTCGCCGACGATCTCGTTCGCCGCCTGGACATATTGCATGAAGACCAGGTTCCACACCTCGACAAAGCGATCGCCGTCCTCGTCCGGGCTGCCGGGCGGCCCCCCGGGGATGTGATCGCCATGGTCGAAGAAGATTTCCGAGCATGGGCCGCACGGACCATCGTCGCCCATCGCCCAGAAATTGTCCTTGGTCGCGATGCGGATGATGCGGTCGTCGGGCAATCCCGCGATCTTCTTCCACAGATCGAACGCCTCGTCGTCGGTGTGATAGACGGTGACGGTCAACTTCTCGGGCGCGAGGCCCCAGGTCTTGGTGACCAAAGTCCAGGCATGATGGATCGCCTGTTCCTTGAAATAATCGCCGAACGAGAAATTCCCCAGCATTTCAAAGAAGGTATGGTGCCGCGCGGTGAAGCCGACATTGTCGAGATCATTATGCTTGCCGCCCGCGCGGACGCATTTTTGCGCCGACACCGCGGTGCTGTACGGCCGCTTCTCCAACCCCGTGAAGACATTCTTGAACGGCACCATCCCGGCGTTGACGAACATCAACGTCGGGTCGTTGTACGGCACCAGCGGCGCCGACGGCTCGATATGGTGCCCGGTGCCCCCGAAATAGTCGAGGAACGAGCGGCGAATGTCGTTGGTCGATGTCATCGCCGCGAATTAGGGATTTTGCGGGCATGCGACAAGCCGCTTCGTGTCGATGACGATCAACGTCGCAATCGATCAGAATGCCGTGGCGATTCCCTTGCCCAGATAACAGGGCAGTTCGCGCAGCACATCGGCCTTGGGCACCCCGTCTTCGATCAGGTTGGCGGGCACTTCGGAGGTATCGGTTCGCACCACCGTCCAGTCCGCACCCTGGGTCGCCCGGTGAACGACGACATAGCCGCAATCCATCGTGCCGTCCTTGCGATCGCCGCGAAAATCGAACGCCGCGTAAAGCCCCGGCGGCTGCCCCGCAGGGTCGGCGTACCAGTTGACACGCAGCACCCGGAGCGTGCCGTCGGCCCACAAGGTCGGGCGCTTGCGCAGGTTCATTTCCCATTCGAGCCGAGGGTTCGACGCCTGGAACGACAGCCGCAGCATCGCATAGGCGCTGGTGTAATCCCGCTTGGCCAGCGCCATTGTGTAGGCGGCAAAGCGGCCCATCGCGGCGCTTTCATCGGCCGGTACGACGGCAAAGGCCGCGCCGTCAGCGCCGGTCGCGATCCGCTCGACCTCGGGACCGAGCGGCGGCACCTGCGCCGCGGCCGCGCTGGCGATCAGCCCCAGCGCGGCGAGCGGAACCCAGCGCCTTCGATCAATAGCCATAATAGGCGCCGCCCTTTTCGCGTGCGCGCTGCCAGGCGGGACGAGCGTGACATGCGTTCACAAAGGCCGCGAGCTTGGGATAGCGTGGCGCCATCCCCTGCATGATCGCGATCTCGGCAGGGAAGCTCAGCATGATGTCGGCTGCCGACAGTTTGTCGCCGATGAAGTGGCCGTTTTCGCCAACGCGGCCTTCCATATAGGCGAAATGCGCGTCGAGCTGCTGGTTGATCCGCGGTTCGAGCGGCGCCGCTGCTTCGCCAAGGCGCGCGGTGTAGATACGCAGCAGGATCGGCGTCATCGCCGACCCCTCGGCAAAATGCAGCCATTCAAGATGGCTGATATGATCGTCGCTGCCGCGTTCGGGTACGAGCGCACCGCCGCCGTGCCGTTCGCAAAGATATTCGGTAATCGCGCCCGATTCGATGATCACGCGGCCCCTTCCGCCGGAGGCGGCATCGCCGAAATCCTCGATCACCGGCGACTTGCCGAGCGGATGGATCGCGATCAGTTCGGGCGGCGCGAGGTTGGTCACCGGGTCACGGTCGTAATATTTGATCTCATAGGGCACGCCGATTTCCTCGAGCAGCCACAGGATGCGCTGCGAGCGGCTGTTGTTCAGATGGTGGACGATCAGGCTCATGTCGCTCTCCTCAGGGTCAATCTTTATAGGGTCCGTTGCGGTCGATCAGCGCCGCAAGTTCGCGGACGAGCTTGGCGCCGAGGATCGCGGTGACATCGCCGACATCGCGGCGGGGGTTCAACTCGACGATGTCGGCACCGACGATCGGGGCCGTCTGCGTGTGGAGGACCGCCAACACCTCGCGCACCGTCAGCCCACCCGGTTCGGGATGCGCGACCCCGGGCGCCGCCGCTGGATCGAGCCCGTCGAGATCGATCGAAATATAGAGCGGTCCGTCGAGTACCGGCACGCACTCCGGCGAGAAGTTCGCCATCGAAATAATCTCGACCCCGAAACGCCCCGCCTGTTCGCGGCAATGGGCATTGAGCGTACGGATACCGACCTGCACCAGCCGCCTCGCATGGCCCGCCTCGCATATCCGCGCAAAGGGCGAGGCGTGACTGCGCGGGTTGCCGGCGAAATCATCATAGAGATCGGGATGCGCGTCGAAATGGAGGATATTGACCGGCCCGAAGCAGGTCGCAGCGGCTTCGACAAGCGGGAAGGTCACGGCATGATCGCCGCCGAGGGCGAGCGGAACTTCTCCATCTTCGCGCACATACGCGACGTAACGACGGATGGCGGCGTCGTCGTTCGGTGTGTCCTCGGTCAGTGGGAGGTCGCCGTCGTCGGTGAGGGCGATGTCGGTTCCTATTTCAGGGCCAAGCTCGCTCGCCATATTGCCGCGATCGCTCCACAGCATCGCGCGGATCGCTGCAGGCCCGGCGGCGGCGCCGCGTTCGAAGCTGCTGTTGATGTCGGTGGGCAGGCCGAAGAGGCGGATCGCAGGCATGCGCCGCTTGTAGCCGCTGGCAGAAGCGGCGCAAGGATCAACGGCGGGCGGGCCGACCTGTAGGGAGAGGGATACAGGTCCAAGGGGCATCGGGGCCCGCCGCCGTCGGCCGGCCGGTTCAAGCAAGGCGAACCGGCCGGATGGCTATCAATTGTCGCCGTCGCCCTCATCGTCGGGGCCGGCCATCATCTCTTCGGCCACCGCCTCTGTACGGCTGCGGATCGCAGCTTCAAGCCGGTCCATCAGTTCCGGATTTTCCTTGAGGAAGTTTTTCGAGTTTTCGCGGCCCTGTCCGATGCGGATCGAATCATAGCTGAACCAGGCGCCCGATTTCTCGACGATGCCGGCCTTAACACCCAGATCGAGGATCTCGCCGATCTTCGAAATGCCCTGCCCGTACATGATGTCGAATTCGACCTGCTTGAACGGCGGCGCGACCTTGTTCTTCACCACCTTGACGCGGGTGGTGTTGCCAACGATCTCGTCGCCATTCTTGATCTGGCCGGTGCGGCGGATGTCGAGGCGGACCGAGGCGTAGAATTTGAGCGCATTGCCGCCGGTCGTGGTTTCGGGATTGCCGTACATCACGCCGATTTTCATCCGCAGCTGGTTGATGAAGATCACCATGCAGCGCGAGCGGCTGATCGAGCCGGTGAGCTTGCGCAGCGACTGCGACATCAGACGCGCCTGCAGGCCGACGTGGCTGTCGCCCATTTCGCCTTCGATTTCGGCGCGCGGAACGAGCGCGGCAACCGAGTCGACGACAAGCACGTCGATCGCGTTCGAACGCACCAGCGTGTCGACGATTTCGAGCGCCTGTTCACCAGTATCGGGCTGCGACACGATGAGTTCGTCGATGTTGACGCCAAGCTTGCGCGCATAGACGGGGTCGAGCGCATGTTCGGCATCGACGAACGCGACCGTACCGCCACCCTTTTGCGCTTCGGCGAGCGTGTGCAGCGCCAGCGTGGTCTTGCCCGAACTTTCGGGGCCGTAAATTTCAATGACGCGGCCGCGCGGCAAACCGCCGACGCCGAGCGCGATGTCGAGCCCGAGCGAACCGGTCGAGATTGACTCGACCTGCATGGTCTCCTTCGAGCCCAATTTCATCACCGAGCCCTTGCCGAACGCGCGATCGATCTGCGCGAGCGCGGCGTCGAGCGCCTTCTGCCTGTCCGTGTTGTTCACTGATTTCCCCGATTCGACGAGTGACAATTGTCCGGCCATGACCGTCCCTTTCCAGCTCTAGAGCGACAGCCGAAGCATCGCAACGCCGGAACTATGTGCCACATTTGTTCTTGCGGAACAAGAGTGGAACAAAATAAAAGCGGTCCGGGCGAAAAGCTTGTTATTTCGCTGAGAATTCCCGTAACGCCGCCTCGATATCGCTGATCCGAAACGGCTTGGTAATCAGTTTGCGATGCGCGTGCGCGGGCGGGATGACGTCGCCGCCGCCCGAGGTGAACGCAAAGGGGATACCACGCTCGGCCAGCGCGTCGGCAACCGGCCAGCCTTTTTCATCGCCGAGGTTGATGTCGACGAGCGCCCCGGCGAGCGGCTCGGTGGCGATGAACGCCAGCGCTTCTTCGTTGCTCGTCGCCTGCGCGGGTTCGGGAAGGTCGAGCGCATCGAACATATCGGCGAGCATCATGCCGATCAGCACATCGTCCTCGACGAGCAGGATACGGGGATTATTGGCCATTGGACACCCGATGCGTAGCGTCGTCGAGCGCCGCCGAGGTCGCCTCGGCGAGTTGCGCGACCGAGAAGGGTTTGGGCAGGAAAGCGACATCGTCGATGTCGATCGACTGGCGCAGCTGCTCCTCGGCATAGCCCGACATGAACAGGACCGGCAGGTCGGGCCGCTTGGCGCGCATCGCACGCACCATCGCCGGCCCATCCATCGTCGGCATAACAACGTCGCTGATGATCAAATCGACCTTCTCCATTTGCGCAAAACGCTCAAGCCCCTCTTCACCCTGCGAGGCGGTGACCACGCTGTAACCCGCACGGGTCAATGCACGTTCCGCGACCGCGCGTACCATATCTTCATCTTCGACGAGCAGGATCGTCCCGGTGCCCCACTGGCTCTTCTTGGGCTTGGCCGGCGGGGGCACCACGACCGGCGCATCGCCCTCGGCACGGTGGACGGGCAGATAGATAAAGAAACTCGTCCCCTGCCCCGGCTTGCTGTCGGCGAAGATGTAACCAGCCGACTGCTTGATGATCCCGTAGACGGTCGAGAGCCCGAGCCCGGTCCCCTTGCCGACGTCCTTCGTCGTGAAGAAGGGCTCGAAAATCTTGGGCAACACATCGGCGGGAATGCCGGTGCCGGTGTCGCTGACTTTCAGGGCGCAATAATCGGCGGGCGGCATGAATTCATTGCCCATCTGCCGCACGTCGGCTGCCGACACCGGATAAGTTTCCATCGTCAGCGTGCCGCCGCCCGGCATCGCGTCGCGGGCATTGACCGCAAGATTGATGATGACCTGTTCGAGCTGCCCCGGATCGGCGCGCACCGCGCCAAGGCCGCGGCCGTGATGCACCGCCAGTTGGACCGTCTCACCGATCAGGCGCTTCAAGAGATGCGACACTTCGGAAATCACATCGGGCAGCTGCAGGATCTGCGGGCGTAGCGTCTGTTGCCGCGAGAAAGCGAGCAGCTGCCGCGTCAGACTGGCGGCGCGATTGGCGTTGCTGCGGATCTGCTGGATATCATCATAGTCGCTGTCGCCCGGCGTATGGCGCATCAGCATCAGGTCGCACGCACCGAGAACGGCGGTCAGGATATTGTTGAAATCATGTGCGACGCCGCCGGCAAGCTGGCCGACCGCCTGCATCTTCGACGCCTGTGCCACCTGTTGCTTCAGGCGCGATTCTTCGCTCGAATCCTTGAGGCTCAGCAGTACGGCCGCCTCTCCTAGTCCGCGCACGCCAACGATCCGCATCGACACGGGATCACCGCTTTGCCCCGCGAGCCGGATCGAGAGATCACCGCCGACCTGCTGGCCGCTGCTGTGACGGCGGATCATGTCCGCGAGCGCCCCCTTGTCCTCGCCGACGACGATGTCGCCCGGATAGCGTGGCATCTTGCCTTCGGGAAGGTTGGCCGCGCGGACGAAAGCCCGGTTCACATAAAGGAAACGCCCGTCGCGATCGACCATGGCGAGGCCAAAAGGCAGCAACGACAGCAAGGTTTCGACATAGGTCTGCGCGGTGCCGCGGTCGGTCGGCCCCATTTCCTCGTCGAGCATCGCGAGCAGCATCGGCGTATTGCTGTCGGCGGGGGCGAGCGGAATCTGGATCAGGCGTACGGGTGTCGCGCGGTCGCCCTCGCGGGCGAAATAGAGCGCACCGGCATCATCGAGCCGGATCATCGGCGCGACATCGCGGCCGGCATAATGAACCGCGTCATCCTCGCCCAGCGCGCGCAGTAGGAACGCCCGGTTCGCGACGCGGAGACGCCCCTCGGCGCTGACGAGCGCCGCCATCACCCCCGCGTGGCCAAGCGTGCGGCCGGCGGGACCATCGAGATGGCGAACGATTTCCGAAACGAGATCGAGCCGCTCGATCGCCGAGAAGCGCCAGACGAGATAATCCTCCGACTGCCCGGCGCGCGTCACCTGCGCGCGCAGTTGCAGCGGGCCGATCGCGATATCGTCGACGGCTCCTTCGCCGTCGCGCCAGGCGACGCGGCCGGCATTTTTCAGCAACTCGGCGCCGCGCCCTTCGAGCGGCAGGCCGGGGGGCGTGACGAAGCCGCCCATCCAGGTGCCGAACAGGTCGTTCGCGCAAACCATGCGGCCGCCACGATCGGTCACCGCAATCGCGACGTCGTCGTGATTCACCGCCTGACGCAGCATCGTCCAGTCGGGCGCCACCGCCTCGCCCGTGACGGCTGCCGGGAACAACCGGCGCGCGAGGATCACCCCGCCGGCGGCGACCGCAAGCCCGGCAAGAAAGCCGACCGCCAAAATCGCATCGCGCGTCGCCCAGAACAGCAGCGCGGCGGACAACAGCGCCAGCCCGCCGACCACCGCTTTGTCGAGTTGCGACAGGCCCGCCGGGGCTGACAAAGGCCCGGCAGGACCCGCCCCCCTGATGAAATCGCCATCAGCGGAGGGCAGGCTTTGCACGGTCAACGGCTGTCTTTCTTAGTGAGGCATCACCAGATGCGAACGCGGTCCTTGGGCGCCAGATAGAGCTTCTGGCCTTCCTTGATCTGATAGGCCTTATACCAAGGGTCAAGATTGCGCGAGACCCAAGTCCGCTGGATCGACGGCGAATGCGGATCGGTCGTGATACGCTGCGACAGATTCTGCTCGCGATAGTTGCGGCGCCACACCTGTGCCCAGCCGAGGAAGAAGCGCTGGTCGCCGGTCAAGCCGTCAATCACCGGCGCTTCCTTGCCGCCGAGCGATTTCTTATATGCATCATAGGCAACGGTCAGACCGGCCAGATCGCCGATATTCTCGCCGAGCGTGAAGGTGCCGTCGAGCTTTTCCCCCGGCAGCACTTCATAGGCGTCATATTGCGCGATCAGCGCCTTGCCCGCGGCCTCGAACGCCGCGACATCGGCGGGGGTCCACCAGTCGGCGAGCTTGCCGGTCTCGTCATATTTCGCGCCCTGGTCGTCGAAATGATGGCTGATTTCATGGCCGATCACCGCACCGATGCCGCCATAATTGACCGCCGCATCGGCGTGCGGATCAAAGAAGGGAGGCTGGAGGATCGCGGCCGGGAAAACGATCTCGTTCATGCCGAAATTGGCATAGGCGTTGATCGTCATCGGCGTCATGAACCATTCCCAGCGGCGGATCGGCCCGCCGAGATGGCCGATATTGTCGTCATGCGCGAAGTGGTTCGAACGCAGCGCGTTGCCGAACAGGTCGTCCGCGCGGATTTCCAGCTTGCTATAATCCTTCCACTGATCGGGATAGCCGATCTTGGTCGTGAAACTGGCAAGCTTCTTCTGTGCCTTGACCTTTGTCTCGGGCTGCATCCACGCCAGCCCGTCGATGCGGCGGCCCATCGCGCCGAGGACATTCTTGACCAGCACGTCCATCGCCGCCTTGGTTTCCGGCGGGAAATATTTTGCGACATAATCCTTGCCGACCGCGTCGCCGAGGTTGCCCGTCGTGAAATCCACCGCGCGCTTCCACCGCTCTTCCATCTGCGGCGTGCCCGACAGCGCCGTGCTGTAGAAGGAGAAAGCCTCCTTTGCGACAGCATCGGGCAGGACGCCCGCAAAGCTGTCGAGGCTGCGCACGATCAGCAGGTCTCGGATCACCGCGATCGGCGCGTCGGCGAGCAGCCTGGCTTCGCCGGCAAAGGCGCTCGGCTGCGATACGATCAGCGTGTCCTCATTGACCCCGATACCGCGGATGAACGTTGGCCAGTCGAAGCCCGGCGCGGCCTTTGCCAGCTCGGCGATCGTCATCTTGTTATAGGCTTTGGTCGCATCGCTGCTGTCGTTCTTGTCCCAATGGACCGTCGCGACCTGCTTTTCGAAATCATAGATCGCCTTGGCACGCGCCGGGGCGTTGGCTTCGCCCGCGAGCGTCAGGACATTTTCGAGATGCTTGAGATACGCCGCCTGCAGCGCCGTGTTTCGCTCATTCTCCTTCAGGTAGAAGTCGCGGTCGGGCATGCCGAGGCCGCCCTGGAAGATAATGTAGGTGTAGACGTCAGGGTTCTTGTCGTCCTGCCCCACATAGCCGCCGAAGAAATGCTGAACGCCGTTGCGGTCGGCCTCGGCGAGCAGGCCCGCGAGACCCGGTTTTTCGACCGCGCGGATCTTGTTCAGCCACGGCTGGATCGGTGCAAGCCCCTTGGCTTCGACCGTCGCCGAATCGAGATAGGACGCATAGGCACGGCCGATCATGCTGTTCGGATCGCCCTTTGCGGCATCGAGGATCTCGCGCGTGCGCGTCTGCGACAGGTCGTTGAGCGCCGTGAACATGCCATAGTTCGACTTGTCGGCCGGGATCGGTGTGTTCTTCGCCCAGGTGCCATTGGCATAGGCATAGAAGTCGTCGCCCGGCTGGACGCTTTTGTCCATGCCGCTGAGGTCGAAGCCGAAATCGCCGATTTCGGGCTTTGCGGTCGTTTCGGTGGCCGGCGCCGTGGCGGCCTTTTCCTTGGCAGTCGCCGGAACGGCGGCGAGCATCAATGCACCAAGCGCGGCGGTCGCCATCAGGCGTGAAGAAACAGACAGAATCATGATCGTCCCCGGTGTAAAATTTGAAGCGAAAATCTGCGCCGCGCAGGCACGTCGCAGATCAGCGATGGAACGGCTATACGCCTGCTGCCTCGGGGTTCAACCGGCCGCGGTGTCGCTGGTCGATGCCTCATGTCGTTGGTCGCGCGCGCGCGCCAGTTTGCGCCGCCAGCGAAGACGTATCCAATTGTCCCAGAAGATCGAGGCGAGGATGTAACCGAGGGCGGCCGACACGATCGAAATGACGAACAGACCGGCAAGCATCGCCGGCGCGGCGTCCGAAAAGACCCAGCGCACCCACTCACCCGCCGACGCGCCATGCTCGATCATCGCCGAGAAAGTCGCGCTATTGGCGTGGAGCCCGAACAGCCAGTCGCCGAGCCACACCGACGCGATGATGATGAACGGCGTCGTCACCGGGTTCGACAGGAAGGTCATCGCCGCGCCGATCGGGATATTGGCGCGGAACGGCAGCGCAAGCAGCGCAACGCCAAGGATCTGCACCCCCGGGATCAGGAAAAAGATGCCGACGAACAGCCCAAGCGCGGCGCCGCGCGGCACCGAGGTCCGCGTGAAACGCCACAAATGGCTGTGCGCGACCCTATGGGCGAACGGCTTGATGAAGCGGCTCGCGAGCAATTCCTCGCGCGTGGGAGAATTGCGGCGGATCCAGTTCATCACTGCCGCCTTGTCCTTCGTTTTGGGGTCGCGAGGCTTGCCGCCGCTCACCCACGGTCCTTCATCAACCGCTGCTTGTCGCGCTTCCAGTCGCGTTCCTTGATCGACTCCCGCTTGTCGTGCGCCTTCTTGCCCTTGGCGAGCGCCAGTTCGACCTTGGCGCGACCGCGGCTGTTGAAATAGACCGAGAGAGGGACGAGCGTCATGCCCTGCCGCGCGACACCGGCGTACATCTTGTTGATCTCACGCCCGCTGAGAAGTAATTTGCGCGGGCGCTTGGGCTCGTGATTATGCCGGTTGCCATGGCTGAATTCGGGGATGTTACTGTTGATCAGCCACACCTCATTGCCCTTCACCTCGGCATAACTCTCCGCGATCGTTCCCTCGCCGAAGCGCAGCGATTTGACCTCGGTGCCCTGCAGCGCGATCCCCGCCTCGAACACCTGTTCGATGGCAAAGTCGAACCGCGCGCGCCGGTTCTCGGCGACGACCTTCTTCTTGTCGAATTCGGCGGCGGACTGGGGACGAGCCATGGCGGGACCTAGATTACTCCGGCCGCGGACAGCGCGGCATCGACGGCGGCGCGCGATGCATCGTTCGCCGGGATGATAGGTAGGCGCACTTCGGGCGAAAACCAGTCGTGGACGCGCGACAGCGCATATTTAACCGGCCCCGGCGAGGTGTCGGAGAACATCGCCTGGTGCAGATCGAACAACTTGTCGTGCAGGACGAGCGCCCGCGTCCAGTCGCCCGCAGCGCAGGCGGCCGCGAAATCGGCGCAGAGCCGCGGTGCGACATTGGCGGTGACCGAAATGCATCCGGCGCCGCCCATCACGGCATGCGGCAGCCACAGGTCGTCATTGCCGCTGAGCTGGCAGAAGTCCTTGCCGATGCCGGCGCGGTGGATCGTCACGCGCGCCAAATCCCCGCTCGCGTCCTTGATCGCGACGACGCTCGGGATTTCAGCCAGCTTACACAATGTCTCGGCGCCGATGTCGGCGACGGTGCGGCCCGGGACGTTGTAAACAACGATCGGCAGGTCGCTGGCATCGGCGAGCGCTTTGAAATGCGCGATCATGCCCTCCTGGCTCGGGCGGTTGTAATAAGGCGCGACGATCAGCGCGGCGGTCGCGCCCGCGGCCTGGGCATATCGCATATGGCGCACCGCGGTCGCGGTGTCGTTCGAACCGCAGCCCGCAATCACCGGCACGCGCCCCGCCGCCGCCTGAATGCAGCTGTCGATCACCTGATAATGTTCGTCGAAGCCAAGCGTCGGGCTTTCGCCGGTCGTGCCGCATGGAACGAGCCCGCTCGTCCCCTCTTTGATCTGCCAATCGACAAGGCGCGCGAAGGCCGGGGCGTCGAACGCCCCATCGCGAAATGGCGTCACCAAAGCGGGAATGGACCCCGAAAACATGCTCCGCTCCTTTACAATCACTCGGTTTGACCGATAGAATCCGGCCAGCGCGCCGCTATTGGACGTCTATTCAGCGCCCCGCAAGGAGTTTGGTATTACCATGGCAGCCATGACCTCGCTGACCCGTATCTCCCGCCTCGCGCTCGCCGCGGCCCTCCTCATTCCAACGATTGCGCACGCCAGCGAGCTCACGCCCGAACAAATGGCCTGGTATCGCGCGCAGATGGGCCTGGCGGCCACGTCCGGCCCCCCGCCGTCGACGAGTTCGGTCGGCGATGCGGTGATGGAATGGCGGCGGCTGACCGCGAACACCGGCGCGTCCTTCGACCAGCTTTCACGCTTCCTGATGGCGAACAAAGGATGGCCCGACAACGACAGCATGCGCAAACGCGCCGAAAAAGCGATCTCGCTCGACAGCTATGATCCGCAGCGCACCCTTGCCTATTTCCAGACTTATCCGCCGCAGACCGCGAGCGGCCAGCTCCGCTATGCGCTCGCTCTCAACGCATCGGGCCGCCGCGAAGACGCCAACGCCGCGGTGCGCCGCGCATGGACCAGCGGGCCGCTCGACGATTATGAAACGAGCCGCGCGCTCGGCATGTTCCCCGGCGCGATCACGCTTGCCGACCATGACGCGCGAATGGACAAGCTGCTCTGGCTCGGTGCCACCGCCGCCGCCAGCCGTCAGCTCGCCTATACCTCGCCCGACAGGCGCAGCATCTTCGCGGCGCGGCTCGCGATGCGCAGCAAGGCGGTCGACGCCGCCTTCCAGGCTTCGGCGGTCGAAAGCGCGAACCCGTCAATCCTTCGCACCGACCCTGGCTATATCACCGACAAGGCGACCTGGTTGCGAACCTCGGGTCGCGTCGGCGAAGCGCGCGCGCTTCTCGCCGCGCCGCGATCGCTGGCAAAGGCGCCGACCGATCCCGAAGAATGGCTCGAAACCTTGCTCACCAACGCGCGGCAGGCCGACGCGGGCGGCGACAAGACGACCGCCTATAATATCGCGCGCCAGCTCGACGACGCATTTCCGGCGGGCACGGTCATCCGCGAAACCCCGCTCGGCGTGCGCGACGATTACACCTCGCTCGCCTGGCTGGCGGGCCAGCTCGCATTCAAGGACCTTCGCCGGCCGGCCGAAGCGGTGAAGCTCTATCGCGCCTATGGCGAAGCCGCGCGCTCGGCGCAGACGCGGACCAAGGGTTTTTACTGGGCCGGCCGCGCCGCGCTGGCGGCAGGCGACCGGGCCACCGCAAACGCCCATTTCGCCGACGCCGCACAGCATTATGATCAATTCTACGGCCAGCTGGCGCTCGAGCGGCTGAACCGCCCGCAGCCCAAGCCTACCCCCAATCCGACGGTTCAGGTGAGCAACGACGAGCGCCGCGAATTCGAGGACGACCGGCTGGTGCGTGCCGCGCGCGCGCTCGGCGAGATCGGCGCGTGGCGCGAACAGTCGCTGTTCCTGCGCGCGCTCGCCCAGAAAGCGACCTCGCCCGCCGACCATGTCCTTGCGGGCAAACTCTCGTCGCAGATCGGGCGCCCCGACCTGGGCGTGATGATCGGCCGCAGTGCCCAGGCGAACAGCCTCGATGCCGTCGAGGTGTCGGGTTTCCCGACCGTGCGCGTTCCGGCGGGCCACGAAAGCAACTGGACCTTCATCCATGCGATTACGCGGCAGGAAAGCCAGTTC
>CAYRQX010000052.1:0-12405 GCA_964426485.1 uncultured Sphingopyxis sp. | reverse complement strand
GGCCACCGCGAACGAGGTCGCAGGCAAACTCGGCCTGTCTTATAATCGCGACCTGCTGACCGCCGACACCAATTACAATATGATGCTCGGCTCGACCTATTTCCAGCAGATGCTGCGCTATTTCGGCGGCAGCTACCCGCTTGCTATTGCAGCGTATAACGCCGGGCCGGGAAATGTGAACAAATGGCTCCGCGCCAATGGCGACCCGCGCACCGGGTCGATCGAAATGCTCGACTGGATCGAGGCGATCCCGATCTTCGAGACGAAAAATTATGTCCAGCGCGTGCTCGAAAATGCCGTCGTTTACGACACGCTGCGCGAGGGCAGCGGGTCGCGGCAGCAGGCGCCGCTGAGCTTCTATCTCGGCAAGCGGTCCCCCGGATAAGGTCCCTATGCCACCTTTTCCTGGTCATTCCGGCCCTTCGGCTGCCTTGGCAGGCGCTCAGGATAAACTTCAGCCTTCGGCTGAAGGCTGGAATCTCGCCCTCGCGTCTCATCGCACCGATGAGATCCCGGCCTTCGCCGGGATGACGAATTAGGGATTAAGACGTGGTGGGGGACAAGGCCAACATCATCAGCCCGGCGGGCTATGCCGCGCTGCGCGCCGAATATGACGCGCTGCTCGGCGGCGAGCGTCCCAAGCTGGTCGAGGTGATCAGCTGGGCGGCGGGCAACGGCGACCGCAGCGAGAATGGCGATTATATCTATGGCCGCAAGCGGTTGCGCGAAATCGACCGCCGCCTCTCCTTCCTCGCCCGGCGCATGAAGGCGGCGCGCGTCGTCGATCCCGCCGAACAGCCCGACAAGAGCCGCATCTGGTTCGGCGCGACGGTCGAGATCGCCGACGACGATGATGCGCGGCGGATCGTCACACTGGTTGGCGACGACGAGGCCGAGGCAGGCGAAGGCCGGATCGGCTGGAACAGCCCCCTCGCCCGGTCGCTGCGCGGCGCCGGGGTCGGCGACTTACGAACCGTGCAGCTGCCCGCCGGACCGAAAGAGTGGGAAGTGATGGCGGTCAGCTACCCATAATCTGACTTCGCACCCTTTCGGGTGTCCACCAGAACGTCGCCCAAGGGTAAATGACAGGAAGCGACCAAAGGCAGTCGTTCCTAGCGGGCGCTCGACCAAGTTACGCGATCGGTGGCAGGGTTATATCGCGCAATCGCGGAATCCCTCTGATTTTCCGGAGTGAGAACGACTTCTTGGGAGGTGGCACGCCCCATTTGCGTGAGAAACCGTTCGAGTAATTCACCGTCAGCAGCAGAACGAACTTCTTGTGGGTCGAGATCCAATTCCACTTCGTCTGCTCCGAAGAAATGGCAGTTCAGGCTCATTGTTCCCAGCCGATATGTTGCCAAGAATCCGTGGGATGCCCTGTGCTCGAAAATCTTTTGCAGATCGCTCGGTGGATCGGTTCGATCGCCATCGATCCAGAATTCCAGCAAATCAGGATCGGTTCTCAACAATGCCCAGATATTCTCCCACACCGGGAGTGATGCATTAAGAATGTAGATATCTCGTAGCCCGCCGTCCGGCTCGAAATCCTGTGCGATACTTGACCATTCCATCGCCTCAGCATGCAACTTTCCAGCATTGGGTGCAATGTCCGCTTCCCACCCCAAAGCCGTCCTTGCTCCGGGTACCGCAGTCCACGCGGTCGACGACGGCGGCTGGACCACGAAAAAGAACTCGTCGGCGTCACCAAGGCGAAATGATCTGGATCAGGGCTGCAACAGCGCCGGAATGATCCAGATCGCGGAAAGGACAATGACCACCGCGATAAGCGAGAAGGTCAATACATAGCGGACATTATGTCCTTTGACCCCGCCGCTCGCCTCGGTCTCGGTCACTTCGACATGCTCATCGACGACTTTCATGATGCGCTTCCCTTTCAACTGGTTCGTTTAGAACGCGGCCCGCACGCGGGCGTTCCCGCGCGGTGTTGGGGAGAATGTTGCCAGAGGGTCTGTAAGCCGGGTTCTGTCCATCCCCTTTTGGGGACTGGGCGATCATTCCTCTAGGCGGACGGTTACCCGAACGCTCAAGCAGTCAACCCGGACGGCTGGGCCGGAATCAGCCCTGAGTTACCTCATACCGTCCCTATTCGACCTTGCTCCCGGTGGGGTTTGCCGTGCCGCGCCTGTTACCAGCCGCGCGGTGCGCTCTTACCGCACCCTTTCACCTTTCGCCGGGCCGAAGCCGTGGCGGTTTGCTCTCTGTGGCACTTTCCCTGAACCTGACCGAAGCCCGATCCGCCGGACGTTATCCGGCACCGTGATTTCCGTGGAGCCCGGACTTTCCTCCCCTTCCTTGCGGAAGCGGCGATCGCCCGACCCTCTGGCAGGAGCGAGTATAGCCCCCAACGGGCGCGTTGACGAGTCAATTGCCCTCAGGCTGCGGCAGCAACAGGGCGAGCAGAATCGCGCGGCATTCGCCGCAGATCGTGCCGTCGATCAGCTCGGGGCGAAAGCGGCGCTGGAACGCGACGGTCGCCGCGAAACCGTCGGTCACGTCATAGCCGAAACGTTCGAGCGCGAGCAGGAACCCCGCGTCGGTCCACAGCGGATCGGTCAATTTCTTCGTTGGGCGCGGTAGTGCGAGGCGGCGGCGCGCAAGCTCTTCCCATGGGAACAGTTCGCCCGGATCCTGCTTGCGCGTCGGTGCGATGTCCGAATGGCCGACGACATTGCCGCGCGTGATCGCATAGCGGTCCTTGATCATGTGGACGAGCCGGACGACCGAGGCGACCTGCGGATCGGGAAAGGGAACATAGCCCCATTCATGCCCCGGATTGACGATCTCGATCCCGACGCTCGCCGAATTGATATCGCTGACGCCGCGCCAGTGCGACTTGCCCGCGTGCCACGCGCGCTTGTCCTCGGGCACCATTTGGGTGATCTGGCCATCCTCGCTAACGACATAATGTGCCGACACCTTGGATTCGGGATTGGCAAGCCAATCAATGGCTTCGGCGCCGCTCTTCATGCCGGTATAATGCAGCACGATCATCGAGATGGGCAGCGCGCGCTCGTCGAAATTGGGAGACCAGCGTTCGATAAAATCGCTCATGCGCTACGGGGACCCGTCCTGTGCTTGCCAAGTCGTCGATTGCGCCAGTGGCGCGGAAAAAGCAAGGTCAGGCCGCAGCCGCGCGGCGCACCTGCTGATCGGCGGGCTCGTAAAGGCCGCGCAGGCGCGGGCTGGCGACGAACTGGTCGGTCTGCCCGAGCACCGTTTCACCGGCGCCGAGCACAAGAAAGCTTTGCGGCGCCGCCACCGCGCGGAGCCGCGCAAAGGCTTTCTGGCGCATCGGCGCCGAAAAATAGAGGAGCAGATTGCGGCAGAAGATCAGGTCGGCCGGACTCGCAAGCGGCGGCCGGTCGGTGAGCATATTCTGCACCGAAAAATCGATGCGGCGCCTCAGGTCCGCCTTGGCAAGCCAGCCGCCCTCGGTCTGGTCGAACCAGCGCACCATGCGCTGGACGGGCAGGCCGCGTTGAATCTCGAACTGGCTGTAGAGGCCGACGCGCGCGCGGCCGATAGCATGATAGCTGACATCGGTGCCGACGATATCGACCTGCCACCCGGCCCATTTGGCGCCTTGTTCGGCGATCAGCATCGCGAGCGAATAGGCTTCCTGGCCGGTCGACACCCCGCAATGCCAGATGGTCAGGCGGCGGCGCAATTTGTTGATCTCGCGAATCTGCTCAAGCGCGGTCGAAGCAAGTTCATCGAAGACACTATATTCGCGATAGAAAAAGGTTTCATTGTTGAGCATCGCGTCGACGGTATCATCAAGCAATTGTCGGCTGTTCGATGTGACGAGCGCCGCGACGAGCGCATCCAGATCGGCGATGCCATGCCGCTGCATCACGGGTTTCAGCGACATTTCGATCCGCCAGATGCGGTTCGGCGACAGCGTCTGCCCGGTTCGCGATTCCAGAACACCCATCAGGACGCGGTAGGCCGATTCGCTGGCGCTGCCGCCCATCATGGCTGGCGGCGCCCCGGCAGGAAGCTGCCGAGCATCAAAGCGATCGCGTCGGGATTGAGCGTCGCGGCGGCGATGCCCGCCTTCGCGACGGCACCCGGCATGCCCCAGATCACGCAGCTTTCGGGTGCCTGCGCAAAAATCGTGCCGCCCGCTTCCCTGAGCCGCGCCGCGCCGATCACGCCATCGCGGCCCATGCCGCTGAGAATCACTGCAATCCCGCCCTTGCCGAACAGGTCCGCGACCGAGTCGAGCATCGGATCGGCGGAGGGACAGCAACCATTGTCGACGACCCGCCGGTCGAGAGCGATTTCCTGGCGGCGGCCATTTGCAACGACGAGCAGATGCGCGTCGCCGGGCGCAAGATAGATGCAGTCCCGCTCGATCAGCATTCCCGCCTCGGCCACCCGCACGCGGCGGGTCGTCATCGTCGCAATCTGTTTGGCGTAAAATTCCATGAACGCATCGGGCAAATGCTGCGTGAGCAGGATCGGCGCACTGATCCGCCGATCGAGGTGCGCGAGGAAGTTGGCGAAGGCGGGGATGCCGCCGGTCGAGGCCGCGACCGCGATACATTCGATCGGCTGATCGGTGTCGATCGAAAGCACGGCCGGCGCCGGAGCCGGACGCTCGGTGATCGGAACCGGGACAGGAAAGTCGCGCTGATGGCCAAGCGTCATGATCCGCTCGGTCAGCACTTCGGCGAAACGCCCCGAAAAACTGCCGCGACCGGGTTTGGCAAGGGTATCGCTGGCACCAAGTGCGAGCGCATCGATCGCGGCGGGGCCGCCCTCGACGCAGTTCGAGGAGAGGATGAGGACACGCGCCTTTTCAGCGCGCTCGAGGATATGCGGCAAAGCGTCGATGCCGTTCATGCCCGGCATTTCGATATCGAGCACGACGACGTCGACGGGCTCACGCGCCAGATATTCGAGCGCCTCATGCGCCGAGGCCACCGACGCGCAAATCTTGAGCCCCGGCCGCTGATCGACGATCCGTTCAAGAATGCTGCGGACGACAAGGCTGTCGTCGACGAGCATCACGCGCAGCGTCCGCACGGACGGTCCCGGGTCCGATATCAGGGGCTGTGGACGCGGCATCGACATCGCCTTACGCGATGCCGACGAGCTGCAATTTTCCTTCCAGCGTTTCGCGGTCGAACGGCTTCATGACATATTCGTCCGCGCCGGCTTCGATCGCGGCGCGGATATGGTCGATGCTGTTTTCGGTCGTGCAGAAAACGACGCGCGGGCGTTCTTCGCGCCCATAATCGAGATCGTTGAACGCGCCGAGGAACTCCATTCCGCTCATCACGGGCATATTCCAGTCGAGCAGAATGACATCGGGACGATTGGCGCGGCAAAAGGTCAGCGCCTCCTGCCCGTCGGCCGCCTCTTCGACGGCAAAGGACATGCTTTCAAGGATATGGCGTGCGACCTTGCGGATGACTTTGCTGTCATCGACCACCAGACAAGATTTAGACATTCAGTTAACTCCGACCCCGGGATTTGGCCATGTTTACGGTGAAGGCGTGTGCAGCCCGTTAATAAACGACCGAAATCATGCGACCTTTAAGGCCGGCAGCGTGATAAAGTTGGACGGATCGACGACGAGCAGCGAAGCACCGTCATGTTCGATCATCGCATCGGCGACGCGCGCCCAGCCGGGGAGCAGTTTTCCGGCGATGCGCGTCTCGGGCGCGTCGATGAAACAGACATCCTCGATCTCGTCGGCGAGCAGCGCATAGCCATGCTCGGCGACATCGACGACGATCACGCGCTGCCCCGGGGCCACCGGCACCGCAGGCAAGCCGACGACGACATGCGGGTCGATGAGTGTGAAGACACGGCTGCGCAGCGCAAAGAGCCCCGCGACATGCGGCGGCGCGGCGGGCACTTCGACCGGTATCCCGACGGTGACGACCGAATTGATCGCGCGACTGCGCAGCGCGACGCGCGTGTCGGCGATGCGCGCGATCAGATAGAGATTTTCCATCATACGCGCTCTCCCCCGACCTGGCGGCGCAGCGCGTCGAGCAGCGCCTGGCGGTCATAACGATAGACGGTGTCGTCTTCCGGCCCCGCCGCCGCGATCGAAGTGCGCAGGCGGATTACCGGCACGTCGCCATCAATAGGCCCGAAAGGCCCGCCTTCTTCGGTGAAGCACAAGAGGACATCGGGTGCCTCATCCGACGCGTCATCGCCGAGGAGAACGCGATAGCCGGCATTGCGCAGGATCGGCGCGAGGAAATTGCCGCCCCAGCCGTCGCGATCGTCGGCAAGGCGGCAGAGCGGTTGACGCGGCGCGAGGATGGGCGCGCTCTCGGCATATTGTTCCATCAGCCAGAAGGGGTCGATCAGTTCGACCGGATCACCGCCGACAAGCACGACGCCCGCGATCAGACCGGGCGCGGCCGACGGCCGCACGGCGTCGGGCAGACGGACAATGTCGATCACCTCGGCAATCGGATAGCAGAGCACCGTGCGGCCATCGTAAAGGCGAAGGAGCTTCAGCGTGCCCTCACCGCCCGGCAGCGTCGCGGCATGAACGGGAAAAATATCGTCGCCGATCTGTGCCTGCACGCGGCCGGCGCTTTCGAACAGCGCCGATGCGGGAACTTCCTCGACACGCTCGATGACCGAGAGGCGGACGCCGCGGACACGGCCGTTCATGTCGCGGAACAGCAGCAACTGCACGGCGTTGCGAGCAGCAGCAGCCGCGGCGTCGGCTTCGGCGATCCGGTCGTGGCTCCGGCCCGCTTCGCTGGCGTCGATCGCGGCGATCGCGAGAAGGCCCTGGACGTCGAGCAACAGGACGGGGCGGCCGTTGTCGGGCAGCGTCGTACCGGCATAAAGCCCGGTCGCCATGATCATCGGCGCCGCGGGCTTGATCACCAGTTCTTCATGGTCGTGGATCGCCGCGACGCTCAGCGCATAGCTTTGCCCCTGCCCCGGGCGGACGATCACGAGCGCGCGGTCGTCGCCGTCGTCGGCCTCGTCGCGCTCGCGGCCCAGGACGTTTTCAAGTCGCAGCAGCGGAAATTGTTCGCCGCGCACCGTCGCAATCTCGCCGCCGCCAAGCTGATCGATGCGCACCGTATCGCCATTTTCCAGCAGGATTTCGCGCACCGCGCCGCGCGGGATCGCGAAATATTGCCCCGCCGCGCGCACCATCAGTCCCGAAATGATCGTGAGCGTCATCGGCACGCGAAGCAGGATCGTCAGGCCCCGACCCTCTTCGTTGCGCAATTCGACGACGCCGCCGATCTTTTCGACATTGGCCTTGACGATATCCATGCCGACACCGCGGCCGGAAACCGAGGTGACCTTCGTCGCGGTCGAAAAGCCGGGACGGAAAATCAGCTCGAGCTTTTCCTTTGGCGTCAGCGCGCGCGCCTCGGTCGCGGTCAAAAGGCGAGAGGCAATCGCCTTTGCCATCAAGGCGTCGGGCGAAAGCCCGCGGCCGTCGTCGCGGACCTCGATTTCGATCTGGTTGCCCGACTGGCGCGCCCAGACCGCGATCGTCGCCGTGATATCCTTGCCCGCCGCGACACGATCCTCAAGCGGCTCGACGCCATGATCGATAGCATTGCGGACGATATGGATCAGCGGGTCGCGGATATTCTCCATCATCTCCCGATCGAGTTCGACTTCGCCGCCGCTCGTCTGGAACGCGATCTTCTTGCCCATGTCCTTGGCTAGATCGCGGACGATGCGCGGCAGCGGGGCGAAGAGTTTGTCGATCCGCTGCATCCGCATCTGGCTGACCGACTGGCGCATCCCGGCGATCGAGTCGGACAGGCGATCGAACGACGCGATGACCGACAGGTCGGCGCCCGATTCGCGCAGCATCCGCGAAAATTCATTGCGCGCCAGCACGATGTCGGTGACGCCGGTCATCACGCTGTCGAGCAGGGGCAAAGGCACGCGGATCGAGCGCCAGCTTTGCAGTTCGGCACTTAAATCATCGTCGCGGCGCAGCGGAACGCCCGCCACCTCGAACGGCGCGTCTTCGGGCGCGGGCGCGCCCTGTTCCGACAGCGCACCAATCACATCGCGGTCGTCGCCGGCTGGTTCGACGCCGTTCTGGCCCAACGCGGTGCAAAGATCGCTCAGGCGATCGACGATGCCGAGCACGCCGGTGACGAGTGCGGCGTTCGCCGTCCGGTTGCCGCGTCGCACCTGGTCGAGCGCATCTTCGGCGGCATGCGACAGCGCAGTGACGCGCGGCAGCGCGAGAAAACCCGAGCTGCCCTTAATCGTGTGAACAAGCCGAAAAATCGCGTCGAGCTGCGCGCGGTCAGCGGGGTCCGCTTCCCACGCAACGATAGCCCCGCCGGCTTCGGCAAGGATTTCCGCCGTTTCGGCCAGAAAGTCGTTCAGCAGATCGTCCATCGCGGTACCGGTGCGCCCCAAAAACTGAGGTTCGACCATGCCCGACAATGGTTAAGGGAGGCTTTACCCGCGGCCGCGGAGAACGGCTCCGACCAGCAAGGATGTCGGGGTTTCGCGCGCCAGCATGACCGTGCCGTCATTTTGACGCGCCACCGCCTGCACCAGCACCGCAGGCGCGGTGCGTGACGTCATCGGGCTCGCCCCCTCGCCTTCAGCCAAGATGCGTTCGACATCGGCGTCGAGGAAGATCCGCTCGGCCTCGACATGCAGCGCGATTTCGATGCCCCCCTCCGAATTGGCGCCCTGCTTTTCGCAGCCGACGTCGAGCCGTCCGCCGCGCACCAGCGCATCAACGAGGAGCAGCGACAGGTTCAGGACGATCTTCACCGCCGGCTTTGGCAGCGGATCGGTCCCGATCATCCAGTTGAGTTCGATCGCGCGGTCGCCGATTATCCCCTGGATCGCCGATTTGGCTTCATCGGCGGGGACGAGCTCGCCGAATCCGCCCGCCGAACCGAATGCCAGGCGAAAGAATTTGAGCTTGTTCGCCGACGTCCGCGCGCTTTGTTCGAGCAGTTCGAAGCAACGCTCACGCATCGCCGGGTCTTTCTCGTCGGCGAGCAACTCAAGCCCGTTGGCAAAGGCGCCGACGGGACTGAGCAGGTCGTGACACAGGCGCGAGGCCAGCATCGAGGCGAAATCGACGCGATCGTCGGTCATTTATGAACAGGCTCCCCAGCGCAGTGTCCGGACCTTTCCGGCGTGCGCCGCTCCTAGGACAGGCATGACGTCAAGGGCAAGCGCGATGCGCCGAAATCGGTTTCGTCTCGAGCGAAGTCGAAACGCCGGGAGAGCGGGATCGCACGACGGGCATCTCGACTTCGCTCGATGAAGCCCCGAATGGAAGGTGGCGCAGCACCTTGAATTTCAGCGTTCAAAAACCACATTCCGGCCAATGCAGGGGGCTGACGACATTTTGACCGTGGCGCTGGACGATAGCGCGGCCGGGCTGCGGCTCGACCGGGCGCTAGCCGAGGCGCTGCCCAGCCTGTCGCGCGAACGGCTGAAGAGCCTGATCAAGGGCGGCCGCGTCGTCGACGCGAGCGGAACAATCCTTTGGAATCCATCGGCAAAGGCGGCCGCGCCCGCGACAATCAAGGTTCATCTCCCCGCCGCAACGCCCGCGCATAATGTCGCCCAGAATATGGGGCTGGTCATCGCCTATGAGGACGAGCATCTGATCGTTATCGACAAGCCCGCCGGTATGGTCGTCCATCCCGCCGCGGGCAATCTCGACGGCACGATGGTCAACGCCCTGCTCCACCATTGCGCGGGGCAATTGTCGGGAATCGGCGGCGTCGCGCGCCCCGGAATCGTCCACAGGATCGACAAGGACACAAGTGGGCTGATCGTCGCCGCAAAACATGACAAGGCGCACGAGGGCCTGGCGAAACAATTTGCGGCGCACAGCATCGACCGCCGCTATCTGGCGATCGCGACCGGGCGGCCGATCCCTGCGAACGGAACGATCGAAGCGACGCTCGGCCGGTCGACCACGAACCGCAAGAAGATGGCCGTGGTCGCCGAAGGGCGCGGCAAGCATGCGATCACCCATTACCGCACGATCGAACCGCTTAAGAACGCGACTCTGGTCGAATGCCGGCTCGAAACCGGACGGACGCATCAGGTGCGCGTCCATATGGCGCATATCGGCCATCCGCTCGCCGGCGATCCGGTCTATGGACGCGTCAAAAAGCCGCTGTCGGAAGTGCTGAAAGCGCGGAATTTCGTGCGGCAGGCATTGCACGCGGCCCATTTGGGCTTTATTCATCCGGTGACCGGTAACATTATCGCGCTCGACAGCGAACTCCCAGGCGACATGCGGGAACTGATCGATGAATTGCGCGTTTAGGTTTCGAATGAAAATCTATTTTGACCGCCGGACGCAACCGCGGCATATTCTGCTTCAAGATTCTAAAGGGAAGACTCTCTCCTATGGCTAACAAAAGCAATGTTCCGGCAACGGTGCCCGCGCTCGGCGGTGAGGCGAGCCTGAACCGCTACCTGGCCGAAATCCGCAAATTTCCGCTGCTGACGCCCGAGCAGGAATATATGCTCGCGAAGCGATTTCAGGAGCATGGCGACAATGAAGCTGCGGCGCAGCTCGTCACCTCGCACCTGCGGCTCGTGGCAAAGATCGCGATGGGCTATCGCGGCTATGGCCTGCCTGTCAGCGAGCTGATCAGCGAAGGCAATATCGGCCTGATGCAGGGCGTGAAGAAGTTCGACCCCGAACGCGGCTTTCGCCTCGCCACCTATGCGATGTGGTGGATTCGCGCCTCGATCCAGGAATTCATCCTGCGGTCGTGGAGCCTCGTCAAAATGGGCACGACTGCGGCACAGAAGAAGCTGTTCTTCAACCTCCGCCGGATGAAGAACAGTCTGGCGGCTTTCGAGGACGGCGATCTGTCGCCCGAACATCTGACCAAGATTGCGACCGACCTCGGCGTGACCGAGGAAGAGGTGATCAGCATGAACCGCCGCATGTCGATGGGCGGCGACACCTCGCTGAACGTGCCGATGGGCGAAGATGGCGACAGCCAGTGGCAGGATCTCCTCGGCGACGAGGGACCGCTGCAGGACGAGCGCGTCGCCGAAGCGCAGGAACGCGACGTGCGTCATTCGCTGCTGAACGAGGCGCTGGAATCGCTCAACGAACGCGAGCGCCACATCCTGACCGAACGCCGCCTGACCGACGATCCCAAGACGCTCGAAGACCTGAGCCAGGTTTATGACGTCAGCCGCGAACGCGTCCGCCAGATCGAAGTGCGGGCGTTTGAAAAGCTGCAAAAGGCGATGCTGAAGCTGGCCGGCGACCGGCGGTTGGTCGGGGCCTGATTTTTCCCTAAACAGCCGCTTGCCACTCGGTGGCAAGCGGCTAGTTTGCCGGCATGGCAACTCCTCCCCGCGCGAAGAAGCGCAAGCTCCCCTGGTATCTCCGGCCGTTCAAATGGCTGCTCTGGTTCATCGTCGCCTCGGTGCTGTGGGTGCTGCTCTATGCCGTCGTGCCGCCGCCCGTGACGTTCACGATGCTGGCGGACAGCAATGGGATCACCAAGGACTGGACGGCTTTGTCGGGTATCGACCGCAACATGGTCCGCGCGGTAATCGCGGCCGAGGACGGCAAATTCTGCAGCCACGACGGGTTCGACCGCGACGCGATCGAAGAGGCGATCGAGCGAAACGCCCAGGGCAAGCGCATGCGCGGCGGGTCGACGATCAGCCAGCAGACCGCGAAAAATGTCTTCCTGTGGCAAGGAACCGGCTGGACCCGCTATGTCCGCAAGGTGCCCGAAGTGTGGTTCACCTTCCTGATCGAAAAAATCTGGGGCAAGCGCCGGATCATGGAGGTCTACCTCAATGTCGCTGAGACCGGCATCGGCACCTATGGCGTCGAGGCGGGGGCGCAGCGTTATTTCAAGCATGGCGCGGGCAAGCTGACCCCCGCCGAGGCGGGACGCATCGCCGCGATCCTGCCGCTGCCCAAAAAACGCGAGGCCGTGAGCCCATCGGGCTTCACCCGCCGTTACGGCAATACCATCCGTGCGCGCATCGGCGTGGTGAAGCGCGACAGGCTGGATGGGTGTGTCTATAAATAGGGTGGATATGCCGGCTTCGGGGTCGTTAGCCGACGCCACGTTTACCGACGAAATTGCGAGTATAATCGCCTTCTCTCGCCTCGTCCGGAAGGAGCGCGAGCACTTCCGATGCGCGCAAACGGATCGCTTCCCATCGAGGGTCGGCGAATAGCGCCGTTCGCGCCCAAAAATCGCTATGCTTTTCCCCGCTCCATCGAGAGAGCATGTCGTCGAGAGAATGGAGCGCATCTATTTCAGAAGTTTTAATCTCGCCGTAGTCGAGCATATGACCAACGGCGATGAGCCTGTCTTCAAACTCCAGCGCTAGGCCGCGTTGACAAAAGGGATTCCCATTTAGCCTGACTTCTGATTCAGAGCT
>CAYRQX010000051.1:0-26637 GCA_964426485.1 uncultured Sphingopyxis sp. | reverse complement strand
GCTCTGAATCAGAAGTCAGGCTAAATGGGAATCCCTTTTGTCAACGCGGCCTAGAAGCGGCAGCTGCCGACCAATAGCGGAAATCAAAAGAAGTGATATTATGGCATCATGCTTCAGGTGCTCATATTCGCATTTCTAAGCTCGCCGAGCGATACGTCCCTGCGTCTCAGCTATGGCCCCGTAATCACGCCGATCGTTGAGCCATACGCCAAATGCGTTGCTGATCGCACTCCGTCTCCTTACATTGAGGCGGTGAAGGCCGCTTTTGACGCGTGCGCGCCTATCCGCCAAAATGCGATCGACCGCGCACAGGATCGCAAACTGCGATCCGATGTTCGCGCGGCTATCTCTGATTTTGAAATGCGCTACTTGCAGTTCACTCTAAATAGCACGGATGCGCGTTAGGTCCGCTTCCCACCCCAAAGCAGTCGTCCCGCCAAATCGAGCTTCGCCGGAATCACAACGCCCGGGCCTCGCTTTGCGAAACCCGGGCGCCTGTGACGAACACTCGCCATCCCCCTTTGTTGCAAGCCCGGCGAAAGGCCTGCACTCCCTGGAGCCGGGCCGTTGGGCCGCTTGAACCAGAAGATGGTGGGCTAGGACCAAGAGGGGGCTTTGTCACCCTCTGACGGCCACTTGGCCCCGCTTTTGCCGGGCGCTGTGACCTATCGGCAACACATTTAGCAATCATTTGCCGTTTGACGCCCCGCCCGCGGGCATTGCCAGCGGTGCTGACGCTGCTTAAAGCGGCGCTATGCGTGTCATTCCTCATGCGCCGCAAAGGCACACCGCTCCATGATCCTGCGTCCGTACGAACGCACCATCTTCAAACGCTATATGCTTCCGCAGCGCGGCGAAGGGTTCATCTTCGTTGCCGCGGCGTTCAGCTTTGTCGCGGTGACGCTGGGCGTCGCGGCGCTGGTGATCGTCATGAGCGTGATGAACGGGGTGCGCAGCGATCTGTTCGACAAGATTGTCGGCTTGAACGGCCATGCGGTGGTGCAGGGCTTTGGCGGGCGGATCGACAATTGGCAGGACGTGCTGAAACAGGCCAGGGCGACGCCTGGGGTGGTTTCGGCCACGCCACTGATCGAACAGCCCTTGCTCGGCACCTACAGCGGGCGCGTCGAGGGCATATTGGTGCGCGGCATGACGGTGCCCGACATCCGCAAGAACGAAACGCTGAACGGCAAGGTGCTGCAAGGCAGCCTGACGACGCTGACACCGGGATCGGGGAATGTCGCGATCGGCAGCGAACTCGCGCGTAATCTGGGGGCGACCGTCGGATCAAACCTGACGATCATCAACCCCGCAGGCCGCTCGACGCCGTTCGGGACGGTACCACGCGAAATCAGTTATCGCATATCGGCGATATTCGAGATTGGCGTCTATGATTTCGACAAGGCCTATGTCGTCATGCCGATGGAGGATGCGCAATTGCTCCTGCTCACCGGCGATCAGGTTCAGATGATCGAAATCAAGACCACCGACCCCGACAAGGTCGGCGAGATTTTGCAGCCGCTCGCGGAAAAGGTCGCGGCACAGGCGGTCGTTTCCGACTGGCGATCGATGAACGCCAGCCTGTTCGAAGCGCTGTCGATCGAGCGCGTCGCGATGTTCGTGATCCTGTCGCTGATCGTACTCGTGGCGGCATTCAACATCGTCTCGTCGCTGATCATGCTGGTCCGCGCGAAAACGCGCGATATGGCGATCCTGCGCACAATGGGGGCACCGCGCGACGCGGTGCTGCGCATCTTCATGGCGATAGGCCTGTCGATCGGCGTCGCCGGGACGTTGATGGGCATGGCGTTCGGTTTCGGGCTGCTGTATTTCCGTGCCGGCGTGCTGCGCGGGGTCGAGTTTCTGACCGGCCAGCCCTTGTGGGACCCCTCGATCCGCTTCCTCACCGAATTGCCGTCGAAACCCGACCCGTTCGAAATTACCGGGATCGCGGTGATGGCGATCGTCTTCAGCTTCCTCGCGACGCTCTATCCGGCGTTCAAGGCGGCGAATACCGATCCTGTGCAGGTGCTGCGTTATGAGTGACATGATCCTCGAACTGACTGCACTCAAACGCAGCTTCACCCAGGGCGACGTCACCATCGACGTGCTGCGCGGTGTCGACGCGCATCTGAAACGCGGCGAGATCGTTGCGTTGCTCGGGCCGTCGGGATCGGGCAAGTCGACGATGCTGCAGGCCGTGGGCTTGCTCGAAGGCGGGTTCGACGGGACGATCCGCATCGATGGTCATGACGTCACCCAATATGATCAAGGCGAACGGACGAAGACGCGGCGCGAGAAGATCGGCTTCGTCTATCAGTTCCATCATCTTCTCCCCGATTTTAACGCGATCGAAAATGTCGTGCTGCCGCAGCTGATCCGCGGGACGGCGCAGGCCGACGCCGAGGAACGCGCGGCCGAGCTGCTGGGGCGGCTGGGGCTGGGCGAGCGGTTGCAGCACAAGCCGAGCAAGCTGTCGGGCGGCGAACAGCAGCGCGTCGCGGTGGCGCGCGCGCTCGCGAACCGGCCGATGCTGGTGCTCGCCGACGAGCCGACCGGCAATCTGGATGAGGCGACCGCCGACCGGGTGTTCGACCAGTTCGTCAGTCTCGTCCGCGATCACGGCTCGGCGGCGCTGGTGGCGACGCACAACGAGCGGCTCGCGGCGCGGATGGATCGCGTGCTGCGCTTGCATGACGGGCGGATCGAGGCGTAGGCTGGCGCGACGAGACAGGGACGGGACGGACTATGGCATTATATGATCTTTCGGCGAAGCTGCCCGGTGGCGGCACGCAATCCTTGGCGGACTATCGCGGCAAGGTGCTGCTGATCGTCAACACCGCGTCGAAATGCGGCTTTACCCCGCAATATGAGGGGCTGGAGGAGCTGTACCGCGACTATAAGGATCGCGGCCTCGAGATACTGGCCTTTCCGTGTAATCAGTTCGGGGCGCAGGAACCCGGCGACGCCGCGGAAATCGCGAATTTCTGTTCGCTGACCTATGACGTCAGTTTTCCCTTGATGGCAAAGGTCGACGTCAATGGCGACGATGCCGATCCGATCTTCAAGCATTTGAAGAAGGAAAAGACCGGCCTGCTCGGCAGCGGCATCAAGTGGAATTTCACCAAATTCCTCGTCGACCGCAACGGCAAGACGGTGTCGCGTCACGCGCCGACGACCAAACCCGACCAGCTGCGGAAAGAGATTGAGGAACTGCTGGGTTAAGCCTTGGCAGAATCACTGCTGTCACTGTAGCGTCATCCGATGGCCTTCAGCCCCTTTGTTCCCCTCCGCGTCTTTTCCAGTTTCACTATGCTGGAGGGGGCGATCGAGCCCAAGCTGATTGCGAAAGCGGCGCGCGAACGCGGGTTTCCGGCGATCGCGGTCGCCGATCGCAACGGGCTTTATGGTGTCATGGCATTCGGCGAGGCGTGCAAGGCGGCGGGGGTTCAGCCGATCGTCGGCACGCTGCTGAGCGTCGCGCGCCCCGGGCAGCGGCTCGCCAACGGTGCGCCGATGATCGACTGGCTCGCGCTCTATGCGCAGGACAATGCCGGATATGACAATCTCTGCGCGCTGGTGTCGGCGGCGCATCTCGGCCGCCCGGTCGAGCAGGACCCGCATGTGCTGTTGTCCGATATCACGGGCAGGACCGACGGGCTGATCTGCCTGACCGGCGGCGGCGAGGGCGCGCTGGCGCGGCTTCTCGCGGGCGAACAGAAGAGCGCCGCCGAAGACTATGTCGAGCAATTGGAGGCGCTGTTCGGCGGGCGGCTGTATATCGAGCTTTCGCGGCGCGGCGACGCGACCGAGATCGCGGCCGAGGCGGCCCTGATCGATCTGGCCTATGCCCGGGCGCTGCCGATCGTCGCGACCAACCCGGCGAATTTCGTCGAGCCCAATTTCCATCCCGCACATGATGCGATGCTGTGTATCGCGCAGTCGGCCTATGTCGACAGCGAGGACCGCCGCGTTTCAAGCCCCGAGGCCTGGCTGAAACCCGCTGAGGCAATGGAGGATATGTTCTCCGACCTGCCCGAAGCGATCCGCAACAGCCTGGTCATCGCGCGGCGCTGCGCGTTCATGGCACCGAAGCGCGCGCCGATCCTGCCGAGCCTTGCCGGTGACCGCGAGGGCGAGGCCGCGCAGCTCAAGGCCGACGCACATGCGGGCCTTCAGGCACGGCTCGCGCATTATCCCGATCTGGCCGATGAAGACCGGCAAGCCTATGTCACACGACTCGACTTCGAAGTCGACGTCATCACGCAGATGGGCTTCCCCGGCTATTTCCTGATCGTTGCCGACTTCATCAAATGGGCGAAGTCGCACGATATTCCGGTGGGTCCGGGGCGTGGTTCGGGCGCGGGCAGCGTCGTCGCCTGGGCGCTGACGATCACCGACCTCGATCCGCTGAAGCTCGGCCTGCTGTTCGAACGTTTTCTCAACCCCGAACGTGTGTCGATGCCCGACTTCGACATCGACTTCTGCGAAACGCGGCGCGGCGAAGTGATCCGCTATGTGCAGGAAAAATACGGCCGCGACACGGTGGCGCAGATCATCACCT
This sequence comes from uncultured Sphingopyxis sp., assembly GCA_964426485.1. Classification (GTDB taxonomy): domain Bacteria; phylum Pseudomonadota; class Alphaproteobacteria; order Sphingomonadales; family Sphingomonadaceae; genus Sphingopyxis. Next base: position 22,073 of record CAYRQX010000051.1, on the reverse strand, counting down.
TCGGTAAGCTGAAGGCGCGCGCGGTGCTCAAGGATACCGGGCGCGTGCTCCAGATGAGCTATGGGCAGGTCGACCGGCTCGCAAAGCTTGTGCCGAACCATCCGACCGATCCCTGGACGCTCGAACGCGCGCTGAACGGCGTCAGCGAGCTGATGACCGAATATAAGCAGGACGACGGCGTGCGCCGCCTGTTCGACATGGCGCGCCAATTGGAAGGCCTGCCGCGGCATAGTTCGACCCACGCCGCCGGCGTGGTGATCGGCGACCGTCCGCTCGACCAGCTCGTCCCGCTCTATCGCGACCCGCGTTCGGACATGCCGGTGACGCAGTACGACAAGAAATATGTCGAGAGCGCGGGGCTGGCGAAATGCGACTTCTTGGGCCTCAAGACGCTGTCGGTGCTGAAAGAAGCGAGGCGCTTGCTGGCGCTGCGCGGGATCGACGTCGATCTCGATACGCTCGCCTGGGACGACACCGCGGTTTACGAATTGCTCCAGCGCGGCGAGACCGTCGGTGTGTTCCAGCTGGAATCCGAAGGCATGCGGCGGACGCTGTCGGCGGTGAAGCCGACCAATTTCGGCGACATCATCGCGCTCGTCGCGCTCTATCGACCGGGGCCGATGGACAATATTCCGCTGTTCGGGGCGCGCAAGAACGGGCGCGAGCCGATCGCCTATCCGCATCCTTTGCTCGAAGGCATCCTCGCCGAAACCTATGGCATCTTCGTCTATCAGGAACAGGTGATGCAGGCGGCGCAGATACTGGCGGGCTACAGCCTCGGCGGCGCCGACCTTTTGCGCCGCGCGATGGGCAAGAAGGTCCAGGCCGAAATGGACGCCCAGCGCGATACCTTTGTGAAGGGCTGCGGCGAGCATAACCAGATCGCGCCCAAGGCTGCGAACGAGCTGTTCGATTTGATCGACAAATTTGCCGGCTATGGTTTCAACAAGAGCCATGCTGCGGCCTATGCGCTTCTGTCGTACCAGACGGCGTGGTTGAAAGCGCATTATCCGCACGAATTTTTTGCGGCATCGATGTCGTTCGACAGCCACCAGACCGATAAATTGTCGATCTTCATCGACGACATGCGCCGGCTGGGCGTCGGCATCGCACCGCCGTCTGTAAATGACAGCGAGGCCGATTTCTCGGTCGGGCGCAGCGACGAGGGACTGACCGTGCGTTATGCGCTCGGCGCGCTGAAGGGCGTCGGCGAAAAGGCGATGGAGGCGCTCGTTGCCGAGCGGGCCAAGGGCGATTTCGCGTCGCTCGACGATTTCGCGAGCCGCATCGATCCAAAATTGCTCAACCGGCGCCAGATCGAGGCGCTGGCGGGGGCGGGGGCGTTCGATTCCATCGAACCCGATCGTCCGCGCGCTTTTGCCGGTGCCGAGAGTCTGCTTGCCTGCGCCAACAGCTCGGCGCACGAACGGTCGACGGGGCAGGGCGGCCTGTTCGGTGGCGACATCGCAATTGCGCCGGCGCTGCAACTGCCCGTGGCGGAACCATGGACGCTCGCCGAGCGGATGACGCGCGAGAAGGAAGCCTTTGGCTTTTATTTCTCGTCGCATCCGGTCGAGCAATATGAGGCGATCATTTCGGCGCGCGGCGCCCGCACTTACGGCGAAATCTGCGCCAATGTCGAAATGACTCCGGGCACGCGCATTCCGATGACGATGGCCGGGATGGTCGAAAGCGCACGGCCGCGCGTGTCGCAGCGCGGCAACCGCTTCCTCAACCTGACCCTGTCGGATCGCAGCGGGCAGTTCCAGTCGAGCTGTTTCGACGAACAGGCGAGCAAGATATTGGAAGCGCTCGCCATCGACGGTGGCTGCGCCATTTTGGCGGTCGAGCTCGACCTGCTCGAGGGCGAGGAGACGCCGCGGGTCACCGTGCGGGGCGCGCAACCGCTGGCCGAGATTGCCGCGACCGCAGCGCTTCAGTTGACCTGCCGCGTCGACCTCCCCGCCGCGATCGAGGAAATGGCGCGGCTGCTTGAACGGCGAGACGATGCGCGCGGCCGCGTCATCGTCACGACGCAGGATCCGTTGACGCATGACGATATCGCCATCGAACTTGGTCGCGGCTTCGCGCTCGGACCTGACATCGTATCGCGGCTCGACATGACAGCAGGTGTCACCGATGTCGCGCTGTCGCTGGTGGGACCTCGCGACTTTCGCGTGCGCGGATAGCCGGGCGGCCGTTTCTGCGACTGGAGGAGCGGTTGTTTTTGGTTTGGCCCTTGCACCATCACCCGTTGCGGCCTTATCCCTAGGCAAAACCACAAGAGGATGCCGTTATGGGAATGCAGGGCCAGCCGTTACTCGTCACCAGCCTGATCGATCATGCCGCACGCGAGCATGCGAAGCGCGAGATCGTGTCGCGCTGGGCCGACGGCAGCATGAGCCGGACGAGCTGGGCCGAAGTCGGCACCGACGCCCGCCGCTTCGCCGCCGCGATGACGAAGCTGGGGATGCAAAAGGGTGACCGCATCGCCACGCTGGCAATGAACCACGGCCATCATCTCGTCAGCTGGTATGGCAGCGCCGGGATGGGCGGGGTGCTCCATACGGTGAACCCGCGGCTGTTCGACGAGCAACTTGTCTATATCATCAACCATGCCGGCGACCGCGTGCTGCTGTTCGACGCGATGTTCCTGCCGATCGTCGAGCGGCTGCGCCCGCAATTGCCCACCGTCGAGCATTTCATTCTGTTCGATGCCCCGGCGCAGGACGACTATCTGTCGTACCGCGAGCTGATCGGCGCCGAGGACGGCAGTTTCGAATGGGTAAAGCTCGACGAGCGCGATCCGGTCGGGCTTTGCTATACGAGCGGGACGACCGGCAATCCGAAAGGTGTCCTCTACGAACATCGTTCGAACGTCATCCACGCGATTACCGAGATCCAGCCCGACGTGTTCGACATGTCGAACCGCTGCGTGATCCTGCCGATCGTGCCGATGTTCCACGCCAACAGCTGGGGCATTCCCTTCGCGGCGGCGACCGTTGGCGCAAAACTGGTCTTTTCGGCAACCAATGACGCAAAGATCCTCTGTGACCTGATGCATGACGAGGGCGTGACGCACAGCGCCGGCGTTCCGACCGTGTGGCTCGCTATGTTCGGTCATATGGATGCGACGGGCATCGACTATGGCAAGCTGCAGCGCGTGATCATCGGCGGATCGGCCGCGCCGCGCGCAATGATCGAACGGTTCATGAAGGCGGGGGTCGAGGTCGCGCACGCGTGGGGGATGACCGAAACCTCGCCGATCGGAACGATGGGCAAGCGGCCGTGGAATTGGGATGAGATGAGCTTCGACGAGCGCGTCGACGTCGTGTGCCGTCAGGGGTGCCCGCCGTTCGGGGTCGAACTGCGCATCGTCGATGACGAGGACCGGGCGTTGCCGCGCGACGGGGTGACGAGCGGGCGGCTGCAATGCCGCGGCCCGTGGATCATCCAGCGCTATTTCAAGGCCGATACCGACGCCGCAGACGCCGAAGGCTGGTTCGACACGGGCGACGTATCGGTGATCCACCCCGATGGCGTCATGCAGATCACCGACCGTGCCAAGGATGTCATCAAATCGGGCGGCGAGTGGATCAGCTCGATCGAACTGGAAAATGCCGCGGTCGGCGCACCGGGCGTGCAGGAGGCTGCAGCGGTCGGCGTCTATCATCCCAAATGGGACGAGCGGCCCATCCTGCTGATCGTGAAAAAGCCGGGTGCCGAGGTCAGCGAAGCGGAAGTCGTCGACTATCTGAAGGACAAGGTCGCCAAATGGTGGCTGCCCGATGAGGTCGTGTTCGTCGACGAACTGCCGCACACCGCAACGGGCAAGATTTTGAAGCGCCAGATCCGTGACGATTACAAGGATTACAAGCTGAAGTCCTTGGCGGCGGCCTAGAATAGCTCCATCTGCCCGTCGCGTTCTGGCGGGCGGAACAGGTCGCTGCGGATCGGCGGGAAGCTCCGGTCCATGCCATATTGGCGCGCGGCGCGTTTGACGCGGGTGCGGATAAGCTGCGCCCAGACGCCTTGCCCTTTCATGCGCGTGAAGAAATTGGCATCATTGTCGCGCCCGCCGCGGATGTCCTGCACCATATGCATCACCTTGTCGGCGCGATCGGGATAATGCGCGGCGAGCCAGGCGCGGAACAGCGGCGCGACCTCATGGGGCAGGCGCATCAGTATGTACGAGGCGCGGATGGCCCCGGCTTCGGCCGCAGCCGCCATGATCGCCTCGATCTCATGATCGGTAATCGCCGGGATGATCGGCGAGATATTGACCTGCGTCGGCACGCCGGCGTCGATCAGTTTGCGGATCGCGGCGAGGCGGCGGCGCGGGTGCGGCGCGCGCGGTTCGAGCGTGCGTGCGATCTGCGGGTCGAGCGTCGTCACCGAGACCGCGACGCCAACCAGATTGTCGCGCGCCATGTCGGCGAGCAGGTCGATATCGTTCAGAACGCGATCGGACTTGGTCGTGATGATCAGCGGGTGGCGCGTTTCGGCGAGGACTTCGACGATCGAACGCGTGATTCCCCATTCGCGCTCGATCGGCTGGTATCCATCGGTATTGGTGCCAATTGCGAGCGGCGCCGCAGTATAGCCGCGTTTCGCGAGTTCGGTGCGCAGCAGGCTTGCGGCGTCGGGCTTGGCAAAGAGCTTGCTTTCGAAATCGAGCCCGGGGGACAGATCGTGGAAGGCATGGGTCGGGCGCGCGAAGCAATAGATGCAGCCGTGCTCGCATCCGCGATAGGGATTGATCGAGCGATCGAAGCTGATGTCCGGCGATTTGTTGCGCGCGATGATCGTCCTGGGATGTTCGACTGTGACGGTCGTGCGCAGCCGTGGGGCTTCGCCGTCGATGTTCTCCGCGGCGTCGAGCCAGTCGCCGTCGAGGAGGCGTTCGGCTGATCCGGTGCGGGTCGGGCAAAGATTTGTCGGCGCGCCGCGGCCCGCGATCGGGGGGAGGGGTTTGGACGATTCCACCGGGAGAGCATAATCTTCCCGTTAGAACAAATAAAGAACATTGTTCTGTCGCCATTCCTGCGAAAGCGGGAACAGGTTTCGCCCGTCCAGGCATGCGCGACGCTGGTCCGGATCTCCGCTTTCGCGAGCAGGACGAAATTAATGCAGGATCATTCCATCAGCCGCGGCATCAATTCGACGAAGTTGCAGGGCTTGTGGCGGCTGTCGAGTTGTGTCGACAATATGCCTTCCCACGCGTCGGTCACCGCGCCGGTCGAGCCGGGCAGCGCGAAAATATAGGTGCCGCGCGCAACGACGGCGCAGGCGCGCGACTGGATCGTCGAGGTACCGATCGTCTGATAGCTGAGCCAGCGGAACAGCTCGCCGAAACCGGGGATGTCTTTGCCGTCGAGCCGGTGCAGCGCCTCGGGCGTAACATCGCGTCCCGTGAGGCCGGTGCCGCCGGTCGTGATCACTACGTCGACTTGCGTGTCGTCGATCCAGTTGTGAAGACGCGAGACGATCAGGTCGGTCTCGTCCTTGATGATCGCCCGCGCGGCAAGGATATGGCCCGCGCCGGTCAGCAATTCCTCGAGCTTGTCGCCCGACCGGTCCTCCGCAGCGCTGCGGCTGTCAGAGATCGTCAGCAGCGCGATGCGGACGGGTCTGAAGACGAGGCTTTCGTCAATCGGCATTTGTTGTCCCGTCAGTCGGCGTTGGCGTTTTTATCAGTCGGCGTTGCCGAGGCCAGCGGCATAGGTCAGGCGCGTGCGGTCCTTGCTGTCGGGAAAGCGTGGCCATTTACCTTGCGCCAGCGCGGCGCGGCTGACCGACGGCTTGCCCTGCTGCGCCTCGTACATCCAGTAATTGCGCAGCACGATGCCGACATAGCCGCGCGTTTCCCAGTAAGGGATCGATTCCATATAGAGCAGAGGATCGCCGTTATCGCGGATTTCCGTCTGCCAGCGCGCGATCGGTGCGGGGCCGGCGTTATAGGCGGCAATGACCTTGGGCAGCTGGCCGCCGGTCGACGGGTCCTTGCTCAGATATTGCAAATAGCTTTGCCCCATATCCATATTGACTGCCGGGATGCGCAAATCGCCCGTCCCGCTGTCGCCGCGCCAGCGCGCAATGTCACGCGCGGTGCCGGGACGGACCTGCATCAGGCCGAAAGCGCCCGCCGGGCTGACAACGGCGCGCTGGAAGCGCGATTCCTGCAACGTATGCGCAAAGACGAGCGCGGGATCGACCTTCCAACCACCATTGGGTTCCCATTTGGGCTGCGGATAGCGCGTCTGCGCTGCAAGCTTGCGGCCCTGCGGCGTGTTGTGTGCCAGATAAAGCTGCGTCTCGGGAAGGCTCAAAGTTCCCGCAATTGCAAGCAATTGCTCATGCTGGCGCGCATCACCGATCCGGGCCTGATGGCGCAACACGGCGTCGGCATATTTATCTTCGCCAATCTCGGACAGAGCCATTGCGGCGCGGACGTTCGGCAGATCTTCGAGTGCGCGCCAAGCGCTGCGGTCGGCGCGGACATTCTCGCGCTGCCGATTCGGTTCGACGCCGAGCGTCTCGGCGGCGAGCAGGCCGTAGAAAGTTTCCTCGTTGGACGCGGCGGCGCGGAGGCGCGGTTGCACCGATGAGGGCTCGCCCGCGGCGATCGCGGCACGCGCGGCCCAATAATAAGCCGCGGCGCGCAATTCGCTGTCGGGTGCTTCCTTGGCGACGCGATCGAACGCCGTCAGCGCGGAGCGGTAATCGCGAGTGCGCCACGAAGCGAGACCCTTGACCCACGCGCCCTGCGTCGACCAGGCGCCGCGGCCGTTGCTGCATTCATTGGCGAGGCGAAGCGCATTGGCGTCGTCATTTTCGATATAATAGGACCAGGCGACCTTTTGCCGCCACTCGTCGCGCGCTTCGGGCGTGAGCCGGTCCGCTACGGCGTTGAGCAATGCTTCAGCGCCGGCGGGATCGTCATTCTTGATCCGGTCGGGAATCGAGCTTGCGAGCGCGGCCGCGGCAGGGTCGCTGATCGCGTCGGCGCCGAGGCGGCGCGGCGCGCTGCCAGCCCATGCAAGGCGCGCCTGAGAGGGCAATGTCGGCAAGTCGGTGGCGCCGCGCTTCGCGGCCAGTCGGCCAAGCTGTTCGGCCTGCGGCAGGAAGGGCGATCGCGACAGGATCGGCATGATATCGGCAACTTCGGCGCGCGGACTATTCGCGGCAGTCAGCAGTTCGGCACGCAGGAAGTCATTGAGCGGACCGTTATCGGCGCCATCGAGCAGGGCTTTTGCGTCGCCCCAGCGCTCGCCGCGGATCGCGGTGAGCACCTGCGTGTAAAGCTGTTTCTGCTTTGACGACAGGATATCGGGAACCGTTTGCGGCGCCGACACAATATCGCGGTTGCCGGCATCGGCGGCGAACGCCGGTGCAGAGCCGAAGGAAATCGCCAGAACGGCGCATGAAATCAGGGTTTTAGTCATATTCTGCATCCGTCAACGTCCCCGGTTGAACAGTTTCAGGCTATCCCACGCCGCCGCCTTCTGCGCGGGCCTGGCCAGCAGCATCATGGGATGCGCCACAGCCACGGCCTCCATCTTGCCGCCATCTTGGTTAATATCGAGTAACTTTCCCCGCACGTCGGGCAGCGGCAGGTCAGCGGCCATGCGGACGATGTCGCCGCCGATCAGCAGCAGACGCCGCGGGCTTGCCAGTTTCAGATGATGCCACAGAAGCCGGTCGAGTTCGGCCGCCTCATCGCCGTCGCAGCGGCCGCCCGCGGGACGCGTGACCGCAAGGCTGGCGACATAGCAGTCGCCGCGCGCCATCCCGATCGCCTGCAGCATCGCATCGAGCAGCTTGCCCGCCGGTCCTGTGAAGAGCGCGCCGTCGCGCTGATCGTCGATTTCGGGCCATGCGGTGAGCAGCATCAGCGGCGCCCCCGCGTCGCCGACCGGAAGCACACGGCGCGCGTCCCACTGGCTGCCGGGCACATCGTCGCTCGCCGCGAGCCATTGCCGGAATTCGTTCCAATCGTCGGGAAAGACGACCGGACCCTTGGGTTGAATGGCCTCGGGCGTCTCCGGTCGCTGAAGTGCGGCGGGCAGCGGGAGGGCTTCGGGTTCGGCATTGACGGCGCGTTTGGGCTTGGGCGCCGCGGCGTCATTTGCAGGCGGCGTGATGAGCCAGCCCGCTGGCTGTTCGCCGACAAGCGCGTCGACACCTGCCAGCGACCACCAGTCGCAAGTGCTTTCCGCGAGCAACGCTGAATATGACCCACCCATCGATTTACACCAAACAGGTGGTTGACGGACCCGTCAATTGGCGGGCATCGCATTTCGTGACAGAATGAGCGCGGGACACGATGAATGATCCCGCGCGGGGACGGCAGAAAGGTATTTGCGGTGAGCGAACGGGAATCGATGCCCTATGACGTGGTCATCGTTGGCGCAGGCCCGGCGGGGCTTTCGGCGGCGATCCGCCTCAAACAATTGGCGAATGACGCGGGCAGCGAATTGTCGGTGTGCATCCTTGAAAAAGGGTCGGAGGTCGGCGCGCACATCCTTTCGGGCGCGGTGATCGACCCCAAATCGCTCGACGAACTGCTTCCGGAATGGCGCGAGCAGGGTTGCCCGCTGGCCGAGGTGCCGGTGAACGACAACCAGCATTGGGTGCTGACCAAGACGAAGAAGATCGGTGTGCCGCACATCATCACCCCCGGCTTCATGCACAACAAGGGCACCTATACCGGCAGCCTCGGCAATCTGTGCCGCTGGCTCGCCGAACAGGCCGAAGGGCTGGGGGTCGAAATTTTCCCCGGCTTCCCGGCGGCGGAAATCCTCTACAATGAAGACGGCTCGGTCAAAGGCGTCGCAACCGGCGACATGGGTGTCGCACGCGACGGCAGCCATAAAGGCGATTATGCCCCCGGCCTTGAGCTCCATGCGAAATATACCTTCTTTGCCGAGGGCGTGCGCGGCCATCTGACCAAGATGCTCAAGCCGCAATTCGCGCTCGACGCCGATTGCGAGCCGCAGGTTTACGGCCTTGGCGTCAAGGAACTGTGGGACATCGCGCCCGAGAACCATGCCGCGGGGCGCGTGATCCATACGCAGGGATGGCCGCTCGACCAGCACGCCAATGGCGGCGGCTTCCTCTATCATCAGGCGAACGGGCAGGTCGCCTTGGGTTTCGTGACCTGGCTCAACTATCGCAATCCGCACATCTCCCCCTTTCAGGAGATGCAAAAGTGGAAGACGCACCCCGAGATCGCGAAGATATTGAAGGGCGGCAAGCGCGTCTCCTATGGTGCGCGCGCGATCAGCGACGGCGGCCTGCAATCGGTGCCCAAGCTCGCCTTCCCGGGCGGCGCGCTGATCGGCGATACCGCTGGATTCCTCAACGTCCCGCGCATCAAGGGTACGCATACCGCGATGAAATCGGGCATGATGGCGGCCGAGGCGGCCTTTGCTGCGGTCGCCGCAGGCCGATCGAGCGACACGCTCGATGCCTATCAGGCCGCATTCGACGACAGCTGGGTCAAGAAGGAACTCAGCGTCGTGCGCAACGTGCTGCCGCTCGTCGAGAAATATGGCGACATGGCGGGGACGATCCTGTCGGGGATCACGATGTGGCTCGAAACGCTGAAGATCAAAGTCCCCTTCACGATGAAGCATCATCCGGACAATGAGAGCTTGTACCGGGCCGACATCATGCCGAAACCCGACTACCCCAAACCCGACGGTGTGCTGACCTTCGACCGCCTCTCCTCGGTGTTCGTTTCGAACACCAACCATGAGGAAGACCAGCCGGTCCATTTGCAGCTCAAGGACCCGTCGATCCCGGTCGCGTACAACCTGCCGCTCTATGACGAGCCCGCGCAGCGCTATTGCCCGGCGGGCGTCTACGAGATCGTCGGCGAGGCCGAGGGCGATCCCAAATTCGTGATCAACGCGCAGAATTGCGTCCATTGCAAGACCTGCGACATCAAGGACCCGACCCAGAATATCAACTGGGTCACACCCGAAGGCGGCGGAGGCCCCAATTACCCGAACATGTAAGCCCGCGCGCTTCTTCCTGATCGTCGCCGCGCTTGCGGCGGCGGTCCCGGCGCACGCCATCGACGACAATGGCGCCACGCTCAACGCGCTCGTGCGCGCGCGGCTGGCCGAAGAAAACGGCGAGCCCGCCGCCGCGCTGTCGGCGCTGACCGCGGTTTCGAGCGTCGCACCCGACCTGCCCGGTCTGCGTGGGCGGATGCTGGAACAGGCGATTGAGGCGGGCGATCTGGAAGCGGCGCGCGCCGCCTCGCTGCGCCTGTGGACCGTGGGGGACCGCCGGTTCGATGCGCAGCTCGTGCTGATGGTCGATGCGATGCGCCGGTCGGACTGGAAGGCCGCGCGCGACTATGCGGCGGGGCGGATCGACAAGGCCGGAGCCGACACGATCGCGCGACTGATCCTGCCGACGGTGAACGCCTGGGTCGACGTCGGCGCCCGCGAAAAGCTTCCCGAGCGGCACCTGCTGGCGGTGAACAGCCGCACGCGCCCCGAACCGGCGTTGACACTGCAGGTCGCGCTCGTCCAGATCGCGACGAGGCGGGTCGGTGAGGCGGCGACGCTGGCCGACGGCATCATTTTGACCGACCGGACGAGCCAGCTTGTCGGGCTCCGTCTTGCCGCGACGCTTGACAGGGCGGGCTCGCGCGATGAGGCCGAGCGGCTGCGCGGGCGAATCTCGCTCGCGTCGGGGCAGCGCGAGGACCCGATGTTGTTGCTGCCCGATCAGCCGGTCACGACGCCGCAAGCGGGGGTGGCGCAATGGCTCGGCCTGCTCGCCGACGGATTGGCGCGGACACCGGGGGGCAGCGCCAAATTGCCGCTGCTGTTCGCGCGCGCCGCCTATTGGCTGAATGATGAGGATCTGGCGGTCCGGGCGACACTCGTCGAGGCGCTCGATCGTAATGGTCAGCGGGACGATGCCATGACGCTGCTTGAAACCGTGCGACTACCGCTCCCGCCGGTTCTCGCGATGCGGCATGCCGAGTTGATGGCCGATGCCGGCGACCTACCCGGTGCTGCAAAGCTGGCCGAGGCGGCGGCGGCGGACAATGACACACGCAGCATGCTCGTCCGCTTGGCCGATATCGCGCGGCGTTCGGGCGATCCGGCAACCGCGGCGCGCGCTTACGAGCGTCTCGAAGCCTCATTGGGGAGTAGTGCGGGCGACAATATGCTGCGCGGCACGTTGCTGATCGCACGCGCCGAATTGCTGTTGCAGGCGGACAAGTGGGATGCGGCGGCGCCGTTGATGGAACAGGCGGTCGCGCTGCGCCCCGACGACGCCTCGATCCTCAATTTCGCGGGCTATTCGGCGCTCGAACGGCGCAAGGATGTGAAGCAGTCGCTCGCGCGGATCGAGGCAGCGTGGGCGCAAGATCCCCAAAATGCGAGCATCACGGACTCGCTCGGCTGGGCCTATTTCCTGACCGGACGCACCGACGATGCCGTGAAGCTGCTGGAAAAGGCACAGCTAGGCGAGCCGGGTAATGCCGTGATCGTCGAGCATCTGGGCGACGCCTATTGGAAGGCGGGGCAGAAATTTCAGGCGCGCTATAATTGGCGCGCCGCGGCGCTGCTCGCCGAGGCCGAGATGGCGACGCGGCTCGCGGCGAAGCTGCGCGACGGACTGACCCCGGCGACCACGGCGCCGTGACCGCATTTCGCGAGACTGGCTGGGCCAAGATCAACCTCGCGCTCCACGTCCGGGGGCGGCGGGCCGATGGCTATCATGAGATCGAAACGCTGTTCGCATTTGTGGGCGACGGCGATGCGATCGCTGCCGAGTTCGCCGATACCGACAGTCTGACGATCGACGGCGAATTCGCCGAGGGGTTGAGCGCGGGCGCCGATAATCTGGTGATGCAGGTGCTCGCCCTGCTGCGCGCGCGATATGGCGCCGATCGGGTGCCGCCGCTTGCGGTGTCGCTGACCAAAAGGTTGCCGGTGGCGGCGGGGATTGGTGGTGGGTCGGCCGATGCTGCCGCAATGGCGCGGTTGATCCGGACGCATTTCCTGCCCGAACTCGGCGATGCTACGCTCGCGCGGCTGGTCGGCTCGCTCGGTGCCGATATTGCCGCCTGCGTCGCCAGCACGACCTGTCTGGGGGGCGGCGTCGGCGAAGAATTGAGCGCAGTGCCCGAACTGCGGCTTGGCGGAACGCCGGTGCTTCTGGTCAATCCGCGCCAGCCGGTCGCGACGGGGGCAGTTTTTGCGGCGTGGGACGGGATTGATCGCGGGCCGCTGTTCACCGGGGCCGATGCGCGCGCAGGCTTGTTCGGCGCGCGCAACGACCTCCAACGCCCGGCGACCGCGCAGTGTCCGGCGATTGCCGACATCTTGCTCGAACTTGGCGGTCTGCGCCCCTGGCTCGCGCGCATGTCGGGGTCGGGTGCGACCTGTTTTGCGCTGTTCGATGCGGCGGCCGAGCGCGATGCGGCGGCGGCGCTGCTAGCCGAACGGCATCCCGGCTGGTGGATGATGGCGGGGACATTGCGGTGAGCGAAGCGTGGCAGCAACTTGGCGAAGCGCGCGCGGGCGGTATCTTGCTGATCGCCGACCATGCTTCGGCGCATGTCCCCGATGACATCGACCTCGGCATCGATCCGGCGCTGCTGACCAATCATATTGCGATCGACATCGGGGTGGCCGAAGTCGCGGCGCTGCTCGTCGAAAGCGGCGCGGTCGACGCTGCGATCCTTGGCGGCGTGTCGCGGCTCGTCGTGGACTGCAATCGCGACGAGGATGCACCGGGGGTGCTGCCGATCGCAAGCGACGGGCATGCGGTGCCGGGCAACGTACTCGACGACGCTGCGCGCGAGGCGCGACTGGCACGCTTTTTCCGGCCTTATCACGACCATATTGCCAGGATCATCGCCGCGCAGCGCCCGGCGATGATCCTGTCGCTGCACAGCTTCACGCCGTCGCTCGCGGCGCATCCCGATCAGGCGCGGCCATGGCACGTCGGGGTGCTCTACAATGAGGACGAACGGCTTGCAGCGCCGGCGATTGCGGCGCTGGAGGCCGAAAACCTGGTCGTCGGCGACCAGCAACCCTATTCGGGCAAGCTGCTCAACGCGACGATGAACCGCCATGCCGAGGCAAACGGCATTCCTTATGTCGGGATCGAGATGCGGCAGGATCTGGTCGGCGATGCTGCGGGGCAGGCGCGGTTTGCCGCACGGCTGGCGCGAACGTGCAAGAAAGTGGCGTTGAACATCTCGGCCTAGGCGTGTAGAGGCGCTTTCTCTCGAGATTAATTGTAATATTATTTCTAGGAAACCGAAAAATGCCTTCTTATCGTTCGCGTACCACCACGCATGGCCGCAACATGGCCGGTGCGCGCGGCCTGTGGCGCGCGACCGGGATGAAGGACAGCGATTTCGGCAAGCCGATTATCGCGGTGGTCAACAGCTTCACGCAGTTCGTGCCCGGCCACGTCCATCTGAAGGACCTCGGCCAGATGGTCGCGCGCGAGATCGAGGCGTCGGGTGGTGTCGCCAAGGAGTTCAATACCATCGCGGTCGATGACGGAATCGCAATGGGGCATGACGGGATGCTCTATTCGCTGCCGTCGCGCGACCTGATTGCAGATTCGGTCGAATATATGGTCAATGCGCATTGCGCCGATGCGATGGTGTGCATCTCGAACTGCGACAAGATCACGCCGGGCATGCTGATGGCGGCGCTGCGGATCAACATCCCGGTGGTGTTCGTGTCGGGCGGGCCGATGGAGGCCGGTAAGGTTGTGCTGAAGGGCAAGACGGTTGCGCTCGATCTGGTCGACGCGATGGTTGCTGCCGCCGACGAAAAATACAGCGATGAGGAGGTGCTGGCAATCGAGCAGGCGGCGTGCCCAACTTGCGGCAGCTGTTCGGGCATGTTCACAGCTAATTCGATGAACTGCCTGACCGAAGCGCTGGGGCTGTCGCTGCCGGGCAATGGTTCGACGCTCGCGACGCACGCCGACCGCAAGGAATTGTTCCTGCGCGCGGGACGGATCGTCGTCGAGATGTGCAAGCGCCACTACGAGCAAGATGACGACAGCGTACTACCGCGTAATATCGCGACGTTCGAGGCGTTCGAAAATGCGATGAGCCTCGACATCGCGATGGGTGGGTCGACGAACACCGTGCTGCATCTGCTCGCGGCGGCGTTCGAGGCCGGAGTCGACTTTACCATGACGGACATCGACCGGCTGTCGCGCCGGGTGCCGTGCCTGTCGAAGGTCGCTCCCGCCAAATCTGACGTTCATATGGAGGACGTTCACCGTGCCGGCGGGATCATGGCGATCCTGGGCCAGCTTGAGCGTGCGGGGCTGCTCCATGCGCATCTGCCGACGGTGCACAGCGCGACGCTGGGCGATGCGCTCAACAAATGGGACATCTCGCGGACCAACGATCCCGATGTGCAGAAATTCTTCATGGCGGCGCCGGGCGGAGTGCCGACGCAGACGGCCTTCAGCCAGGATCGGCGCTGGGACTCGCTCGATCTCGACCGCGAGGGTGGGGTGATCCGTTCGGCAAGCCACGCCTTCAGTCAGGACGGCGGGCTGGCGGTGCTGTCGGGCAATATCGCGCTCGATGGCTGCATTGTGAAGACTGCGGGTGTCGACGAATCGATCCTGAAATTCTCTGGTCCGGCCAAGGTTTATGAAAGCCAGGATGCGAGCGTCGCCGCTATTCTTACCGGGCAGGTCGTGGCGGGCGACGTCATCGTCATCCGTTATGAGGGACCGAAGGGCGGACCGGGGATGCAGGAAATGCTCTATCCGACGAGCTACCTCAAGTCGAAGGGACTGGGTGCCGCGTGCGCGCTGGTCACCGACGGGCGCTTTTCGGGTGGCACCTCGGGGCTGTCGATCGGCCATGCGTCACCCGAAGCCGCCGAGGGCGGTACGATCGGGCTCGTCGAGAATGGCGACCTGATCGAGATCGATATCCCGAAGCGCACGATCAATCTGCTGGTCCCCGACAATGTCCTCGCCGAACGCCGTGCCGCGATGGAAGCGAAGGGCGACGCCGCATGGCAGCCCGCCAAACCGCGCCCGCGCAAGGTTTCGGTAGCACTTCAAGCCTATGCCGCGATGACGACGAGCGCGGCGCGCGGCGCGGTGCGCGACCTGTCGCAGCTGAAGGGCAAGGGATGAGACAAGTCGGGGGGGCATTGCTGGCGCTGGTCGCACTCGCGGGCTGCAATCGCACATCCGATAACAGCGCCGTCGCCGAAGCTGAGCGTGAGGCAGCCGAAAATGGCCGCATCGAATGCGCGCTTGAGGGCACCAAGCTGTTCGATCGAACCTGTACGGTAGAGGAAATGAGCGGCGAGGGCGGCACGATCCTCGTCGTCGGGCGCAGCAATGTCGGATACCGGCGCCTCCAGATCGCCACCGACGGCCGCGGTGTCGTGTCGGCCGATGGCGCCGAACCCGCGAAAGTGAGCATCGTCGGCGATAATCTGATCGAGGTCGCGATCGGCAACGACCGCTATCGCCTGCCCGCGAACACCGGCGGCGCGAAGTAGGCGCGTTCGGGCGATCGTGATAGGATTGGGGCCATGTCCGTTCCCGCCGATGCCCCGATCCTGACAGCCAAAGCGATGCGCGAGGCCGAGGCTGCCTGCGCGATCCAGGGCACGTCGCTGTCCGATTTGATGGAACTTGCCGGCGCGGCGGTTGCCGATGCCGCATGGCGAATGGCGGCGGGTGCGCCGATACTGATCCTGTGCGGTCCCGGCAACAATGGCGGCGACGGTTATGTCGCGGCGCGCCTGCTCGCGGAGCGGGGCGCGTCGGTGCGCGTCGCCGCGTTGACCGAGCCGGCGGCCGATCTGGCGAGGGCTGCGCGGACAGGGTGGGGCGGTCCCGTCGAGCCGCTGAATGGCCGCCTTGCGCCCGCACCCTTGATTGTCGACGCGCTGTTCGGCGTCGGATTGTCGCGGCCGATACCTGACGGACTGGCAACGATCCTGAAGCATTTTTCCGACCGGCGCATTTTGGCGGTCGATCTTCCGAGCGGGGTAGAGAGCGATGGCGCCAAAGACTGGACGCCGCCGCTCGCCGCCGATGTGACGCTGGCGCTGGGGGCGCTGAAGCCCGCGCATGTCCTGCTGCCGACCGCGCCGGGATGCGGACGGGTCCTGCTCGCGTCTATCGGCCTATCGGCGGGCAAAGCGATGCGCAGCTTGCCCGCGCCACAGCTGTCGCAGCCGGATTCAACGGTGCACAAGTTCACTCGCGGCATGGTGCTGGTTTTTGCCGGGCCGATGCGCGGCGCCGCCGGACTGACCGCGGCGGCGGCGCTGCGCGCAGGGGCGGGCTATGTCGTGCTCGACGGTGCCGAGCGCGCGCCCTTTTCCGCGATCATCACCGAAAGCGACGAACAATTCGGCCAGCGGCTCGACGATCCGCGCGTCGGCGCGGTCGTGATCGGACCCGGCTTTCCGGCAGGCGACGAATTGTTGTTCGATGTCGAAGCGGCGCTCGATTCGGGCAAGCCGCTTGTGCTCGACGCCGCCGCTATCGCTGCTGCGCTACCGCGCCTGTCGGAATCGCCGCGCAAGGCGATTTTGACCCCGCACGAAGGCGAGTTCGCACGCGCATTCCCGCAGCTTTACGGCAGCAAGATCGATCGCGCCAGGGCGGCGGCGGTGCGGACGCAGGCGGTCGTGATCTACAAGGGAGCCGACACGATCATTGCCGCGCCCGATGGCCGGGTTGCTGCTGCCTGGCCGGGCAGCCCCTGGCTCGCCACGGCGGGAACCGGCGACGTGCTCGCGGGCGCCTGCGGCGCGATGCTCGCGCGCGGTGGCGATGCCTTTGACGCGGCCGTCGCGGCGGTGGGCTGGCATATCGCGCGGGCCGCGCGTATAGGCCCCGGCCTTGTTGCCGACGATCTGGTTAGGGAATGAAATGAGTGAAGCTGCGCTGATCGAGCGCATTGCCGCGCGCGGCGATGGCGTGACAGGCGACGGCCGCCATGTGGCGGGCGGCGTGCCGGGCGACCGCGTGCGCGATGACGGCATCATCATCCCCGGTCCGAATCGCACCGAGCCGGCCTGCCGCCATTTCGGCAAATGCGGCGGCTGCCAGTTGCAACATGTCGCGGAACCCGCGCTGGCTGACTTTGTGCGCGACCGCGTGGTCGGTGGGCTGGAGGGACAGGAGGTGACGGGCATACAGGTCCTGCCCGCAGCTCTCTCGGCGGAGCGAAGCCGCCGCCGCGCGGCACTCACCGCACTCAGGACGGGCAAGCAGGTGGCGATCGGTTTCAACGCCGCGCAGAGCAACCAGATCGTTGACATGCGGATGTGCCCGCTGCTGGTTCCCGAACTGTTCGCGCTGATCGCGCCAGTGCGTGAACTGCTGGTGATGATCGCGCAGACGCGGCGCCCGGTGAAGGTCAAGATGCAGATGCTCGATCAGGGTGTCGAACTGATCCTCGAAGGCGTGAAGGCCGAAGGGCTCGACGCAGCGATGGCGCTGCAGGACTTTGCCGGCGCCCATAAATTGGCGCGCTTTGCGATCGATCAGGGCGACGGGCTGGAAATCCTCTGGCAGCCCGAACCGCCGACAATGCGTTTTGGCGACGTTACGGTTGAAGTGCCGCCCTTTGCCTTTCTGCAACCGACGAGCGCGGGGCAGGCTGCGCTCGTCGAAGCGGTGACCAAAGCGATCGGCGACGCGGCTACTGTCGCCGACCTGTTCGCCGGCGTCGGCACCTTTGCGCTGTCGGTGCAGGCGGGACGCAAAATCTATGCCGCCGAGGGGGCGCGCGATGCGATTGCGGCGCTGGCGGGTGCGGCAAATCGCGCGCGGGCCATCGTCGCGACCGAGCATCGCGACCTGTTTCGTCGTCCGCTCGTGCCCGCCGAACTCAACCGTTTCGGCGCGATCATCCTCGATCCGCCGCGTGCCGGGGCAGAGGAGCAGGTGAAACAGCTGGCGGCGTCGGCGGCGCCCGTCATCGCCTATGTCAGCTGCAATCCTGCGAGCTTCGCGCGCGATGCAAAGACGCTGATCGACGGTGGCTACACGCTCGACTGGGTTCAGCCCGTCGGCCAGTTCCGCTGGTCGACCCATGTGGAACTGGCCGCGCGCTTCTCGCGCTGATCAGTGCAGCACGAAGCCGATGAAGGCGTGCAGGCACAGCGCGATCAGCGCGAGGCTGGCAAGGGCGAAAATGCCGAAGCGCCACATCACACGGTTGACGGTAGCCTGAATCAGGCTGTGCAGGATGCGCAGGCCGACATAGGCCCATGCGAGTTGCGCGTTGAGCCCCCCGCCCATGCCGCCGATCGCGAGCGCGAGCGCGACGGCGTAGAAGACCGTCGGCTGTTCCATCAGATGGTTGTAATTATGCGCCTTCCACTGCACGTCGGGCGGCAGCAGTTCATCAAGGCCGCGACCCGTCGTGCCGACGAGATTCTTGGCGTCGATCTTGGCGCGCTGCATCGCGGGGATGCGCGTCGCATACATCCACACCCACATGATCATCGACCATAGTGCAAGCGTTGCGACCGGCCCCAAAATATCGCTCGTGTCCATATCTCTCTCCCCCTCAGCCCAATGTTGCGATCACCGCCAGCAATGCCAGTGCGAAGAGGCACAGCGTCGCGGCCGTGAAAATGACAAAACGCACCGGCACGCGGTTCACCGTCGATTGCCAGAAACTGTGGACGATGCGCAGAACGACATAGGCCCACGCCAGCCCGCGGGTCAGGTCGGTACTGCCGCCCGACAGATGCAGAAAGACGATGACTGCATAAAAGAGCGTCGGCTGTTCGCACAGATGCGTGTAATTATGCGATTTCCAGTTGGTGAGCGGCGGCAACACGCCTTCCAGATCGACCCCGCGGCCTCCGGGCGGCGCGGCCTTCAGGTCGAGGCCGACCTTGGAAAACGCCTGAAAGCGCGTCACCCCCGCCCAGGTCAGCATGACGAGTGTCCACAGCGCGAGCACCGCACCGGGCGCGAGCAGATTTTCAGGCATTTTTGTCTCCCCCTTGGTCTTTGAGCACGATGCTACGCCGCGGCGCGGACAATGCAACCGGCGAAGTTCAATGCCCGAGTTCGCCCCTGATCGCCGCACCATCGCCATCGACACGCGGGGCAAAGCCGAGGTCGCGGTCCGGCATCGCGCCATATTTCACGGGCGGCTGCATCTCGTGGAAACCGCCCACGTCAGGGTGCTCGCGGCGCCGGAAAAATCCGGTCGCAACGAAATGCGGATCTTCCTTGATGTCCTGAAGGTCGCGAACCGACATCGCGGGGATATCGTTCGCAGCGAACAACTCGAGCCACTCGGCGGAGGTCTTTTGGGGGGTCTTGCGGGCGATTTCGGCATAGACGATCGGCATGTGCTGACCCTTCGCCTTCGCCGCCTCGAACTCGGGCGTTTCGGTGAGGCCGGTGCTGCCGAGCAGGGTCATCAGCCGCGCGGTCGATTCGGGCGTATAGGGGACGATCGCCAGATGACCGTCGCGGGTCGGGAAGGGCTGCCGCGTCGGGTCGAGCTGGCGCGGATAGCCTGCGGGGCCGATCGGCGGGTCGAGCGTCGCGTCGCGCAGATGCTCGACGAGCATGAAGGAAGCGAAACACTCGAACATCGGCACCTCGACCTGCTGGCCTTCGCCGGTTCTGAATTTGTGGACGAGCGCAGCGAGGATCGCCTGCGCACCGAACTGGCCGGCGATCTTGTCGGCGATGAGCGAGGGGAAATAGCGCGGACTGGGGTCGCCGTCGACGCGCGGCAGCAGGCTGGTCGTGCCCGTCGCGGCCTGGATGACGTCGTCATAGGCCTGAAGGTCCGCGTAGGGGCCATCCTGTCCGAACCCGGTGCCATGCACGTAGATGATGTTGGAGTTCAGCGCCTTGCAGGCCGCATAATCGAAGCCCAGCTTGGCGATCGCCTTGGCCCGGACATTGTGAAAGAAGACGTCGGCACTCGCGATCAGATCGCGGAGGACGGCGGCGTCCTTGGGTTCCTTGAGGTCGAGCGCGATCGATCGCTTCCCCCGGTTCACCGTCAGATGGATCGACCCCATCGTCGGATCGGGCACCCCGCTGCCCAGATAACGCGAGATGTCGCCCGTTCCCGGCGTTTCGACCTTTATCACCTCGGCGCCAAGGTCGGCGAGCATCTGCGTCGCATAGGGACCGAAGATGACCGTCGTCAGGTCGATGATGCGGATCCCCGACAGCATAGGCATGGCTTCTCCTCTTTCGTCCGGCAGGATAGAATGATTGCAAAGTAAAACGGAAGAGGCTTCCGCAACTTTCCTCAAGCGGCGGGAACCGCTGGTCCGCTGCCGCCGGTGCCAGCCGCATAGGCGGCCGAAATCCGGCGATAGGATCGCGACCCGAACGCGATCAGCGTCAGCGCGATGCCGAGGACGCCGGCGATCGTGAAGACGAGCGCGATCCCGCGTTCGGGGCCGCGCCCGTACCAGTCGCCAACCGCATCGGCGCCCGCGCCGTCAGTCATGAACGGCACAAAGATGAACTGGGTGAGCGGCGCGATGAGAAAGGCGGTAAGCGGCGAGGCGGCCTGCTCGACCGACTGGGCGAAGCCGAAGACGCGCCCCTGACGTTCGAATGGGACGATTTTCTGCAGCGCGGTCTGCTCTGCAGCTTCGGCATAGGGGCCGAGAAACATCCAGATGAAACAGCCCGCAGCGAGTAGTGGGATCGACGACTGAATCGTGAAGACTGCGGCGACGACCCATTCGACGAGGCACACGAAAAGCAGCGTCCGGATCGGATTTGCACCGAGGCCGGTGCGTGAAATCACGATGCCGCTGAGAATGAAGGCGCAGGACATCACGGCCCAGAGCAGACCCCATTGCTCGACCTTCATCAGCGACAGGCCATAGGCATCCATCAGCGCCATGAACACGCCGCCGAGGAGGTTGTTGAAGCAGGAGAAGAGGATCAGTGCGAGGAGACCGGGGATGCCGAGCACGACGCCCAGCGTTCCCGCAAGGTCGATACGATGTGGCGCATCCGCGGCTCCGGTATCGCGAGGCTCCTCGACGCGAATGAAAAGGAGGTGGATTATCGCAACGAGCGAAAGCGCGACCGCAAAGGCCAGCGTCGCGACCATGCCGCCCCACGCGACGAGGAAGCCGCTGATCGCCGAGGTGGTGAGGAAGCCGATGCCGCTGACCATGCCGACGAGCCCGTTTGCCTTGTCGCGCCGATCCTCGGGAACCAGCAACGTCACCAGCGTCGGCAACGCGATCATGCGGATATTGCCGGCGATCACGGCGAACATCGAGACAAGGATGAACAGCCAAAGCGAGACGCTCGCCACTTCGGCGCCGCGGATGGCCGGGTCGAGCATATAGCCCGCGAGCGCGAGCGCGTAGAGGATCAGCGAGGCAACGCTCGAAACCAGCATCATGTCTCGCTTGCCATGATGGTCGACGAGGCTGCCGAACCAGATGCCCAGCAGCGCGGTGAGTACCAGATAGATGCCCGCGATCATCCCCGTCGCGAACACCGACTGCGTTTCGAGGAAGGTCCAGAAGGTCAGCGCGAACCACACCGTGAAATTGGTGATGTTCGCGATCAGATTATTGCCAAGGAGATGATGGAAAGGCTGCATGCGCCGCGCAATCTAGCGGCCCCGCCCAAAAGGGAAAGGGCCGGTCGCATCGCTGCGCCGACCCCTCCTTTTACCGATTCTGCCCCGTTCAGAACAGCTTGGTCACCGTCGCGCTGCGGCGTTCCTGTTCGACTTCGCCGGTGTAGAGACTGACCATCGGTTCGTCGCTGACAACATGCGTCTCGTCGGCGCCGAAGCCGTTGAATTTGGTCCGCATCGCACAGCCATAGGCGCCCAGCATGCCGATCTCGATGAAATCGCCCGCCTTGATGTCCGCCGGCAGGAAAAAGGGGCCCGCCATATGGTCGAGATCGTCGCAGGTCGGGCCATAGAAGCTGAACGGCACGATCTCGGCCTCGCTCTCCACGTCACGCTCAAGTGTGACGGGAAAGCGCCAGCCGACATGCGCGGCGTCGAACAGCGCGCCATAGGCACCGTCGTTGATGTA
>CAYRQX010000050.1:0-26795 GCA_964426485.1 uncultured Sphingopyxis sp. | reverse complement strand
CTGCTGACGCGGGCGCCCGACCCCACGGTGAAGAGCTGGTGCAGCCAGACGATGTACGCCAGGATCGTGATGCACACCGTCGCATAAACCATCGACGTATAGCCGAAGCGCCTTTTACCCGAGAAGGTCGAGGTGACTTCGGAAAAGACGCCGAACAGCGGCAGGATCAGGATGTAAACCTCCGGGTGACCCCATATCCAGATCAGGTTCACATACATCATCGGCGATCCGCCGAGGTCGTTGGTGAAGAAATTGGTGCCCGCATAACGATCGAGGCTGAGCAGCGCGAGCGTCGCCGTCAAAATCGGGAAAGACGCGACGATCAGGATGTTGGAGCAGAGCGAGGTCCAGGTGAAGACCGGCATCTTCATCAGTCCCATGCCCGGCGCGCGCAGCTTCAGGATGGTGACGATCAGGTTGATACCCGACAGGGTCGTCCCGACCCCGGCTATTTGCAGCCCCCAGATATAATAATCGACGCCGACATTAGGGCTGTAGGCGATCCCCGACAGCGGCGGATAGGCAAGCCAGCCGGTCTGCGCATATTCGCCCACGAACAACGAGATCATCGTCAGCACCGCGCCCGATGTCGTCATCCAGAAACTGAAATTGTTGAGGAAGGGAAAGCTGACGTCACGCGCGCCGATCTGGAGCGGGACGATATAGTTCATCAGTCCGGTGATGAACGGCATCGCGACGAAGAAGATCATGATCACGCCATGCGCCGTGAACACCTGATCATAATGATGCGCGTTCAGATAGCCTTCGGACCCGCCAAACGCCATCGCCTGCTGCAGGCGCATCATGATCGCATCTGCAAAGCCGCGCAGGAACATGATGAGCCCCAGGATCATGTACATGATCCCGATGCGCTTGTGGTCGACGGTGGTGAACCACTCCTTCCACAAATAGCCCCAGAGCCGATATTTGGTCAGCAGGGCGAGCACGGCGATACCGCCGATTGCCACCGCGATGAAGGTCACGATCAGGATCGGCTCGTGCAGCGGAATCGCGTCCATCGACAGCTTGCCGAAGACCGGGTGCGTCGGGGGAGCGGGATGCGGGATGATGGTGTCGGACATAGGTTCAGCTCAGCAGGCGTTCAGGACAGCGGGCGGTCGGCGGCGGGTGCGCGCAGCGCGGTGCGTTCGGGCTTGTTCGGGTGCGGCAGCCCCTCACCCTTCAGCATGTCGGGTGCGACGGGCTTTGCGTCGGGGCGGTCGTTCGACATCACCGGCGCGCTGCAATAGGCGGCGACATAACGCATCGACCAGCGGGCAGCATCGATCGTCCCGCGCGCCGCGAACTTGTCATAGGTGACCTGCCGGACATTGCCGATGCCCGCGATGCCCGCGCCGCCCGCGGCGTCGAGCGACATCATATCGTGCATGCACATCTTGCCGGGCTCGACGCACATGTTGACGACGGCGTCGAACAGCTGCGGGTCGCTGGCGACGAAGCGGCGCACCGGTTCCTTCTGCGACGGCGTTTCAAGCTTCAGATAGACGTTGCGACTAAGGTCGCCTTCGGCCGACGCGCGCGTCGCGGCGACCCATTTATCGAACGCGCCCGCGGGCAGGCTCTTCACGGCAAAGCGCATGTTCGAAAAGCCCCAGCCCGAATAATTGGCCGAAAAGCCTTCATAATCGCCGGTCTTGTCGAACACGCCGTGCAACTTGGTTTCCATGCCCGGCATCGCGTAAATCTGCCCCGCGAGCGCGGGCACGTAGAAACTGTTCATCACCGAAGAGGAAGAAATGCGGAAACGGACCGGCCGGTTCACCGGCAGCGCCAGTTCGTTCACCGTCGCCACGCCCTGTTCGGGGTAAATGAACAGCCATTTCCAGTCGAGCGCGACGACCTGGACGTCGAGCGGCTTGACCTCCGCCGCGATGGGCTGGCCGGGGCCGGTACGCGCGAGCGGGCGATAGGGGTCGAGCAAATGCGTCGCGACCCATGTCACGGCGCCCAGACAGATGATGATCAGCAAAGGCGCCGACCATATCACCAGCTCAAGCTGCGTCGAATGGTCCCAGTCGGGCTTGTATGTCGCCTCCTTGTTCGACGCGCGATATTTCCACGCGAAGAAGATCGTCAGCGCCATTACCGGCACGATCACGAGCAGCATCAGCACGGTCGACAGGACGATCAAATCGCCCTGCTGGCGCGCGACGTCGCCGGCGGGATCGAGCACGATCAACCCGCAACCCGAAAGCATGGGCAGCGCGGCGAGCAGCGGCAAGAACCGCAATCGGGCGAGAAAACGGGGGAGATTGCTTGGCATAATGCGCGCCTAGGCCTCCTTTGTTGCACTGCACATAGGACATTTTGTCCAATCCCGCGACCGTTCATCATCGCGCAGGGGCATTTTCATTCCGGGCAATTTTGCCCTATGACCGACTCGTGCCGCCGCATCTTGTCTTGCGGAGGGCGCCAGCTCAAGGATTGTTGCCATGGCTGCCGATACTGTGCCCACCACCGAGGTCGAACGCGACGCCCGCGCCCTCCACGGCGCCGACGAACCGGGGGCACACCGCATCGACCCCGCCGAAATCGCGATCGGCGTCATCATCGGCCGCACGTCCGAATTTTTCGACTTTTTCGTTTATGCGATCGCGTCGGTGCTGGTCTTTCCGAAGCTCGTTTTCCCGCACCTCGACCCGCTGACCGGCACGCTCTGGTCGTTCGCGATTTTTGCGCTCGCCTTTGTCGCACGCCCCGTCGGCACGATCATCTTCACCGCAATTGACCGCGCCTATGGGCGCGGCGCCAAGCTCACCATCGCACTCTTCCTGCTCGGCGGCTCGACGGCAGCGATCGCCTTCGTCCCCAGCTATGAATCGGCAGGGATCGGCGCGGCGCTCCTCCTCGCGCTGTTCCGCATGGGTCAGGGCGTCGCGCTCGGCGGCTCGTGGGACGGCCTCGCCTCGCTGCTCGCGCTCAACGCGCCCGAGAATAAGCGCGGCTGGTACGCGATGATTCCGCAGCTCGGCGCGCCGCTCGGCCTGATCGTCGCCAGCCTGCTCTTCATGTTCCTGATCGCGGCGTTGCCGGCCCAGGATTTTCTCGACTGGGGCTGGCGCTATCCCTTCTTCGTCGCCTTTGCGATCAACGTCGTCGCGCTCTTCGCGCGGCTGCGCATCGTCGTGACCCCCGAATATGCCGAGCTGTTCGAGAATCGCGCGCTCCAGCCCGCCCCCTTGCTCGACACGGTGCGGTCGGAATGGAAAACGATCGTCATCGGCACCTTCGCGCCGCTCGCCAGCTTCGCGATGTTCCACATGGTCACCGTCTATCCGCTGTCGTGGGTGTTCCTCTTCACCGACGAGACGCCGGTGCGTTTCCTGATGATCGAGGCGATTGCCGCGGTCTTCGGTATCGCGACGATCATCGCATCGGGCGCGCTCGCCGACCGCTTCGGCCGCCGCACGCTTCTCGCCGCCACCGCCGCTGCCATCGCGGCGTTCAGCGGCTTTGCGCCGCAGCTGCTCGACGCTGGCCAGATCGGCGAAGCGACCTTCATGATCCTCGGCTTTGCCCTGCTCGGCCTGTCGTTCGGCCAGTCGTCGGGCGCGCTCTCGTCGAACTTCCAGCCGCGCCACCGCTATACCGGCTCGGCCTTCACCTCCGACCTCGCCTGGCTGTTCGGCGCCGGTTTCGCGCCGATGGTCGCACTCTGGCTTTCCAGCCAGTTCGGTCTGATCGCCGCGGGCGCCTATCTGCTCTCGGGCGCGATCGGCACGCTTGTCGCCCTGTGGCTCAACCGCGAGCTGGCGAGCACCATCGGATAAACTGCGCACCGATGAAATTCCGGGCAAAGATCGAACTTAAGGGGATCAACCCCTTTGTGATGGTCAGCGCCGCGCGCGCCCGGCGGATCAAGGCCGACTGGAAAAAGCCCCTGCCCGTCCTCGTCCAGGTGAACGGCCAGCCCGAGCCCGCGTGGCGGGTCAATATGATGCCGGCGGGCGACGGGAGCTTTTATCTCTACCTCGACGGCGTGGTCCGCAAGGCGTCGAGCACCGACGTCGGCGACACCGTCGGTGTGTCGGTCGTTTTCGACCCTGCCTACCGCAGCGGCCCGCAGGACGAGATGCTGCCCGCATTCGCGGCGCGCCTCGATGAAGACGCAGGAATCAAGGCGCGATGGGACGGCCTTGCGCCCAGCCTCCGGAAGGAAATCCTGCGCTATCTTGCCAATCTGAAATCCGACGCGGCAAGGCAGCGCAACATCGACCGCGCGATCGGCGTTCTCAGCGGCGCAAAGGCCCGCTTCCTCGCGCGCGACTGGAACTGAGCGCAGCGACGTACGGCGGCATCGCCGACGGTATAATATCCTGCAATCTCGTGGACCTGAATCCGCCGCCGCGCGCACATAATCGACGGATGAAGGACTTTCGCCCAGTCGGGCGGTCGCTGCGCCGCGTCCAGACCTCGCGGCGGTCGAACTATTTTCCAGCGCTTTCAAGAGCTTGGAAATTTGGTGCAGGGCTTGTATCGAACGGAGAATTTCTGCCTTTTAATTTCAATACTTAGCGCACCGACTTCATAATCCCCCCCCCACATATCCCCCCACATTCTTCGGGGGTTGGCAACGATTATTCGAACTTTGGTTTAGTGGGATCGAAAATGGAGGCGCCGCGCACCACAGGTTAGTCGGCCTCAATCGGCACATTGATCCGGTGAGACGCGACATGTGTTACCCAGCTTCGATCGCGTCCGGGTCTCTCCCCTGGCTTTGGTCCAACCGCCGCATAACGGGAGTGACGGTTAGCCCATGCAAGAGGATGGATAACAAGACCACGAGTCCAACAAGCGCCCATAGCCTATCGGTGGCAGCAAATTCGGCGTGATTGAGCGCATATGCCAGGTAATAGAATGAGCCCACCCCGCGTATACCGAAGAAGGACAGCGTAAGCCGCTCGCCGCGGGGGATATTGCTTCCCCAGAGTCCCAGCCATCCCGCCAACGGGCGCACCACCAAAATGATGGCAAGGGCGGCCACCACATCGGTCCAGCCGAGCGGCCGCAAAAGGCCGCCGACCAGCGCGCCGCCAAACAGGAGCAGAAGCACCATCATACCGACGCGCTCGATTTGTTCGGTGAAGTCGTGCATCTCGACGTTGAAATCATGATTTCGATGCGATGCCCGCAATGTGAGCGCCGTGACAAAGACCGCCAGAAATCCATAGGCATTCAAGACTTCGGTGAGACCATAAGAGATCAAGGTCGCGGAAATGGCGATGAGGCCGTCCCCGGTCTGCGACAGTCGTGTTTCCGCCGAGGTTCGATAGGTCAACCAGCCGAAAAGCCGGCCGACTGCCCAGCCCCCGCCGACCCCGAGGGCTATCTCCCAGACAATGTCGTGAAGCACCCATTTCTGCAACTACGGCTCACCTGTCGCCGCCGCGAGCGACAGGGCAAGTGCGAGATTGACGAACGGAAACGCCAGTCCGTCATTAAGACCTGCCTCGGAAGTAAGCCCGAAACGCGCCTCATCCTCTTCGCCCGTTCGCGGCGGGCCGACCTGGACATCGGCGGCGAGTACCGGGTCTGTCGGCGCGAGGCACGCGCCGAGGAGCAAGGCCGCCGTCCATGAAAGACCCAGGCCCCATCCGCCGATTGCCGTCACAGCCGCGATCGTTACCGGCATCGTCACAGCGAGTAGACGCCATGTGACAGCCCATCTTCGCCAGTCGAACACGCGGTCAAGCTTGAGACCCGCCCCCATGAGCGCGATGATCACGATGAACTCGGTCAGTCGCTCCGCAATATCGGGGTAAAGGAGCGGCATCGGCCGCAATGAAACGCCGGGTATGGAAAAGACGGCCGCGCCCGCAGCGATGCAGAATATGGGCAGCGAGAGCGGAAGTCGACGAAGCGCCAACGGCAACCAAGCCACAAGCGCAAATAGAATGCCGCCGCCGGTGAGCCAAAGGATATACGGTTCGGAAGAGCCAAGACCGGTCATAGCACTTGAACGGTCACAGCAGCGTGGGAACAAAAGGGCTCACGGCCGGGGTGTCGCCCGAAAAACACGATCATATTCTGCTCGATCTTCCCGCCGCGGAGAAGGCCAGCATCATGTCGACAAGGCGATTTTTCGCCTCCTCTCCTCCGCCCTCGATCGCCGCGGCGACTTCGGCGCGGACAAAGTCGGGCGGACCATAATATGCGAGGGCCCACGGCCCGAAAACGCGTTCCTTTGCAGGCCGATCGATGAGGAGGCGAAGATTGGCGTGACGTTCATCTGCGCGGAGCGCGAGGAGCAACCTCCGAAGAGCGCTGGTTGGGCCTTCCAGATACTGAACGAAATGTTCCTCGGTAAACATCAGTGCGCCGCTAATATCCCGCGCCGCATTCTTGCCGACCGAGATTTCCACGATCGATTGCAGTTGCGAAAAGGCTTCGGCTGGCCGCAAGCGGCTATCGCTGACGTAAAGAAGGGCATGAAGATCGGAACGGGGCATACCGGCGGAACGAATGCAGCGACCGGTTGGTTTCTTCGGCGACAGGAGGTAATGGATTGTCGATCAGGATGCCCCTGGAACGGCTCTGGGAATCCCTTGAAGCGAGTGGACGCCTGTCCGAAGCGGACAGAAGCGCGTTGGCACGGGTGCCCTTCCGTTGTCGGGCTCTCAAGGCTGGCGATCCCGTCGAGCCGGCAGCACATGATTCTGCGACATGCGGCATTTTGGTGTCCGGTTTCGCCTATTCAGGAAGAGTTCTCCGCGACGGCGCGCGGCAGATCGTATCGGTCCATGTCCCGGGCGATTTTTTCGGACTGGGCAATTTCTTCCAGCCGGCGATTGCGCCCGAAGTTCGCATGCTCACGCCGGGCGAGGCGGCGACTGTCGACGTAACCGTTCTCAAGCGGCTGCTGAACGCCCGCCCTGCCATTCAGAATATATTCTGGCGTCAGACCGCGTTTGAGGCGTCGATGTTCAGCGAATGGCTAACCGGTATCGGCCGCCGCGATGCGCAGACCCGAATCGCCCATTTTCTGTGTGAGTTTGCCGAACGCCTGCGCGGCGCCGGCCTAACTTCTGCAGACGCGTTCGAGCTTCCGCTGACCCAGGAGCAGCTTGCAGACGCCACAGGGCTGACGCCGGTTCATGTGAACCGGGTTTTTCATTCCTTGCGCGCATCCGGAGTAGTACAACTGGAACGACGCAGCGTAACGATCCGCAACTGGCCCCGTCTTGCCGCAATGGCCGACTTCGACCCCGCCTATCTGAAGAGAGAAGCGCCTGCGGTCTGACGTCCGCGTCTCTCATCTCTCCATGGCCTTGCACGGCGACCGATTCCGATCCGCAGAGTATCTCCAAGGCGCACTACGCAGCGGGAGCCTCGGAAAACGCTGTCCGACGGATTGCGTGCGCGAGTTCCGAAGCGCGAAAAGGTTTCGGTAGACGGTCCACCTGGATCGAGGGACTTTGGGCCAGATCCGCAAAGCCAGTGATCATCAATAAGGGCAGATCAGCCCGCACCTTGCGCGCTTCCGCCGCGAGTTCAAGCCCTGTCATCCCCGGCATCAGATAATCCGTGATTACCAGATCAAAGGGCCGCGAGCGGATTTCGCGTAACGCCTGTTCACCCGATGCCGCTTGTGTGACCTCATGCCCCATGTCTTCGAGGATCGCGGCCGTACTGTCCCGAACAGCCTCTTCGTCATCGACGATCAGAATTATAAGAGGCGGCACATCAGCGATAGGGGCGTCAAAGCTCCGCGTGTGGGAGAGCGCCGCGCTCGCGGCGGCAGGCAGGCATATCTCGGCAGTCGTACCCTTCCCCACCTCGCTTCGCATCACAAGCCGACCTCCCGACTGTGCCGCGAGGCCGTGCACCATCGAAAGACCAAGTCCCGTGCCCCTGCCGACGCCCTTTGTCGAAAAAAAGGGCTCCACGGCGCGCGCGAGTGTTTCGGGGGCCATTCCCCTGCCGCTGTCACTGACGCTTATACATACGTAAGAGCCTTCGCTGATCGCCTTATCGCCGGCGCCCAGCATCGCCGGCTCGACCGAAATCCGAAGAACTCCGCCGCTTTCCATCGCATCGCGGGCATTGATCGCCAGGTTAAGCAAGGCGAGCTCGAGTTGATGCGGATCGACCATCGCGGCGGGCACATCGATGGCTCGCTGCAATTGGAGTTCGATGGTCGGTCCAACGGATCGCTGGATGAGGTCCGCCATTCCTTCGATCAATGCGGGAACGTCCACCGGCGAAGTCTCCAGATTTTGGCGCCGCGCAAAAGCCAGAAGGCGGCTTACCAAGGTCCGCGCGCGTTCGGCCGACTGCTGCGCGCCGTCGACCAGCTTCTGCAAGCGCTCGTCGGAAATCTTCTGGCGCACAAGATCGAGGCTACCGACGATCGGGGTGAGCAGATTGTTGAAGTCGTGCGCGACCCCGCCGGTCAGCTGTCCCAGCGTCTCGAGCTTTTGCGCTTCGTGGAGCTGCGCCATCGCCGCCGCATATTCGCGCGTTCGATCCGCGACGCGCTGCTCGAGTTCGACCGCGAAATCGCGCAGCCTCTCTTCGGCATTTTTCCGCTCGGTGATGTCCTGGCTCACCCCGGTCATGCCGATGGCGCGGCCCGCGGGATCGAGTTGCGGCCGTCCCCGGACCTGCACCCAGTGCTCTGATGAGTCAGGCCAGATGCAGCGATATTCGATATCGTAGTCCGCGCCCGTCGCGAGCGCGCGCTTTATGCTCTCGTCCATATTGTCACGGTCATCGGGATGAACGCTTGCCCGAAGCGCATCATAAGAAAATGCTTCATCGGCGCCGCGGCCATATTGCGCCTTGCAATCAGCGGTGGCGTCGAGCCGCATCTCGGCCACGTCGAACGACCAGGCGCCGAGCCTCCCAGCCGCGAGGGCGATGCGCAATTGCTCCTCACCCTCACGAATTTCCTCCAGACGCGCCCGCGCTTCATATTGTCGGCGCCGGCCGCGAAGCGCAGCCTGGGCAATGCTGATCAGCGAAGTCGGGTGGAACGGCCGTTCGAGAAAGGTCACATTCCCTAGCAATTCGAGATAACGTCCGGCTGCCGGATTGCGCTCGATACTGCCGCCGCGCTCGGTCAGCAGCACGAAAGGAAAATCGGACCATTCCTTCTGCGCTTTCAAAAAGCCGTCGATGCCCCGCAAGTCCGGCCCGGCAAGCGCCTCGTCGGTTAGGATGCCGAAACCGGCTCCGTCGTATAATTTCTCGACGAGCTCGGGAAGGCTGGCGGCGACGACGCTCGCAATCCCGGCCTCGCGCAGCAGCGTGCGCGCGATCTCGGCATCCCTGCCCCTCGGCGCAAAAATGATGGCGCGTTCGGAAAAGGTTTGATTCATTCGGGCGGCGCGCCGGACGTGGCCGCTCGCGCGTCTGCCGCGACGATCTCGGGCACGCCGCGCAGCACGCCCTGGAAACCGGTAAGCGGTTCGCCCAACCGGATTCCCCCTGATCCAATCCAATATTCCCTGATTGTATATTCATGCGCGCCGGTGCGCTTCTTCATTACTGAGATGGCGCGGCGGACGCGCCCCGCAGCTTCAAAGTAGCGGAGGAGTATGACGGTGTCGGCCAGATAGGTCACATCGACTGGCGCCTTCATATCACCGACAAGGCCATGTTGGGCGACGGTCAGAAGGGTCACCACGCCCTGCCGATTAAGATATTGCAGCAATTCGTGCATATGCAGAATGAGCGCAGATTCTTCGGGCATCGCCGCCTGGAAACCGTTCAGGCTGTCGATGACCACCGTTTTTGCGTTATGTTCCTCGACGCATTTGCGCACCCGCTGGGAAAATTCGCCCGGCGACATCTCTGCCGCATCGACCTGCTCGATAATCAGATCGCCGGCGTCAGCCATTGCCGGAATGTCGATCCCGAGGCCCTTCGCGCGTGAGAACAAGAGCCCCAGCTCTTCATCGAAGACGAACATCGCGGCCTTTTCGCCCTTTCGAATCGCGCTTTCGACAAAGGACAGCGCGAAAAGCGATTTACCGGTTCCCGACGGACCCAGGATAAGTGCACTCGATCCGGTTTCGAAGCCGCCGCCAAGCAAGGCATCGAGTTCGGGATTGTCGGTCGTGACCGGTCGACGATCGAAATGGGTTTTATGTTCGAGCGAGACGAGACGCGGAAACACGCGCACCCCGCCCTCCTCGATCACGAAATCATGATAACCGCCGCGAAACCGCTGACCGCGATACTTCAGGATGCGGAGCCGCCGACGTTCGGCTCCATATTCGGGCGACATCTCCTGGAGCCGGATCACGCCATGCGCCACGCTATGCACCGTCTTGTCGGCGCTCTCGGAGGTCAGATCGTCGAGCATGAGGACGGTCGCCTCATGTCGCGCAAAATAATGCTTGAGCGACAAAATCTGCCGCCGGTAGCGCAGCGAACTTTGTGCCAGAAGACGAATCTCCGAGAGGCTGTCGAGGACGACGCGGTCGGGCTTCACTTCCTCATATTTTTCCAGAATGCGCTTAGTGGTCTCGCCGAGCTCGAGGTCGGACGAGTAGAGCAGGCTTTGCTGCTGGTCGTCGTTGAGGAGGGCCTCAGGAGGAACAAGTTCGAAGATATGGAAATTGTCGGGGAGGACCCAGCCGTGCGACTTCGCCGTTTCGCGTAGTTCGTCCTCGGTCTCTGACAGGGTGATATAAAGGCATCGCTCGCCGGCCTCAGCACCGGTCAGGAGAAACTGCGTGGCAATCGTTGTCTTGCCTGTCCCCGGATCGCCTTCCATCAGGAAAATTCGTCCACGGGTCAGCCCGCCGGCCGCTATGTCGTCAAGC
Source organism: uncultured Sphingopyxis sp. (assembly GCA_964426485.1). GTDB lineage: Bacteria > Pseudomonadota > Alphaproteobacteria > Sphingomonadales > Sphingomonadaceae > Sphingopyxis. The sequence continues at coordinate 16,002 of CAYRQX010000050.1, read as the reverse complement.
CCGGCGACGCCGGTGGCGGATTTCGCCGCACGTGCCGAAAACGCCTTGTTGCTGGAGCCATCTTCCATCGCCGATTTTTCTCCTGTCGAACAATCACGAAGCGACTGGCGACAGGGGTAAGGCAGGTGCGCTCTTCGCTGTCTTCCGGTGCAATTTGTCCTGTAAGAATGTTCGACAGCCTATCGAGGTTCCCCGCGCGGTGCCGCAGTCACCCAGAGCCTGTCCAGACCGGCGCGGAGCGTTTCTAAAGTAAAAGGCTTGGCGAGGATCGGCTTGCCGCCCCACGCGCCTCCGCTTTCGCCGACGAAGCCGCCGGTGGCGACCAGGAAGGGTATGTCCATCTTGGCGAGCACCACGGCGACTGGATCGCCTAGTTCGCCGTTGGCAAGATGAACGTCGACCAACGCGGCATCGATGCCGCCCTCGGCTATGCGCGCAAGTGCTGCCTCGACGCTATCGACTACCGCCACGGCCCGGTGGCCAAGCATGTCGATATATTCCTCCAGCAACATGCCGATCATCGTATCGTCTTCAACGACAAGGATATTCTTTGGCACCGTCGACTTGCCTCCCAGGTCGCGACCGAGGTCGCGGTGGTCAAAGCACCACAACTTCGCAAAGCCCCGCTGCGTTCCGAAGAAAGCTTCACCGCTGATGCAAAAGCGGCGGATTGAGCTCCCGCCTATAGGAGCGGCGATCGCGGCAAGGTTCGAGTCGCGTTCCCGAAAGCCTCTCTTCTTCGATCCTATTCTGATAGCTTCGCATTTTTCGACAAACCTTTGCTGTTCGGCGATCATTTCGCGGAGCAGATGGTTCGCACCTTCCCCCAAGTCGCGATGGCCGATAGCCGAGAGAGCCGGGGGCGTCTGCTGCGCGGCAAGCCGCAGCAACGCGAGTTCGCGTTCGGCTTCAGCCAGGAATTGCGCGAAAATATCCCCCTTAGGCCCCGGCATATTTCGCTGGCGACGATCGGCGCCCTCGCGCTTTCCAGAGAGAGCACGCGCCTGCACCGCAGGTGCCCGGCTTCGCGCCGCCCCGTCCGTCAGCGGCCCGACCCCGGCTTGGCCTGCCGGCGATGCATTTTGGCGGTCGCCGCCTCGCTCAACACGCCGGAGGCCAAGACCTGGGCCTTATTGGAAAGACCATGGACGATCGCTCCTTCGCCTTCGAGCATCGCCCGCCAGCCGGTCCGGGCAACTGCCGCCGGATCATCCTTCCCGGCCTGCCCCACTTTTGTATCGAGCATGCCGGCGCGTTCGAAGAAACGCGTGTCCGTCGGCCCCGGTTTCAGACAGGTGATGGTGACGCCGCTGTCCTGCAACTCGTCTCGGATCGCCGCCGCGAAGCTGTCGATAAATGCCTTGGTACCGTTATACACCGCCTGGAATGAGCCCGCGATATGGCCGGCGATCGACCCCGTGATAAGAACCCGCCCCTCGCCGCGTGCGACCATCTGCTTCAGAACCGGCTGAAGCAGGAGCAGCGTGCCGGTGACGTTCGTATCGACGACATGACGCCATTCGACCATATCCTGCTCGAGGAAGCCCCGGCCGAGGCCGTGGCCGGCATTCGCCACCAATATATCGACCGGGCGTCCGTTCACGGCTGCGAGAAGCTGCTCGACCCCGGACCAGCCTGCGAGGTCGGCTTCGACGACCTGGACTTCGACCCCTTGAGCGAGCAGCCCGGCGGCGGCGTCGACGAGCGGCTCGTCGGCCGCGACGATGAGGTCGTAGCCGTCGGCCGCGGCGAGCCGCGCGATTTCGCGGCCGATGCCGCTGGACGCGCCGGTAACGATCGCAAGCTTGCGGTCAGGCATGCTCGATCTCCCTGAGATTTTGAACCGTGCCCTTCTCGAGACCAGGCTTGAGGATGATCTTGGTGTAGCTGTCCTGGTCGTCGTGCCAGTGACGGTACATCGCGGCGGCATCCTCCAGCGGCGCGTAGTGCGAAATCAGCGACGTCATGTCGAACCGGCCGGCGCGGATCATATCGAGCAGCTCGCCGGTGTAGCGTTGCACATGCGTCTGGCCGCTTTTCACGGTCAGCCCCTTTTCCATGAGCTGACCGAGCGGAAACTTGTCGGCAAAGCCGCCATAAACCCCTGGGATCGAAAGCCGCCCCCCCTTGCGGCAGGCAAGGATCGCCTGCCTCAGCGCATGCGGCCGCTCGGTCACCGAATAGAATTGCGCCTTCACCTGATCGAGGATGTTGTCGGCGGTAAAGCCATGACTCTCCATGCCGACGCAATCGATGCAGGCATCGGGGCCAATGCCGCCGGTCATTTCGTCGAGCGCTTCGCGGACGTTCACCTGGCGATAGTCGAGGATCTCGGCGCCGAGCGACCGCGCGAGAGCCAAGCGCGCGGGAAAATGATCGATCGCCACCACGCGCCCCGCGCCGAGCAGCAGCGCCGACTGGATCGTGAAGAGTCCGACGGGACCGCATCCCCATATTGCCACCGTGTCGCCGGGCTCGATATCGGCGTTGATCGCCGCCTGCCAGCCGGTCGGGAGGATATCGGACAGGAAGAGAACATCTTCGTCAGCAAGGTCGTCGGGGATGACGACCGGACCGACGTCCGAATAGGGTATGCGAACATAGTCGGCCTGGCCGCCCGCATAGCCGCCGGTCAGATGGGCATAGCCGAAGGCCGCGCCCATCGCGTGGCCCATGAGCTTCTCAGACGCGTCGCGCGTCTCGGAGGGGTTGGCATTATCGCAGGCACTAAATTGCTGCTTTTCGCAAAAGAAGCATTGGCCGCAGCTGATCGTGAAAGGAACGACGACCCGCTGCCCTTTTTTCAGCGACGAGCCCGAGCCGACCTCGACCACCTCGCCCATGAACTCGTGGCCGACGATGTCGCCGGCTCGCATTCCGGGAATATAGCCATCATAGAGGTGGAGATCGGACCCGCAGATCGCGGTCGAAGTCACGCGAAGAATGGCGTCGCGGGGTTTGACGATTTCGGGATCGGGCACGGTTTCGACACTGATCTTGTGACGGCCCTGCCAGGTGACTGCGCGCATGACGATCTCCTCAGATATGGGGCTGGGTAGCGCTCTCGGACGACCGCGCGGAGGGCGAGGCGTTGCTCGTCACCTCCCCAGTTTCCATGAGCTGCTTGAAGCGATGAAGATCGCGCCGCGCCTGAACCTCGGGCTCGCGCTGCAACAGCTTGGCTGCCCAGCGACCTATGCTGCCGGCGGGCGGCGAATAAGCGAGGATCAGGCTGACATAGGTCCCGCGTCCAGCGGGGGCATCGGTGAAACGAACCTCGCCGCTGTTGGCGATATCGCTCTCCGGTTCGCTCTGCCAACTGATCGACTCGCCGGGTATGACCTGGGTCACCTTGTTGACGAGGACGATTTCGCGGCCAGCAGGCGCCTTCACGGTCCAGCGCGAGACGTCGCCGTCCAGCGGCTCGACCCCCACGACATTTTCCATGAACTCGGGAAAGCGCTCGACGCGCCAGGCCTCGAACAGCTCCTGGCGGGAGCGATTGATCAGCAGCGATTTGCCGAACAACGCCCGCTCCCCCTTTTTATCGAGGGTCCAATGCGGCGCGTCGGTGGCAATGTCGCCCTCCTTCTCCATCGCGCGGCGTCGGCGCCGGACGAGCAGGCCCGCCCCGGCAATCGCCACGAGACCTAGCGCGGAAGCCGCAAGGATGTCCTCGCGCGATAGGGCGGAAGACCGGGAACGTGGCGAACGGAACTGGGGGAGGATTGGCATCGGATGTCCTGTCCTGACAATGGAACATGCCCGATCGACGCCCTGGTGCCGCGCCTTGTTCCTTGCGCCCGCACGATCGGGTGGCCCATGCGGCAGATTTTAACCCATGTTGGCAAATCGGTGGCCGAGGCCTCTCCGCATTGCGCTCTGCCGCCGCCTTATCCCTGTTGCGGTCGGATGGCGTAGCCGATCAATGCGCCGTCGGCTGCCAGCCTCGCGATCAGTTGCTCGGCGGCATCCTCGCGATAGCCACTTGCTGCGGCCCGATATTCCACCCGCCCGTCGTCGAGCGACTGATCGATCGTCAACACCTTCATGCCATGTTCTGCCAGAAGTCGACCGAAGTCGGTCGCGGTGAAGGGTGCGGGCGCGCGATAGCGGACGCGCAGCAAGGCGATGCGTCGCTGCGGCGCCCATTTTTCGGTGACCGCAACCGCGGCCAGCACGAGAAGCGTGGCGAGCGCGCCGAAGATCGCGAGCTCGTAAAATCCGATGCCGAACAACATCCCGAGCGTCGCGGTCATCCACAGCGAGGCTGCAGTGGTCAGTCCGCGGACGTTGGCGCCTTCGCGGAAGATTACGCCGCCGCACAGAAACCCGATACCGGTGAGGACGCCATGCGCCATGCGGACGGGATCGATGCGGATCGCCTCGAGCGGGGCATCGTTCAGCCACGCCATCTGGTGAACGGCTGAGAGCATGAGCAGGCAGCACGACAGGCTCACGAGAATGTGCGTGCGCAGTCCCGCGGCGCTTGCGCGATATTCCCGCTCGGCGCCGATGACGGTGCCGGCGATGACCGCGCCTGCGATCGGCCACCAGAGATCGGGACTCAATATCTGCATCGCACCTGCCTTCTGGCCTTGGCGAGCGCGGGTTGCCTGTCTGGCCCTCGCGCGAATGTCGGTGTCATGATCGACAGACGTCGCAGGCGCGGGCTGGTTGCTCGAGGCTTCGGTCGAGACATGTCATCTCCTCTGGCACGCGACGATCGCCGCGATCACCGCAAGGGTTTCCTGCGGATCGCGTACGCGAACGGTATCGAGTCCGATCTCCTTGGCCGGATAATCATTGCCGCCAGGAAAGATCGCGTCGCCAATGAACAGCATCGCGTCGAGCGCGATGCCACTGGCCTCGGCGAGTTTCTTGAGGCCATAGCCCTTGTCGACGCCGGCGCGCGTGACATCGATCGACGTCGCTCCGCCCATGTTGATCGCAAGGCCGGGGAGACGCGAGAGCAGATCGGCCTGAATGATCCGGCGTTTGGCAAAGTCGGGATCCCAGACCTCTTTGGCATGGATGGGCGCCTCCTGGCCGAGCGCCGAAAAGGTGATCTGGCTGCCGCGGTCTTCGATGCGCTCACCCCAGATGTCCTCGGGCGCGAACCCCGTTGCGGCGAGCGACGCCTCGAAGGCCGCAAGGATATCGCGCTTCTGCTGCTCGTCGAACAGTTCGGCGTAGCGGCAGGCCCAGCCTTTCCCGTCATGGACATAGAGCTTGGTGCCCGTCGTCGGCATCAACCAGAGGCGCGTCAGGTCGGCGTTCGCCGGAAGCCGGCTCGCCACCTGCTTCTCGAACTGGGGCCAGTCGCCGCCCGAGATCACCGCGACTTCGGCCACGGTGAGCAGCCCGGCCAGCGCCGCCGCCATATCGGGCGCAAGCGGCTGTTTGCTCTCGGCGAGGGTTCCATCGAGATCGAAGGCGACAAGCTGCTTCATGCGGCAAAACTCCTGCTGGCAAGGGGACAGCGGCCGAACGGCCAACGCCCAACAAATCGCTTGCGAAGCCGGTTGGTTCCCCCCGCGCAAGGCGCGCGCGTCGCGCGTCTCGGGGGAACAATCCAAGGCCTCGCGCTTTACGCCTTCAGGGTGCCGCCCGCCCCGCTGCACCCCGCAAATGGAGCGTTGCCCGCATGTCCTTTCCCGCCGACACCCTGATATTCGGACCCGACGACGTCGATCTGCGGCGCTCGCCGCTGGCCGGCCAGTTCGCCGCCGAGACATATGTTCTCGGCGCTTTCAATCCCGGCCTGGCGCGGCTTGCCAATGGCAATCTGCTGATGATGGTGCGCGTCGCCGAGGCGCTGGTCGAGCCGATCGCCGATGGCCATGTCCGCTGCATCCGCTGGTCGGGTGGCGGTTACACGCTCGACGCCTGGCCGCTGGACCTTTGCGATACCGCCGATCCCAGAAAATTCCTCGTGCGCGGCGGCGCGTGGCGGGTGATGGCGCTGACGTCGCTGTCCTGGCTCCTGCCCGTCGAGCTCACGCCCGACGGGCTGGCGGTGGTTGCGGTTCATTATGACCGCGCCGTGGCGCCACAGGCCGATTTCCAATGCTATGGCATCGAAGACGCGCGCATCAGTCGGGTCGGCGACCGCTGGCTGATGACGAGTTGTTCGGTGAGCCCCGAGCGGCATTCGACGACGCTCTACAGCTCCGACAACGGGCTCGACTGGCATTTCGAGGATATCGTCCTCGATCACCAGAATAAGGACATGCTGATCTTCGAGGGCCGGATCGACGGTCAATATTGGGCGCAGACGCGTCCGCTCGGCGACCTTTATTTCGCTTACCCGCCCGGCTCACCGTGGCGCGCGGGGCCGTCGATCAATCTCGCGACCTCCCCCGATGCGCGGCACTGGAAGCCGCATCGCGAGCCCGGCATCCGCCCGCATGCCGACACGATCGCGACCGCGCGCATCGGGGGCGGGACGCCGCCCATCCTGACCGATCGGGGCTGGCTGACCCTGTGGCACGGGGTGGAGCCGAAAGAGATTGTGGGCATCTACCGCACCTATTGGTCGCTGCTTGCCGCCGACGACCCCGCGCGGGTCATCCGCTCGGACCCTGCACCGCTCATCGAGGCCAACCCCGAACTGACCCGTCCGCTCGAGGACAAGCTCTATGTGCGCGACGTCGTGTTCAGCACCGGGATTGCCGATGCCGGCGACCATTTCATCGTCGCGTCGGGCGAGGCCGATCTCGCCTGTCGGATGACCCATATTCCCAAGGCGCGCTTCGGCCTGTAACGGCCCCGCCACCGCAGCGCCAAAACTTGCTCCAGGTTAGCGCAATCGTCGGCAACTCCAACGCTTCCTTCCCGTTGATTGCAAACGGGCGGGGACGAGCATGGAGGCCGACATGACGAATGCAAATGATCGCGACGCTACCCATATTCTCGCCGCCGACCACCGCGAGGTCGAGCGCCTGTTCGCCGCCTTTGACAAGGCGGGCGACAGTGCAAAGAAGCAGGCGATTGCCGAACAAATCTGCACCGAGCTCAAGATCCACTCGCAGATCGAGGAGGAAATCTTCTACCCCGCGCTCGACGGCAAGATCGATGATGATCTCCTCAAGGAAGCCTATGTCGAGCATGACGGGGCCAAGGTGCTGATCAACGAAATCGTAGAAGGTGGCCCCGACGAGGCCTTTTACGACGCCAAGGTCACCGTGCTCAAGGAACAGATCGAGCATCATGTCGAGGAAGAGGAAAAGATCCGCGGCAATATGTTCCAGCAGGCGCGCGCTGCGGGCGTCGATCTCGAGGCTATCGGCGACCAGCTGCTCGCGCGCAAGCAGGAGCTCAAGACGCTGGCAGAGACCGAAGGGCTGCCGCCGGCCGAACTCGCGACGATGTAATCGTCATGGTCACGCTCTATCAGCGCGACATCGACATCCGCGCGCTCGAACTGACGGCGGCGCTAGCGGGAAGCGACCTTCGTATCGCTACCGCGGAAAGTTGCACGGGCGGCCTGCTGGCCGCCCGCCTTGCGAGCGACGCCCGGCTCGGCCCGCATCTCGACCGCGGCTATGTCGTCTATTCGGGGGAGTCGAAGATCGATGTGCTCGGGGCCGATCCCGACGAGGTCGCCCAGTGCGACGCGGTCAACATCGCCGTGACTCGCAGCCTGGCGCTGGGCGCGCTGGCGCGCAGCGCCGCGGATATTGCGACGGCCGTGACGGGCTTTTGCGGGCCGCAGAAAGACAGCGAAGAGGTGGGTCTCGTTCATGTCGCCTGCGCGAGTTCCGCGCTGCCGCTCGAGAACGCGGTCTTCCATTTCGGCGATATCGGCCGCGAGCATGTTCTCGAACGCGCCACCGCCGCTGCGCTGGCCCTCACGACCGAAATCGTCAAGCGGCACCGCGGCGTCAGGCAGCAGCCTGGCCGAATGGGACCGCAGGACGAGGCGATGCGGATTCCCTCATAATGTCCCCGCGCGATCGCGGCTCTTCAAGATAATTGGCATCGAATGCGCCAATGCGAACCAGCTGCGAAAAATCGAGGATACGCAGCCGCCGCCGCCGCAATTCTATCACGCCTTCGTTGCGCAATTCGCGCAGACTCCGGCATGCGTGGACGGCCGTCATCCCGGTAAAATCCGCGATATCCTGCTGCGACAGCGGAAATTCGCACATATAGCCGCTCGCCTTGCCGCGACGTTCGAGCCGGAAATAGAGCTCGCACAAAAAATGGGCGATTTTCTCGGCCGCCGACTTGCAGCCAAGGGTGATCAGCCATTCGGCCTGCGAACGCATTTCGGCGAGCGCGTCGCGCGCTACCGCCAGAGCCAGCGCCGTGTCGCCCTGCAACCGCGTATCCAATTGGGCACGGTCTATCGATCCCGCCCGAAGAGGGGTCAGCGCCGCCACCGACTGGTCGGCCTGTCCCGCGACGAGCCAGGAGAGGTCGCACAGATCGCCGGGCGCATAGAAGCGGGAAATATGCCGACGGCCGTCGCGCAGCAGTTTGAACCGCGCCGCCCAGCCCTCCTCGATGCACCAGATGGCATCCGGTCGTTCGCCGCGGCGGGTCAGATTCTCGCGTGCCCGGAACTGCGTCGGCGGCGCTTCTGATTTCAGCGGATCGAGAAGGCGGACGGATGAGGTGATCGACATGAGCTCTCCAAAGCCCCCACTCGCCAGCACCGATGCCACCCGGCGCGCGTGCAATCCCTAACCCATGTTGCTGAATGCCCGATCCCGTCGGTGACCCGGCTCGATTCATCGCCTGGGCGCATAAAAAATTCGCTCTTGGCGGTCGAACTTAACCTCGCTCAATATATTTTGTCGCGGCCAACATGTTTGCGAACGCGTTCTTCAGGCTTCGGTCATGATGGAGCCCGAGCCATGAAACGCTATGCCTATGCCTGGATAACCGCGGCCTTCTTTCTGATATCGATCCTCGGCCACTGGATTTTCGGGTGGTACAGTTTCGCCGACGAAGCGCGCGAGCATGGCACCTCTCCCGAGGTCCACGCCTATCTGATGCAGATGGGGCGCGACACCTTCGAAAACTGGCAATCGGAATTTCTCCAGCTTCTGTGGCAGGTCGTCGGCCTCGCCTATTTTCTTTACGTCGGCTCACCGGCATCCAAGGAAAACGACGACCGGCTCGAGGCCAAGATCGACGAGTTGATCCGGATCACCGGAAGCGACCGCGCCGACGCCCTCATCGCCGAGATCGATCACCGCTATCTGCGTACGGGCGGCCACGCCAAGCCGCACGGCGGTGGCGATCTGGGCCATGAATAGACGGAGAGACTTGTCGGGAGCAGCGCGGCGCCGATCGGCGCGCTTGAGAAGGAACGACCGACCGTGACGCAACGGACGCAAAGCCGGCAGGGCGCGGCCATCACGCCCTATCAGATCGAAATTCGCGCGCGCTTGCTGGCCGATAAGGGCGCCCCGCTCGACAGCATCGCCGTCGGCGAGATCGCGGCCGACCTCCGCCAGCTCGGGTCCGAACTCTGGCTCATCGTCCGGCGGCCGGGAAAGGGCGGCGTCGCACTGCGCGCCGCACGCTGGGTCGGCGATGCAACAATCCGCCGCCTCAAACCGGCACCGGGCGATCATGCGATATATGTCGCGGCGAGCGACCTCGGCGAGCATCGGATCGTGCTGCGCGCGGGCGCGCCGATGCTGCCATTCCTTCGCGTCATCACCAGCTTCCGGCCGTCCGCGCCGACGATCCTGCCGTATCTGCCGCGCGACCTCTTTCCGCTCGATGCAAGCGGGGATCCGCTGGCCGCCACCGGCTGCATCCACGCGGTCCAGCGCGGCCCGAACAGCGCGCTGCTTTATTTCGAAATCGACGAGCCTTCGGCGGGCAGCTTTTTCTATTTCCAGAACCTCACCGCCCTGAACGACTATTGCGCGGCCACCGCCACGACCCCCGACCAGGTTGTCGGTGGGATCTGGCCCGAACTCGGCCTCCTGCTGCCCACATGCGTGCCACACGATACGGAGGACGCGCGCCCGCTCACAGCGAACACCGATGTCGTCCTGTCCGACGCGATCCTCTTGAGCCGGCCCGATGCCGCGTGCGACGAGCGCGACCGCGCGCGGCACTTCCTCCAGATGCTGGGCGGCGCTTATCAGCTCCTCGATCTCCCCCCGACCGCGTATCGCGACTGGATCGGGCGCGCTCATGCGACGCTCCGCGATCTCGATGCGGCGCCCGAGGCGACGATCCGCCACTATGGCCACCGCTATGTGCACCCTTATACGAATGCCGAATATCCCGATGTGATGGTCCAGATGTCGATCGTCGAAGCGATCCATCAGTGGGGGAAGTGGACGGGCGAGCCGCATCCGCTCGAGGCCGAGTTCAAGGCGGGGCTGTCGCGGTTCTACGATCGCAAACTGGGCACGCTTCGCCGTTATCTCCCGAACGTCGGCGCGGACAAGGACGCCGATGCGGTCGACAGCTGGTATCTCTACCATCCGCTGCTCAATCTCGGAAAGCTCGCGCTCGACGGCGATCGCAAGGCCCGGACGCTGTTCCTGCAATCGCTCGATTACGGCATCCGCGCCGCGCATCATTTTCATTATAAATGGCCGATCCAGTACAAGGTCGAGGATTTTACGGTGATCACCGAGAGCGCGGGTGCCGACGGACGTGGTCAGACCGACGTTGGCGGCATTTACGCCTGGGTGATGCTCGAGGCCTTTGCGCTGACCGACGAGAAACAATATCTCGACGAGGCACGCGCGGCGATCGATGCCGCGATCGGGCTTGGTTTCGGCGTCAACTATCAGGCCAATCTCACCGCATGGGGTGCGGCCGCCTGCATGCGGCTCTGGCGGATCACCGATCGCGATGTCTATCGCGAGCAAAGCTATGTCTATCTCGCGAGCTTCTTCCATCATTGCGAGATTTGGGAGAGCCGGCTCGACCACGCCGTCCACTACCATAATTTCCTCGGCGCGACCGCGCTTCAGGACGCCCCTTATATGGCGATCTACGAATGCTTCGACAGCTTTGCAGCCTTCGAACATTATCTCGCCGACAGCGGACCCGATCTCGAGCCCGCAGCGCGGATGCTGATCTCGGAATATTGCAAATATGCGCTCGATCGCGCCTGGTTCTACTATCCCGATGCGCTGCCGCGCGACGCGATCGCAGACGAGCAGCGCAGCAGCAACGGCCATATCGATCGCAAGCTCTCATTTCCGCTCGAGGATCTTTATCCCGACGGACAGCCCGCGGGTCAGGTCGGCCAGGAAATATATGGGGCGGGCGCCGCGATGATCTTTGCGACGCGCGCCTTTCACCGGGTCGAGGAAGCCCCTTTCCTCCTTTATTGCGATCATTTCGTGCGCGCGATCGAACGCACCGACGAGCGGACGCTGACGTTGACGCTCGATGGCGGCGAAACGTGCAGCGCGCGGCTCAGCGTTTGCCGACGAAAGCGGCGCAAGCTGTCGGCCACTCGTGTCGCAACCTCCGGAGGGGACTTGCTGCGTCCGCAGGACATCGGTGCCGACCGGATCGACTACCACGTCCCGGCGAGCGGTCGCCTCGTGCTCCAATGGGACTAGCGGGACCGGAGAGGCCCGATGCTCCAATATCTCGGACGCCTGCTCGCGAGCCAACGCGGCGACCCGCCGCAGGTCCATTATCTCAGCAAGGCCGAACCCGAGCCCGTCTGGCGGACAGGCCGGTTGCTCGCGATCGATCCGCAAGGCGCGACGTTCGAGACCGAGATCGAGAACGGCCGGGTCGCCGAGTGCCTGCCGTGGGGATCGATCGCCGCCGTCCGTGTTGCCCTCGGCGCGACGCGCGGCACCGCATCGCCCGCGGCGGCACTCGCCTCCGAAGCAAGTTTATAAACCTGTGATAAGCGCGGTAAGAAATCCCGCCGCGCACCGCTCTCGCGACGCAACTTCGGAGATCGCGCCTTGTTGCTCCACCGAGAAGAGGAGCAAATCATGGCAAGCAGGACCGGAAAGATCATGGGTCTGGCGACGTTCGGCGCGCTGGCTTGGTTCACGCGCAAAGCGGCGGCACCGGCAAAGGAAAAGACCGACCAGCATGCGGCCGCTTTCGCCGATCGCGAGACCGAGGCCGAGGGGTTCGACCAGACCCGCAGTGCGGGGCCCGAGGCGATGCGCGATGAGCCGCGGCGGGAGTGGGACCGGGTCGATCAGGCGGTCGATGAATCCTTCCCCGCCAGCGATCCGCCTTCTTACTGAGGGGCGAAGTCGATGGCCTCGTCCCATTCGCAGCCAATGCCGCAGCCTTGCCCCGGCGTTCCCGCGGTGGCGGCGGCGACCGCCGCATGCGCGTCGCGTGCTACCTACAGCCTGCATTATGAAGACGATGCGCTCGGTATCGCAAAGCGCGTCGAATTCGAGGCGGGTAGCGCTGCCTATGCCTTGGAAATCGCCCTTGCCGAGGCCGACGGCCGGCAAGCGCTGCTGCTTGAGGACGGCCGCCCGCTCTGCCGGCTGATCAAGGCATTGCCCGGCGAGGCGCCCTACTGGATCGTCGCCGACGGCCCAGCAAGCATGGCGGCCTCCCCACGCCCGATCTTCGAAGAAAGGAATCCATGATGTCGCGATCCGCCAAGCCCCCCGCCAGCACAGCATCAAAAGCCCCCGAGCAGGCGTCCTACGACGAACCGCAGGGCGCCGGAGGCGAGACGCATCAGCAAACGAGCGATCCGGCCGCGACGCTCACGACGCAGCAGGGGCATGCGATCGCGGACGATCAGAACAGCTTGCGCGCGGGCGCGCGCGGCCCGACGATGCTCGAGGATTTCATCCTGCGCGAGAAAATCTTTCACTTCGACCACGAGCGAATTCCCGAACGCGTGGTGCATGCGCGCGGGTACGGCGCGCACGGCGCGTTCAAGCTGACCAAATCGCTCGAGCGCTATACGCGCGCCTCCATCCTAACCGACACCCGTCAGACGACCGAGGTGTTCGTCCGCTTTTCGACCGTGGTCGGCCGCGCGGGATCGTTCGACCTCGCGCGCGACGTGCGCGGTTTCGCGGTCAAGCTCTACACCCGCGAGGGAAATTGGGATCTTGTGGGCAATAATATCCCGGTCTTTTTCATTCAGGATGCGATCAAATTTCCCGATCTCGTCCACGCGGTAAAGGAAGATCCCGACCGCGCCTTTCCGCAGGCGCAGTCGGCGCACGACACGTTCTGGGATTTCGCGTCACTGATGCCCGAGAGCTGGCACATGATCATGTGGCTCATGTCCGACCGTGCCGTCCCGCGTTCCTTCCGCACGATGGAAGGCTTCGGCGTCCACAGCTTCCGGCTGGTCAACGCGAAGGGCGCGTCCACGTTCGTCAAATTTCACTGGAAGCCGCGCCAGGGCCTGCAATCGGTCCTGTGGAACGAAGCCGTCAAGATCAACGGCGCCGACCCCGATTTTCATCGCCGCGACCTTTGGGATGCGATCGAGCGCGGCGATTTTCCGCAATGGGATCTGGGTGTCCAGCTTTTCGACGAAGAGACCGCTGCGGCGCTTCCGTTCGATCATCTCGACGCCACCAAAATCATCCCCGAGGAGCTCGTCCCGATCGAGATCATCGGCACCCTCACCCTCGACCGTAATGTCGATAATTTCTTCGCAGCGACCGAGCAGGTCGCCTTTTGCACCCAGAATGTCCCGCCCGGGATCGACTTCAGCGACGACCCGCTCCTTCACGGTCGCAACTTCTCCTATCTCGATACGCAGCTCAAGCGGCTCGGCAGCCCCAATTTCACGCAGCTTCCGGTCAATGCCCCGCGCTGTCCGGTCCTGCATTTCCAGCAGGACGGCCATATGGCGATGGCCAATCCGAAGGGCCGCGCCAACTACGAGCCGAACAGTTTCGACAATGGTGCACCGCGCGAGAATCCCGAAACAGGCTTTCGCAGTTTCGCAGCATCGGTCGAGGGTGCCAAGGCCCGGATAAGGTCCGAAAGTTTTGCCGATCATTACAGCCAGGCCCGGCAATTTTATGTCAGCCAGCAACCCATCGAGCAGAAACACCTGGGCGACGCGCTGGTTTTCGAACTCAGCAAATGCGTTCGCCCCGACATCCGCGCGCGTGCGGTGTCCCACCTCCGCAATATCGACGAGGCACTGGCCGCGCGGGTGGCCGAGGGCCTCGCGCTGGCGCTCCCCGCACCGGCCGTCGCCGCGCAGCCGACCCGCGAGCTCGATCCCTCGCCCTCGCTCAGCATCCTCGCTAAAGGTCCGGGCAATTTCAGAGGCCGAAAAATGGGCCTGATGCTCAGCGACGGGGCACCGGCGAATTTGGTCGCGGCGCTGATAGCGGCGCTCGAAAAGGCCGGAGCCACCTGCGAAATCGTCGCCCCGCGGATCGGCGGGGTGCGCCTCGACGACGATCGCTTGCTTCCCGCGCAGCAGAAAATCGATGGCGGTCCCTCGGCACTCTACGACGCCGTCGCGGTGCTTGTGTCGGCGGAGGGCGCCGCGATGCTCGCAGGCGATGCCGCAGCGAAGGATTTCGTGTCGGACGCCTTTGCCCATTGCAAATTCATCGCCTTCAACGCCGATGCCGAAACGCTCCTCGACGCCGCGCGCCTTCCGCCCGAACGGGACGAGGGGTTTGCCAAGGTCTCGACGGCAAAGGACATGACGGCCTTTGTCGCCAAGTGCGGCGAACTGCGCTTCTGGCCGCGCGAGGCTAACGTCGATCTCGACCCGTCTCCTCCGGCCTGACTGGGGTTTCGGCTAGGCCTTTCCGGCCTGTTCGGACATCAGATGGCGGTCGCGCTCGCGCAGCCAATTGTGGAGGCGCGTGGCCGCCATCGCGCCTTGTCCCGACGCGACGCTGATCTGGTCGAGACCGCTTAGGACATCGCCGGCGGCGAAAAGCCCGGGAAGCAGCGGCTCGCAAAAGGCGTTGGCCGCAAGCCCCCCATCGCCCGCAGCGACGATACCCAGCTGCACGGCGAGTTCGGTGCGCGGCACCGAGCCGAGCGCGGGATAGAGGATATCGAAGCGTCGCGGTGCCGCCTCGCCTTCGAGGCCGATTTCGATGCCGGTACCGACCTGACGGATCGTCGACATTTTGCGTTCGAGGATCGCGACGTCGCTGACCCGAAGCTCGGCGCGCTGTAGATCGGTCAGTGCGACATCGTGCCGGGGGATCAGCGTGACACGGTCCGAATATTGGCGAAGGAACATCGCCTCGGCCGCGCCGTGCAGGTCCGAACCCAGCACCGCGATGTCGGCACCGCGCTGCTCATAGCCGTCGCAGATCGGGCAATAGCGAAGCGCACCGGCGCGAACGGCGGCATCGTGGCTGCCATCGTCCATCCGGACCAGATGCATCTCGACGCCGGTGGCCAGAATGATCCCGCGGGCGCGCAGGCGCTCGCCGCCCTCGAGAATGGCGTCGAAGCGCCCGGCAGTCTCGCCCGGCGACAGGGAGGCGACGCGGCCCGATGCAATGATCGCCCCATAACGCCCGGCATGCTCGCGCATGCGCTTCAGAAGCTCGCTCCCCGCGATCCCGTCCGGAAATCCCGGAATATTATGCGCGTGCGGAGCAAGGCGCGCCCGCGAACGTCCATCGTCGATCACCCGCACGCGGCGACGGTAGCGCGCCAGGTACAGCGCGGCGGCGAGCCCCGCCGGCCCCGCTCCCACGACCAATATTTCGTCCATGTGCCTTTCTCGCATATAAATGGAAACCGGGCCACGTCGAAGACGCGGCGCTATTCGCGACCCGACAATCCTCGACCGGCGAGGTCCGGCGCATCCGCAGGCCTGTATATCGGCGACGCCCCTGATGGCTCCGCCGTTCCTCGCCAATCAGGCAAGGTAACCGAATCTGATCCAGGTTAAGGAGTTATGCCAATTTAGGGGCCGATGGCGAGGAACTTCGCCCCGTCTCACATGGTTAGTGAAGCAATGGGGGCTAAAGGAGACGCATCATGCCCCGCGGCGACAAGTCGAGCTACACCGACAAGCAGAAGCGCAAGGCCGAGCATATCGAGGAAGGCTATGAG
>CAYRQX010000049.1:0-28391 GCA_964426485.1 uncultured Sphingopyxis sp. | reverse complement strand
CTCGATCGGCACGATCTCGACCTGGCGGATCAGCTGCTCGCGCATGTTGAGGCGGCGGATGAAATGGTGCGGCACGCCGATATTGCCGAGCAGCGTGAAGACATGCTCCGAAATCCGGTTGTTGAGCACGCCCTTGCCGCTGATCGTACCCTTTTTCTGGGCGTTGAACGCGGTCGCATCATCCTTGAAATACTGGATTAGCGTCCCCGGTTCGGGGCCTTCGTACAGGATCTTCGCTTTGCCTTCGTAAATCTGGCGGCGACGGGACATGGCGTGCAAACTTTCTGTCGGAACCAAATGAATGGCCCCGGCCAAGCGACTCAGACGGAGGCGCGGCGCCGGGGCGATGGGGCGCCTATAGCGGCAAAGGTCGGGCGCGTCATCCCCGGCGTCGCGACCGCCTCCTTACGTTTACGTCAACTAGGCCGTGTTGACAAAAGACTTCAGCCATAGGCGCGTAGCGGCGAGGTTGAGGAAGCTCTCGAACGAGAGCAGGGTTTTGTCATAGCGGGTTGCGATGCGTCGTTGCTGTTTGAGTTTGCCGAACATGCGCTCGACGCGGTTTCGGTCCTTGTAGCGGCGATAGTCGGGATGCTCTGGCACCTTGCGGTTCGAGCGAGGCGGGATGATCGGCAGGATGCCCCGGGTCAGCAGGCTTTCCCGGAAGTGATCACCATCATAACCCTTGTCCGCGAGCAGCGCCTTGGGCGTGGCGGCGGGGATCGCCATCAGCGGTTCGGCAGCGGTGTAATCGGAAGCCTCGCCGCCGGTGAGGATGAAGCCGACAGGCAGTCCTTGATTGTCGCAGCGGGCGTGGATTTTGCTCGTAAAGCCGCCGCGTGATCGACCAAGAGCGTTCGCACAAGCCCCCCTTTTCCGCCCGCTGCCGAAACGTGGCCGCGAACGCTGGTGCTGTCGATCATATGTTGCCAGTCGTCGGTTAGACCCAAATCGACCAGTGTTTGCAGCAGGGCATCCCAGACACCCTGTTCGGCCCAGCGCCGGAAGCGGACATAGACCGAGTTCCACTTGCCGTATCGCTCATGCATGTCGCGCCAGGGACAGCCGACCCGCAGCACGTGAAGCATCCCATTGAGGAAGAGCCGGTTATCGCCCGCTGGCCGCGCCCAGCGACCGCGCTCAGGCGGCAGTAGCGGCCCGATCAGTTCCCACTCCGCGTCCGACAAATCCCCGCGACCCATGACTGCTCCTCAAAAAGCAGTCTTGAATCAGAACAACGCGCGTTTGGGAATCCCTTTTGTCAACACGGCCTAGCGCTTGCGCTCTCCCTTGTCGCTTGCAACGATGGACGAAACCAAGGGAGAGACAGATGAGCTTCGACCAGATTCGCCTCGACAAGCATGAGGGCATCGCGCTGCTGACGCTGCACCGGCCCGACCGGATGAACGCCTTTACCACCGAGATGATGCTGGAGATCGTCGCCGCGCTCGACGAGTGTGACGCCGATGACGGCGTGCGCGCGGTGATCTTCACCGGATCGGGCGAGCGCGCCTATTGCGCGGGGGCAGACCTCGGTCAGGGTGCCACGACCTTCGACTATGACAAGCGCACCGACAAGGCGGCGTTGCTGCCCGACGGCATGGCGGCAAGCCCGGTGGGCGCGGATGGCACGATCGACTGGTCGCACCCGCTGATCCGCGATTCGGGCGGGCGCGTGTCGATGCGGATTTTCGACTGCAAAAAGCCGGTGCTCGGCGCGATCAACGGCGCCGCGGTCGGCATAGGCGCGACGATGACCTTGTCGATGGACGCGCGCCTTGCGAGCGAGACCGCGCGCTATGGCTTCGTCTTTGCGCGCCGCGGCATCGTGCCCGAAGCGGCGTCGAGCTGGTTCCTGCCGCGCCTCGTCGGTATCCAGAATGCGGTCGACTGGTGCTATTCGGGGCGTCTGATCGATGCCGCCGAAGCGCATGCCAAGGGTCTCGTCCAGTCGGTCCACGCCCCCGGCGAGCTGGTCGACGCCGCGATCGCCAAGGCGCGCGAGCTCACCGATCATAGCGCGCCGGTGTCGGTCGCGCTGACCCGGCACATGCTGTGGCGCATGCTCGGCGCACCGCATCCGATGAGCGCGCACCGCTGGGACAGCCGCGCGATCTTTGCGCGCGGACGCAGCGCGGATGCGGCGGAGGGCGTGTCGAGCTTCCTCGAAAAGCGCCCCGCAAACTTCACGGTCAGCGTCGCGAATGATTATCCGTGGTTCGCCGAGTTCGAGGACACGCCGCCCTATAGCTAAGCGGTGTCGAACATCCGCCGCCCACGCGTTGCGGTCATGCTGTGGGTGTCTTTCAGCACGGGCGTATGGGTGCGGATCGTTTCGACATTGTGCCAGTTCGCGGTCACGCGCTCGCGCGTCAGCTGGACAGTCACATAGCCGCGGTCCTGCGTATTCGCCCATTTGAGTTGTGGCGAAGCGGCCCTCAGCGCCGATACGCGCTGCGCGTCGGAAATCCCGCTCGTGTAGCCTTCATAGCCCGGTGAGGTGACGCTTTGCCCGGCAATCTCGATCCCCGCCGCGCGCCCGTCTTCGGACAAGTCGAAGGCCCAGGCGTTATGGGTATCGCCGGTCAGGGTGACCAGGTCGGCATCGGCGCGCTGTGCGGCGGCGAGCAGGCGCGAGCGCGCCGCGGGATAGCCGTCCCAGGCATCGAGGTTGAACGGCAGCCCCGCCTTGGCGGCGAGCTGTGCGGTTTCGATGCGGCGGCGGACATTGTCGGCCATGCTGGCCCCGAACCAGTCCTTTGATTCGGGCGGCGTGAACAGGCTGCCCATCACCACCTGCTGCGCGCAAACCTGCCACCGGGTCTGAGATCTGGTCGATGCGGCGAAGCCATCGAACAGCCACTTTTCTTGCTCTGCCCCCATCATCTGGCGCGCGGGATCGCGATAGGTGGTTTCGGCGAACTGCCGCAGCTTGGCCGCGGTATCGCCAGCGCCCGCAACGACCTCGTCGATCTCGAACTGCCGGTCGCGGCCGGTCACCCGCGTTTCGGGCAGGAAGATGGTGGCGAGGTCGCCGACCTGATAATCGCGCCAGCGGGTGTCGGCCACGGGCATCCATTCCCGATAGGCTCGCTCGGCGGCGATCACGCGATCCGCCCACTCGCCTTCGCCCGCATTGTGGTTTTCGGCGCCGCCCTTCCAGGCGTCGTTGGTTATCTCATGGTCGTCCCACTGCGCGATCATCGGGAACAGCGCGTGCAATCGCGCCAGATCGGGGTCGCTGCGATAGGCGGCGTAGCGGAGGCGATAATCGGCGAGCGCCACCATTTCGTGCGCAGGCTGGATATCGCGGCCGGGTACTGCCTGTTTGAGCGACGGATAGTCGCCGATCGGATATTCGTAGAGATAGTCGCCCGAATGGACGACCAGGTCGATGTCCTGCCGCGCCGCGGCATGCGCGTAGGCGTTGAACCAACCGAACGGCAGGTTCGAACAGGAAAAGAGCGCGAGGGTGAAGGCGCTGGTCGGTCCTTCGGGAAGGGTGCGGGTACGGCCGGTCAGCGATTTGGTGCCGTCGGGGGCGACGAAGCGATAATAATACCAGCGGCCGGGTTCAAGGCCGCTGACCACCAGCTTCGCGATGTGGTCGCGGTCGCCCGCGGCGGTGACGCTACCCCCGCCGACGACGCGGGCGAAATCCGCGGTTTCAGCAACTTCTGCGGTCAACATCGCGTCATTCGCTGCGGCGTAGCGCGTCCACAGCAGCACCGAATGGGGGCCCGGCTCGCCGCTCGCGACGCCATGGGTGAAACCCTGCGCCATATTCGCCCGCGCCGCGCCGGGCAGCGACAGCGCCGCGAGCCCCGCGGTGCCGAGCTTGATGAGCAGGCGTCGGTCCATTTCGCGCCAAAGCTGGTGCATCGCTTGTCTCCCTCGTTGTCCGGCCGGGTCTTTGCCCGGCCTTTGTTACGATTCGGCGTGCAGGTTCACCCTATCCCGTCACCCCGAATGCGAGGAGCAGCAGCATGAAGGTGATGACCGAAAACAGGCTGAAAAAGAGCAGGAGATTCGTTCGAACCAACGCTCCGAACCGCGACGAGCGATAGGCGCCGCGCAGCTGGCGATACATATGAAAAGGTACGTACAGCATCGCGAAAGCGGTCGCGACATCGCCGAAGATGGTGAGGTTGAGCAACCGTACGACGACGAACAGGAGCAGCATGAAGCTGATCGAATATGTGACGAAGACGAAATGGTCATAGGTGTGAAAGCGGCGGCTGAACGGAAAGAGCAACCACATGAAGGGCAGCGACAGCGGGATCAGCGCCCAGGCGAATTTATACGCATTCGCCTGTAACTTGTAGAGCACGAGCGCGGGGTTCGCGATCGCCTTTTCCAGACCGTTGTCGATGAACGGGACGCCGGTGTTGACCTTGGTGCGCGAGACGAAATCGACGCCGGTCATCACCTGCTGCCCCGGATCGTCGAGTACCGGCGGGCCCTTGTCGCGCTCCTCCTTGCTGAGGCGGCGCGCGACGCCAAGATAGTCGGCGCTCTTCTGAAGCGTCTCGCGCTCCTCGACGAGCAATCGCCTCTCGGCGGCGGGCAGGCGCGTGTCGGCGAGCCGCGCGTCGATCCGGTCGGCCTCCCTGTGGAAACTTTCCTTGAGCGCGTTCGAGCGCGTCTGTTCGTCGGCGGCCTTGTTGATTTCCTTGCCGATTCCGCCGCCGCTG
The DNA here is from genome assembly GCA_964426485.1 of uncultured Sphingopyxis sp. Classification (GTDB taxonomy): domain Bacteria; phylum Pseudomonadota; class Alphaproteobacteria; order Sphingomonadales; family Sphingomonadaceae; genus Sphingopyxis. The sequence goes on along the minus strand of CAYRQX010000049.1, from coordinate 23,697 downwards.
CCGACCATCGCAAGCACTGCATAGGTCAGGAACACCGCGAACAGGAACAGCGCGAGCGGCGAGATGAAGCGCGCGCGTTCGCCGTGAATATAGCGGCGTGTCAGGTCGCCCGGTCGCCATGAAAGCAACGGCAGCGTGTTCCAGATCTTGCCTTCGAAATGGAAGATCGCGTGGATCAGATCGTGCCCGATCGCGCCAAAGCTGCGGTGAACGTCGGCGCGCTGTCCGCAATGGTGGCAGTGCGATCCCGCAAGGCTGGTGCCGCAATTGAGGCAGCGCGCGCCAGCGGGCGCCGCGCCCCCGCCTCCGTGCTGCGGCTCGACCGCATGCCCCGCCAAACCGGCGGTCACGGCCGCCCCGATGCCATCGATGTCCCCGCTCATGGCGCCCTGCCTAAAGGGGCACGGGATGCGACGCAACGGGACTTTCGGCGGTCCCGCAAAACATGATAGGGGCAAGCGCATGAACGCCGAAGCCCTCTTCGCCCTGCCGATACCCGGCGATGCCGCCGCCCTGATCGCCGACATGGGCGCGCGCGCCCGCGCCGCGTCGAAAGCGCTCGCGCTGGCGCCGACGGCGGACAAGGCGGCCGGACTGGTTGCCGCGGCAGCGCAGATTCACGCGCGGGCGGCCGACATTCTCGCCGCCAATGCCGAGGATATGGCGGCGGGACGAAAGAACGGCCTGTCGGGCGCAATGCTCGACCGGCTGCGGCTCGACGAGGGACGGCTCGCCGCGATCGCCCATGCGATCGGCGATGTGGCGGCGCTGCCCGACCCGTCGGGCGCCGAAATCGACCGCGTGACGCGGCCCAATGGCTTGGTGCTGAGCCGCGTGCGCGTGCCGCTGGGGGTCGTCGGCATCATCTATGAAAGCCGGCCCAATGTGACCGCCGATGCGGCGGCGCTGGGGCTGATGTCGGGCAATGCGGTGATCCTGCGCGGCGGCAGCGAGGCGGTCCATTCGAACCGTGCGATCCACGCGGCGTTCGCGGCGGGGCTGGTCGAGGCGGGCCTGCCCGCCGATGCGGTGCAGCTCGTGCCGACGCAGGACCGGGCCGCCGTCGGCGCGATGCTGCGCGCGCAGGGGCTGATCGACATCATCATCCCGCGCGGCGGCAAGGGCCTGGTCGCCCGCGTGCAGGACGAGGCGCGGGTGCCGGTGCTCGCGCATCTCGACGGGATCAACCATCTTTATATCGACGGCGCCGCCGATCCGGCGAAAGCCGTCGAACTCGCGGTCAACGCCAAGATGCGCCGCACCGGCGTCTGCGGCGCGACCGAGACGATCCTGATCGATCGCGCCTATCCGACACCGCTGGCGATTGTCGATGCGCTGGTTGCGGCGGGCTGCGAGGTGCGCGGTGACAAAGCCATTGTCGCGCTCAGCCCGCATGTCGAAACTGCGGCAACGGGCGACTGGGACTGCGAATATCTCGACGCCATCGTGTCGATCGCCATGGTCGACGGTCTGGAAGGCGCGCTCGCGCATATCGACGCGCATTCGAGCCGCCACACCGACGCGATCGTCACCGAGGATGCCGCGGCCGCCGAGTGCTTCCTCGCGGGGGTGGACAGCGCGATTGTCATGCACAACGCCTCGACGCAGTTCGCTGACGGCGGCGAATTCGGCCTCGGCGCCGAAATCGGCATCGCGACGGGGCGCCTGCATGCACGGGGGCCGGTCGCGCTCGAGGGTCTTACGACGTATAAATGGCTGGTTCGCGGGAGCGGCCAGGTGCGGACTTGAGCCCACCGCGAAAACGCAGGCGATGGCTGTATCTCGTCGCTCTCGCCCTGATACTCGCGCCGCTGCCGTTCATCTGGCTTGTTGCACGCGATGTTGTCCACTTGGCCTTCGCAGATGAGGAAGAGACGCAGCGGGTCGTATATAATGTCCTGATCCCTGGACTCTATGCTGCACTTGATCGCAACGATCGCCTACTGCCGCCAAAGCAGCGCAGCAAAGGCGAGGCGCCTGTCGTCTCGCTTGGCTTTGCACCCGTCGATGACAGCTTGCCGCCCTGCTTCGATCTGTTGGGAGTCGAATTGGCGCCTCGTTTCACCACCGATTCCTCCCTCGCCGCTGCAAAGGATTTAGCCGAACGCAGTTTGCGACGCCCTTGGGGCGTCGGGAACGCTGACGTAGCCGATTCTGATGAAAATGTAGCGCTGTCCTTTTCGCCGATTGCCATTTCGGCCTACCGCGCTTGTATCGAAGCAACGCCGTTTGGCGGCATATGCGCAAAGCGATTTCGGACAAACTTGACCGACCGAGGACGCAGCCTCAACGAAAATCGGGTGCGCCTCTACGCCGCCGCGAGGATTCTGGACAAGAAAGGCAGGCCGACGGATCGATACTGCGCGCTGCGCGCGTCGCCCAAAAGGGCCAAGACCGGATGACCGCGAAAATCCCCACCGGCCTCCTCGGCGGCAGCTTCAATCCGGCGCATGGCGGGCATCGCGCGATCAGTTTGAACGCGATCGACGCGCTCGGGCTCGACGAGCTGTGGTGGCTGGTGTCGCCGGGCAATCCGCTCAAGCCGAAGGCGGGGATGGCTTCGCTTCCTGCGCGGCTCGGCTCGGCGCAGCGGATGGCGCGGCGGTCGCCGATTCGCGCTACCGCTATCGAGGCCGAACTCGGCACGCGATACACGATCGATACGCTTAAAAAACTCGTCCGCCGCTACCCCAACCGGCAGTTCATCTGGATCATGGGGGCCGATAATCTGGTCCAATTGCCCCAATGGCGCGACTGGCGGGGGATCGCCCGACTCATGCCGATTGCGGTTATCGCGCGTCCGGGCTATAATGACCGCGCCCACGCAAGACGTGCGATGGGTTGGCTTCGGCGCTTCGTCCGGCCCGCGGACCAGAAATTACATTGGACGGACTGGAGACCGCCCGCCCTCGTGTTCCTGCGATTTTCGCCCGATGTGCGATCCGCAACTGCGATACGGCAGGCCAACCCCCGCTGGTTCGAACGCTATGAAGGCCGCGCCTTGCGCGACCCGCTGACGCGTTCGCGGCTTGTGGACACGAACAGGAAAGGACGCATTTGATCTCCGCAACCCAGGATGCCGCCGCAGGCGCCGCATCCGCCAACGATAATGTGGACGCGCTCCACGCTCTGATCCTCCACCAGCTGGATGAGGACCAGGCCCAGGAAACCATCTCCATCCCGCTTGCCGGCAAAAGCAGCATCGCCGATCATATGGTGATCGCGAGCGGCCGGTCGACGCGCCATGTCTCGGCGATTGCCGAGAAACTGGCGCAGCGGATCAAGCAGGAAGCGGGCCGCCAGGTTCGCGTCGAGGGACTGCCCAATGCCGATTGGGTGCTGCTCGATGCGGGCGACGTCATCGTCCACCTGTTCCGCCCCGAGGTGCGAAGCTTCTACAACCTCGAGCGCATGTGGTCGTTCGGCGACGCACCGCCGGTTGCAGCGTCAAATTGACCTGAATCCGTGAGCGCCGGTGAAACGACGCCCATGGTGACGCGCCCAACTTTGACGCCCGAAGAGTTCGAGGAACGGGCCACCTATGTCGTTTCCGGCTGGTGGTTGACCGGCGAAGGCTTGATCCATACGCCAGCGGTGATGAACATCCCCGGCTGGGATCTCTACGATCACCTCGGCAATACGCAGCTGACCGAAGCGCAGCGGGTGCTGATGATGTGGTCGGATCTGGTCGGCCAGGTCGCAAACGGCGGGTTCGAGCAGTTCATATCCAATTATACGGAAACGCTGACGCTGGCGCACCGACTCATCGCAAAACTGGAATGGCCCGAACTGTTCGAACGCTTTGATGCTGCTTTCCACGAGCTGGCTGGCGATCCGGCGAATCCCCAGCCCGTCGATTCAAGGCCATGGGGGTGGGAGGCCGACGAACTGGCGGCCAATCGAGCCCATATGCTGGATAGTCTCACACGCAGCAAAACGCGATGGCGGCCGTGGGCTCGGCGCGGCGAAATGGCCCTGTTCGATCAACTGTCAGATACAATTTTGCAGACCTTGTATAACAAGGCGGTGTCGAACGGCGAAATACAGCCCGTCGAAAAGCAATCGGTGGAATATGAACCGCCCCCCAGCGTAGCCGCGGAGGCTTTCGACACATGGTTCTATCTCGACAGCACGCGTGAGGCGTCGCAGCACTATGTCGGCTCTTTCATACGCACGCACCGCGATCAATTGTGCCGAATAGACGGCTGACATGCTCCTTCACATCATCGCCCGCGGGCGCATCGGGCGTGGGCCCGAGGCCGAGCTGGTCGAGCGCTATATGAAGCGCGTGACCTGGGCGCAGAAGATTTCGGAGCTTCCCGACACCGGCGGGCGCATGCCTGCTGCGGCCGAACATAGCCGTACCGTCCTGCTCGACGAGGGCGGCGAACAGATGTCGTCGCTCGAATTTGCCAAATTGCTCGAAAAATGGCGCGATGGGGGGGTGCGCGAGGCGCGCTTCTGCCTCGGCGCCGCCGACGGCTTCACGCCCGAGGAGCGCGAGGGCGCCGACAAGGTCATCGCCTTTGGCCGCGCCACCTGGCCGCATTTGATGGCGCGCGCGATGCTCGCCGAACAATTGTGGCGCGCGACCAGCATCGTCGCCAACCATCCCTATCATCGCGAAGGCCGCCAGTGAGGCGCGCGCTGACCGCTCTCGCCATCACCGCCGTTTTCGGCGGCGGCGCTTTCGCGCTGGCGCAGAGCGACATCTTCGACCCGCAGGCGATCGCCGCGCGCGAGCGCACCCAGTTGATCGAAGCCAAGCAGCAGTCGGCGGCCGCGATGGCGCGCAGCACCTTGCTGGAGAAACAGGCGGTAGCGGCGAGCAGCGAGGCCGACCGGCTGAAGAAACGCAGCGCCGCGCTCGCCGCGCGCATCCAGTCGGCCGAAGCCGATATCAGTGCCGGCGAGGCGCGGGTCGCGCTCGTCAGCCGCCGCCTTTCGGCGCAGCGTGCCCGCCTCGCGCGGCAGCAGCAGCCCTTGCTAGAGCTCGCCGCCTCGCTGCAGCAATTGAGCCGCCAGCCGCCGGTCAGCGTGCTGGCCCAGCCGGGATCGCTGACCGACATGGTGCATGCGCGCGCGGTGCTCGACGCCGCGATGCCGGTGATCGAGCGCCGTACCGCCGGGGCACGGCGCGAACTCGCGCTGCTGCGGACAGTGCGGCAGCAGCAGGCGGTGGCGCTGAAGGCGCTTTCGGCAAGCAAGACGCAGCTCGCGCAGCGGCGCGACGCGCTCACGCGGCTCGAAAATGAAGGGCGGCTGCGCTCGCGCGAGCTGATGAGCAGCGCCCAGCTCGAGGCCGACCGCGCGCTCGGACTCGGCGAAAAGGCGCGCGACATCGTCGACCTGATGGACGCGCTCGAAGCCGATGGCGCGGTGCGCGAAGAACTCGCCGGGCTCGCCGGACCGCTGCCGCGCCCGCGAAACCCGCGGGGCAGAATCGTGGGCACTGAACCACCCGCCACCGCCGAGGCCGAGCTGACGCAGGGTGCCTATCGCCTGCCCGTCGTCGGCCGGATCGTCGCCGGGCTGGGCGAGGTCAACGAAAGCGGCGTCCGGTCGCGCGGCGTGACGATCGCGGCGCGCCCGGGCGGGCAGGTCGTCGCCCCCGCCCCCGGCCGCGTCGGCTTTGCCGGCGACTATCGCGGCTATGGCAAAATCGTGATTATCGACCATGGCGGCGGCTGGGTGTCGCTGCTCACGGGCATGATCGCGCTGTCGGTCGGCGTCGGCGACACGCTCGATGCCGGGACGCCGGTCGGCCGCGCCGGATCGGACGACAGCCGCATCACGGTCGAACTTCGCCGCGCCGGTCGCCCCGTCGATATCGTCGCGATGATCGGCTGATCGCACCCGGTTAATCGCCCGTTAGACCGGCGTGCCGCATGACGATGCACCGCTTGACGCCCGCAGATTTGCGTAGGAGGATGGCGCGCCGGGGATTATAAGGCGAGATTGCTCTCGCGTGACTGAAAGACGCCCATGACCGACTCGACCAAGACCGCTGCCTCTCCGAAGCGTCGCTTCGCGCTATGGCAGGGCGCCGCAGCGCTCTCGACGCTGGCGCTCGTTCCGCTGGCGACCGGTGCGATGGCGACGGTCGATTCGAAGACGCAGGAAGAAATTTCGCGCTTCATGGACGTCTATCTCGAGGTCAAATCCAACTATGTCGAACCAGTCGACGATTCGGAACTGATCGAGGGCGCGATCAACGGCATGCTCGCCAGCCTCGACCCGCATTCGGGTTATCTCGACGCACGCGGCTTTTCGAACCTGCGCACTCAGACCGACGGCGAATATGGCGGGCTCGGCCTGTCGGTGACGATGGAAGACGGCGTCGTGAAAGTGATCGCGCCGACTGCCGACACCCCGGCCGACAAGGCGGGGATCAAGGCCGGCGACTATATCACCCACATCAACAAGGAACTGATCTTCGGCCTGACGCTCGACGAGGCGGTCGAACAGATGCGTGGGCGTCCCGGCACGCCGATCGAGATCACGGTCGTCCGCGAAGGCCAGGACAAGCCGATCGAAATGACGCTGACGCGCGAGATTATCGACCTGAAGCCCGTGAAGTGGGAAGTCAGCGGCGATGTCGGCGTGCTCACCGTCGCCAGCTTCTCGGCCGACGCGACCACCGACCTTAGGGCCGCGATGATGGCGGTCGAAAAGTCGTTGGGCAAGAAACCGCGCGGCTGGATCCTCGACCTGCGGTCGAATCCCGGCGGGCTGCTCGACGAAGCCGTCGGGATCAGCGACCTGTTTCTCGAACGCGGCGAGATCGTTTCGCAGCGCGGCCGCAAGACATCGAACGCTATTTCGCCGAACCCGGCGACCTCGCGGGCGGTGCCCCGGTCGTGGTGCTGATCGACGCGGGATCGGCCTCGGCCTCCGAAATCGTCGCGGGCGCGCTGCAGGATCAGCATCGTGCGGTCGTGATGGGCGAACGCAGCTTTGGCAAAGGGTCGGTCCAGACCGTGCTGCCGTTGACCGACACCACCGCGCTGCGCCTGACCACCGCGCGTTACTACACTCCGTCGGGCCGCAGCGTGCAGGAAGGCGGGATCGAACCCGATATCCGCGTGCCGCAGATTTCGGACCCAGATTATGCGTCGCGGCCGAAGTTCCGCGAGAGCGATCTGCGCCGCCACCTGATCAACGAGAAGAAGGTCGACGACGGCCTGCTCGAAAAGGACGAAAAGGCCGACCCGCGCTTCACCGCGACCGCCGCCGACCTGAAGGCCAAGGGCATCGAGGACTTCCAGCTCCACTATGCGCTGCAGACGATCGGGCGCATCGGTCCGGTGACACCGCGCATGGCCCAAAGCGGCAAGCCGCCGGTCAAGCCCGCCGCCAAGCCGACCGCGCGCAACTAAGGGCCGCGGGACATGCTGAACTCGCGGCTTTCCGCGCCCGTCGTCGCGTTCCTCGCGCCGCTGCTGCTCTATGGCGGCGCGCTCGTGTCGCAATATGGCTTTGGCCTCTCCCCATGCGAGATGTGTTACTGGCAGCGCTGGCCGCATCAGGCCGCGATCGTGCTGGCGCTGCTCGCACTGATACTTCGCCGCAATGACAAGGCGATGCGCGCGCTCACCCTGCTCGCCGCGGTCGCGATTGCGGTGAGCGGCGCGATCGGCATCTTCCACGCGGGGGTCGAATATGGCTTTTGGGAAGGCATCACCACCTGCGCCACCGGCAGCGCGGGTCCGGTATCGCTCGATTCGATCATGAACGCGCCGCTGATCCGCTGCGACACCGCCCAATGGACGTTGCTCGGCATCTCGCTCGCCGGCTTCAACGCGATCTTCTCGCTCGGTGCGGCGGTCTTCGTCTTGACCTTGTTGCGCCGGCGGCCCACATCGGCGGCATGAACAAGGCTGGCAAAAACGCATCGATGATCCGCGTCGACCAGGCGGGCGAATTTGGCGCGACGCGCATCTATGCCGGGCAACTCGCGGTGATGGGCGACCGCCACCCGATGGCGCGCGAAATCGCGCATATGGCCGAGCAGGAAGAACGCCACCGCAAATTCTTTGACGACATGATCGCCAAGCGCGGCGTGCGCCCGACCGCGCTCCAGCCCTTCTGGAACGTCGCGGGTTTCGCATTGGGGGCGGTGACCGCGGCAATGGGTCCGCGCGCCGCGATGGCGTGCACCGCCGCTGTCGAGACCGAGATCGACCGTCATTATCGCGACCAGCTGGATGAACTTGGCGACAGCGACCCCGAACTCAGCACCGCCGTCGCCGACTTCCGCGCCGAAGAACTGGAGCATAAGGAAGCCGCACTCGCGGCGGGCGCCGAAAGCGCGCCCGGCTATCCGATCCTCAGCTTTGCGATCCGCGCGGGCTGCCGTGCAGCCATCGCGCTGTCGAAACGTATTTGATACATAAACGCGCCGCCCCGTTCATGACGGATGCAGCGTCGCGGTGCCAAGCCGCCTGAAACGACAAAGGAAGATATGATGCCCCGCCTCCCCCTGTTCGCGCTGATCCTCGCCGGCAGTGCCGCCGCCTTGCCCGCCGCGGCGCAGCAACAGACGGTCGATGCCGAAAAGATCAACCAGGTGATCGTCTATGGCAACGACCAGTGCGAACAGTCGAGCCCCGACGAAATCGTCGTCTGTAACCGCCTTCCCGAAACCGAACGCTATCGGGTGCCAGAAATGCTGCGCGGCAATCCGCTCGACGTGCGCAACGAGGCGTGGGCGAACAAGGTCGTCGCGCTTGAACGCGTCGGCCGTTTCGGCACCGACAGCTGCTCGCCAACCGGCCTCGGTGGCTTCACCGGCTGCACGCAGGCGCTCGTCGCCGGTGCGAAGGCCGAACGCCAGGCGGCGAACAAGACCGACTGGCAGACGATGATCGCCGACGAGCGCGCCAAGCGTATCGCGGGCATCGACGCGGCATCGGACGAAGTCGAAGCCGCGGTCGTTGCCGAGGAACGCGCACTGGCCGAGCGCCAGAAGGCGGCCGAGGAACTCGAGCGCCAAGCCAACGGCGAAGCGCCCGCGCAAACGGCTCCCGACGAAGCCGACGCCGCGCCGCTGCCGACCCCGCCTGGGCCCTGATCCAGGCCCGCTGCCCCAACACCTGGTTCCGCCGAAAAAAGCTGCATATATCGCCAAAATTGCAGTATTTTTCGATCCGACGCGATTTGGTTCCGAATCCGCGCCGAACCGAGTGCAAAAATTAACGAATCACTGGCAAGCTGTCTTGACTTGGGAATTTTTGAGGCAAATCGTGCGGTTCTGGGAATCGCCAGCCTAAGGGGGCTGTAACATGGCATCAGCATTTGGACCGCGCCTGTGGAGGCGCACGACCGTCAGCGTGCCGCCGGCACGGAGTCTCGGTCGCCGAATGACGTGGCACGCCGCCGCCGCCCTTATTGCTTTTGCCGCCTTGCAGATCTGGCTCGTCATGAGCGCGGTCGCCGCGGGCGCATCGTCCGCCTTCATCGTCGTCGCATTGATCATGCTACTGGCGCTCGCGCTGCCCGTCGCGCGGTCGACCGAACGGCACTGGTATCGCCTCAGCCGTCAGGCGCTTGCCAGCTGGGGCCTGCACGCCCGCTTCCGCCGCGACGTCCGCCGCCTGTGGGTCGCGGCGCTCACGCTGCCCTTCCTGTGGATCAGCGGCGCGATGGCCGCGACCGACGCGATCGCAGCGATCACCGGCTGACGCCTTTTCAGCGCTTGCTTTGATTTTTTGCCGCGCGCCGTATAGGGCGCGGGCATGCTGACCGTTTCCGAAGCCCTCGATCGCGCCCAGATGCTGTGCGACGCCGCCGCGAAAGCCGGCGCCGACGCCGCCGACGCGCTTTATTATTGCAATGCCGCGACCTCGGTCTCGATGCGCCTCGGCGCGCTCGAGGATGTCGAGCGGTCCGAGGGGCAGGATATTTCGCTGCGCGTCTTTGTCGGCCAGCGCAGCGCCAGCGTGTCGACCGCCGACATGGATGCAGGCGAACTGACCAAACTGGTGGAACGCTGCGTCGCGATGGCGCGCGAAGCGCCCGAAGATCCCTATTCCGGGCTCGCGCCCGAAGAATTGCTGTTCAAGGGCACCATCCCCGATTTTGATCTCGACGATCACAGCGAAGCCGACCCCGCCGCGCTGCGCGGCGCCGCGCTGGAAGTCGAAGAAGCCGCACGCGCGGTCGCCGGCGTCAGCAACAGCGAAGGCGGCAGCGCAAGCCACAGCCGCACGCGCTTTGCGCTCGCCACCAGCCACGGCTTTGCCGGCGGTTACGGGTCGAGCGGCCACAGCCTTTCGGCGAGCGTCATCGCCGGCGAAGGCGCGAGCATGCAGCGCGATTATGGCTGGCACAGCGCGCATCATCTGTCCGACCTCGAAAGTGCCGCCGATATCGGCACCCGCGCCGGCACCCGCGCCGTTGCGCGGCTCAATCCCGGCAAGGCGCCGAATGGCAAGCTGCCCGTCCTGCTCGACCCGCGTGTCAGCGGCGGCATCGTCGGCCATCTGCTCGGCGCGATCGCCGGGCCTGCAATTGCGCGCGGCACCAGCTTCCTGCTCGGCAAGGAAGATCAGGCGCTGTTCGACAGCAGCATCGTCATTCGCGACGAGCCGCATCGCCCGCGCGGGCTACGCAGCCGCGCCTTCGATGGCGAGGGCCTGCCAACCGCCGCACGCAATCTGGTCGAGGGCGGCAAGATCACCGGCTGGCTGCTCGACACCGCGTCGGCGAAGCAGCTCGGCCTGACGCCGACCGGCCATGCGAGCCGCGGCGGCGGTGCTTCGGGCGTCGGCGCGAGCAACCTGAACCTTGCCGCGGGCAGCGTGACGCCCGCGGCGTTGATGGAGGGCATCGCCGACGGCGTCTATGTCACCGAGCTGATCGGCCACGGCGTCAATCCGGTGACGGGCGATTACAGCCGCGGCGCATCGGGTTTCCTGATCAAGGACGGCGCGATCGCCGGACCGATCGCCGAATTCACCATCGCGGGCAATCTGATCGACATGTTCGCGGCGCTGATTCCCGCGAACGACCTCGAATTTCGTCACGGCACCAACGCGCCGACGCTGCGCATCGACGGCATGACCGTCGCCTCGAGCTAGGGCCGACGCCGATGCCGGGCCGCAACCTTGAAGCCGCGATCGCCGCGACGCGCGAAGTCGGCGACATGGCGATGGCGCGCTGGCGCGGCGAGGGGCAAAAGGTCAATGTCTGGCACAAGTCGCACGACAATCCGGTCAGCGACGTCGACCTGGCGGTCGATGCGCGGCTGAAAGCGGTGCTGGGCGCAATGGTGCCCGAGGCAGGGTGGCTGTCCGAAGAAACCGCCGACAACGCCGACCGGCTGTCGTGCCGCGCAATGTGGTGCGTCGACCCGATCGACGGCACGCGCGATTTCATCCGCGGCCGCCCAGGCTGGTGCGTGTCGGTCGCGCTTGTGATCGACGGGACGCCCGAATTCGGCATCCTTTATGCCCCCGCGCTCGACGAATTATGGGTGGCGCAAAAGGGACAGGGCGCCCACCTCAATGGCGAGGCGTTGCGCGCCAGCCAACGCACCCTGTTTGCGGGATCGCGCGTCCCCGCCGACGCGCTGCCCAAAGTCGACAGCGACCTTGTCATCGTCACCAAGCCGAACAGCATTGCGCTGCGCATCGCACTCGTCGCCGACGACCGCGCCGACCTGGTCGCGACGCTGCGCTGGGGTTTCGAATGGGATGTCGCCGCCGCCGCATTGATTGCCAGCGAGGCTGGCGCAACGGTGACCGACGCGTTCGGCGAGCCTCTGTCCTTCAATACCCAGCGCGCGCAGGCGTTTGGCGTGATAGCCTGCGCGCCTGAAATCCATGCCGCCGTGGTCGACCGCTTGCATGATCGGGCGGTCGCCCTTACATCATCACCCTGAGCAGTAATTCACGGCCTCAAATCACCGCACTTCGCTTGACAATCGGGCCGACTCACCTTAGTTGCGCGTCCATTCCGACAGCCTGACCGGACGGCGAAGCGCCTGCGTGCGCATCGTGGTCCGTTTTTTGCGTTGGAAAACCAGACGCTTTGAGATGGGGCCGATTGCCTACGGCCCCGTGGAGCAGGAGAAAGTTACCAATGGCACGTATTGCGGGCGTCAACTTGCCCACCAACAAGCGCGTTATCATCGCGCTCACCTACATCCACGGCATCGGTCGCAAGAGCGCTGTCGACATCGCTGACAAGCTGGGCATCGACCACACGCGTCGTATCCAGGATCTTTCGGACGCCGAAATCCTGCAGATCCGCGAAACGCTGGACGCCGACCACACGGTCGAGGGTGACCTTCGCCGCAACACGGCGATGAACATCAAGCGCCTGATGGACCTCGCCTGCTATCGCGGCCTGCGTCATCGCAAGGGCCTGCCGGTCCGCGGCCAGCGCACGCACACCAATGCGCGCACCCGCAAGGGCAAGGCAAAGGCGATCGCCGGTAAGAAGAAATAAGGTCTGAGCGCGTCCCTCCGGGCGCGCTTCCTTATTTCCCTGCCGGGGCAGCGGCGTATCGCCCGCCACCGGCCATTCAGGATTAGGTTAGGAATATATCATGGCTCGTGAACCGCAGCGCCTTCGTCGGCGCGAACGCAAAAACATCTCGTCGGGCGTCGCCCACGTCAACGCGACCTTCAACAACACGATGATCACCATCACCGACGCACAGGGCAACGCCATTGCCTGGTCGAGCGCCGGCATGATGGGCTTCAAGGGAAGCCGCAAGTCGACCCCCTATGCGGCGCAGGTTTGCGCCGAAGACGCCGGCAAGAAGGCCGCCGAACATGGCGTCCGCACGCTGGAAGTCGAAGTCAAGGGCCCGGGTGCGGGTCGTGAATCGGCTCTCCGCGCACTGCAGGCGGTGGGCTTTCACATCACGTCGATCCGCGACGTGACGCCGATCCCGCACAACGGCGTCCGCCCGGCCAAGCGCCGCCGCGTCTGACGTCTTTTCGGGCACGCTCCGCCGGAGCGCCGCCCGTATAAAATCCTCGCTGGACAGGTGGCCGACCCCCACCCGTCCCGCTTAAAGCAAAGGGAAATCCATGACTGTCAATATCCGGAACTGGCAGGAATTGAAGAAGCCCAGCAACCTGGAAATCAAGGCTGGCAGCGACGGCAAGCGCAAGGCGACCTTCGTCGCCGAACCGCTCGAGCGGGGCTTCGGCCTGACGCTCGGCAACGCGCTGCGCCGCGTATTGCTCTCGTCGCTCCAGGGTGCGGCTATCACGTCGATCAAGATCGAGAATGTGCTCCACGAATTCTCGAGCCTGGCCGGCGTGCGCGAAGATGTCACCGACATCGTCCTCAACGTGAAGCAGATCGCGCTCAAGATGGAAGGCGAAGGCCCGAAGCGGCTTCAGCTTTCGGCGACCGGTCCCGCGACCGTCAAGGCCGGCGACATCATGGTTTCGGGCGACATCAAGGTGATGAACCCGAACCACGTCATCTGTCATCTCGACGACGGCGCGACGCTGAACATGGAACTTGTTGCCGACACCGGCAAGGGTTACGTGCCCGCGACCGCCAACCGTCCGATCGACGCGCCGATCGGCCTGATCCCGGTCGACTCGCTCTACTCGCCGGTGCGCCAGGTCGCCTACAAGGTCGACAATGCCCGCATCGGTCAGGAACTGGACTATGACAAGCTGAACCTGACCGTCGAAACCGACGGCACGATCACGCCGGAAGACGCCGTCGCTTACGCCGCGCGCATCCTCCAGGATCAGCTCCAGGTCTTCGTCCACTTCGAAGAAGCGATGAACGACAGCGGCATGATCGGCATGGCGGCTTCGCCGACCACCGCCGACGAGTCGGACGTCAACCAGCTCAACCGCTTCCTTCTCAAGAAGGTCGACGAGCTCGAACTGTCTGTCCGTAGCGCGAACTGCCTGAAGAACGACAACATCATCTACATCGGTGATCTCGTTCAGAAGACCGAAGCCGAAATGCTCCGCACCCCGAACTTCGGCCGCAAGTCCTTGAACGAGATCAAGGAAGTGCTGTCCTCGATGGGCCTGCGCCTCGGCATGGACATCCCCGGCTGGCCGCCGGAGAATATCGAAGAAATGGCCAAGAAGCTCGAACAAGAGCTGCTCGGCTGATCTTGCGCCCCGGCTTCGGCCGGGGCCAACAACGGGAAGGGGTCGGCCCGCACATCGACCTGGCTTGGGGTACCTCACACGGCCCCTCTGACAAACGAAGGAAAGAATTATGCGTCATAAATCGGGTGGCCGGAAGCTTCAGCGCACGAGCGCGCATCGCACGGCCCTGTTCCGCAACATGTCGGCGTCGCTCATCAAGCATGAGCAGATCACGACGACCGTCGCCAAGGCGAAGGAACTGCGTCCCTATATCGAAAAGCTGGTGACGCTCGCCAAGCGCGGTGGCCTGGCCAACCGCCGCCTCGCGAACAGCCGCCTGCTCGACGAAACGCAGCTCAAGAAGCTGTTCGACGTGCTGGCCGAGCGTTACAAGGACCGCAACGGCGGCTACACCCGCGTGATCAAGGCCGGTATCCGCGCCTCGGACGCGGCGCCGATGGCGATCATCGAATTCGTCGACCGCGACGTCGACGCCAAGGGCCAAGATTCGGGTCCGGTCGAACAATATGAAGACGAGGCGGAAGCCGCGTAAGACGCGCTTTCAGCGAAACAAGATCAAGGGCGGCATCCGAAAGGATAGCCGCCCTTTTCTTTGCCTGCGTTGGAGGTCCGCTTTGGGGTGGGGAGCGGACGTTGCCCGCTTCGTCATCCCGGACTTGATCCGGGATCCAAGACAACGGCGCGGCGATGGATCCCGGATCAAGTCCGGGATGACGATGGGGGAAATATCCTCCCTGTGCCGAAGGCATGGGGAGTGGCAGCGTGAAGCGCTGACCGAGGGGCTATGGCGCTAACGTCGCGGCCCCTTCACCACCGCTTCGCGGCGGTCCCCCTCCCCATCGCTGCGCGACAGGGAGGATATTACGTCCGCAACCGGTCGCCAGCAGACGGGCAACGCCCCGAAAGCTCCAGTCGTAACTCCACTTGACTTCAAATCCGTTTCATCCGATATTTCTGTTATGACAGAAATTACCGAATATGAGTCGAAACTGTCCCCGGCGGCGACCGAATTCATCCTCCATTGGGGCAATCTGGGCGGTCAGTGGGGCGTCAACCGGTCGGTGGCGCAGATCCACGCCTTGCTGTTTGTCTCCGACCGTCCGCTCCATGCCGAGGAGATCGCCGAGGTGCTTGGGCTTGCGCGCTCGAACGTGTCCAATTCGATCAAGGAACTGCTCGGCTGGCGGCTGATCGAGCGCGTCCCGTTGCTCGGCGACCGGCGCGACCATTTCACCGCCGAGAAAGATATCTGGGAGATGGTCACGCGGATCGCCGCGGGGCGCAAGGCGCGCGAGGTCGATCCCGCCGAGGCGGCGCTGAAAGCCTGCGTCGCGCGCGCCGCGAATGACCCCGGGCTCAGCGCCGACGCCAAGGCGCGGCTGTCCGACATGCTCGACTTCGTGACAACGATGGGACGCTGGCACGACGAAATGCTGAGCGTGCCCAAACCCGCGCTGATGCGGCTGATCAAATTGGGCGCGGGGGTGACGAAGCTGATCAACTGGCGTCCGGGCAAGGGCAAGGACGCCTAGGAGGAAACGGCAATGCGGGGCGGCGCAAAATGCGAACCGAGTATCGACAGGGCCGCCCGCGCCGGTTCCGTTCGTGTCGAGCCCTTCGACTGCCTTGCAGGCGCTCAGGATAAACTTCCGGCATTCGCCGGAAGTCGAGACACCGCGAAGGCACATACAAATGACCGCCATCTAGACTTCGCTCGATCCGAACGGGATTTGGATCGCGACAATCGCTTCCGCCGCCTCGTCCATCGCGCGGACTGGGACGCGCTGCCCGCCGATATCCGCCGCCGTTTTTCCAGGCACCTCTCGGGAACGGCGGTCGCGACCTACAGCGGCGAAATCGTGTGGACGCGCCTTTCCCGCGCCGGCTGGCTGCTTGCGCAGCTCTGCCGCCTGATCGGCGCGCCCTTGCCGACCCGGGCCAGCGGCCCCGCGCCCGCCGCCGTCGCGGTGAGCGAAGATCGCACGAGCGGCGGCCAGTGCTGGACGCGCGTCTATGGCCGCGCGCACGGCCATCCGCAGGTGATCCACAGCGCAAAAGGCTTTGCGGGCCCGACGGGACTCGAAGAGCATATCGGCGGCGGGTTCGGCATGGCGCTTGCCGTGCGTGCCGAGGGCGACGCGCTGATCTTCTCCTCCGACCATTATTTCTGGCAGCACGCGAAACTTCGCCTCCGCCTCCCTCGCTGGCTCGCCCCCGGCGCGACGACGGTGACGCACCAGCATCTCGGCAGCGGCCGCTTCGCCTTCGACCTTAAGGTAACGCATCCGTTATTTGGCGAATTGCTCAATCAGCACGGCTTGTTCCGCGATGCCTGACGACGACGCCCCGATCATATTGTTCGACGCCGAATGCGTGCTGTGCTCGGCGAACGCGCAATTTGTGCTTCGGCACGACAAGCGCGCGCGATTCCGCCTCGCGTCGATCCAGGGCGGGGCGGGCGCCGCGCTGTCCCGCAAGCACGGCCTCGATCCGCACGACCCGACGACCATCCTCGTCGTCGAAGGGGCGCGCGTAAGGCGCGACAGCGACGCCGTGCTCGCAATCTATGAAGGGCTCGGCTGGCCTTGGCGGCTGCTCGCGCTCTTTCGCCTCGTCCCGGCATTTCTCCGCGACCCCGTTTACCGTTGGATCGCGCGCAATCGCTACCGCCTGTTCGGAAAGCGTGCGACCTGCTGGGTCGCGCCGCCCGAATATCAAAACCGGATATTGGCATGAAGATATTGATCCTCGGCGGCTATGGCGTGTTCGGCGGCCGTCTCGCCGAACTGCTCGCCGACGTGCCCGACCTCGACCTGCTGATCTGTGGCCGCGATCGCAGCCGCGCGGAACGTTTCTGCGCGGCCTATAAGGGCATCGCGCGCGTCCACCCCCATGCGCTCGACCGGCGCGACGTCGCGGGGGCACTGGACCGGCTCCGGCCCGATCTCGTCGTCGATGCGTCGGGGCCGTTTCAGGACTATGGCGCCGACCGTTATCGCGTCGTCGAAGCCTGCATCGCGGCAAAGACCGACTATCTCGATTTCGCCGATGGCGCCGACTTCGTTTTCGGCATCGATCGCTTCGATGCGGCTGCAAAAGCGGCGGGCGTCTTCGTCCTGTCGGGGGTCAGCAGCTTTCCCGCGCTCACCGGCGCGGTGCTACGCGAGATGGCGAAAACGATGGACATTCGCCGTGTCGAGGGCGGGATAGCGCCATCGCCCTTTGCAGGTATCGGGCTCAACGTGATGCGCGCCGTCGTCGGCTATGCCGGCGCGCCGGTCAAATTGCGGCGCGGGGGCAAGGACAGCCACGGCATCGGACTGGCCGAGAGCCTGCGCTACACCGTCGCGGTGCCCGGCCGCCTGCCGCTCAGCAACATCCATTTCTCGCTTGTCGATGTTCCGGATCTCCGCCTCATCCCGCGCGCCTGGCCCGCACTCACCGATATATGGATGGGCGCGGGGCCGGTGCCCGAAATATTGCACCGCATCCTGAACCTGCTGGCAAAGGCACGCGCGCGCTTTCGGCTGCCGTCGTTCGAGCCCTTCTCGCGCCTTTTCTATGCGGTGCTCAATCGCATGCGGTTCGGCGAGCATCGCGGCGGGATGTTCATCCGCGCGCACGGTCTTGCCGAAGGAAAAATGGTCGAGCGGAGCTGGCATCTTTTGGCCGAGGGCGATGACGGCCCCTATATTCCATCGATGGCGATCGAGGCGATCGTCCGCAAATTGCGCGTCGGCGACCGTCCGGCCATGGGCGCGCGGTCGAGTGTCGATGCGCTGACCCTCGCCGATTATGACGCGCTATTCGCGAACCGCTCGATCCACACGGGCTTTCGCAGCGAGGAGCCCGATGCCCCGCTCTATCGTCAGATCGTCGGAACCGCCTTCGACACGCTGCCGCCAACGCTTCGACTGCTCCACGGAAGCAAAGCCGAACGCCGGTGGCAGGGCCATGCCGAGGTGCGCCGCGGGACCGGGCTGCTCGCGCGACTCGCCGCGGCGGTCATCGGCTTTCCGAAGGCAGCGGCGCGCGTCCCGGTGACGGTTGCCTTCACCCCCGGAAAGGGCGGCGAACGCTGGACCCGCGATTTCGGCGGCAAGCGCTTCACGTCGCTGCAATCGCGCGGGGCCGGACGCGACGACTATCTGCTCGTCGAACGCTTCGGCCCGCTGTCGTTCGCGATGGCGCTGGTGATTGAGCAGGACCGCCTCTGCCTTGTCCCGCGCCGCTGGTCGGCGTTCGGTTGCCCGATGCCGCGCTGGCTGATGCCGGACGGCGCCAGCTTCGAAACCGAGGCCGACGGCAAGTTCCGCTTCGACGTCGAAATCACCGCGCTGCTCACCGGATTGATCGTCGCCTATCGCGGATCGCTCGATCCCGTGTGACGGGCATCGAATCCCCTTGCCCGCCCCTTGCCGATGCTTACATATCGGCGCACGATAATTTCTTCCAGAAAATGAGGATCGCCTTGCCATGTCCCGTAAAACCCCGTCCGCGTCGCTGGCGCTGGCCCTCCTGACGATGATCCCGGGTGCAGCACAGGCGGCCGATGCCGCGGCAACATCGGCGACGGCAAAGGCGCTCGCCTACCCCGACACCGTGCGCGGCGACACGGTCGATCCGCAGTTCGGCGTCGACGTCGCCGATCCCTATCGCTGGCTCGAGGACGACGTCCGCGTCAATCCGAAGGTCGCCGCCTGGGTCGCGGCGCAAAACAAGGTCACCGATAGCTATCTCGAAACGCTGCCGGGCCGCGACGCATTCAAGGCGCGGATGACCGAGCTTTATAATTACGAACGCTTTGGGCTGCCAACCAAGGCGGGGACGCGCTATTTTTACAGCCGCAACGATGGGCTCCAGCCGCAATCGGTGCTTTATGTCCGCGAAGGGCTGAAAGGCGAAGGTCGCGTCCTCATCGATCCCAACATCTGGGCCAAGGACGGCGCGACCGCGCTCGGCGAGTGGAACCCGTCGGAGGATGGCAAGCATCTTCTCTATTCGGTGCAGGACGGCGGCACGGACTGGCGCATCGTCCGCGTCAAGGATGTCGCGACCGGCCAGGATCTGTCCGACGAGGTGCGCTGGGTCAAATTTTCGGCGCTCGACTGGGCCAAGGACGGCAGCGGTTTTTATTATTCGCGCTTCCCCGAGCCCGAAGCGGGGGAAGCATTCCAGTCGCTCAACGAAAATCACAGTGTCTATTTCCACAAGCTTGGCACCCCGCAGAGCGAAGACGTGCTGATCCACGCGACCCCCGACAGGCCGAAGCTCAACAACAGCGCGGTCGTCACCGATGACGGCCAATATCTGCTCGTCGTCTCGTCGGAGGGGACCGACGAACGCTATGGCCTGACGCTGCATCCGCTGGGCAAGCCCGGCGCGAAACCGATCGTGCTGGTCGATGATTTCGCGAACAATTGGGAATATGTGACCAACGCGGGCACGCGCTTCACCTTCCTGACCAACAAGGGGGCGCCGCGCGGCCGGATCGTCTCGTTCGACATCAAAAGACCCGGCGACCTGACGCAGCTGGTCGGCGAAAATGAAGCGACATTGGTCGGCGCGTCGCGCGTCGGGAGCCGCATCATCCTCTCCTACCTCGGTGATGCGAAATCGGAAGCGCGGATGGTCGCACTCGACGGCAAGCCCGTCGCCAACATCAAGCTCGCCGACATCGGCGCCGCGACCGGCTTTGGCGGCAAGTCGAGCGACCCCGAAACCTTCTACAGCTTTTCGAGCTATGCGCGCCCGACGACGATCTATCGCTTCGACACCCAGACCGGAAAGAGCGAGATTTTCGCCGAGCCGAAGCTGACCTTCAAGCCCGCCGATTTTTCGGTCGAGCAGCGTTTCTACAAATCGAAGGACGGCACCGAGGTGCCGATGTTCCTCGTGATGAAAAAGGGTCTCGACCGCAGCAAGGGATCGCCGACGCTTCTTTATGGCTATGGCGGTTTCAACGTGTCGATGACCCCGGCCTTTTCGCCGACGCGGCTCGCGTGGGTCGACAAGGGCGGCGTGCTCGCGATCGCGAATCTGCGCGGCGGCGGCGAATATGGCAAGGCGTGGCACGACGCCGGCCGCCTCGACAAGAAGCAGAATGTCTTCGACGATTTCATCGCGGCGGGCGAATATCTGATCGCGCAAGGGATCGCAGGCAAGGGCCAGATTGCGATCGAGGGCGGGTCGAACGGCGGTCTGCTCGTCGGCGCGGTCACGAACCAGCGCCCCGACCTGTTCGCCGCGGCGCTGCCCGCGGTCGGGGTGATGGACATGCTGCGCTTCGACCGCTTCACCGCCGGCCGCTATTGGGTCGACGATTATGGCTACCCGTCGAAGGAGGCGGACTGGAAGCGACTGCGCGCCTATTCGCCTTACCATAACATCCAGTCGGGCAAGACCTATCCCGCGATCCTGGCGACGACGGCCGACACCGATGACCGCGTCGTGCCGGGCCACACCTTCAAATACACCGCCGCGCTGCAGGCCGCCGACATCGGCCCCAAGCCGCACCTCGTCCGCATCGAAACGCGGGCCGGGCATGGCGCGGGCAAGCCCACCGACAAGGTGATCGAGGAGACGTCCGACCTCTACGCCTTCGCAGCCAAGTGGACCGGGCTTGAGGTCAAGCCGGTCGAGTAATCGGGGCTCCGGGGCAGGGCGGCGGATCGTTCCGTTACCGCTTTCTGCCCCGGATCGCCGAAGCTATCATCCTGCGAATCGCAAGGGGGCTTTCGGTGAACGGATTCTGGACGGTGCTAGCCGGCGCATTGGCGACCGGTGGGGCAATGGGTGGCGCACAGGCGGGGCAGACCGAGGTGGTCGAAGTGCCATCGCCGCCGCCACCGCCGGCCGCGGTTGCGCCCCAGCCTGCGACCGCGGCGGACTATCCAGCCTGTGACGGCTATCCCGTCCCCAACCCGAAAAAGAAGCTCAACCCTGGCGAGAAACAGCCCGAGCATCGCGGCTGGGGCGGCCTCGGACCGAATTACGGCATCCGCCTGCGATCGTTTGGCGTGCAGGGCAGCGCAGCGTGCGAGCGGACGCTCGCCGACCCGATGCTCGTCCCCGAGTTCCGCAACCGCCGCCTCTCGCTGCTCCGCGCTCGCGCGCTGCACGAACTGGCCGAGAAGAGCGACGCCACTGCCCTGGCCACGCTGGACGAATTCGACACGTTTCACGCGACCTATGCTACGACAGAGGAGCTTGCCGCATCGCGTCTGGGCAGCGACGCACTGCGCGCCATCGCATTGTATCGTACCAAGAAGACGGCAGACGCGCAGAAATTGCTGGATTCGATCGTCGCGCGGCGCCCCTATTCGCCCAGCGTGCGACGCCTGGCCTCGGCGATCCGGCTGTTGTTCGACACCGATCGCGGCAACCGCATCGCGCAGTTGCGCGAACAGGCATCGTACAATCCGAACATGCTTCGGCTCATGCTGATGATCGCCCTGCAGACCGGCGATTTTGAAAATGCCGCGCTCTATGCCGAACAGATCAGCTTCGACCTGCCCAAGGGTCGGGGCGGCTGGACGCTGAGCGGCGAGGCGGATCGCAAATATGAGGAAATTGAGGGGCGCGCGGCGATCCGGGGCGCCCGAGCCTATGCGCTGCTCGCTTCGGGCAAGACCGAGCAGTCGGCGATCGAGCTGAAGGCTGCGCGTGACGAGGTGGCCTTTGCCGTCGAACCTCCCCCGCCACGCCCCGATGGGCGCAAGCAGCCGAAGCGGGTCGAGGAGGATTATCGCCGCCGCGTCGCGGCCGGGGACAAGGCCACCGCAGTGCTCGACGACTGGTCGCGTGCCATCGCCTTGCGATTGCGTGCCGGCAAGTTGACGATGAAGGCGCTCGCCGCCGAGCCCGAGCGGCCGCGCGGCGAGGCGCTGGTTGTCATGTCGGACCTGATCGCACAGCTGCGGGCCGATGATCCTGCAGAAGCGCGTGCAATCGATGCGACGATCGACCAGTTCCGGCGGATGCAGGACGTGAGCACCACGCGGATGCTGCAGCTGGGCTTTGCCGATCTGGTGAAGCTCTTGCCGCGCGGCGAGCACGCCGCAGCCAAGCCCAAGATGCGGGACGAGGGGAGCAATTTCTGGCGCACCGATATGGAAGGATATCGCGTCATGAAGGGCGACGATCCCCAATTGGTCAATTTGCGGATGGGTAGCCTGTCGGCGAGCCCGGCGATGGTCGAAGAGGCGGCGATGCTGGTCGCGGCGGACCATGTTCGCGGCCTGGGCAAGGATGCCTTCATCATCGAGAGCGCGTTGCTGGTCGAGCGCACGGTCACCTATGGCTATTATGGCTACAGCGCCGGGAGCGGGACGCCACAGGGGTTTGAATATCGCCTGTTGATCCGGCCGATCAGCCTGGCGGCAGGCGAAGAGCCGTCGCGGCAATGGCGGGCGATCAAGGTGGCCGATGTCCGCGCCGCACTGGCCGAGAAATATCCGCCGGCGCAGTGATCGCGAGGGTTAAGGCGGACCCACGTAGTATCCCGACTGCATTTTCCCGATATGGGCAACCCGCCCGGCGCATGGCAGGCATGGCAGCATCGAGCGGAGAGTTGCCATGTCCTCCTACCACGAGATTGCCAGCGCGGATGACGCGACGAACGACGCGCTGCCCGCCGGTTCGGGCTTTCTGATGGTCGTGTGCGGGTCGTTGCTGTTCTGGCTATTCGTCCTCTTCCTGTTCAGTGCGGCTTAAGGCACGCGGGTCACCTTCAGGATCCGGATTTTCGGGCTGAGCATCTGGCCCTTCATCACGCCTTCGCCCGCTGTGGGTGAAGTGGGGGCGTCGAGAATCTTCCACACCACCTCCATCCCCTCCACCACCTTGCCGAAGGCGGCATAGCCGAGATTGTCGCCGGGCCGCGCCGGATCGGCGTCGAGCGAGGGCTGGTCCCCGACGCTGATCGTGAACTCGCCGCGCGCGGTGCCGGGGGCGAGGCGGGCGGTGCTGATCGCGCCATTCACATGCTTCACGCCGGTTTGCGTGGTCGGCTCATGCTTGATCGGGGGCAGGATCCGCTTGGGGTCGTTGTCGATCCCGAACTGGATGAAGCCGAATTTGTCGGCGACCTTCACCGTCCGGTAGAAGGCGATGCCGTCGAGCCGCTTCTGATCGGCATAGCGCAGGAAATTGCGCGCGGTGAGCGGGGCGCGCTGCGTCTCCAATTCCAGCACGATGCGGCCGAAGCTGGTGTCGAGCGCGACCTTTTGCGTCGCCGGTTTGGGCGCCGGGGCAGGGGTGGGCGTCGGCGTAGGCGCGGGTGCCTCCTGCGCCACGGCGGAGAGGGGAAGCAGCAGGGCTGCGGCGAGCAGGGTGCGGCGCAATGTCATGCCGCCAGTCTGCCCAGCCGCGCGCCGCCCTTCAACCGGCTTTCGTCCACAACAGAATCGCTTTGCTGGCGCCGGATATGACACCACCCATGTTGCCTTAGGCGGCGCTGCCCCCCTAGATGCAGCGCCGGGACCCGCTTCCCGGGACTGAACAGGATTTTCGAATGACCGCCACCCACTCGACCCGCATGCTGATCCTCGGTTCCGGCCCGGCCGGCCTGTCCGCCGCCATCTATGGCGCGCGC
>CAYRQX010000048.1:0-29125 GCA_964426485.1 uncultured Sphingopyxis sp. | reverse complement strand
ATCGCTCGCTTGACCCTATGGTCAGGTCTTCCCCGTGGAAGCCTATTTGTTCGCTCTGATGCCGGTCCTAGCCGCGGAGATTCGATGGCGCCTGACCCAGGCACTTCGGACGGCCGTCGCAACTCCGGACGCGGCAGCGGCGAGACCTGCGGCTGCGATCCGCGCTAGCCTTCTGCTCGATGTCGCAGCCGGAATTACCATCCCATCGCTTGTAGCCGGGATGCTGGAACCATTTGCGACCGATTGACACCAGTTGGGAGGTGAGACCGGCCGTCAGCACCATCCGCCGCCAAGGCCAGTCGGGCTAGACCTGCTCGAACGCCGCTATGATCGGGCAGTGGAGCGTGTCGGCGGCAGCGCATTGGCGCGACAGGCCCATGAGCGCGCGCCGCGCCGCATCGAGTTCGGCGATCGTCTTTTCGATCGCCGCGATGCGCGCATCGGCCAGTTCGCGCGCTCGCGCGCGATCGCTCGACGCGTCGAGTTCGAGCAGTTCGGCGATCTCGGTGAGCGTAAATCCCGCTGCTTGTGCCGATTTGATGAAGCGCAGACGGCGCAGAACCGCCTCGTCGTAACGCCGGACTCGGCCTTCCGACTGGGCGCTGGCCGACTGAGGCGGAACGGGCAACAGGCCGCGGCGTTGGTAATAGCGGATCGTCTCGACATTGACGCCGCCCTGCCGGGCAAGCTGGCCGATGGTCATGTCACGCAAGGCCTTGACTCCGTACTATGGTACGGAGGCTATATAGCGGGAAGCGATCGGGAATCAAGAAAGGCGAATCGATGAATATGCAGGTTCAGCGCGCGAACGAAAGCGCGCCAGCGCATACCGGTGCGGCGGTTTCGGGCAAGCCGCGGGCGACCATCTATCGCATGGTGATGGAGCAGCATATCTGCCCCTATGGCCTGAAGGCGCTGCATCTGTTGCGCAGCCGCGGCTACGACGTCGAGGATGTCTGGCTGACGACCCGCGAGGAAACCGACGCCTTCAAGGCGAAGCATGGCGTCGCGACGACGCCGCAGACCTTCATCGAAGGCGAGCGGATCGGCGGTCACGATGATCTGAGGCGCCATCTCGGTCTGAAAGTCCGCGATCCAAAGGCGCTAACCTATAAGCCCGTCATCGCGCTCTTCTCTATCACCGCGCTGATGGCGCTGGCCGTCAGCCAGGCGGTGTCGGGCACGCCCTTCACGATCCGTACCGCCGAATGGTTTATCGGGTTCAGCATGGCGTTGCTTGCCTTCCTCAAGCTCCGCGACATCGAGAGCTTCTCGAGCATGTTCCTGAACTACGATCTGCTCGCCAAACGCTGGGTGCCCTATGCCACCCTCTATCCTTTTGCCGAAGCACTGGCCGGCATTTTGATGATTTCGGGAGCGCTAAGCTGGATTTCGATTCCGGTGGCGCTGTTCATCGGGATCATCGGCGCCGTGTCGGTGTTCAAGGCGGTGTATATCGACAAGCGCGAACTCAAATGCGCCTGCGTCGGCGGCGACAGCAATGTGCCGCTGGGTTTCATCTCACTGACCGAAAATCTGATGATGATCGCCATGGCGCTGTGGATGCTGGTCGCGCCCGTCGCCATGACGATGGGCCATTTTTAACGGGTCTGGCGTAACCGCGAGGGGATAGCCGGCGAACAAGTGAGCGGTATCTCTACCCCGGTTTAGATTGACGCCAAGTTTGACAAGGATCATGCTTCGACCGTGAAACGCTGGCTCACCTTTCTACTTCTTGTCGGAGCCGTACTCGGCCTTCTGGCGCAGGAGGCCGCATTTGCCGCTGCGCCCGCGCTCCCGTCGGCCGAGACGGCGTCCGCGGCGGCGATGAGCGACGAATGCGCGGAGATGATGGGGATTGAAAAATCCCAGAAGAGCGCTCCGTGCCAAGGCCTCACGCTCGACTGCATCGCGAAGATGGGCTGCGCGCTCCCGCCCGCCGTCGTCTCTCCGGCTATCCCCCTTGCCGAAAAGACATTTGTCGCCGGCTCCTTCGATCCGCTTCCTGTCCGGCGGCTCGCCGGAAGAACATTCGGCCCCGAACCCGACCCACCCCTATTTCTTGCCTGAATTGCCGACGCGCGCCGGCTCGTCCCGGCGCGCGGTTTCACGCTTTTCAACCAAGGAATTTACCATGAGAACGATATTTGCCGTTGCCGCGTTCGCGGCTGCAACGCTTGCCGCCCCGGTTCTCGCGCAGGACGCACCGGGCGGTCATTATGAATGGCAGGCCCGCCAGGTGCCGGGACCGAACAAGTCGGGCATCGCTCCGCGCGTTCGCGTCTGGGTGAAGGACGCACCGATGCAGATGGCCGACTGCCATTGCGACATGATGAAGGCCAGTCCGGACGACTGCATGAAGAAGATGTCCGGCGACCACATGATGCCCTCCGAAGGCTGAAGGACCCCGTCCCCGGCGCCGAGCGCCGGGGACGATCCCGCACATTCACAAAGGGGGACATATGCGCCTGTTTATCGCAGCGGCGCTGCTCGCGCTGCCCGCCGCACTTCGCGCCGAACCGATGTCGTTCGACGCAGCGCTTCAGCGGGCGGCAGCGCAGGCGCCTGAATTGCAGGGCCGCGAAGCCGGCATCGATGCCGCGCGGTCGGCGGCGATTGCCGCCGACCGGCTGCCCGATCCGAAACTCAATATCGTCCTGCAGGATTTTCCGGTGACCGGGCCTGACGCGGGCCGGTTCAATCGCGACGACTTCACGATGCAGGTCGTCGGCGTCAGCCAGGATTTCCCGAACTCCGCCAAGCGACGCGCACGCGCGACGCGCGCGCAGGCCGATATCGGAATCGCCCGCGCCGACGAGGCAGTTACCGCGCAGGACGTCCGGCTCGCGACTGCGCTTGCCTGGGTCGATCTCTTCTATGCCAAGAAGCGGCTGAAGGAACTCGACCTGCTCGACGCCGGTCTCGGGGATTTGCAAGCAACGGTGACGGCGCGGCTAGCGAGCGGCGCGGCGCGCCCGGCGCAAGCGCTGGAGCCCGATCAGCTTCGCGCCGCGATCAACGACCGCCGCAGCGCGCTCGCCGCCGAGATCGCGCGCGCCCGCGCACAGCTCGCGCGTTTCACCGGCGACCCCGTCGCCGACACGGCGGGCGACCCGCCGCCGCCGACGGTCGACGAGGCGACGCTGCGCGCGGGCATCGACGCCCTGCCAAGGCTGCGGGCGCTCGACGCTCGCGCCATCGCGGCCGATGCCGAAACGGGCCTTGCGCGCGCCGACAAGCGCCCCGACTGGAGCGTCAATGCGGCCTATGGACGTCGCGAGCCCAATTATGGCGACCTCGTCACGCTCGGGGTCACGATCGATCTGCCATTTTTCTCGAAAAAGCGGCAGGATCCCAAAATCGCCGCCCGCGCCAGCGAAGCGACACGCGCGCGCCTCGACCGCGAAGCCGCCAAGCGCGACATCGCGGCGTCGCTCGACGCCGATCTAGCCGATCATCGCATGCACCACGAGCAGTTGACAAATGCACGGTCGCAGCTGGTGCCGCTGGCGAAGAAGCGCGCCGAGCTCGACCTTGTCAGCTACGCCGCCGGAAAGCTCGACCTCGGCACTGCGCTCCTGTCGACACTCGCGCTGGCAGAGGCCGAAGTCGATGCGCTGTCGCGCGAAGCCGAGGTCGCGCGCGACGCGATCCGGATCAACACTATCTATGGGGAGACAGGGCGATGACCGATGCGACGTCAGCGGCGCGGTGGCGCGCCGCTATCCTGGCCGCGGTGCTGATCGCGGGCGGCGGCGGCTATTGGCTGGGACAGCGCGGGGACAGCCATGCGCCGGGGGGAACCCCGGCCGACAGCCGCAAGATCCTCTATTATTACGACCCGATGTTTCCGAACCAGAAGTTCGACAAGCCCGGCAAGTCGCCCTTCATGGATATGCAGCTCGAGCCTAAATATGCCGATGAGGCTGGCGGTTCTGGCACCGGCCCCGGCATCACGGTCGATCCGGCCGCGAGGCAGAGCCTCGGAATACGCGTCGTCGCGGCCGAAATGGGCAGTCTGGCGGCGACCTTCGACGTCAATGGCAGTGTGGATTTCAACCAGCGCGACGTCGCCATCGTCCAGGCGCGCTCGGGCGGCTTCGTCGAGCGCGTCTATCGCCTCGCGCCCGGCGACGTCATCGGCGCCGGCACGCCGATCGCCGACCTGCAATTGCCCGAATGGGGCGGCGCCCAGACCGAATATCTGAGCGTCAAAAAGCTCGAAAAACCTGACCTCACCGCGGCCGCCCGGCAGCGACTGCGGCTGATGGGCATGCCCGAAGGCGTGATCGCCGAGGTCGACCGCACCGGACGCACTGGCGGTAGGCTGACGGTGCGCGCGCCGATCGGCGGGGTCGTCCAGACGCTGAATGCGCGCGCGGGCGTCACGCTCGCCACGGGTCAGACCCTCGCCGAAATCTCCGGTCTCGGCACGGTATGGCTCAACGCCGCCGTCCCCGAAGCGCAGGCGGGTTCGGTAAAGATCGGCCAACCTGCCACCGCAAAACTTACTGCTTTTCCCGGCGAAGCATTCACCGGCCGGGTCATCGCGATCCTGCCGACCGCATCGGCCGACAGCCGGACGCTGACGGTGCGCGTCGAACTCGTCAATCGCGGCGGGCGCCTGCGCCCCGGCATGTTCGCGGTGGTGGCGCTCGGTGGCGACGCCAAGCCCACCCTGCTGGTGCCGAGCGAAGCGATCATCCGCACCGGCACACGCAGCATCGTGATGCTCGAGAAAGGCGACGGGCGTTACCATCCGGCCGAAGTGGTCGCCGGGCGAGAGGGCGGCGGCAAGACCGAGATATTGCGCGGGCTCGCCCCCGGCGAGAAAGTCGTCGCGTCGGGCCAGTTCCTGCTCGACTCCGAAGCGAGCCTCACCGGCCTCGCGGTCCGGCCGCTGGATGCGGCGCAATGATCGCGAAGATCATTCGCGCATCGGTCGCGGCGCGCGGCCTCGTCGTCGCGGCGGCGCTGATCCTCACCTTGCTCGGGATCGCCGCCGTGCGCACGACGCCGGTCGATGCCCTGCCCGACCTGTCGGACGTCCAGGTCATCGTCCGCACGACTTATGCGGGCCAGGCGCCGCGGATCGTCGAGGACCAGGTCACCTATCCGATCACCACGACGATGCTCTCGGTGCCCGGCGCGCGCGTTGTGCGCGGCTATAGCTTTGTCGGCGACAGCTTCGTCTATGTGCTGTTCGACGACGGCACCGATCCCTATTGGGCGCGCAGCCGCGTCCTCGAATATCTGAGCCAGGTACAGAGCCGGCTTCCCGAAGGCGCGCGCGCAAGCCTCGGCCCCGACGCGACCGGGGTTGGCTGGATCTATGAATATGCGCTCGTCGACAAGAGCGGGCGCCACGATCTTGCCGAGCTGCGCAGCCTCCAGGACTGGTTCCTGCGCTTCGAACTCAAGTCGGTTCCCGGCGTCGCCGAAGTCGCGAGCATCGGCGGCATGGTGCGCCAGTATCAGATCATCGTCGATCCGCAGAAGCTTGCCGCCTTCGGCGTGACCGCAACCGAAGTGGCAGACGCCCTCAAGCGCGCCAACCAGGAAAGCGGCGGCGGCAGCCTCGAACTCGCCGAGGCCGAATATATCGTGCGCGCGAGCGGCTATCTGAAGTCACTCGACGACTTCCGCGCAGTCCCGATCCGCACCGCCGGCGGCGGGATCCCGGTGACGGTCGGCGATGTCGCGACGGTCCAGATCGGCCCCGACACGCGGCGCGGCATCGCCGAACTCAACGGCGAGGGTGAGGTCGCGGGCGGCGTCATCGTCATGCGCGAAGGCAAGAATGCCCGCGAGGTCATCGACGGCGTGCGCGCCAAGCTCGCCGAGCTCAAGCGCAGCCTGCCGCCCGGGGTCGAGATCGTCACCACCTATGACCGCTCGGGGCTGATCGACCGCGCGGTCGACAATCTGACCTCGAAGCTGGTCGAGGAGTTCATAATCGTCGGAGTCGTCTGTGCGCTCTTCCTCTGGCACGCGCGTTCGGCGCTGGTCGCGATCCTGACCCTGCCGCTCGGCATTCTCATCGCCTTCATCGTGATGCGGCTGCAGGGGCTCAACGCCAATATTTTGTCGCTCGGCGGCATCGCGATCGCGGTCGGCGCGATGGTCGATGCGGCGGTGGTGATGATCGAAAATGCCCACAAGCATCTCGAGCATTGGGAGCGCGATCATCCGGGCGAGGAATTGAAGGGCGCCGGACGCTGGCGCGTCATCACCGAGGCCGCTGCCGAGGTCGGCCCCGCGCTGTTCCTCAGCCTCCTCATCATCACCTTCTCGTTCATCCCGATCTTCACGCTCGAGGGCCAGGAAGGGCGACTCTTCGCGCCGCTCGCATTCACCAAAACCTATGCGATGGCCGCGGCCGCGATACTCTCGATCACGCTGGTTCCGGTGCTGATGGGCTGGCTGATCCGCGGCCGGATCCCCGCCGAACAGGCCAATCCGATCAATCGCTGGCTGACCCACGCCTATCGGCCGGCACTCGACTGGGTGCTGGCCCGCCCCAAAAAGGCGCTCGCGATCGCCGGCCTGGTCTTCGCCACCAGCCTGTGGCCGCTGACCCAGATCGGCGGCGAGTTCATGCCGCAGATGCGCGAAGGCGACCTCCTGTACATGCCATCGGCGCTTCCCGGCATTTCAGCGGCGCGCGCGTCGAGCCTGCTCCAGCAAACCGATCGGCTGATCAAGACGGTGCCCGAGGTCGAGAGCGTGTTCGGCAAAGCAGGGCGCGCCGACACCGCGACCGACCCGGCGCCCCTAGAGATGTTCGAAACGACGATCCGCTTCAAACCGAAAGAGCAATGGCGTCCCGGCATGACCGAGGAAAAGCTGGTCGAGGAACTCGATGCGCGCGTCCGCGTTCCGGGGCTCGCCAATTTCTGGATTCCCCCGATCCGCAACCGCATCGATATGCTCGCGACCGGGATCAAGAGCCCGGTAGGTATCAAGGTCGCGGGATCGGATCTGGCGGCGATCGACCAGACCGCCAAACGCATCGAAACGGTCGTGAAGACCGTGCCCGGCGTCGCCTCGGCGCTGGCCGAACGGCTGACCGGCGGGCGCTATATCGATGTCGACATCGATCGCGCCGCGGCGGCGCGCTACGGCCTCAATGTCGCCGACGTGCAGTCCATCGTCTCCGGCGCGATCGGCGGCGAGACGATCGGCCAGACCATCGAGGGGCTCGCGCGCTACCCGATCAGCGTCCGCTATCCGCGCGAGCTGCGCGACAGTATCGGCGAACTCGCTAGCCTGCCGATCCTGACGCCTTCGCGCCAGCAAATCACGCTCGGCACGGTGGCCAGAGTCAAGGTCAGCGACGGGCCGCCGATGCTGCGCAGCGAGAATGGCCGCCCGGTGACCTGGATCTACGTCGACAGCCGCGGCCGCGATTTGCAGGGCCTCGTGCAGGACATCCAGCGGGCGATCGCGCGCGATGTCGATCTGCCGCCCGGCGTCAGCGTTTCCTACACCGGGCAGTTCGAGTTCCTCGTTCGTGCGACCGAGCGGATGAAGGTCGTCGTGCCGGTCACGCTCGCGATCATCTTCATCCTGCTCTACTTGACCTTCCGCCGCTGGGACGAGGCGCTGCTCATCATGGCAACCTTGCCCTTCGCGCTCACCGGAGGGCTCTGGCTGCTCTATCTGCTCGGCTACAACCAGTCGGTCGCAAGCGCGGTCGGCTTCATAGCGCTCGCGGGCGTCGCCGCCGAGTTCGGGGTCGTCATGCTCATCTACCTCAAGCATGCGCTCGCCGATCGCGGCGATGGCGACATATTGGCCGCGGTTCGCGAAGGCGCGCTGCTCCGCGTCCGCCCGAAGGCGATGACCGTTGCGGTTATCCTCGCGGGCCTGTTCCCGATCCTCGTCGGGACCGGCACCGGCTCCGAAGTGATGAGCCGCATCGCCGCGCCGATGATCGGCGGCATGCTCACCGCGCCGCTGCTGTCGATGCTTATCATTCCCGCCGCCTATCTGCTGATGCGAAGGCGTGCGGCTCATCCCGTCCAACCCGAAGGAGAAACGACATGAATAAACTCACTGCGATTACGCTCAGCCTTGCGCTCGGCGCTGGACTTGTCGCCTGCGGCAAGCAAGGCGAAGCACCGAAGACGGAAGAAAAGGCCGCGATGGCCGATGACGCCGGAACCATGGCGATGCCCGCCGAAACCAAACATGGCAAGGGCACGGCGACCGTGACCGCGATCGATACGGCAAAAGGCCAGGTCACGCTCGATCATGGCGCGATCGCCGAACTCGAATGGCCGCCGATGACGATGGGTTTTGCGGCGAAACCCGAGCTGCTGAAGGACATCAAGGTCGGCGACAAGGTCGCGTTCGAGCTCAATTGGGACGGCAAGGCCGGGACGATCACCAAGCTCGACAAGGCGCCGTAACGCGCCGCCATTGCGCGCGGTGGCCCTAGTTGCCGCGCGCAATGGCTGCTTTGGGGCGCTGGCGGAAGACGGCTGTACTCGAACCTAGTCGGACAGCGCCTCCAGAAGCGGGCAGCCCCCGGCATCGCCGGCGCCGCACGCCTCGACAAGATCGCCCAAGACAGCGGCCATCCGGTCGAGGTCGGCGCGCTTGGCGAGGACGTCGGCAAGCTGGCTCTCGGCCATATGGCGCGCCTGATCGCAGCTATGGCCGCCGCCTTCGGCAAGAAGGAGCAAAGTCCGGACCGTATCGAGGGGAAACCCCAGTTCGCGCGCGCGGCGCACAAATGCAAGGCGCCGCACACCAGCTGAATCATAACGGCGAAATCGCCCGTACCGGACCGGCGCGGGCAGAATGCCGATGCGCTCATAATAGCGGATCGTCTCGATATTGCAGCCGGTAAGCCGAGAAAGCTCGCCGATGGGGATGGTGCTTGAGGGGGCCATTGCGATTCCGCTTGCATCTGTAGTCACTACAGATGGTAGACTTGCCGCTACCGCGAAACAAGGAGTTTGAATTTGGCTGGAGATGCAAGGCGTCCAAAAGGATTTGGGGCCATTTCGCTGGCGCTTGGCGGGATCGCATCGGGCTTTCTCGCAGCCACCTGCTGCGCCCTCCCCATGCTGCTGGCCTCGGCGGGGCTCGGGTCCGCCTGGCTCGTCGGCATAGCGGTCCCGGCCGCGCCCTACCGGCTCTGGTTCGTCGCATTCGGCGCAATTTCGCTCGTCGCCGGTGGCGTCCTGCTGGCGCGCCAGCAGATGCGCGCGGCGCGCTGCGGCGCCGATGGCCTGTGCGTGCCCGCGTCGCTGCGCTTTGTGACCCTGATCGGACTGCTCCTCGCCGCCGTCCTCCTCTGGCTCGGCTATCGCTATGCTTGATCCCTCGCCGGTCCTGCAATCGACGCTGACGTGTCCGCTCTGCGGTCAAATCGCCGACGAAATCATGCCCACCGATGCGTGTCAGTATTTCTACGACTGCAAGGGATGCGGCGCGCTGCTCAAGCCGCTGCCAGGAGACTGCTGTGTCTTCTGTTCCTATGGCACGGTACCCTGCCCGCCAATACAGGTTGACGGCGGCAAGGGCAGTTGCTGCGGCTGAGCCGCAAGCCGCCGACAGTCCCGATAGCGCGGCGGCTAGGCATTTCCGGCGGCGATGGCCTCGATGACCCGGCAATCCGACACCGGCCCGCCATCGCAGAGCTGGACGATACGGGCAAGTTCAGCACGGAGCCGCGCCATCCGTTCCAGCTTTTCATCGACATCGAGCAGGTGACGCGCCGCAACTGCGCGGATTTCGGCGCAGTCCTGCCCCGGCCCCAAGGCCAGCGCCGTCAACGACCGGATTTCATCGATCGAAAAGCCGAGGCCGCGGGCATTGCGGATGAATGCGAGGCGCCCGACATCCTCATCCCCGTAGGTGCGCCGGCCAGAGGCTGTGCGCGCTGCGCAAGGCAGCAATCCGATATCCTCATAGAAGCGGATCGTGTTTACCTTGGTGCCGGTGCGTTTCGCCAGGCCGCCGATCGGCAGCCGCGTGTCGCGCGCCATCTCCCTTCCTCTCAGTCTCGTTTCGATTTCAGCTTGCTTCTACAGTTACTGTAGAATGTAGAACAGGGGAATGAGCAACGACAGCAATTGCGGCTGCACGGGCGACACCGTCAGGGCCGAACGCGATCCCGCCTATCGAAGGGCCTTGTGGATCGTCGTAATTCTCAATCTCGGCTTCGGCGCGATCGAGATCGTCGGCGGGTTCATCGCCAACAGCCAGGCGCTGAAAGCCGACTCGCTCGACTTTATCGGCGACGGCACGATCACGTTGGCCGGCCTCGTCGCGATAGGCTGGACTGCGCTCGCCCGCACGCGTATCGCCTTAGCCCAAGGCCTGTTCCTGCTGTCGCTTGGCATAGGGGTCATCGGCGTCGCGCTGTGGCGTGCCCTGACCTCTGTTCCGACCGAAGCCGAGCTGATGGGCGGCATCGGCGCCGCCGCCCTCCTCGTCAACCTCACCTCGGCCGCGGTCCTCTCGCGGTTCCGCGAAGGCGACGCCAATGTCCGGGCGGTGTGGCTGTTCAGCCGCAACGACGCGATCGCCAATGTGGCGGTGATCATCGCCGCCGGCCTCGTCGCATGGACCGGGCAAGCCTGGCCCGACCTTGCAGTCGCCGCCATCATTGCCACGCTTTTCCTGCATTCGGCCTATGAGATTCTACGCAGCGCGCGGACCGAATTGCGCGAACTGTCGACTGTGCCCGGACAATAGGGCCAATGCCCCCCGCCCGCCGCTTTCTCTCTCTGCTGATCGCGCTCGCTGCAATCTGCGGCCTCGTCGTGCCGACGGCACAGGCCCGCACTGATGCCGGCGAAGTCCAGACCATCTGGCGCCTGCTGGACTATGTTGCGGTCGACTATGGTGGAGCGGTCTCGAATGGCGCGGTGACGAGCACGGTCGAATATGCCGAGATGACCGAGTTTTCCGCCACCGTTCGCAAGGGGATCGAAGCGCTTCCGGTATCCCCGGCGCGGGCTCGCCTTGTCAGTGAAGCGGGACAACTCCAGACGGCGATCGCATCGAAGGCGGACCCCGGCAAGGTGGCTGGCCAGGCGCGCGGACTCGCGGCGGACCTCCTCGCCGCCTACCCTGTGCCCCTCGCGCCGCGCAACGCTCCAGATCCCCGGCGCGGAGCCCAAGTCTATCTGGAAAATTGCGCCAGCTGTCACGGCGCGCGCGGCGATGGCAATGGACCTCAGGCCAAGGGGCTCGACCCGGCACCTATCGATTTCACCGACGCCGGACGCGCTCGCAAGCGCAGTCTGTTCGCGCTCTATCAGGTGATAGGACAGGGGCTCGAAGGCACGTCCATGCCCAGTTTTGCCCATTTGCCCTCCGACGACCGCTGGGCGGTAGCAGCCTATGCCGGTGGATTTGCCTTTCGCGACGTCGCAGCCGGCCGGCGTGTCTGGAACCAGACCCCTGCGGCGCGCGAACTGGTCCCCGACCTGCAAGCCTTCACGAGTCTCAGCCCGGAAGTGCTTGGTCGTGGGCTGGGATCGGAGCAGGCCGACGCGCTTACCGCCTATTTGCGCTCAGATCCCCAAGCATTGACAACCGCTTCGCCCGCGACGCTTGCGGTTGCCCGTGACAAATTGGCGCAAAGCCTTGCCGCGTACCGCAAGGGAAATCGGAGCGAGGCAGAGCGTCTCGCGCTGTCCGCCTATCTCGACGGTTTCGAACCGATTGAGCCGATCCTGACGACGCGCGATTCCGCCCTTATGGCGCAAATCGAATCCGCGATGTCCGATTATCGCGTGTCCATCGCGCGAGGTGTGCCGGTCGATGCGGTCGCGGGTAAAGCCGCCGCAGTCGAAACCCTTTTCGCCGATGCCGAAGCTGCACTGTCTCCCGATGCAGCCAGCGACGCATCGACCTTTGTCGGGGCGCTTACCATCTTGCTGCGCGAGGGTCTCGAAGCGCTTCTGATCATCGTGGCGATGATCGCTTTCTTACGAAAGGCCGAACGGCCTGAGGTCCTACCCTATGTCCATGGCGGCTGGATCGCAGCCCTGGCAGCCGGCGGCGCAACCTGGGCAGTCGCGACCTATGCAATCTCGATCAGCGGAGCGAACCGCGAGTTGACAGAGGGATTTGGCTCGCTTTTCGCCGCAGTCGTTCTCGTCTGGGTCGGCATCTGGATGCACGGAAAGTCACATGCGGAGAGCTGGCAGCGCTATATTCGCGAAGCGATGGGCAAAGCGCTTTCACGTCGCTCGGCCTGGTTCCTGTTCGGGCTCGCTTTCCTCGTGGTCTATCGGGAAGTCTTTGAGACCATCCTGTTTTTCGCAGCTCTCGCCGCGCAAGGAAGCCGCAGCGCGATCGCCGCCGGAGCCGGAACCGCAGTGGTGATCCTGGCAGCAATCGCATGGGTCATGCTTCGTTACAGCCGGGTCCTGCCGATCGGAAGATTTTTCGCTTACAGCTCTTCGCTCATCGCTATCCTCGCGGTTGTCCTGGCCGGCAAGGGCGCGGGCGCGCTACAGGAAGCCGGCCTCCTCGGCATCACCCCGCTAGCTCATTTTCCCCGCTTCCCGGCGATGGGGATATTTCCTTCGCTCGAACCGTTGTTGCTCCAGCTTCTCGCGCTTGCAATCCTCTGGATCGGCTATCGTTACAACAGTCGGCAACATCGCCGCATCGAGACAGCGCCCGGTCGATGAGGGGAATCATCACGGGGTCGGCGCACTCCTCCTTGGCCGTAAGACGGCTTCCGAAAAGAGCCTCCGAGCCAGAGTGCTTACCCGGCGCCCGTTACGCACACGAGTTAGGCCTGCTATTGCGACCCGATGCCCGAAACGTCCAACTGGAACGGCCGACTTAGCCTCGGCGACTATCATGCTCTCTGGTCGGGTTCGGTTGGCGATGCCGCCGCGCACCGCCATTTTGCGGCGCAGGCAGTGTTTTGTGCCGAGCCGCTTACCGTGGTCGATGCTGATGGCGCGCGCCTGTCGGGGCGTTGCTTGCTCATCGAACCCGATACCGTGCACCGGCTGCTCCCCGCGCCCACGGCTGAATTATGGTTCGTCGAGCCGACAGTGGTCTTCGGTCCGCCGGTAGATCTGAAAGACCGGCTGATCTGCTCCGATCCGATTCATGTCGCGCTGCCGGGACAGCGGTCCTTCTGGAAAAACTGGCTCACGCGAGGCGCCCGACCCCCGCTCGATCCGCGCATCACCCGCGCCGCCGCCTCGATTGACCGCCTGATCCCCATGGGCTCTGTCCGTCTCGCGGCTGTGGCGGAGGAGAGCCGCCTTTCGCTCGGCCGCTTCCGGCATCTCTTTGCCGCCGAGATCGGCATGCCCTTCCAGCGCTTTGTGCTCTGGCGAAGGTTGATTATCGCCTTCGACGAATTGGGAATGCGCCGCAGCGCGACCGAGGCCGCACACATGGCAGGGTTCAGCGACAGCGCGCATTTCGCCCGCACGATCAAGGCGATGTTCGGTATCCGGGCAAGCGACCTTTTCATCGAATCATAGCCTCTCCGTTCAAGCCGGTGCGTGATCGCGCCTGGTAGAGGCGCATCATGTCAGACGCACACAGAGACTTCGTCCCGGCACTCGGCAAGAGCGGATCGCTCGACCGCTACGATGCCGCCATAGCCCTCATGACCAGAGAGAAAAGATGGCGAAGCGACTTGCTGCGCTTCGCCGAACCGCGGCCGGGCGAGCGGATCGTCGATATCGGGTGCGGCACGGGAACCTTTGCGATCGCCCTCAAGCAGGCGGCGCCGGAGAGCATCGTTCTGGCGGTCGATCCCGACCCCGCCGTGCTGGAAATCGCGCGCGCCAAGGCTGAGGTTGCCGATGCCGAGATTCGATGGTTCGAGGCTATGGGCGACGAGCTGGACGGCATCGACGCACTCCGGCAATGCGACAAGATCGTATCGAGCCTGGTCCTTCACCAGTGCCCGATGGCCGTTAAGGAAGCGATTGCCGCGCAGATGTTCAGGCTCCTGAGGCCGGGCGGGACCCTTTTCATAGCCGACTATGGCGAGCAGCGCTCGCTGCTGATGCGCATGCTTTTTCGACAGATCCAGCTGCTCGACGGGTTCGAATATACCGAACCCAACGCTAAGGGCTGCGTCCCGGTGATCCTTAAAGCCGCGGGTTTCGAGGCGGTCGAAGAGATGAGAGTCATCCCGACGCCGACCGGCTCGATTTCAATCTATGGGGCGAAGCGGTAGTTTCTCGCCCGGCCCGCGCGGTCGCGGCTAGCCGCGCCAGTGACGCCCGCGGTGATGGTGGTGCATCCGGCGCTTCTGATAGCGCCGCTCGTAGCGGTCCCGCCGTTCATAGCGGCGATCATGGCCGCGGTAGTAGGGATCGTAGCCACGATAGCCACGATCATAGCCATAATTGGGCACGCCGTGGCGTGAGGAACGATAGTCGCGGTCATGACCACGTGGCGCGTCATGTCCGCGGCTATATCCCCCGCGATCGCCATGGTGCTGGGCAAGCGCTGTTCCGGGGAGCGCGAAGGCGAGCATCGCGGCCGCGATCGTCATCAGTTTTCGCATGTCAGTCTCTCCTTTTCGTGGCGTTCAAAATCCCCCTTCATGTTTGAATGCGCTGTGAATATTGGCTCCGATGCTGCCGATCGGACGGTGACCCGGCGTCTCCATGCGACAGGCCGATGGCGGGAGAGACAGTATCGCGCCGCATGGTGGGCACCCGTCCCGCGTGGACGAAGCGGGACGGGTGCGGGTCTTATTTGCCCTTTGCCGCTACCGCGGCCTGGACTCGGGCCTCGACCTGTTCGGGGCTGGGTTGGACGAGCATCTCGCCATTGACGAAGAAGGTCGGGGTGCCCTTGACGCCGACCGCGCGCGCGTCGGCAATGTCCTGCTCCATCCACGCCATCGCATCGGCGGTTGGCATCGCGCGCGCCTTCGCGACATTGAGGCCGGCCTTCTCGGCCGCGGCCCAGGCGCCGTCCATCTTGCCGTCGTGCCAGTCGGGCTGCGCCTCAAGCAGCGCCGCCGTCACCGGCTCGAGCTTGCCCTGGACACGCGCGGCTTCGAGGATCACGATCGCCTCGGCCGAACCGGGGTGCAGCGGCAGGTAGCGCATCACGAGACGCACATCCTTGGGATATTTGGCGACGATACCCTTGACTGTCGGATAGAAGGCACGGCAGGCCTCGCACGACGGGTCGAAGAATTCGACGATCGTGACCGGGGCATTTTTCGGCCCAATGATCGGCGAGTGCGGGCGAATGAGGCTGTCGACGGGTCCCGCCACGACCTTCTTGGTGGGTTCGCCCTCGGCGCTCCCGCTGTAAAGCATCGCGCCACCGGTAAAGGCGAGCGCCGACAGGGCAAGCGTGGCCATCACTCCGATTCGACGGTTCATGATTTCAGTCTCCTTTGGAAGTTGAGCAAGAGGGTCAGGATGAGCGCGAAGGCGGCCAGCGACAGGAGGGGCAGCGGCACGCCTCCGACTGCCATGCTCTCTCCCGAGCATGACGGGCCGCCGGTGCAGGGGACGATCGGAGCCGGAATGACGCCGACATAGAGCAAGCTGTGATAGAATGCGACGAGAGCACCGCCGGCCGCCAGCGCCAGTCCATAAGGAACAACGGCGCGGTCCGACTTGAACGCTGCGATGCCGAGAATGATCGAGAGCGGGAACATGAAGGCGCGCTGGAACCAACAGAGATCACACGGCACTTGGCCCATGACCTCGCCGACGAAGAGGACGGCCAGGCTCGACAGGAAGGCAATTGCCCAAGCTACGCCGAGCGGACGCCATTTGTGCGGTGCCAGCAGCGGAAAGCTCGTCATCGCCGACCACCTTTGAACTTGGACTTGGGCCGTCGCGGCGGCGATTGCGGCTTGCTGTATTTGGACTTCAGGTAGCTGAGCAGGATGCCGTCGATCGAGGCGAGCATTCTTTGAAAGCTGGTGCGGAGGCCGGGAAGCGGGAGCCAGGCAAAAGGCCCGCGGCAGCGATAGCGGTGAACGAACTTCGTCCCGCTTGCCGTCGGCGTCAGGATATAGCTTTCCTCAAACTGGAGGATGAAGCTCGGCTTTACGTCGAGTATCAGCTCTTCCCCGGGGCGCGCGGAGAGCACCGCCGCGGAAACTTCAAGAAACTTGGGCTTTTGCGGATCCATGCGCATCGAATAGCGGATCGCGACCGGGTCCTCGGCAAGCCGCTCGATCCGGACATAAGGGTTCCAGATCCGGTGATTGTCGAAATCGCCGAGGACCGCCCATATTTGTTCCGCACTATAGGGGAGGTCATGCTCCCGCTCGAACTCCATCAGCTTCACTCCTCTATCGATCGGCCGCCGGGCTTTGCCCCGCGCCGATGTCGGTGACGCCCGCAGGCGATGGGTCGGCATGCGCGCCGCCCGTGGTGAACCAGCGGCGCAGGCGCGGTGCCATCCTGCGTTCGAAGCCCGCCGCAAGGCTGAAGGACGCCGGCACGATCAGCAGCGTCAGCATCGTCGAAAGGATAAGCCCGCCGATCACCGTGACCGCCATCGGCGCGCGCCATGCGCCGTCGCCGGTCAGTGATAGCGCGGTCGGGATCATGCCCGCGACCATCGCGACCGTGGTCATCAGGATCGGCTGCGCGCGCTTGTGTCCGGCGTCGACGATCGCCTCGTCGCGCGGCACCCCGGACGCCATTTCCTCGATCGCGAAATCGACCAGCAAGATGCTGTTCTTGCCGACGATACCGAGCAGCATCAGCACGCCGATGAACACGGGAAGCGAGAGCGGATAGCCCGTCAGCAGCAACGCGATCGCCCCGCCGAGGGGGGCGAGCAGAAGCGAGCCCATGTTGACGAAGGGTGGGATGATCTTGCGATAGAGCAGGATCAGGACCGCCAGCACGAGGAATATCCCCGAAACGACCGCGATCGCGAAGTTGCGCAGCATCTCGGCCTGCCATTTGGCACTCCCGAGCACCAGCCGGGCGACCCCGGCGGGTAACGTCTTCAGCGCCGGCAACGCCTCGACTTTCTCCATCGCCTGACCGGTCACGAGACCCGGAGCAAGGTCGGCCCCTATGGTGAGCTGGCGCACCTGGTTGGTCCGATTGATCTGGGTGGGGCCGGCGCCGAAGCCAATCTCTGCGACGACAGAAAGCGGCACCGTTCCCCCGTTCCGGGTCGGAACCGGCATGTTGCGCAGTGTATCGAGCCGCTCGCGCGCGGTTTCCGCTAGCGCGACGCGCACCGGTATCTGCCGGTCGGACAGCGAGAATTTGGCGCTGTTCTGGTCGATCTCGCCAAGCGTCGCGACGCGGATCGACTGGCTGAGCGCCTGGGTGGTGACGCCGAGCTGCGCCGCGAGCGCGAAGCGCGGGCGAATGACGATCTCGGGCCTTTGGAGATTGCCTTCGACACGCGGCGAGCGAATCTCCTTCACACGGGCCATTTCGGCAAGCAGCCGGTTGCCGATATCTTCGAGCTTCTTCGGGTCGTCGCTGCCTAGCGTGATCGAGATGTCACGGCTGCTCCCGCCGCCACCGCCATGCTGCGATTGGAAGTTGATGCGGGCATCGGGAACCTGCGCCAGCCGCGGCGCGCGGTCCTTTTCGAACTCGGTGGAGGTGAGCTCACGGTCCTTGCGCAGTTTCAGATAGACCGTCGCCGTGCCGACATCGATCCGCGACAAGGCGGATTCGACGAGCGGATCGCGCTTCATGAGATCGGTCACTTCGTCGGCCACCGCCTCGGTCTGTTCGAGCGTCGCACCCGGTGCGAGCTGGATGGCGACGCGGCTCGTATCGGAATCGATCGACGGCTGGAAGGTCATGGGAAGCAGCGAGAAGCTGAAGATGGTCGCGAACAGCGCCAGCACGCCGATGCCGACCACCCAGATGCGATGGTCCTTTAAATAGCCGAGCCATTTCCAGCGCCCGCCGCGCGCACGCGCGGCAGCGGCCCCGCTGGTATCGAGGCTCCAGCGCAAGATGCGCATATAGGTGTCGATCAGCGGGCCCTCGCCATGCTTTTGCGGGCCCTGCGCAGAGAGAAAATAGGCAGCGAGCATGGGCGTGATCATGCGCGCGACCGCGAGGCTCATCAGCACCGCGGCCACGACCGTCAGCCCGAAATTCTTGAAATATTGCCCGGCGACGCCCGGCATCAGCCCGACCGGCAGAAACACCGCGACGATCGTCATCGTCGTGGCGAGCACCGCGAGGCCGATCTCGTCGGCGGCGTCGATCGAGGCCTGATAGGCCGATTTGCCCATCCGCATGTGGCGCACGATATTCTCGATCTCGACGATCGCATCGTCGACCAACACGCCGGCAACGAGGCTAAGCGCGAGCAAGGTCATCATGTTGAGCGAGAAGCCCATGAGGTCCATGAACAGGAAGGTCGGTACCGCCGACAGCGGGATGGCAAGCGCCGAGATCAGCGTCGCCCGCCAGTCGCGCAAGAAAAGGAAGACGACGACGACCGCGAGGATCGCGCCTTCGACCATCGCATTGATCGCCGAATGATATTGGCCCTTGGTATATTCGATATCGCTGAACAGCTCGGTGAATTTGACCTTGGGGTTTTCCTTCTCGAGTTTTCGCAGCTCCTCGACCGCAGCGTCATAGACGGTCACATCCGAGGCGCCCTTGGCGCGCTCGAAGCCGAAGGTCAGCACCTGCCGCCCGTCCTGCTTCGAGACCGAGCGCTGCTCGGCGTAGAGATCCTTGACCTCGGCG
Source organism: uncultured Sphingopyxis sp. (assembly GCA_964426485.1). GTDB lineage: Bacteria > Pseudomonadota > Alphaproteobacteria > Sphingomonadales > Sphingomonadaceae > Sphingopyxis. The sequence goes on along the minus strand of CAYRQX010000048.1, from coordinate 10,445 downwards.
ATATCGGCGAGGCGCACGGTCCGGTTCGTCCCGACCGAGATTAGCGTCTCGCCGAGCGCGTTGGCGCTGCTCGCGTTCCCGAGGATACGCACCGCCTGCTCGGAGCCCGCGACCTCCATCCGGCCGCCGGCCGCATTGACATTGAGCTGGACGAGCTGGGTGTTCACCGCGGCGGCGGTAAGGCCGTAGGCGCGCATGCGTTCGGGGTTGAGGATGACGCGGATTTCGCGGCTGACGCCGCCCCGGCGATAGGCGTCGCCCATGCCGGGGACCGCGATCAGCCGCTTCGCGACGACATTGTCGACATACCAGCTCAATTCCTCGAGCGTCATATCGGTGGCCGAAGCCGACCAATAGGCAAGCGTGTTGCCCGAGGTAGAGAGGCGGATAACCTGCGGTTCGAGGATGCCGTTCGGCAGGTTGCTGCGGATCTGGGTGATCTTGTCGCGAATGTCAGTCACCGCCCGGTCGATCGGCGTGCCGATCGCGAACTGGACGAAGGTCTGCGACTGGCCTTCGGTAACCGTCGAATTGAGCTCGTCGATCCCCTCGATCGTCCGCACCGCCGCCTCGACACGCTGCGTGACCTGCGTTTCGAGTTCGGTGGGCGCGGCGCCCGGCTGGGCGATGATGACGATGGCGCCCGGAAAATCGATGTCGGGATCGCTCTGGACCCCCATCATGAGGAAGGAGACGATGCCCGCCACCGTCAGACCGAAGAACATGACGAGCGGCGGGATCGGGTTCCGGATGGACCAGGCCGAGATATTCTTGAAGTTCATCCTCTCTCCCCCTTCCGGTTCGATCCCACCGCGACTGTGCGCCCTCAGCCCATGCTGCGATCGCGATAGGCGAGCAGGCGAAGCGCGTTGGCGACGACGACGAGGGTCGAGCCTTCGTGCGCCGCGACCGCCGCACCGATTCCGAGTCCGAAGATCGTCGCCGGCACGAGGACCACGACGACGCCGAGGCTGACCACCAGATTCTGGCGGATGATGCGGCGCGTCTGGCGGCTAAGTCCGATCGCGAACGGCAGATGAGCGAGGTCATCGGCCATCAGCGCGACGTCGGCGGTTTCGAGGGCAACATCGGACCCCGCGGCGCCCATCGCGATCCCGACGGTGGCGCTCGCCATCGCCGGTGCGTCATTGACGCCGTCACCGACCATGGCGACCGGCTGCTGCGCCTTGAGGTCGCGAATGGCGTCGACCTTCTGATCGGGCATCAGGTCGCCCCAGGCCTCGTCGATCCCGACCTCGGCGGCAATCGATTCCGCGACCTTCTGGTGATCGCCCGAAATCATGATCATCCGGCCGATGCCGAGCTCGCGCAGTTTGGCGATCGCGGTGCGCGCCGCTTCGCGCGGCGTGTCCATCAGACCGATCGCGCCAAGATCGCGGTCGCCCATACGAACGACCATCGTCGTGCGGCCCTGCTCGCGGAGGCCGGCGATCGCAGCCGCCACTTCGCCGCCGATCGGCGCGATGCCGTCGGCACCGAACATTTCGGCCTTGCCGATCAGGACGGTTTCGCCCTCGACCTTTGCCGTGACGCCGCGACCCGTCAGGCTGTTAAGGTCGTCCGCCACCGGTACGCGCGTCGACGTCAGCATGGCCTCGCCATCGCGCGCGATGGCAGCGGCAAGCGGATGATCGCTCAGCCGCTCGACCGCCACCGCGATCCGCAGCAGTTCCTCCTTCGGCACGCCGCTGGCCGGCAGGACGTCGGTGATGCGCGGCTTTCCTTCGGTGAGCGTTCCCGTCTTGTCGAACGCCAGCGCGGTCAGCGAGCCGAGATTTTCGAGCGGGCCACCGCCTTTGACCAGCACGCCGCCGCGCGCCGCACGCGCAACGCCCGACAGGACGGCACTCGGCGTCGCGATCGCGAGCGCGCACGGGCTTGCCGCGACAAGGACCGCCATGGCGCGATAGAAGCTGTCGCGGAACGGCTCGTCGACAACGACCCAGGCGAAGAGCAGGACGAACACAAGCGCGAGCACGCTCGGCACGAAGATGCGCTCGAACTTGTCGGTGAAGCGCTGGGTCGGCGATTTCTGCGTTTCCGCCTCGCTCACCATCTTCACGACCTTAGCGAGCGTGGTATCGGCCGCAAGACGGGTTACCGCGATCTCGATCGCGCCATAGCCGTTGATGGTGCCCGCGAAGACGCGATATTTTGCGTCGAGTGCATCGGGCTTTGCCGCGGCCTGCGCACGATCGGCCACCGGTTCCTTGTCGACGGGGACGCTCTCGCCGGTCACCGGAGCCTGATCTATCGCCGTGCGGCCAACGACGACGAAGCCGTCGGCGGCAAGACGCTCGTTGGGCTTGACGATGACGGTGTCGCCAATCGCCAGCTGCTCGACCGGGACTTCGCGAGCCGTCCCGTCGGCATCCTTCACCGTCGCGGTCTGCGGCGCCAGCTCCGCAAGCGCCTCGATTGCGCGCTTGGCGCGGCCCATGGCATAATGTTCGAGCGCATGGCCGAGGCTGAAGAGGAAGAGGAGCAGCGCGCCTTCGGCCCACGCACCAAGCGCGGCAGCGCCGGCCGCGGCGACGAGCATCAGCGTGTCGATCTCGAAGCGCTTGAGCTTCAGATTCTCGATGGCCTCGCGGACAGTGAACCAGCCACCGAAGCCATAAGCGGCAATATAGAATGCGAGCGGTACCCACTCCGGCGCCGCGGCGAGCTTCTCGATCGCAAAGCCGATGCCGAGGACGAGACCGCACAGCAGCGCGAAGATCAGCTCGGTCCGCTCGCCGAAGATGCCGCCATGATCATGGCCATGGTCGTGGCTATCCTCGCCCGTATGGCCATGTTTGTGATCAGGCCCATGCGCGTGATCCGGACCATGGTCATGGCCATCATCGCCATGTTGGTGGGCGGCTTGTGCCGGGGCAGCCGCGGCGACGGCAGTCGATTTCTGAGTGACGCCCATATCCGAGAGTGTCTTTCTGATCATTTCGATGGAGGTCTCCGAGCGCTGGAACTCGGCGCGCAGCGTACCGGCGGCGCCGACTTCGGCCTCGATCACGCCCGGCATTTCGCGAAGCTTCAGTCCGATCGTCCGCGCGCGACGGGCGTGGCCGACGCCTTCGAGGTCATCCCAGAAGAGATGCTGATACTGGCCGGTGAGCTCGGCACCGGCGCTGCGCGCGAGCTGCCGCACGCGTTCGAGCGGGAGAATATCCGGACGGTAATGGATGCAGAGCTGTGGCGGCGAACCGTCGCTTGAGCGGACAACATGGACCTTGTCGACGCCTTCGCGTCCTTCGAGTTCGCTCGTCAGGCGCGCGACGCAGCGGTCGGCGGTATCGGCGACTTCGGGGAGGAGAAGCGGAATATCGAGCCGCAACTGGTCACTCATGATGCCATCCTTTTCTGTTGGCGGTCGGCAATGCGATCCGGGCGCATGTTAAACGCGCGGCAGGATGAGGTGCGGGAGCCATTGCGGGATGCGACCCGGCTCCCGCACCTCCCTGACAGCCGGAAATCCCTGCCCGTGGTGAGGGGGGCGATTGAGAGGGGCCTCCGACGGCCAGGTTTCGAATTCAAGATCATGCGCGGCGCCCGCTTGGCCGCGCGTAGCGGGACTGAACTGTCGTGCGACGGAGTTGCTGTTCGAGCGCCATGTTCGAGCGCTTGAGAAAAACGCTGCAAACCCGCCGCAGAATGGGATAGCCGAGCCATGAGAAGAGACCCGCGCATTCCAGGCGATGGGTAACCTCCACCCCTTGGCCGAGCTTTTCGAGCCGGTAGCTCTCCTCGATGACGAGCAGCCCGCGCGTGCCTGTCCGCCAGGAGAAGCCCGTCAGCCAGTCGAGGCCGGTTATCCGCCCCTCGGATGCAAATTCCGGACCCCGCTTCCCGCGCGGAGAATAGACATAGCCTACGCGCTCATCATCTCCCGGACGATCGGTGAAACGGAGCGTCGGATGCCAGTCGTCGTACCGCTCGATATCGACGAGCAGTCGCCAGACCCGCCCGATCGGGACCGGCAAGCGGAGCGAGGTGCCTACCGAGAACATCGGAGACCTCCTCGCTCGCACGAGCTGGTCCGCGACGCAGGCCGGGGACCTGCGCCGCGGTGTAGACCGGCAAGATGCCGGTCAGCTCTGAACATCGGGGGGCTCCGCGGCGGATTTCCCGCCGAGGATTTCGACCGCTTCGAGCGTGATGAGCCCGATGTCCGGTATTTCGGTCAGCTGCGCCGCAAAGTCGCGGAGCCGCTGCTCCTCGTCGATGATCTCGATCACGACCGCCCGGTCATTCTCCAGCGCATGCTTGCGGTGGAGATGCGCCGAGCGACCGAAACCGAGGACCGCTTCGAGGACGGTGACCCCCGCCAGCTTTTGCTGGCGGGCGAGTTCGGAAATGAACTCGAAGACGCGCTGGTCGCCGAAGAAGGCAGACTCGTCGGTATAAACGCGCAATAGCTTGGATGCTTTTTGCATGGTCCTCTCCTATTCCGTGACCGGCGCTTCGGCCGGCTCGGTTTTGCGTTTCAGGAAACCGGGCTGCCAATTCGCGCCAAGAACGACCTTCGCGATGGCCGGGAGCACGAGAAGCGTCAGGATGGTCGCTGCGATGAGGCCGCCGATGACGGTCGTCGCGAGCGGCTTCTGCACCTCGGCGCCTGTCCCCGTCGCGATCGCCATCGGCACGAAGCCGATCGCGGGCACGAAGCCGGTCATAATCACCGCGCGCATCTTCTCGATCATGCCCTCGCGGATCGCCTCGGTGAGCGGCACGTCATTCTCGAGCCGCTCGCGGATCGCCGTCATGACGACGAGACCGTTGAGCACCGCGACGCCGGCGAGACAGATGAAGCCCACCGCTGCGGACACGGAGAAGTTGATGCCCGTAAGCGCGAGGGTGAACACCCCGCCTGCGAGCCCCAGCGGGACCGCAAGGAACACGGCAGTTGCTCGGCCGAAAGTGCCAAGCGCCATGTACAGCAGGATGAAGATACCCGCGAAGCAGAGCGGCACCACGATGGAAAGCCGCTTCGAGGCGGCCTGCAGGCTTTCGAACTGCCCGCCCCATTCGAGATAATAGCCCGCCGGAAGCTTCACATTGGCAATCTTCGCTTGCGCCTCGGCCACGAAGGAGCCCGCATCGCGGCCTTCGAGGTTCACCTGTACGACGACGCGCCGCTTGCCATTCTCGCGGCTGATCTGGTTGAGCCCTTCGGTCAGCCGGATCTGCGCCACTTGCGCAAGCGGTATCTGTCCGCGGTTCCCGCCTTCCGAGGGAAGGAGCACGGGAAGCGCGCGAATGTCGTCGAGATTGACGCGGGTCGCGTCGGGAACGCGCACGGTGATGTCGAACCGGCGATCGCCTTCGTAAAGGAGACCCGATTCACGCCCGCCAAGCGCCGCCGACACGGTGTCGGCGACTTCCTGCACCGACAGGCCGTAACGCGCGATCGCATTGCGATCGAGCTTCACGTCCAGCGTCGGAGCGCCGCCGACCTGGTCGGCCTTGACGCTGCCCGCACCCGGAATGCCCTGGAGCACCTTCACCATCTCGTTCGCGGCGAGCGACATCTTGTCGAGGTCGTCCCCGTAGAGCTTGATGGCGACGTCGCCGCGGACACCCGCGATCAGTTCGTTGAAACGAAGCTGGATCGGCTGGCTGACCTCGTAAAGCTGGCCGAGCTGGCCGCCAGCGGCCTTCTCGATCCGCTCGACGACATCGGCCTTGCTATCGACGCCCGCCGGCCACTGGTCCTGCGGCTTCAGGATCACGAAGCCATCCGAGATGTTCGGCGGCATCGGATCGGTCGCCACCTCGGCGGTACCCGTCTTCGAGAACATCAGTTCGACTTCGGGCAGGCTCGAGATCGCCGTCTCGACATTACGTTGCATGGCCAGCGACTGTTCGAGGCTCACCGAAGGCACGCGCGTCGAGGCGAGTGCCATATTCTTCTCGTCGAGCTGCGGAATGAATTCCGAACCCAGAAGCCCAAACGCGGGGATCGCGAGAAGGAAGAAGACGAAGCCGCCCGCGATGAAGGTCCAGGGTTTCGCGATCGCCTTGTCGAGCAAGGGCAGATAGCGTTCCTTGGACTTGCGGATGGCCCAGACTTCCTTCTCGGCCACTTTGCCGCGGATCATCAGCGCGACGAGCGCCGGGACCAGCGTGATGGCAAGGATGAAGGCGGCGACGAGCGCGAGCATGATGGTGATGGCCATCGGCGAGAAGGTCTTGCCCTCGACGCCTGTGAACATCAGCAGCGGCGCGAAGGCGAGCAGGATGATCGCCTGGCCGAAGACCGTCGGTTTGATCATCTCCTGGCTGGCCCGCATCGTCTCCTCGAGACGTTCGCGAAGGTTAAGCAATCTCCCTTCATGCTCCTGCCTGTGTGCCAGTCTCGCCAGACAGTTTTCGATGATGATCACCGCCCCGTCGACGATCAGACCGAAGTCGAGAGCGCCGAGGCTCATCAGGTTACCGGGGACCCGGAACGCGTTCATGCCCATCGCCATCATCAGGAAGGAGAAGGGGATGACGAGCACCGCGATGATCGCGGCGCGCCAGTTGCCGAGCAGGAAAAAGAGCGCGGCCGCGACGAGCAGCGCGCCTTCGGTCAGGTTCTTTTCAACCGTGCCGACGGTCGCGTTCACGAGCTTGGCGCGGTCGAGCACCACCTTCACTTCGACGCCAGGCGGCAAGGTTTTCGACACCTGCGCGATCTTCGCCGAGACATCCTCGGCGACGGTGCGGCTGTTCTGGCCGATCAGCATGAGCACGGTGCCGATCACCGCCTCCTTGCCGTTCATGCTGCCCGCACCCGTTCGAAGGTCGCCGCCAATCTTCACATTGGCAAGCTGCCCGACGGTGACAGGAACCCCGCCGCGCGTTGCAACGACGGCATTGCGGATCTCGTCGACCGAGCGAACGCGCGCATCGACGCGGACGAGATAGGCCTCGCCGCCGCGGTTGTAATAGTTGGCGCCGACCGCGAGGTTTGCGCGTTCGAGCGCTTCGCCGAGTTCGCTGTAGGAAATGCCATAGCTGGTGAGGCGTGTCGGATCGGGCTCGACCACGAAGGTCTTGGCATAGCCACCGATCGAGTCGACGCCGGCAACGCCGCCGACCGACTTCAGCTGGGGGCTGACGATCCAGTCCTGGACTGTGCGAAGATAGCCCGACTTCGCGATCTCGTCGGTGAGGATATCGCCCTCGGGGGTCAGATAGCTGCCGTCGGGTTGCCAGCCCGGTTGGCCCGCAACCTTCTTGGCGCCCTTCCCGTCAGAATTTTTATAGCCGACGGTGTACATCACGACCTCGCCGAGACCCGTCGTTACGGGACCGATCTGCGGCTGCGCCCCATCGGGCAGATTTTCGCCCGCCTGGAGAAGCCGTTCGCCCACCTGCTGGCGCGCGAAATAGAGGTCGGTTTCATCGGAGAAGATGGCCGTCACCTGGCTGAAGCCGTTGCGCGAGATCGACCGTGTCGTCTCGAGCCCCGGAATGCCGGCCAGCGAGATTTCGATCGGATAGGTTACGAGTTTCTCGATTTCGACCGGCGAAAGGCGCGGGTCGATCGTGTTGATTTGCACCTGTTTGTTGGTGATGTCGGGAACGGCGTCGATCGGCAGCTTGGTGAGCTGCCAGACGCCGAGGCCCGCGATCACGAGGAAGAGGAAAAGCACCGCCCAGCGCGCGCGGACGGATAGCGCCATCAGTTTCGCGATCACGGTCTATTCCTCCTCGCCCGCGCCCTTGCCGAGTTCGGCCTTGAGCAGGAATGCGTTCTTGGTCGCGACGATCTGGCCCGGCTTCAGCCCGGCGAGGATTTCGACACGGCCCGCGCTGCGCTGGCGGACGGTCACCTGCTGCGCGCGGAAGCCGTCCTTCGTGCGGACGAACACCACGTCGCGGCCTTCGAGCGTCTGGAGGGCTTCGTCCGCGATCACGATACGGGCCGGCCCACCGGTTTCGGCGCCGCGGCTCGGAAGCAGCCGCACCCGGACCGCCAAGCCCGGCTGGAGCGCCCCGGGTACGTCGAGCACGGCGGTTGCCGAGCGCGTGTCGCCCGACAGGCCGGGCGTGACGGCGCGCACGCGGGCATCGATCGTCCGTCCGTCGGGAAGTTCGATGATCGCACGGTCTCCGGGCGAGAGCCGCTGGGCATCGGCCGGACCGACGGCGGCCTCGATCTGCACCTTGCTGGGATCGGCAACGCGGAACAATTCGGTTTCGGGCTGAACGAAGGCGCCAAGGCTGGCGTTCTCGGCCGTGATCCGTCCCGAGATCGGGCTTGCCACGATGACGCTGCTGCCATCGCGCGTGACCTGCGCGGCGCTCGCTGCGGCACGCGCGCGCTGCGCTTCGGCCGCGGCGGCCGCGGCTTCGGCTTGCGCCTGCTCATAGTCGACGCGCGCCGACACCTTCTGGTCGAACAGGGTCTTCTCGCGGTGGAGATTTTTCTGCGCGAGCGTCGAGCGCGCATCGGCGGCAATCCGTTCGGCCGCAATCTGGGCGGCGTCGCGGCTTTGCACGATCGCGATCGTCTCACCGGCGCTGACCGGATCGCCGAGCCGCTTGAAGAGACGGGTGACCGCGCCGCCCGCGCGGGCGGTGACGATCGCCTCGCCGCTCGGCGCGGCGGTAACGGTCGCTTGCGAGATGATTTCCGAACCGAGTCCGCCGGCGCCGATCGTCTCGACGCCGATCTCGGCGGCCTTGATCGCTTCGGGCGTGATGGCGAGGCTGCTCGGAAGGGCTTCGCTCGCCGCTTCCTTTTCGCCTTCGGCAGCCGGCGCGGCGGCCGGGTCGGCGGTGCAGCGTGCAACGCCGAAGCCCGTGACGGCAGCGAGTATCATGGCGCCCGCGACAGTGCCGAGGAGACGCTTGTCCTTGGTGATCATATTCTATCTCCGCTGTTGATGCGGTTCGCGCGCCGACCGGCGGCGCACCCCTGTTGACTTGGAAGGACGATGGCGAAGGCGCCTCCGTCCACTGGAAGGCTCGGCGCGCTCATGGCTGATGATCCGCATCGCCGTCGGCGGCTGCCTGGCGCGATAGGATGGCGCGGGCTTCGGCCCGGGCCTGGCGCGCCGCGATCAGTTCGGCCTGCGTTGCCGCATAGGCCTGCTGCGCGTCGATATATTCGACGAGCGAGGACTTGCCGGCGCGGTAGCTGAGTTCGGCGAGCCGGACACCTTCGCGCGCCTGCTCGATGCCGCTACCCTCAAGCGCCGCGAGGCGGGCCTCTGCGGCTTCGAGTTCGGCCTGCGCATTGGCGATCTCCGCCTGAGCATTGACCACTGCATTCTCGCGCCGCGCAATGGCGGCGGCGACATCGGATTTGGCTGCCGAGATGTTGCCGCGGTTGCGGTCGAAGACGGGGAGCGGCACGGAAACATTGGCGATCAATGCGCGATCGCCGGTGTCGCGAAGCTGACGCACCCCGAAGCCGACCGACGGATCGAGCCGGCCATCGGCGCGCTGCCCCTGGAGCCGCGCTTCAGCAATCAGCTTCTCGGTTTCTGCCAAGCGAACGTCGAGCGTCGCGAGCGAGTCCACCGTCTCCGGTGCCACCCACATATCGCCTTCCATCAACTCGGCAGGCGGGACCGAGCTTCCAAGGAGCGCCGCGAGCGAACGCCGGGCGGTCCTTTCTTCGGCCTCGGCCGTGCGTAGCTCGGCGGTGGCCTGAACGAGAGCCGCATTGGCGCGGAACGCACGGAGCGGCGGCTCGTTGCCGGTATCGACCATGGCCTGTGCCACGCGGACGAGTTCGCGGGCACGCGCTTCATTTTCGCGTGCGAGCGCGAGGCTATCGCGGGCCGCGAGAGCGGTCGCGAACTGGTTGCGGACATCGAGCGCAAGATCTGCGCGTGCAATCTCCAACTTGTACTTCGCGGCCAGAAACTCGGCGTCGGCGAGCGTCATGCGCGACCGGCGCCGGCCCCCGATATCGAGACGCTGATTGACCGACACGGTCGTTTCGAGACCGTTCAGGCCCGAGTAGGGGCCGGTGCCTGCGAAATTCTCGACATCGACATTGAGCGTCGGATTGTAGCGATAGCCCGCCTGACGCGGGCGACCGCGAGCGGCCTCCACCTCGGCTTCGGCGGCAACCCCGCGCGGCGAGCGCGCGTCGGCTTCCTCCATCGCCTGCGCGAGGGACAATCGAGCGGGAAGCGGGCCGGTACGCACGGCCTCGCCTGCGGAAGAAGGCGGTCCCACCAGCTCCGTCGCTGCCGACTGGGCAGCGGCGGGCGCGGAATTTGAGCCTGCAACGAGCGCCACGAGACTCGCGGCGACAACTATGGATTTCATGAAAAGGAGACTCCTGACGTTTCCAGGGAGAAGCGCACGCGAAGGGCACGCGCAGACCTAGAGCGTCAGGCGATTGGAGGGCGGAACGTCCCGAGATAGGCGACGGGCGGCAAGGCGGCCGTCAGGATGCGCGTATGCGCTTCAGGGGC